>NZ_JBIBGL010000013.1:0-376275 GCF_042956465.1 Embleya sp. NPDC008237
GGTCTCATTCCGAACCCGGAAGCTAAGCTCTCCAGCGCCGATGGTACTGCACTCGAAGGGGTGTGGGAGAGTAGGACGCCGCCGGAATCTACGTGAGTAAGGGGCCCCACCCCGGTGGGGCCCCTTATTTTTTTATCCGGATTTATTTACCGTGGCGACCCCTGTTCACAGGGGTTCATGGCCACTGTCGGGTGCGCCGACTTCGTTCGTCATACGGGACAATGGTGGTCGAGCCACAGGCGACTGCGTACCCGTACGACGATCACGAGGAGCAAATCCCATGTCCAATCCCCCCTCCGAGGGACGGCCGAGTCGCCGTCCCAGTGGATCGCAGTACTCGGGGGGCGGTGGCGGTGGTGATCGCCGGCCGTTCAACCGTGACGATCGCGGTGGCCGTCCGGCTTCCGGTGGTCGTGATCAGGGCGGCCGTGACGACCGTGGCGGTTCGCGTCCTCCGTTCAATCGTGACGACCGCGGCGGTAGCCGTGGTGCGGGCGCCGGTCGGCCCCAGTCCGGTGGCCGTCCGCAGTCCGGTGGTCGGGACGACCGTGGTGGCGCTTCGCGCCCCCCCTTCAACCGGGACGACCGTTCCGGTGGTGGCTCGCGTCCGCCGTACCGCTCGGACCGCCCGGAGCGTTCCGACCGGCCCGCTCGCGACGACCGTGGCGGCTCGCGCCCCTCGTTCGGCAACCGCGACGACCGCGGCGGCTCGCGTCCGTCGTACGGCAACCGGGACGACCGTGGCGGCTCGCGCCCCTCGTACGGCAACCGGGACGACCGTGGCGGCTCGCGTCCTGCGTTCAACCGTGACGACCGAGGCGCCGGGCGTCCGCAGTCCGGTGGTCGGGACGACCGTGGTGGCGCTTCGCGCCCCCCCTTCAACCGGGACGACCGCTCCGGCGGCGGCTCGCGTCCGCCGTACCGCTCGGACCGCCCGGAGCGTTCCGACCGGCCCGCTCGCGACGACCGTGATGGCTCGCGTGCGCCCTTCCGGGCGGATGGTCCCGAGCGTGACCGCGGCCAGTCGCGTACGTCCTACGGGGCACGTGGCGACCACGCGATCTCGCGGCCGAGCCGCGAGGACCGCGACGGTGGCTCGCGTCCTCCCTTCAACCGGGACGACCGTGGTGGCTCGCGTCCGTCGTACGGCAACCGCGACGACCGTGGCGGTTCGCGTCCCGCGTTCAATCGTGACGACCGTGGTGGGGATCGTCGGCCTTCGGCCGGTCGTGACGACCGGCCCGGGTTCCGCGAGGAGCGGGGCGGGGACCGTCGCCCGTCGTTCAACCGGGACGACCGTTCCGGTGGTGGCTCGCGTCCGCCGTACCGCTCGGATCGTCCGGAGCGTTCCGACCGGCCCGCTCGCGACGACCGTGGTGGCTCGCGCCCCTCGTTCGGCAACCGCGACGACCGTGGCGGCGCCGGTGGGCGGCTGCCGTTGCGTGCGGATCGGCCGGCGCGCGACGACCGTGGTGGCTCGCGCCCGTCGTACGGCAACCGGGACGACCGCGCCGGCTCGCGTCCTCCCTTCAACCGCGACGACCGTGGTGGGGATCGTCGGCCTTCGGCCGGTCGTGACGACCGGCCCGGGTTCCGCGAGGAGCGGGGCGGAGACCGTCGCCCGTCGTTCAACCGGGACGACCGTGGTGGCGCCGGTGGCTCGCGTCCGCCGTATCGCTCCGACCGGCCCGAGCGCTCCGACCGGCCCGCTCGTGAGGAGCGGGAGTTCGGGGACCGTGACTACAAGGACGGCGCCAGCAGCCGGCCGACCTACAACGGTCAGCCCGGCGCGCGGCAGCCGTTCCACGAGCGTCGTCCGGCGCCGCGTCGGGACGACCGGGGTTCGGGTCGTCCGGCGAGTGGCGGTCGGGACGACCGTGGTGGTGCCGGGCGTCCGCCGTTCAACCGGGACGACCGTGGTGGCTCGCGTCCCGCGTTCAACCGGGACGACCGTTCCGGCGGTGGCGCGCGTGCACCGTTCCGCTCGGACCGTCCGGAGCGCTCCGACCGGCCCGGCCGCGATGATCGTGGTGGGTCGCGTCCGTCGTACGGCGACCGTGGTGACCGTGGAGGCTCGCGTCCCCCGTTCAACCGGGACGACCGTGGTGGGCGTCCCTCGTTCGGGGACCGGGATCGGGGCAACAGCCGTCCGTCGTATGGCAACCGTGACGACCGCGGGGGGTCGCGTCCCTCGTTCGATCGGCGGGACGAGCCCGGCTACGTGCCGGTCGAGCGGATGTTCATCCCCGAGGACGTGCAGGCCGAGGAGCTCGGTGCGGAAGCGCGCCAGGAGCTGCGTGGACTGCCCAAGACCCTCGCGGACGAGGTCGCGCGCAACCTGGTGATGATCGGCCGTACGGTCGACGAGGACCCGGAGCTGGCCTACAAGTACGCCAAGGTCGCGCTGCGGCTCGCGTCGCGCGTCGCCGCGGTGCGGGAGGCGGCCGGGATCGCGGCGTACATGGCCGGTGCGTATGCGGAGGCGCTGTCCGAGCTGCGTGCGGCGCGGCGGATGACCGGTTCGAGCGAGCACTGGGCCGTGATGGCCGACTGCGAGCGCGGGCTGGGCCGTCCGGAGCGGGCGCTGCAGATGGCGGGCGCGGACGAGGTCAAGGAACTGGACAAGGCCGCGCAGATCGAGCTGCGGATCGTCGCGGCCGGTGCGCGTCGCGACCTGGACCAGCTCGACGCGGCCGTGGTCACGTTGCAGGTGCCGGAGCTGAACTCGGCGTCGACCAACCCCTGGGTGGCGCGCCTGCGGTTCGCGTATGCCGACGCGTTGGCGGCAGTAGGCCGGGACGACGAGGCGCGCGACTGGTTCGGTCGGGCCGCCGAGGCGGACACCACCGGCGAGACCGGCGCAGCCGAGCGGGTCGCCGAACTCGACGGCCTCGACTTCACCGACGCGCTCGACCCGGACGCGGAGGACGACGAGGACGAGAACCACATCGAGGACTCGGCGGCGGACGCGGTTGCGGACGCCGAGGATGCCCCGGATGAGGACGAGGACTTCGACGGCGACGAGGACCGGGTCGAAGACGACGCGGACGACGAGGACGACGACGCTCCCGAGGCCGTCGACGCCGCGGACGCCGAGGCGGACAGCGCCGACGAGGCCGACGAGGCCGACGAGGCCGAGCCCGTCGTCGACGCGAAGGACTGATTCGGCGCCGCCCCGAGGTCGGTGGCGGTGAGGCGATGCGGGGAAGGGCCCGGCACATTCGTGCCGGGCCCTTTTCTGCGTTACGGGGGTGGGAGGCGAACGTCCGTGATCGTATGCGACCGGAAGAGGTCGCACCCCGTCCCGCCGTCGCCCCCGGCCCGTCACTACTCCTGGAGGTCCAGGCTCCGCAGCACCAGTCCCGTGGCCGGCTTCGGGCCGAAGGATGTGGACTTCCGGGGCATGCGGACGTCCTGCTCGGCGAGTTCGCGGACGACCCGTTCGTCGGTGGGGCGCAGCAGGATCGCGGTTCCGCCGGTCTGGTTGGCCTGGCGGACGGCGGCGGCCGCGTCGTGGACGTAGGTGATGTTGTCCCAGTTGTCGGGGACGTGCCAGACGTGGTCGAGCAGGGCCGCGTGCAGGACGGTGGCGTCGAGGCAGCGCCACGTGCGCGGGCGGTCGGCGCGGATCGCGATGTCGAGCAGATCCGGGTCGGGGCCGGTGAGCAGGTGGAAGCGGCGGTCGCCGACGAGCAGGAAGGCCGGGCCGACGGCCTGGTCCAGTGCCCACAGGGCGGCGGGCAGGGTGCCGTCGAGGGGACGGGCCAGGAACGCGCCGGCGCCTGCGTCGCCGTAGGTGGCCAGGGCGTCGAGGGCGTCGGCCGGACGCAGCTTGGGCAGTACACGGTGGATCGCGCCGACCCGCAGCGGGTGGCGCACGGTGTCCACGAGCAGGACCAGGCCGCGGTCCCAGGGGCCGTCGCCGCGGCCGTCCGCGTGGGCCCGCTCGCGCATCCTGGCGTAGGCGGCCCAGCGGTGGTGGCCGTCGGCGATCAGGGCCTTGCGATGCGCGAGGTCCGCGCGGATCCCGGCGAGCGCGTGGCGATCGGTGAGCCCCCACAAGCGGTGGCGTATGCCGTCCGGCGTGCGCAGGCCCACCAGGGGCGGCTGGTGGGTGGTCTGTTCGACTATGTCCGAGGCGCGCCCGCCGCCGGTGTACACCAGCAGGATCGGCTCGGGGTTGGCCGACAGTTCGCTCATCAGTGCCGCCCGGTCGGCGACCGGGCCGGGCATCACGTCCTCGTGCGGCAGGACGGCGGAGTCGAGCGAGAGCGCGCCGATCAGACCGCGCTGGATCGAGTTGTGATCGCGCTGTTCGTATACGTACAACGAGGGCAGTGGGTCGGGGCGCAGAGCGCCCTCGGCCAACCAGGTGCGCAGGGTGCTGCCCGCGTGCACGGCGCTGCGCGGGAGGACCAGTCGCACGATGTTGTGCGGGTCGGCGTCCTCCAGCGCGGGCACGCCGCCGGGCTCGACCACGTCGTACGGTGGCGAGGTCACCGACGCGACGTCCCCGACGCGTTCCGGGTCGTAGCGAAGCCCGCGGAAGGGGGCCAGATCGAGCCCGTTCGGCACTGCGTCGTCCATGGCCGAATGTTACGGGCCCGAGCCCGGGCAAGATCAGGACATCCGATGTCGGCGGTTGCCGGATTTTGGTGACCGGCGCGTGGTCGAGGTGCGGGAGGGCATCATGGCGATGGCTCAGGGAGCCGACGGGGTGAACGGTGCGCCCTCGGGCGATGTGTACGACTGGTATCGACGAGGGGTGCAGCTGCTCGCGTCGGGTAATCCGGCCGCCGCCGCGCAGTTGCTGGCGCGGGCGGCGGACGCGGCGCCGGAATCGCGCAGTGTGCGTGAGGCGTTGGCGCGGGCGTGGTTCGACTCGGGCAGACACGACGAGGCGCTGCGGCACTTTCGCGCGGTGGCCGAGTCGGATCCGGCGGACGACTATGCGCAGTTCGGCTGGGGACTGTCCGCCTCGCGGCTCGGCGACTTCGAGACCGCGGTGGAGCATCTGGCGCTCGCGGTGGCGATGCGGCCGGAGACCAAGCACTACCGGACGGCGCTGGTCCAGGCGCGGGCCACGTTGCGCGCGCGGGCGGGTGCGTACGGGACGATCGGCAAGGACGGCGGGGACATGGACGACAGGAGTGACGACGCGTGAGCGAGCAGACCTCGGCAGCCGGATCGACGGACGGATCGCCGATCGGATCGGCATCGGCGGCGACGGGCGGTTCGGACGGGGCCGCGGATGCGGGTGAGTTGGCGCGGGCGTACGACGTCGCGCTGCTCGACCTGGACGGTGTCGTGTACACCGGTGCGCGTGCCGTTCCGCACGCGGTGGAGGTGTTGGGCGAGGCGCGCCGGCGCGGGATGGGGCTCGCGTTCGTCACGAACAACGCGTCGCGTCCGCCCAAGGCGGTGGCCGAGCATCTGGTCGAGCTGGGCGTCGCGGCGCAGCCGGAGGACGTGGTGACCTCGGCGCAGGCGGCGGCGCGGGTGGTGGCCGAGCGGGTGCCCGAGGGCGCGGCGGTGCTGGTGGTCGGGGGTGAGGGACTGGAGGTCGCGTTGCGCGAGCACGGGCTGCGGCCGGTGCGTTCGGCGGACGAGGAGCCGGCCGCGGTGGTGCAGGGGTTCGCGGCCGACGTGGGGTGGCAGGCGTTGACGGAGGCTTCGTACGCGGTGGCGCGCGGGGTGTTCTGGGTGGCCTCGAATGCCGATGTGACGATTCCGACCGAGCGCGGGATCGCGCCGGGCAACGGTGCGCTCGTCGGTGTGGTGCGGGCGGCGACGGGGGTCGAGCCGGTGGTCGCGGGCAAGCCCGAGTTGCCGCTGCATCGGGAGACGATCCTGCGGACCGGCGCGCGTCGGCCGCTGGTGGTGGGCGATCGGTTGGACACCGACATCGAGGGTGCGTGCAACGGGGATGTGGACAGCCTGTTGGTGCTCACCGGGGTGACCACGGCGCAGGCGCTGCTCGCGGCCGGGGCGGGGCAGCGGCCGACCTTCGTGGCGGAGGACCTGCGGGCGTTGTTGGCCGCGCCGGTGACGGCCCGGCACGAAGGTGACGCCTGGGTGTGCGGCGGCTGGTCGGCGCGGGTGGCCGAGGGTGCGTTGGCGGTGGAGGGTTCGGGCGAACGCATCGACGGACTGCGGGCGGCGTGTGCGGCGGCGTGGGCGGCGGATGCGCCGGTGGACACCGAGGGTGTCGCGGCGCGCCTGGGCTGGTAGCGGCGCGGGGGCGGATGTGGGGCCGGCCGGGTCGGGCGGGTTGCCCGCGGTGCCGGCGCGTTCTGGGATCCGGTGTGCTCAGAGCAGTTTGCGCAGGACCAGCAGGTCCTTGAGCGAGGCTTCCAGCTTGACCCGGCCCTTGGCCCACGCGGCGGCGAAGTCGAGGTCGCCGGCGACGAGTGCGACCAGGTCGTCGCCGGTCATGGTGAGGCGGATCTGCGCCTTGTCGGAGCGTGGTTCGGTGTCGATGTCGTGCAGTGCGCCGTCGCGCAGTTGCCCGGAGAAGGTGACGTCGAGGTCGGTGACGCGGCAGCTGAGGCTGCGGTCGAGCTGTGCGGCCTTGCGGGTGTCGCCCTCGGCGCGGCCCATTTTGGCGGACAGTTCCTCGAGGGCCCTGCGGCACTCTTCGACGGTGGCCATGTGCGGCGTTCCTTCCGTGGGATCCGGTTGGCGACCGTACCCCACCGGCGGTTGGGCGATGCCGGTGCCGGTCGCCCTCGCGTCGCCCGTCGCGGGTTCCGGCCGGCCCCGTGCCGGCGGCGGTCGCCGGTCCGGGTCGGGGGTTCGCCGTTGTTCGTGGGTGTGGCATGTCGTTGCTTCCGGCCCTGCGCCGGTGGAGAGGGTAGCGTCGGAGCAGACCGATCATCGCCGTTCGTATCGCCGCACAGGCACGCATACGGGCGGCCCGAGCAGGAAGGCGGGTGCCGTTTATGCGAGATGTCGTGCGCAGTTACCTTCAGATCGCCAGTGGCCTGACCGAGATGACCCGGCAGCGGGTCACCGAGGTGGCCAAGGCCCTGGTCGAGCGCAGCGGTCTGGACCTGGAGCAGGTGCCCGATCAGGCCCAGGCGTTGCCGCAGTACGTGCAGCAGGTCGCCGAGGAGCTGTACGAGACCGGCAAGGCGAACCGGGACCTGCTCGTGGGTGTGGTGCGCGGCGAGGTGGACAAGGCGTTGTCCCGGTCGAAGCCGTGGACCAAGGACCTGGTCAAGGCCGAGGAGGAGATCGCTCGGTTGAAGAGCCGGGTGACCGACCTGGAGCACCGGCTGGCGCGCGCGTCCACGCCGCGCACGGCGCGTCCGGCGGGTCCGGGTGCGGGGTCGGCGGGCCGGCCGGCCACGCCGCCTGCCGCGTCGCGCGCCGGTGCGCCGGCGGCTGCGCCGATCGCCCGGCCGGCCGTCGACGCCGAGGCGCCCGCCGCGAAGAAGGCTGCCGCGAAGCCGCCGGCCGCGAAGAAGGCCGCCGCGAAGAAGACTCCCGCGTCCCGGCCTGCTGCGGCGTCGGCGCCTGCGGCCGCTGCGCGCAAGCCCGCCCGCAAGACGAACGGCACCGCCGCCACGAAGAAGGCGGCGCCGGCCAAGAAGGCCATCCGCAAGCCCACCGCGCCGACCGCGGACGCGGACGGGCAGTCGTGAGTTCGAGCGTGACCGAGGAGGCCGGCGAGGCGAGCGCGGATCCGGCGCCGAGCGCGGGCGGCGGTGCGCCCGAGGAGGTCGGCGTGCCGTCGGCGATCCCGGTGATCGGGCCGCTCGACGTCGAACCGCCCGCGCCCTCCGGCGACGCGCATGTGGACGCGGTACTCGCCACCCTGAGCCGTGTGGGTGACCTGCCCACCGAGGCGCACGGGTCGGTGTACGAGGATGTGCACCGAGGATTGCGGGACACCCTGGCGGAACTGGACCGGTAGGGCGAGACCGGATCGGTGGGTCCGGATCCACGACGCCGGGCGAGGGACGCACACATGCGGGGCGGGTCCTCGTCGACGACTTCGGCACAACCAAGGAACGGCAGGCACGACCGGTGGCACGACGCAGGCTCGACGCCGAGCTGGTGCGCAGGGGACTCGCTCGCTCCCGGGACCACGCGAGCGAACTGATCGCGGCCGGGCGGGTGACGGTGGGCGGCCAGACCGCGACCAAGGCCGCCACCCAGGTCGACGCGGGAGCGGCCGTGGTGGTCGCGGCCGACGAGGGTGATCCGGACTACGTCTCGCGCGGCGGGCACAAGCTCGCCGGCGCGCTCGCCGCGTTCACCCCGCTCGGCCTCACCGTCGAGGGGCGGCGCTGCATCGACGCGGGCGCCTCCACCGGCGGCTTCACCGACGTGCTGCTGCGCGCGGGTGCGGCGCACGTGGTCGCGGTGGACGTGGGCTACGGGCAGCTGGCCTGGGTGCTGCGCAGCGACGACCGGGTGACGGTGCGGGACCGGACCAACGTGCGTGAGCTGACGCCGGATCAGGTGGGGCCGGCGGCCGACCTCGTGGTGGGGGACCTGTCCTTCATCTCGCTCGGGCTGGTGCTGCCCGCGCTGGTGCGCTGTTCGGCGCCGGACGCGGATCTGGTGATGATGGTCAAGCCGCAGTTCGAGGTCGGGCGCGAGCGGCTCGGCGCGGGTGGGGTGGTGCGCGATCCCGCGCTGCGGGCCGAGGCGGTGCGTACGGTGGCGGAGCAGGCCGCCAAGACGGGCCTGGGTGTGCTCGGGGTGACCGCGTCGCCGCTGCCGGGACCGTCGGGCAACGTCGAGTACTTCCTGTGGATGCGGGCCGGTGCGCCGGATCTGGACCCCGCGGACGTCGATCGGGCGGTCGCCGAGGGGCCTCGGTGAGCGGCGTGCACGATAGCGTCACGGCGTACGGGTACGGCTGCGGTCGATCTGATGCGGACGAGGGGATACGGGCATGAGTGATCGCACGGTACTGGTGGTGACGCACACCGGCCGACCTGCGGCACTGCGGAGCGCACGGCTGGTGGTGGAACGGCTGATCGCGGCCGGCCTGGGCGTGCGGGTGCTCGAACACGAGGCGGACGACCTGGCCCTGCCGGGCGCGGTCGTGGTGTCCGTGGAGCCGGACGCGGCCAAGGGTTGCGAGTTGGCGATCGTGCTCGGCGGCGACGGCACGCTGCTGCGCGGCGCGGAGTTGGTGCGCGATGCGGCGGTGCCGATGCTCGGGGTCAATCTGGGCCGGGTCGGCTTCCTGGCCGAGGCCGAGCGCGAGGACCTCAACGACGTGGTGGAGCGGGTCGTGACGCGCGACTACGACGTCGAGGAGCGGATGACACTCGACGTGGTGGTCCGGGTCAACGGCGAGATCGTGCACACCAACTGGGCGCTGAACGAGGCCGCGATCGAGAAGGCCTCGCGCGAGCGCATGCTCGAACTGGTCGCCGAGGTGGACGGCCGGCCGCTGTCCCGTTGGGGCTGCGACGGGGTGGTGTGCGCGACGCCGACCGGCTCGACCGCGTACGCGTTCTCCGGTGGCGGGCCGATCGTGTGGCCCGAGGTGGAGGCGCTGATCATGGTGCCGATCAGCGCGCACGCGCTGTTCGCGCGTCCGGTGGTGGTCTCGCCGAACTCGGTGCTCGCGCTCGAACTGGCCGCGGAGACGCCGCCCGGTGCGCTGTGGTGCGACGGTCGGCGGACCGTACAGCTGCCCGCGGGCGCGCGGGTGGAGGTGCGGCGCGGGACCCAGCCGGTGCGGTTGGCGCGGTTGCACCGGGCGCCGTTCACGGATCGACTGGTGGCCAAGTTCGCGTTGCCGGTCAAGGGATGGCGCGGGCGCAAGTAGGCCGCCGCACGGGCTCCGGATCGGCGTCGCGGTCGTGCGATGGTGTGCTGAACACATTGTGGACACACGCCGTTGAACTGCGTTCTTCGCGCGGAGTCCCCACGACCTCGTAGTGTCGTCCCGTGCTCGAAGAGATGCGGATACAGGGTCTGGGTGTCATCGAAGACGCCGTAGTCGAGCTCGCGCCGGGCTTCACCGTGGTCACGGGCGAGACCGGCGCCGGCAAGACGATGGTGGTGACCGGACTGGGCTTGCTGTTCGGTGGGCGAGCCGATGCCGGGCTGGTGCGCAACGGGACGGGGAAGGCCCTGGTGGAGGGTCGGCTCAGCGTGCCGGCGGACTCGCCCGCGGGGCGTCGGGCCGCCGAGGCGGGCGCCGAGGTGGACGACGGCGAACTGCTCCTGGCGCGGACCGTCTCGGCCGAGGGTCGCTCGCGCGCGCACGTGGGCGGGCGGGCGGCGCCGATCGGGCTGCTGACCGACCTGGCCGACGACCTGATCGCGGTGCACGGCCAGACCGACCAGCAGCGGCTGCTGCGCCCGGCCCGGCAGCGCGGCGCGCTGGACCGGTATGCCGGCGAGGCGGTGTCGGTGCCGTTGAAGGCGTACGGCGGGGTCTACCGACGGCTGCGCGAGGTGAGCGCGGAACTGACCGAGATCACCACCCGGGCGCGCGAACGCGCGCAGGAGGCCGATCTGTTGCGATTCGGCCTGACCGAGATCGAGCAGGTCGTGCCGCAGCCGGGCGAGGATGCCGAACTCGCCGCGGAAACCCTGCGACTGGGCCACGCCGACGCGCTGCGTACCGCGGCGACCACGGCGCACGAGGCGCTGCTGGGCGACCCGGAGACCGGTACGGACGCGGTGGACGCCTCGACGCTGCTGGGCGCCGCACACCGCGCGGTGGAGGCGGTACGCGCACACGACCCGGCGCTCGCGGCGTTGGCCGATCGGCTCGGCGAGGTCGGGTATCTGGTGTCCGACGTGGCGGGCGAGCTGGCGTCCTATGCGGCCGGCGTGGACGCGGACCCGGTCCGGCTCGCGGCGGCGGAGGAGCGGCGGGCGGCGCTGTCCGCGTTGACCCGCAAGTACGGCGAGTCGATCGACGAGGTGCTGGCCTGGGCCGAGCGCTCGGCCGCGCGCTTGGCCGAGCTGGACGGCGACGACGACCGCACCGAGGAGCTGACCGCCGAACGGGACGCGCTGCGGGGCGAGTTGGCGACGCTGGCGAGCGAGGTGTCGGCGGCCCGGCACGCCGCGGCGGAGCGCTTCGCGGCGGCGGTCACCGGCGAGCTGACCGCGCTGGCGATGCCGTACGCGCGCGTGGGCGTGGCGATCTCCGGCGTGGACGACCCGGACGGCCTGCCGGTGGGCGATCGTGTCCTGGCCTACGGCCCGACGGGTGTGGACGAGGTCGAACTGCAACTGTCCCCGCACCCGGGCGCACCGCCACGCCCCCTGGCCAAGGGCGCCTCCGGCGGTGAACTCTCTCGCGTGATGCTCGCGGTCGAGGTGGTCTTCGCCGGCGCCGACCCGGTCCCCACCTTCGTCTTCGACGAGGTCGACCAGGGCGTCGGCGGCAAGGCCGCGGTCGAGGTCGGCCGCCGCCTTGCCCGCCTGGCCCGGGTGGCCCAGGTGATCGTGGTGACCCACCTCCCCCAGGTCGCGGCCTTCGCGGACCGCCACCTGGTGGTCGAAAAGTCCAGCGACGGCACGGTCACCCGCTCCGGCGTGGTCTCCCTCGACGACGCCGCCCGCGTCCGCGAACTCTCCCGCATGTTGGCCGGCCTGGAGGACTCCGAACTGGGCCGAGCCCACGCGGAGGAACTCCTGGCCACGGCCGCGGGGGCCAAACGCGAAGACTGACATGCTCGTGGCCACATGGCCCTGATGGGATTCGGGGGTTGGGCGGGGGCGTCGGGGTCGTGTCTCGGTCGGCCGGGTTGTGCACCCACCCGCTCCACCCCTCGCGTTCGGCGCGGAGGCTGCGGTTTCACAGGCACCGAGACGACCTGCTCCGACCCCGAGGCCCCGGCGTGGTGGGCCGCGTCGAGTTGGCTGCGGTCTGGAGTCGGGCTTTCTCCGGATCGCGGGGCCGCGGGGTGGCCGCGCGTTTCGGCCGGGTCGTGGCGCGTCGACACCTGCGACGCCGCCGAGGCTTCGTAGCCGAGGCGGGTGTTCCGCCATCGTGCTTTCGGTGTCGCCGCCCGCCGTCGGGTGGATTGGCTGCGATGGGGGATCGGGCTTCTCCGGGGCCCCCGAGTCGGGCTGCGGTTCGGCGCGTCAGCGCCCCCGACCCGGCCGCCCGGCCCCGCAGCCCCCGCGATTGCGGCCGATGACGAGCGCCCCACGCCGTGCGCCCCGACCGCCGCCCGCCCCACTTGCCAAATCGCGCCATGTCGTTCTGTCTGCTTGTCGGCCGGGGCTCGGGTTGCTCTACTGGGTCCCGCGTGACGGGTGTCGCACCCGGTGTACTTCTGCTCCTCCGCACGGTTCGGGTCCAGCCCAGAAACCAACCCAGGAGACAGGTATGTCCAAACGCGCCAGGTCAGCCAAGTTCGCTGCGCTCGCCACCGCCGGCGCACTCGCCGCCCTGACCGCATTCGTCGGCAGCGCCTCCGCCGGCGGGCCGTCGACGTCCCCGTACAACTGCGTGGACACCAGGGGTGGAGCGTTCACCGCGAAGGTGACGTACTCCACCGGTGGCGGTGTGCTGAAGGTGAGCATCGCCCGGACGATCCCGATCGGCTTCCCCGCCAACTCGATCAACACCACCGTGCTCTTCAACGGGCCCAGTGGCGGCGTCGTCTACGACGGCGCGATCAACCCGCCCTACCCGGCGTCCTCGCCGGTGCTCAACCTCGGCGCGATCCCGAAGGTCAGCGGCACCATCTCGCCCGGCCAACCGCTGAACGCGGTGCTCACCGGCACTCCGCCGTCCCCGAGCAACTGGAGCCTGCGGGTGCTGTTCCCGGGCGGGTCGTGGCCCAGCTGGTACTGCGTCACCCGCACCCCGCTCACCCCGCCCCTGACCTACAACTGATCCGACCCCGGACCGGGGCGGCGGCCCCGAGTCCGCCGCCGCCCCGCTTCACCCGGCCGGGCCATCCGACGGGCGCCGATCAGCCCGGCCGGCAGGCTCAGCAGGTCGCGTCCGGGGTGTCCGTCAGGCCGTAGTAGATGCGAGGTGCGCCGTCCAGGCGCAGTTCCACTCGCCCGTGCACCGGCGTCAACAACCGCTCGCGCCCGATGCAGTCCACCTCGCGGACCGTTGCCGCGGCGTCTCGTCCTCCGCCGTGATGTTCCCGCACCGGCCGCTTCGCCGTTGAGGCGGCGGTCGCGGGCGCCGCCGCAACCGTCAGCGATGTCTTCGTCCGCCACCCGTCCACCCACGGTTCCGGTGCGGCGAACCAGCCCGAGTCGCCCGGGTGGTCGGGGTTGAGCACGTAGCCGTCCTTGCGGCTCCACAGGATCGAGATCGGCCCCTGCGGCGAGGAGAACAGCAGGCCGTGCAGGTCCGGGTCGGCCATGGTCAACCGGCGGACGAACACCGCCCGGTCCAACACTCGGGCCGCCGTCGCGTAGGCCAGTGCCGACGGCTTGGCGCCGAGGTCGCGGTGCATCAGGCCGTAGTGGTACTCGGAGTTGGCCGGGTCGGCCCACTGCGGCTTGCCCAGCACGCTGTCGTGCAGCTGGTACCAGTTCACGCAGCGCACCCCCTCGGCCTTGGCCAACGCCAGGGTCAGCAGCACGTTCTCCGCGGCATGCCGATAGGTGTCGTGCCACCAGCTGTTCGGCTTGGTGCACGCGTACGCCTCGGTCAGCCACAGCTCCTTGGCCCCGTACTCGGCGATCACCTCGCGGGCCTTGTGCAGGCCGCCGAGGAAGTTCCAGTACGTGCCGTGATCACCCATCGTCCAGTCGGCGGGCGCCGGGGCGTAATCGGGGGTGAAGTTGCCCCGGCCCGGATGGAAGGCGAAGCCGTCGATCAGGTCCCAGCCGCCCGCGTCGCGGAAGTTCTTGGTCCACACGTAATCCATCCCGGCCAGGCCGGCATTGAGCACCTTGGTCCGGGCCCCGGCCGCCGCCAGCCGATCGCGCACCGGGTGCAGGCCGTCGCGCACGTAGGCGGACGCGGTCTGCCCGCTCATCCACGGTTTGTTGATCTCGTTGGCCACCTCGAACCAGTCCGCGTCGGCCGCGATCGCCTTGGCCGTATTGGTGTCCGCCCACGCGGCGACCTGGGCGGTGGTGCCGCCGAGCGGGATGCCGGCCAGTTCGATGTTGTGCGCGAGGCCGGCCGCGTCCAGCGTGGCCGGCGGCAGGCCCGGGCCGCCGTCGTAGGAGATCCGCACCCGCTTGATGCCGAGCCGCCGCATCAGGCCCAGTACGGCGGGGGTGTCCGGCTCGAGCAGCCACGGGTAGTTGGCGATGCCGAACATGCTGTCGGCGCCCGCCTGGTACGTGAACGGGGGCAACACCGCGAGGTTGGTCCGGGCGAACGCCTCGTCCGTCCCGGACGTCGCGCTCACCTCGGTGAACACGATGCCCTGCGGTGGCGAGGTGACGGTGAAGGTCTGGGTCCAGGTGCCGCCGGCCGCGATCGTGCCGGTGACCGCGCCGCTGCCCAGCACCCGGCCGTCGAAGTCGCGCGCCCACCAGGACAGCCGTACGGTCCGGTCGGCGGTGCCGCCGTTGGCGACCTCGGCGTGCAGCGGCATCGGGACGCCGCCCTGGTCCCACAGGGAGAACGGCCGGTCGGTCCACACCTCGACGCCCAGCGGGCGGGACGATCCGGTGGTGCCGGCCGCCGCGGGCCGCATCGAGCCGAGCACGAGATCGGCCTCGGTCACCGCGCCGCCGGTGGTCGCGGTGCCGGGGGCGTGGATCCAGGTCGCGTTGGTCCAGGCGGGGGTGGTGCCGGCGAGCCGGAAGTACGCGTTCGTGTCGGCCCAGGTCTCCCGGTAGACCACGCCGGCGTTGGTCTCGTACGGGATGCCGCCGCCCGCGTCCCGGTTCCACGTGGTCAGCGCGACCAGGCTCTCCGGCGCGGTGGGCGCGAGCACGGTGCGCCCGAACATGAAGCCGGCCGGGATCAGCCCGGTCGAGCCGCCCACCTCCCAGCGCAGATGCGCGCGGTGCGGGGTGACGTCGAAGGTGCCTCGGACGGTGATCCCGTTCGCGGCGGCGGGCAGCGTGTACTCGACCCGGATCGCCGGTCTGCCGTCCGCGAGCGTGATCGCCGACGGCGTGCCGCCGGTGGTCTGCTGGATGCCGGCCACGGTGTCCTTGGCCATGAATCGGGTCAGCCGGATTCGTTCGACACCGGCGCCGTCGCGGACCGAGACGTAGCCGTCGGCGCCCGCGGTCAGGCTGATGCCCGGTGCGGAGACGGTCACCGGGGCGGCCTGGCCGGCCGCGACGGCGGTTCCGGGCAGCGCCGCGCCGACCGCGCCGACCGCGACCGCCCCGGCCAGGAAGCCGCGTCGACGCAGACCGGCGTCGGATCCGGGACGGCCCGGCCGGGTGGCGGCGGAGGGGGCGGCGGCGGCGTGGGCGCCGCGCCGGCCGTCGGTGCGGTCCTCGGATCGGCGCGCGGTGTGGACGTCGGCCTGGTCACCCGGCTGGTCACCGGCCCGGTCGTCGGCGTGGTCGTCGGGCGTGCGGTGGGCGGACATGAGGATCCCTTTCCCGAGCGACAGGGTTCACCTAATGCGGATTAGAGCGAAGGTGTACTCCGATCCTCGACGCGAGTCAAGGCCGCCGTATGTCTGATTCGCCGGGTCGCGCAACCTGTCGGCCACGCTCTTGACACATCTTCCTAATGCGAATTAGATACGACCTCATCGCACTCGGACGCAGATCGGCGTCCGGAATGGCAGGCACTTCCGGAGCACCTCCGGATCCACTGCCGACAGCCATGGCAACAGCCGCGGCTACTTCCGCAACTTCCGTAGCAACGTCCGACCGCAGCATCAGGATCCAGGGAGGTATCCGTGGCCGAGTCAGTCCCGGTCAGCACGCACCGGCGTCGGCGCCGTCGGGCGGTGGCAGGGGCCGGGGCGCTCGCGCTCGCCCTCGTCGCCGGCACGGCCGGTTGTTCGTCCGGCGAGTCCGGCAAGGCCGGCGGCGCCGGCTCCTCCGGCAGGACCACGATCACCGTCGCGGGCATGCCCGCGACCACGGCACCCAAGACGCGGCAACAATTCCTGGACGCGGTCGCGGCGTTCGAGAAGGCCAACCCGAACATCAAGCTCAAGCCGACCGACACCCAGTGGGACGCGCGCACGTTCGCCGCCCGGCTGGCCGGCGGCAGCGCCGAGACGGTGCTGACCGTGCCGCTGACCGAACCGCCCGGCCTGATCGCGCGCAAGCAGATCACCGACCTGAGTGCCGAGGTCAAGAGCCTGCCGCACTCGGGCGACCTGGATCCGCGCGCGCTGGCCCCGGCCACCGCCGCCGACGGCAAGGTCTACGGACTGCCGGTCACCGAGTACGCGCTCGGCCTGGTCTACAACCGCGACCTGTTCACCAAGGCCGGCCTGGACCCGGACAAGCCGCCCGCCACGTGGGACGAGGTGCGCACCGCCGCCAAGAAGATCTCCGCCACCGGCGCCACCGGCTACACCCAGATGACGGTCAAGAACACCGGCGGCTGGATCCTGACCGCGATGACCTACGCCTACGGCGGCTCGATGGAGAAGAAGGTCGGCGACAAGTACGCGCCGTCGCTGCTCGACGGCCCGGCCGAGAAAGCGCTCGGGCAACTGTCCGCGATGCGCTGGCAGGACGACTCGATGGGCAACAACCACCTGCGTACCCAGCAGGACGCCGAACGCGACTTCGCCGCGGGCAAGATCGGCATGATGATCAGCACCGTCAACAGCTACAACCGCTACATCACCCAGTACTCCGGCAAGCCCGCCGACTTCGGCATGGCCGCCCTCCCGCAGCAGAACGGTGGCCGCGCCACCCTGCTCGGCGGCCTGATGGCCGTGGTCAGCGCCAAGGCCACGCCGGCGCAGCGGGCCGCGGCGGTGAAGTGGATCGACTACTTCTACCTCAAGCCCGCCTACGACCCGGCCGCGGCCGAGGAACTCGCGCTCGCCCAGGCCGCGGACAAGCTGGCGGTCGGCCTGCCCACACTGCCGTTCTACTCCGCCGCGGTGTCCGACCCGGTCAACACGGCGATCAACAAGCACGCCAACATCCCGGCCGCGAATTTCGCGCCCTACGTCACCGGCGTGGGCAAGCTGGACTACCAGGTGGAGCCGCCCGTTGCCGCGCAGGACCTGTACGGGGCGCTGGACACCGTGGTGCAGGCCGTGTTGACCCGCAAGGACGCCGACCCGCACGACGAGTTGGCCAAGGCGGCCGACCGGTTGGGGCCGGCCTTCGAGAAGGCGCAGGCACAGTGAGCGGCCGGCGGCGCGGCGAGGTCGCGCCGTGAGTACGCCGACCATTCCCCGGGAGATCCCGCCGGCCGTCGCACCGGCGCCCACTGGGAAGCGCCCTCCGGGGGCGAACCGTCTGCGCGGCGGCTCCCGACATGTGGTGCCCGCGCTGTTCCTGCTGCCGACCGTGCTGGTGTTCGGCCTGTTCTCCTGGTGGCCGATCATCCGCAGCCTGATGCTCAGCTTCCAGCAGACCAACCTGGTCGAGCCGGCGACCTGGGTCGGCCTGCAGAACTACCGGACCCTGCTCGACGATCCGCTGCTCGGCACGGCGGTGTGGAACACCGTGGTGTTCACCGGCCTGGCACTGCTGATCGGTTTCCCGCTGCCGCTGTTCCTGGCCGTGCTGATGTCCGAACTGCGGCGCGGCGGCGGGCTGATGAGGGTGCTGGTCTACCTGCCGGTGGCGGTGCCGCCGGTGGTGGCGGTGCTGATGTGGAAGTGGTTCTACGACCCGGACACGGGATTGTTCAACGAGGTGCTCGGCAAGGTCGGCCTGGGCCCGTACCCGTGGTTGCAGTCCGCCGACACCGCGATGACGAGCCTGGTGGTGGAGGCGACCTGGGCGGGTGCGGGCGGTGCGGTGCTGATCTATCTGGCCGCGCTCGCGAGTGTGCCGACCGAGTTGTACGAGGCCGCCGAACTGGACGGAGCCTCGGTCCGGCGCCGGTTGTGGCATGTCACGTTGCCGCACATGCGCTCGATTCTGTTGATCATGATGCTGCTCCAGGTGATCAACACCTTCCAGGTCTTCACCGAGCCGTTCGTGCTCACCGACGGCGGCCCGGAGGATTCCACGGTCACCGTGCTGCTGCTCATCTACCGCTACGCGTTCGTCGGCGGCGACTACGGCAGCGCCGCCGCGCTGAGCGTGAGCCTGGCCGCGGTGCTCGCGGTCCTGTCGGCGATCTATCTGCGGCTCACCCGCACATGGGGGACCAAATGAGTACCGGCGTCAGGGGGACACGATGAGTACCGGTGTCAGGGAGAAGAAATGAGTACCGGCACCAGGGGCGTGATGTCCGAGGCGGAACGCCGCCGCCCGCTCACCCGGATCGGCCTGGGTACCACGCAGCTGTTGCTGATCGCGGCGCTGGTGATCGAGGGCGCGGGGCCCGTCTACTGGGTGTTCAAGGGCTCGATCTCCTCCACCCAGGAGTCCCTGCGGCACCCGCTGGCGCTGTGGCCGGAGGAGGCGCACTGGTCGAACATCTCCACCGCGTGGACGAGCCTGGACCTCGGCCGCTATCTGATGAACACCGTGGTGCTGGTGGGCGGTTCGTGGTTCGTGCAGTTGTTCGTCGCGGTGACCGGCGCCTACGCGCTGTCCGTGCTGCGGCCGTTCTACGGGAAGTACGTCTACGCCGCGGTGCTGGCCACGTTGTTCCTGCCGGGCACGGTGTCGATGGTCTCGCTCTACCTGACCATCCAGGACCTGCCGCCGACCGGCGGTTCGATCGCGAACACGCCGATGGCGGTCTGGCTGCCGGCCGGTGCGCACGCCTTCAACGTGCTGCTGATGAAGCAGTTCTTCGACGGCATTCCCAAGGAACTCCTGGAGGCGGCCCGCCTGGACGGCGCCGGTCCGTGGCGGATCCTCACCCGTATCGTGCTGCCCATGTCCCGGCCGATCCTGGCCGTGGTGTCGCTGCTGGCGGTGATGAACGCCTGGAAGGACTTCCTCTGGCCGATGATCGCCATCACCGACACGGACAAGCAGCCGCTGGCGGTGGCGTTGCCGCGACTCGCGGACACCTCGGACCAGAGCCTGCTGATCGCGGGCATGCTGATCGCGATCATCCCGCCGGTCGTGG
Source organism: Embleya sp. NPDC008237 (assembly GCF_042956465.1). Classification (NCBI taxonomy): domain Bacteria; kingdom Bacillati; phylum Actinomycetota; class Actinomycetes; order Kitasatosporales; family Streptomycetaceae; genus Embleya; species Embleya sp. NPDC008237. The sequence goes on from NZ_JBIBGL010000013.1 coordinate 19,064, forward strand.
TGTTCCTGGTCTTCCAGCGGCAGATCGTGCGCGGGATCGCCTTCACGGGGCTCAAATGAGCGGGGTTCGCACGGACGACGAGGAGCGTGGCTTCGGCGCCGTTGCCGCCGAGACTCGGATGACCCGGGTCCTGGTGACCGGGGCCGCGGGGCGGCTGGGGACCGCCGTGTCGGCCGAACTGGCCGATCGGGGCGTGCCGATGACCGCCCTGGTCGCCGCGTCCGCGGCCGAGGATGTCGGGCAGTTGCGGGCCGACCGGGTGGTGGTCGGTGACGCGCGCGACCCCGGGGCCGTGGCGGATGCGCTCGACGGGGTCGATGCGGTGATCCACCTGGCCGCGCTCGCCTCGCCCGAAGTGGCCGCGCCCGAGGTGGTGTTCGCCACGAATACGCAGGCCACGTTCGTGGTGCTGAACGAGGCGGGGCGGGCGGGGGTGCGGCGTGCGGTGCTGGCGAGCAGCCTGTCGGTGACCGGCCTGCCGTTCGCCCGCTCCACGCCTCGGCCGCAGCCGGCGTACCTGCCCCTGGACACCGCGTTGCCGCCGCGCATCGAGGATCCGTACGCGCTGTCCAAGCAGGTCGACGAGGCCACCGCCGCGATGATGCACCGGCGGCACGGGATGACGGCGGTGGCGCTGCGCCTCCCGTTCCTCGGCGACCCGGACCGACTGGCCGGGCACGCCGCGCGGTTGGCCGGGAATCCGGCGCTCGGCGCGCCGGAGGTGTGGAGCTACCTCGACCTGCGGGACGCGGCACGGGCGTGCGTACTGGGCCTGACCGCGCCCGGGGTGACGGGTGCGCCGGTGTTGTTCGTGGCGGCGCCGGACACCCTGATGGCGGCGTCCACCGGCGACCTGCTCGCCGCGCATCTCCCGGACGTGCCCTGCCGTGCGGTGTTCCCGGCCCGTTCGGTCCCGATCGACCTGACCCCCGCGCGGCGGCTTCTCGGCTTCACCGCCCGGCATCCGTACCCCCAGGAGCGACCCTGATGACCACGTCCGAGACGACACCGGCCGATCGCGCGGCCTCGGCGGCGGCGCTCACGCCGCCGGCCGGTCCGGCCGGGCCTGCGGCGATGCCCGAGACGCAGGCTCCCTGGCCGGCCCGGGACGCCTTGCGCATCACCGCGGTGCGGGCGATCGTCACCGCGCCCGGGGGCGTTCCGCTCGTCGTGGTGCGGATCGACACGTCCGAGCCGGGGCTGTACGGGCTCGGCTGCGCCACCTTCACCCAGCGCTTCCACGCGGTCGTCTCGGCCGTCGAGGAGCACCTCGCGCCGATGGTGATCGGTCGGCATCCGGGTGACATCGAGGACATCTTCCGGATGTTGCACTTCTCCTCCTACTGGCGCGGCGGCCCGGTGCACAACAACGCGCTGTCCGGGATCGACCAGGCGCTGTGGGACATCGCCGGCAAACGACTGGGCGTGCCGGTCTACGAGTTGCTCGGCGGTCGGGTGCGCGGCGGCGCGGCGGTGTACACCGGCGCCCGCGGCGGCGACATCGAGGAGTCGATCGAGCGGGTGGCCGCGCTGGCCGAACAGGGCTATCGCTACGTGCGGTTGCAGAGCGGTGGGCCCGGGTTGGGCACCTATGGCGCCGACGGTACGCCGGGCGGCCACCCGGGCGCCCCGTACCCGGACGGCTGGGACGTCGGCCACTATCTGCGCACCGCGCCGCGCCTGTTCGAGCGCGCCCGCGAGGTGCTCGGCGAGGAACTCGGGCTGCTGCACGACGCGCACAACCGGCTCACCCCGAAGGAGGCGGTGGGACTGGCCCGTTCGCTGGAGCCGTACCGGCTGTTCTTCCTGGAGGACCCGCTGGCACCGGAGCACTTCGACCGGTTGCCCGAGGTGCGTGCCGCCGCGCCGATGCCGATCGCGTCGGGGGAGTTGCTCACCTCGATGACCGATGCGACGCGTCTGATCACCTCCGGCGGAGTCGACTACCTGCGGGTGCACGTCTCGGCGGTGGGCGGGCTGACGCCGGCCCGGAAGCTGGCCACGCTGTGCGAGCTGACCGGCGTACGGACCGCGTGGCACGGACCGCCGGACGTGTCGCCGGTGGGCGCGGCGGTCAACGTCACGCTGGATGTGACCAGCGCGGCGTTCGGCATCCAGGAACAGCACGTCTACCCCGAGCGGGTGCACGAGGTGTTTCCCGGCACACTGCGCACGGTGGGCGGCTACATCACCCCTTCGGATCGGCCCGGTTGGGGCATCGACCTGGACGAGGCGATGGCGGCGAGGTATCCACCGCGGACCCACCTGCACGAACGGTGGGCCGCCCGGGTACGGCGGCCGGACGGCGGGCTGGAGGCACCGTGAGGCGGGTGGGCGCGATGGACTCGACGGGTGCGGGGCGTTCGGCGGCGTCCGTCGAGCCCGATGGATTACGCACCGTGACCGGATATACTGGATCGATAGATCTGATGCGCATTAGGATCCTGTTGTCAGGTATTTGGAGGAGTACATGAAGCCGATCGGCGGGCCCGGGCGGCCGGCTGGTTCCCGGGCGAACCGGCCCCGCCAGGCGGACATCGCCCGCCTGGCCGGCGTCTCGCAGCCGACGGTGTCCCTGATCCTCAGCGGCGGTTCGGCGGCGGTCGGGATCGCCGACGAGACCCGACGCAAGGTGATGGCCGCCGCCGAGCAACTCGGCTACATGCCCGACCCGATAGCGAAGCGACTCGCGGCCGGCCAGAACAACCTGCTCGGCCTGTACACGTTCACCGCGACCTTTCCCACCGAAATGTCGCACGCCTACCACCCGTTCCTGGTCGGCATCGAGCAGGAGTCCGCCGCCCAGGGCTACGACCTGTTGATGTTCATCGCTTCGAGCGTGACCGGCGAACGGCCGCACGCCGAGGTGCTCAACCGGGTCCGGCTGGCGGACGGCTGCCTGTTCATGGGTCGGCATCTGCCGATCCGGGAGATGGACCGGCTGCTGGCCACCGACCTGCCGGTGGTCTATCTGGGCCGGCACGACGACTTCGGCGACCGACTCCCGTACGTCGGCGCGGACTACGTGACGGCGACGGCGGAGGTCGTACGTCACCTGGCCGAGCTGGGCCACCACCGGATCCTCTACGTCCGCGAACTCGACGACGCGATCAGCGCGGTCGACCGCGAGGCGGGGTTCCGCCGCGGCATGGCCGAGTGCGGCCTGCCGGTCGAGCCGTCCACCGTGGTGCGCACGGACGGCTCGGACCTGACCGCCGAGCGGTTGCGGGGCTGGTACGAGCAGGGCGTCACCGCGATCGTCACCGAGGCGACCGACACCGACGCCGCGCATCGGGCGGTGCTGGCCGCTGCCTCGAAGGCCGGCTACCGGTTTCCCGAGGACCTGTCGCTGGCCACCTTGGGCGCACCCGAACACGCCGTGCCCGGGCCGGCGTTCCTGTCCGGCTTCTCGGTCCCGCGACGGGAGATGGGCGCGGCGGCGGTCCGCCTGCTCACCGGCCTGATCGCGGGGGATCCGAACCTGGCGAGGCACCAGTTGATGAGTTGCGAGGCGGTGCCGGGGCAGACGGCGGGGGCGGTGCGGTGAGACCGGCCTGACGGCCGACCGGCGGCCGGCCGAGGGGTCGATCGTTCGCCGCCGGCTCCTGCTTTCCTGCCTCGATTCATTGTGCTTCGGCATGATGTGCGGCGGGCCGCAACGACTTCCCAGGTTTCGGCGCGACTTGCCCGGCTTCGTGGCTCGTCATTGTTCCGGGGGCCACAGGCCGGATTCCGTTCCACCGGCTTCATCGGTTCGAACCACGTCACCCGGCCGCGACCGAGGGTCGGGCTGCCCGTGCCGCCATGCGGCCCAGCTCCGTAGTACGTCCCACCATCACCGCGTTCACGGAAGGCTTCACCATGTCCGAAATCAGCACCGAGGTCCTCATCGTCGGCGGCGGGCTCGGCGGAGTCGCCGCCGCGCTGGCCGCGTGCCGTGCGGGCCGAACGGTCGTACTGACGGAGGAGACCGACTGGATCGGCGGCCAACTCACCGCGCAGGCGGTGCCGCCGGACGAGCATCCCTGGATCGAGAGCTACGGCGCCCCGGCGAGCTATCGCGAACTGCGCACCGCGATCCGCGACCACTACCGGACCTGGTATCCGCTGACCGGCGCGGCCCGGGCCCGGCGCGAACTGAACCCCGGCGCCGGCTTTGTGAGCAAGCTGTGCCACGAACCGCGGGCCGCGCTGGCCGTGTTGCAGGCGCTGCTCGCGCCGCACCTGGCGTCCGGTCGGCTGCGGATACTTCTGGAGCACGTGCCCGCCGAGGTGTTCGCGGACGGCGACCGGGTCCGCGCGGTCACCCTGTGGGGCGTGCGCACGGAGGAGTCGCACACGATCAGCGCGGCGTACGTGCTGGACGCGACCGAGACCGGCGAGTTGCTCCCGCTGGCCAAGGCCGAGTACGTCACCGGCGCGGAGTCCCGGGACGAGCACGACGAGCCGAACGCGCCCGCGCGGCACGAGCCGTTGAACATGCAGGGCATCACCTACTGCTTCGCCGTGTCGTACCACGAGGGCGAGAACCACGTGATCGACAGGCCCTCCGACTACGAGTTCTGGCGGTCGTACCGGCCGGACTTCTGGCCCGGCCCGCTGCTCGGCTTCCGCGCGCCGGATCCGCGCACCCTGGAACCGGAGGTGCGTACGTTCGACCCGCGGCCGACCGGTGACCCGCTCGCGGTGAACGCCGACCAGAGCGCCAACGCGGGCGGCGACGACCTGTGGTTGTTCCGCCGGATCCTGGCCAAGGGGCTGTTCGAGCCGGGCGCGGTGGACTCGGACATCACGCTGGTGAATTGGCCGCTGAACGACTATTGGCTGCGGCCGATCATCGAAGTGGGCGCGGACGAGGCCGCCGCCGCGCATCGCGAGGCCAAGCAGCTGTCGTTGTCGGTGCTGTACTGGCTCCAGACCGAGGCGCCGCGGCCGGACGGCGGCACCGGGTATCCGGGACTGCGGCTGCGGCACGACGTGGTCGGTACCGCGGACGGGCTGGCCAAGTCCGCGTACGTGCGCGAGTCGCGGCGGATCCGCGCGGTGACCACGGTGACCGAACACCACGTCTCCCGGGACATCCTGGGCACGCACGGGATCCACCACTTCCCGGACTCGGTGGGCGTGGGCGCCTATCGGATCGACCTGCACCCCTCGACCGGCGGCGACAACTACATCGACGTGGCCAGCGTGCCGTTCGAGATCCCGCTCGGCGCGCTCCTGCCGATCCGGATGCGCAACCTGCTGCCGGCCGCGAAGAACATCGGTACGACGCACATCTCCAACGGCTGCTATCGGCTGCACCCGGTGGAATGGAACATCGGCGAGGTGGTCGGCCACCTTGCGGCCTACTGCCTCGAGCGGGGCGTCGAGCCGCATGCGGTCCGGGAAGACGCGGCGTTGTTCGACGAGTTCGCCGCGGAGTTGGAGGCGATCGGGGTGGAGCGCCACTGGCCGGCGCCGGCGGGGTATTGATCGTTCGGCCGCCGAGCAGGCCGGGTCCGCCCCCCGAGGCTCACCCCCGGGGCGGACCGGTCCGTCGGGACGCCCGGGCAGTGCCCGGCTGCCCGGGTTCGGTGTGCCGGACGCGGCGGGCGGCGGGTGTCGGGTCGGCCTTCCCACGGAGGAAGGGTCAGCCGAGGTAGCCGAGCGCGCCGACGGCGCCCAGGCCGCCGGCGGCCATGAAGAGTGGCATCAGGACCTTGACCTCGACCTTGGCCCCGGCACGGAAGCGCATGGACTTGGGTGGGCCCAGGGGGTACCAGCGCTTGCGGCCGATCGGTATGGGCCACAGGATCGGGCAGCCGGAAACGGTGAGCGCGTCGCCGATGCAGTGGGTGAGCGCGCCGAGCGCGATCGGGAGGCCGACCCACCAGTACTCCCGACCCGGCTCGGTGAAGAACCAATTCGAGCCGTTCCCGGGCCGGTTCAGGATCTCGACGAGCATCCAGGTGCTCGTACCGCCGAGCAGCCAGACCAGGATGTCGCTGTGCAGGCGGGCCTGGCGCCACAGCAGGCCCTCGATGGCGAGCACCATGTGGACGAACAGCACGCCCAATACGCCCCAACGGCCGCCGTAGGCGCAGATCGCGGACGCGCCCACGCCGACGAGCAGGGCCCAGACCCAGGTGTGGGTGAGCGTGCGGTGGCCGCCGTTGCGGCGGGGATCGCCCTTCTTGCGGGTGGCCCGGTAGGTGGCGGTGGCCAGGGCGTCGACCAGGCCGCACAGGATCAGGGATATCGGCCCGAACGAGCGGGAGACGGTGGCGGCCTTGTGATCCAGGTCCGGGCCGAGCGCGGCGCCCGCGCAGATCAGTCCGCCGACCACCAGGACGGGCCAGGGCATCGGTCGGCCATAGGCATCCGCGGCGGCACCGGCGGCCATCCACGCGCATGCTCCGGACAGGGAATGGGCCGGCCCCATCATGTGGTCGTGCTCCTCTGGTGAACCCGGGCGAACCCCGAGCCCGCACAGTGGCCGCAGCTTAGCGCTGATGATCACGGCAGCGGTGAACACCGCGGCGAACCGCGGCGTTTGGTGCGCCGAACCGTGAAGAGCACGACCTCTCGCTCGGATCGGCAGAGGCACACCTGCGCGTCGACGGGTGTCGGTCGACCCCGCCTCGCCTTCCGCCCTATGTCACTTCCCCGACGACGGCCCTGCCCTCGGCGGCGGCGACGACGTAGAAGCGGGCGATCTCCAGGAAGCGGGTCCAGCCTTCGTCGGCGAGACCTGCGGCGACGTGCGCGACCTCCTCCGGAGTCAGGACGAAGGGCGCCCCGCGGCCCGGGCCGGACGCCTCCACGGCCGCGCATCCGTTGCCGATCGCCCGGGCCAAGGCCGGATACACGTTCATCCATGCGGCCGTGCCCTCCTCGACTTCGGCCCGGCCCTCGGCGATGCCACAGAGGACGCGGTAGTCCTCGCCGTGCGCGTCGTCCCGCCCGCGGGCATTGCGCAACTCGCCCACCGGATCGGAACTTTCCCGTGCTTCATTCGGCAGTGCGGGCTCGATCTTCACCAGCGTCAACCACATGGACACGGCTTCCACGCCTCTCGATTGCGGGTGCGTCCCTCGGCGCCGTTCAGGTGTACGGAAAGTACCGGCCGGCGCCGACAGGCCGCGCCCGCACCGGGCTTCGAAAGCGGTCCCGCCGGTGCCCGCCCCGGCTGTTTTGGCGCCGCCCGGCACCCGGCTCGTTACCCGGCCCGGGGTTGACCTCAAGCGCGCTTCAAGTCGCAGGGTGGTGCGGATCCTGGCGTCGAGGTCGAGGAGTTTCCGTGACCACTTCCCCCTACCACCCGCTGCCCCGGGTCCGTCGATCCGATGTGGGCACGATCCTGGTCAGCCCCTGGATCGTGCATACGCCGGAGCGTCAGCGCGCCGCAGTGGACGCGACCATCGCCGAGTGGGAGGGCGTTCCGTGGCCCACCGGGTTTCTCACCCTCAACTGTTTCGTGAGCACCGACGGTGAGCGTGTGCTGAACTACGCCCAGTGGACCAGTGACGACGAGCACCGGGCCTTCGTCCGGACCGCGCGCCCGAAGCTGGTTCGCGGCATCGACGAGGTGGTACCCGGCATCGAGCGTCCGGGCGTGATCCGCTATCGCCTGGCCGGCAGCGCGATCCATCCCGCCCTCCCGGCACCGGCCGTCTTGATCGTGATCGAAGACATCGCGGCGGACGACGCACAGGCCGCTCGCGAGTGGGCCGAACTCGTGCTCGGGACAGCGGTGCGCGAGCAGGTCCCGGGCCGCATCGCCACTCATGTGCACATCGACCTGGACGGCACCCGGGGAATGGCCTACACCGAGTGGACCGACGAACAGGCGTACACCGCGTTCCCGGCCGCCGCCGAGCCGGTCGACGTCCTGCCTCCGGGCGTGCGGCACCTCGGCACTCGTTCGTACCACCTGCGCAAGAGCCTGCGCCGCCCGTCCCGACCCGACGCGTGACCACCCCCAGCCGTCGGCCCGCCCCCACCCCCACCGCGTTCCGCTTCACCGCGCCCTTGGCGCCATGTAACAGCCGCGCTGCGATTTCGCCGGCGTCTCGTGTCGTGACGCAGGCCACGTCGGCCGGGTCGCCCTCGCGGTCTCGACCGTCCCTCAGCCCTGGGCTGCTGCGGATTCGGCGCCCTCCCGGCGCGTCAGCGCCCACGACTCGATCGTCGACCGGGGATCGACGAGCTTGCGAGGAGAGCGGTGGAGCCGCCGTACCGGGCCCGAAGGGCCGTTTCCGGGAGCGGCCGGAGGCCGCCGAGAAATATCGCGCATGGCAGGATTGCGCCGGTGAGGATTCCCGCGCTTCGTCGTCGACGGCATACCGAGGTCACCGGTTCGTTTGCCCGGGTCGATCGGCGTACCAAGGACCTCACCAAGCGGCTTCGGCCCGGGGACATCGCCATCATCAACCACGGCGACCTCGACCGGGTCGCCGCCGAGGCGCTGGTCAAGTGCCGACCGGCCGCCGTCGTCAACGCCGCCGAGAGCATCAGCGGGCGCTACCCCAACATCGGGCCGCAGCTGCTCGTGGAGGCAGGCGTACCGCTCCTGGACGCCGTCGGCGGGAGCGTGCTCGACCGGATCCGCGAGGGCGAGCTGGTCCGGGTCGAGGACAACGTGCTCTATCGCGGCGACGACCCGATCGCCGTCGGCACCCTGCTCGACGCGGAATCGGTCGCGGCGGCGATGGAGAAGGCCCGGGCCGGGCTGTCCGAGCAGATCGAGGCGTTCGCCGAGAACACCCTCAAGTACATCCGCGAGGAGCGCGAACTGCTCCTCGACGGCGTCGGCGTCCCCGAGATCCGGACCCGGATCGACGGCCGTCAGGTGCTCATCGTGGTCCGCGGCTACCACTACCGCGAGGACATCGCCGCGCTGCGGCCGTACATCCGCGAGTATCGCCCGGTGATGATCGGCGTGGACGGCGGCGCCGACGCGCTGCTTCAGGCCGGCTACAAGCCCGACATGATCGTCGGCGACATGGACTCGGTGTCCGATCAGGCGCTGCGCTGCGGCGCGGAGATCATCGTGCACGCGTACCGCGACGGGCGCGCCCCCGGGATGGAACGCCTCGACGAGCTCGGTGTGGACGGGATCGCCTTTCCCGCCACCGGGACCAGCGAGGACATCGCGATGCTGCTCGCCGACGACGGCGGGGCGAGCCTGATCGTCGCGGTCGGTACGCACCTCACGCTCGTCGAGTTCCTGGACAAGGGCCGGGCCGGCATGGCGAGCACCTTCCTCACGCGGCTGCGGGTGGGCGGCAAGCTCGTGGACGCCAAGGGCGTCAGCCGTCTGTACCGCAGCCGTATCTCCACGACTTCGCTGCTCATGTTGTGCCTCGCCGCGCTGGTCACCATCGCGGTCACCGTGCGGGTCACCCCGCTCGGGCGCGCGTACTTCCACGTGTTCGGGGCACAGTGGGACGCCTTCGTCTACTGGCTCCAGGGACTGTTCAGTTGATCGACTTCAGATATCACGTCGTCTCCATCATCGCGGTCTTCCTGGCCCTGTCGGTCGGGCTCGTACTCGGCGCGTCCTTCCTCAAGGAGGCAGCCGTCACCGGGCTCGACACGCAGGTCCAGGACCTGGCCCGGAACAACGAAGGGCTGCGTCGCGAACTCGATCGGGCAAACGCCGGTACCCGGTACCTGAACGGCATCATGAACACCGTCGGGCCCGAGCTGGTCAAGGGCAAGCTCGCCGGCCACAAGGCGGTCGTGGTCGCGCTGCCCGGCGCGGACACCAAGCTGACCGACAGCATGGTCAAGCTGCTCGACAGCGCGTCCGCGACGGTCACCGGCCAGGTGGGGATCAAGGGCGCGTGGACCGACCCCAAGCGCGAGACCGAACTGGTCACCGCGCTCGGCGCCAACGCCGCCGCCTTCCCGACCGGGTCGGCGACCGATCGGGCGGCGCGGGTGCTGGCGGGCGCGATCACCGAGACGCTGCCGCCGGCGCAGACCGGTACGCCCGGCGGGTCCTCGACCCAGCCGCCCGCGAGCGGTACGCCGGCCGGCACGCCGCCCACCGGCACGCCCGCGTCGGGCACGCCGCCGACCGGTGCCGGGACCACGTCCGCCCCGCCGAGCGGCCAGACGCCGGGGCAGGGCACCCCGGGACAGGGCACACCCGGTCAGAACACCAACCAGAACAACGGCACCACCACCCCCGCGACGCACAACACGCAGGCCGCGACCGAGACCTTGACCAAGCTCAAGGAGGCCGGCTTCGTCGACGTCAAGGACAACCCCGCCACCGGCGCCGACCTGGTCGTGATCGTCGCGCCGTCCGGGGCCACCGGCGGGGACGATCCGGGTCGGATCAACAACATTCATCTTTCGCTCGCGCGCGCCCTGGACACCGGCGACGACGGTACGGTCATGGCCGGTGCCGCGTCCGCCGCGCAGGAGAACGGCGTGATCTGGGCGCTGCGCCGTAACGATCAAACCGCCAAGGCCGTTTCCACCGTGGACACCGCCGACACGCCCGTGGGTCAGGTCGCGGTCGTGTGGTCCCTGGTGGTCGAGGACAAGCAGGGCACTTCCGGCCAATACGGGACGACGGGCACCACCGACGGTCCGTTGCCGGAGCTGCCGAAGAAGGAGACGTCGTGACGAAGGCCGCTGCCCCCGCCCGTGTCGCGGACCGTGCCGGGGCCCCGGTCGCGGCTCGGCGCTGCCGGCCGGGCCGCCTGGCGACCGCGCTGGCCGCGACCGGTGCGGCCCGAGCCGCGTATGCCGCGCTGACCCGCCGCCCGCCGGGCGAGGCCGCGCTGTGGGAGCGGCGCAACCACCGCGGCGAGGTGCTGACCCTGCTCGAAGGGCCCGCGACCGCGGTCGGCGCGACCGTCGCCGCCGCGTGCGCTCCGGGGGTGCCCGGTCGGTGGCGGGCGGCCGGCGTGCTGGCGGCGGTCGCGGGGGCCGGGTTCGGCACGTACGACGACATGGCCGGGTCGAGCGATCGGCGCGGGTTCAAGGGCCACCTCGGTGCGCTCGCCAAGGGCGAACTGACCAGCGGTGGCGTCAAGATCGTCGGACTCGGCGTGGCCGGCCTCGCGGCGGGCGCGCTCGTGCAGCGGCGGCCGCTGGACAAGCTGCTCGCGGGCGTGGTGGTCGCGGGTACGGCCAACCTGATCAACCTGTTCGACCTGCGGCCGGGTCGCGCGGCCAAGGCGGTCCTGATCGCGGGCGCGCCGCGGCTGCTCCGGGGCGGCCCGGCGGCGGCCCTCGCGGCGGCCCCGGTCGGCGCGGCGGCGGCGCTGCTGCCCGAGGACCTGGCCGAGAAGTCGATGCTCGGCGACGCGGGCGCGAACGCGCTGGGCGCGGCCCTGGGCGTGGCCCTCGCGGCCGGCTCCGGGCGCAAGGGGCTGTTGGCCAAGGTGCTCGTACTCGGCGCGTTCACCGCGGCCAGCGAGAAGGTCAGCTTCACCAAGGTCATCGCCGGCAACCGGCCGCTGAACACGATCGACATGCTCGGCCGCCGTCCGCCCGCCGCGACCCCGGCACCCGGCCGGCCGGCCGCCGAGGGAGCCGTCGCACCGGCATGACCGGCAACGACCGATGGCCCGTGGGCGCGCGACGGGGTGGGCCGACGAGCGGTACGCGAGGCGTGCCGAGCCGGCGGGCCGCACCTACCGACCCGATCGACCCTTCGCTTCCGACTGGTCCGGTCGACGGGTGACGGCCACACGAGGCGGCCCGCGCCGATCGAACGGCAGCGAGGCGGACGGCACGCCCGCCGAGACCGGGTCCGCGGGCGCGCCCCTCGACGCCGGATCCGCCGCCGCGCCCGTCGGGACCGGCTCCCGTGCGTCCCGCGACGCCCTGCCCGCGGAGACCGGCCCCGACGCGGCGCCGGGCGCGACCGGCTCCCGGGCCGCGCCCCCCGGCACCGGGCCCGACGCCGCATCCCCCGGCGCCACCCGGGCCCGTGGTGTCGTCCGGGGCATCGCCGGTGCCGCCGCGTTGATGGCCGTGGTCACCGTGTTCGCCCGGCTGGCCGGGTTCGGGCGGCAGTTGGTGTTCTCCGGGACGGTGGGCGACACCGTCCTGGGCACTGCGTACAGCACGGTCAACTCGGTGCCCAACATCGTCTTCGAGATCGTCGCCGGCGGGGCGCTGGCGAGCGTGGTGGTGCCGGTGCTGGCCGGGCCGGTGGCCAAGGGTGCGCGCGAGGACGCCGGGCGGATCGCGTCCGCGCTGCTGACCTGGGTCGTCCTGGTGCTGACCCCGATCGTGCTGCTCGGCGCGCTGCTCGCCCGCCCGATCGCCGAACTGTTGTTGGCCGGCAAGGCGGACGGCCCCGGAGTAGCGGACGTCGCGTCGCGGATGTTGCTCGTGTTCGTGCCGCAGGTGCTGCTGTACGGGATCGCCGTGGTCGCCGGCGGCATCCTCCAGGCCCATCACCGGTTCCTGGCCGGGACGCTCGCGCCGCTCGTGTCCAGCCTGGTCGTGGCCGGCAGCTACCTACTCTTCGCGAACCGGTACGACGTCGACTTGGACAACATGGCCACCCTGCCGCGGGGCGCCGAACTGACCCTGTCGCTCGGCACCACCGCCGGCGTCCTGGCCCTCGCGCTGGTCACCGTCGTGCCGCTGCGCTCGACCGGCCTGCGGCTGCGCCCCACGCTGCGCTTCCCGGACGGTGTGGCCCACCGGGTACGCACCCTCGCGCTGGCCGGCGTCGCGACGCTGATCGCCCAGCAGGCCGCGACGATCGCGGTGATCCTGCTCGCCAACGGGCGCGGCACGCACGGATCACTGGTCGTCTACCAGACCACGTGGATGGTCTACCTGCTCCCGTACGCGGTGCTCGCGGTGCCGATCGCCACCGCCGCCTTCCCGCGCCTGAGCGCGCACGCGCACGACGGCGACCGGGACGCGTTCGCGGACGCGGTCGCCGCGACCACCCGCACCGTGCTCCTGGTCGGCGCGGCGGGCACCGCGCTGCTGCTGGCCGCCGCCGCGCCGCTGGGGCGGTTCTTCGCGCTGTTCATGGCCGGCTCCACCGAGCCCGAGCAAATGGCCTGGGCGCTGGCCGCGTTCGCGCCGGGACTGATCGGGTACGCGCTGATCGCGCACCTGGGCCGCGCGCTGAACGCCTCCGGCCACGGTCGCGCCGCCGCCGGTTGTGTGGTGGCCGGATGGGGGGTGGTCGTGGTCGCCGACGTCGCGCTCGCCTTCGCGCTGCCCGCTCGCTGGACGGTGGCCGCGCTCGGCCTGGGCAACTCGATCGGGATGACCGTGGCCGGGGCGCTGCTGGCCTATGCCGTGGTCCGGACGGCCGGCCCGCGGGCACTGGCCGGCGCGACGATGGCCAAGCCGGCGGCCTGGGCGGTGGTGGCCGCGTTCGCCGGCGGGGCGGCCGGGTTCGGGGCGTCGCGGGCATTCGGGACCGGCGGCATCGTCTTCACGTTGATCATCGCGGCGGTTGCCGCCATCGTGGGCACCCTGGTGTTCGCGGGAGTCGTATCCGTGACCGTCGGCGAGGCTGTCAGGGCCACGCTGCGCGGGCGGCGGGCGGCCGAATCGGAAGGGGAGCAGCGACGTGGACACGACGACTGAGTCGCGAGAGCGCACCGAGCCGGCCCGGCTGCGGGCCGTCCTTGTCCTGGCCACGTCCACCGGCGGGATCGGCGCGCACGTGCGCTCGCTGGCCGCCGGCCTGGTCGGGCGCGGGGTCGCGGTGACCGTGTGCGGCCCGGCTTCGACCGAGGAGCATTTCGACTTCGCGGGCACCGGCGCGCGATTTCGGGCGGTCGAGATCGGCTCGGCCCCCCGGCCCACCGATCGGGCGGCGCTGCGTGAGCTGCGCGCGGCCTGCGCGCCCGCGCACGTGGTGCACGCGCACGGACTGCGCGCCGGATTGGCGGCGGGCAACGCCCTCGGCCGGCATCGGGTACGGCGCAGGCCGCTGGTGCTCACCCTGCACAACGCCGTCCTGGTCGGCGGCGCGAAGGGTGCGCTGACCCGGGTGCTGGAGGGCCGGGCGGTACGCGCCGCGGACGTCGTCCTGGGCGCCTCGACCGATCTGGTCGACCGGGCCAGGCGGATCGGCGCGCGGGATGCCCGGCTCGGGCCGGTATCGGCCCCGCCGCTGCCGCCGGCCGAGCGGGACCGGGCCGCGGTACGGGCGGAGTTCGACGCGGGCGACCGGCCGCTGCTGGTGGCCGTGGGCAGGTTGGCCCCGCAGAAGGACTACCCGGTGCTCCTGGACGCCGCGCGGCAGTGGCTGGACGAACAACCGGTGCCGCTGCTCGTGATCGCCGGAGACGGGCCGCTGCGGGAAGCGCTCCGGGACCGGATCGACGCCGAGTCGTTGCCGGTTCGCCTGCTGGGCCATCGCGCGGACGTGGCCGACCTGCTCGGTGCCGCCGATCTCGCGGTCCTGCCCAGCCGTTGGGAGGCCCGGGCGCTGGTCGCCCAGGAGGCACTGCGCACCGGCGTGGCACTGGTCGCCACGCACGTCGGCGGCATCCCGGAACTGGTCGGCGACGCGGCGGTACTGGTCCCGCCCGGTCGGCCGGACGAGCTCGCCGCGGCGGTTCGCGACCTGCTCGCCGACCCCGACCGGCGCGCCGAACTCGTCGAGGCGGGCCGGACCCAGGCCGCGACCTGGCCCGACGAGCGGGAGACCATCGCCCAGGTCCTGAGCATCTACGAGGAACTCGGCCCGGTGTGACGCCGGGCCCCCTCGTGGGGCCCGCACGCGCCACCACACCCGCTTCCTCATCCGGCCGGTCGTGGCGGCGGGTGGCCCGGGCTCGGCGGCCCGGCGGCTCGCCCGGCGCGAGCGTGATCGTGGCGGGCAGCCCGCCGGACGCCGGCCCGCGCCGGCGGCGGCAGACGACGCGACGGGCGGCGAGCCGATCGGCTCGCCGCCCGTCGCCGTGGTCGTGGAACGTTCGCGGTTCACGGTGTCGGGAGACCCCCGAAACCGGTGCGCACACCTGCACAGCGCGCCCACCGAACCCGCCCCGCCCGCGCCTCCCGCCCGCGCGATGTCCCGTCGCCGCGACGCCGCCCGTTGCCGCGAGACCCGGCCCGCGCCGCGTCGCCGCGATCAGTCCTGCTCGGCCGCCTCGGTGCGCATCGTCGCGGTCAGCCGCAGGGCCGTGTCGATCAGCGGCACGTGGCTGAACGCCTGCGGGAAGTTGCCCACCTGGCGCTGGAGCCGCGGGTCCCACTCCTCGGCGAGCAGGCCCAGGTCGTTGCGCAGCGCGAGGAGGCGTTCGAACAGCTCGCGTGCCTCCTCCACCCGGCCGATCATCGCCAGGTCGTCGGCGAGCCAGAACGAGCAGGCCAGGAAGGCGCCTTCGTCGCCCGGCAGGCCGTCCAGGCCGACGCTGGTGCCGTTGGTGGGGTAGCGGCGGACGAAGCCGTCCTCGGTCAACTCGCGCTGGATCGCCTCGATCGTGCCGATCACCCGCTTGTCCTCCGGCGGAAGGAAGCCCACCTGCGGGATCAGCAGCAGCGACGCGTCCAACTCGGTCGAGCCGTAGTACTGGGTGAAGGTGTTGCGGTCCGCGTCGTACCCGTACGCGCACACCTCGCGGTGGATCTCCTCGCGCACCCCCTTGAGGTGTTCGAGCATCTTCCCGGTGTCCGAGTCCATCGGCTCGTCCACCAGCATCTTGATGGTGCGGTCCACCGCGACCCAGGCCATCACCTTGGAGTGCACGAAGTGCCGGCGCGGTCCGCGGACCTCCCAGATGCCCTCGTCCGGGTCGCGCCAGTGCTGCTCCATGTAGTCCATCAGCTTGAGCTGGAGCGCGTGTGCGTGGTCGTTGCCCTCCATGCCGGAGACCCGGCCCAGGTGCAGCGCGTCGACCACCTCGCCGTAGACGTCGAGCTGGAACTGCTCGGCGGCGGCGTTGCCGATCCGGACCGGGTGCGAGCCCTCGTAGCCCGGCAGCCAGGTCGCCTCGTACTCGGTCAGTCGGCGCTCGCCGCCCACGCCGTACATGATCTGCAGGTTCTCCGGGTCGCCCGCGACCGCCCGCAGCAGCCACTCGCGCCAGGCCTTGGCCTCGTCCACGAAGCCGGTCTTGAGCAGCGCGCCCAGGGTCATCGCCGCGTCCCGCAGCCACGTGTAGCGGTAGTCCCAGTTGCGCACCCCGCCCACGTCCTCGGGCAGCGACGTGGTGGGCGCCGCGACGATCCCGCCGGTCGGCGCGTAGGTGAGCGCCTTGAGCGTGATCAGCGAGCGCACCACCGGCTCGCGCCACGGGCCCCGGTAGGTGCAGCGGGTCATCCAGTCGGTCCAGAACGCCTCGGTGTCGGCGAGGGCCGCGAGCGCGTCGGTGGGCAGCGGGCCCTCGACGTGCGAGGGGTGCCACGTGAGGGTGAAGGTGACCCGGTCACCCTCGCCGAGGGTGACGTCCGAGTAGGTGGTCAACCCGCGCCCGTAGGTCTCGGTGTCACTGGCGAACCACACCGCGTCCGGGCCGGCCACCGCGACGGTGCGCCCGTCCGCCTCGCGGCGCACCCACGGCACGACCTTGCCGTAGTGGAACCGCATGCGCAGCTCCGAGCGGACCGGAACCCGGCCCGATACGCCCTCCACGATCCGCACCACGACCGGCGCGCCGACCAGTGCGTCCGCCGGAGGCATGAAATCGATCACTCGAACGGTCCCCCGCGGGGTCTCCCATTCCGATTCGAGGATCAGCGAGTCGCCGCGATACCGGCGGCGTGTCGCGGGACCGCCGGAGAGCGGCGCGACCCGCCATGAGCCGTGTTCCTCGCTGCCGAGCAGGCCCGCGAACACGGCGGGGGAATCGAAGCGGGGGAGGCAGAGCCAATCCATGGAACCGTCGCGGCCCACGAGAGCGGCGGTCTGCATGTCCCCGATGAGGGCGTAGTCCTCGATGCGGCTGGTCACGGGCAACGCTTTCCGTTCCTGGTCGTCCTGATGGTGCCGGTCGTCCCGTCGTGCGTACCGGGTTCGGCTGAGGGGCCGGCCCGCACGAGCCTTGGCTCGCACGTGCTGTGTTCGTGTGCGTACCGCGCTCGCCGATCGACGTGTTCTGATCGACGGTTGATCGATTCATTCCAGAGTGCACCACGCGCGCGTGATCGACCGCCCCATCGGTGGTCGAATCGACCGGTGCTCCCGAAATGTCGTCCCGTCGGGATCCGGGGGACGCGCACCCGTCGCGCGCGTGGTTTCCGCTGCGCGCAGGTGTCGGCGAACGGAGAGAGGCTCGTGCACCGCCTGCGTAGCATAGTGCGCCGCGGGCGCTGAAACGTGCCTGCTTTCGCCGACCCGATCGTTGACTCTGTGTCGAATCCGACTCGGCCGATCCGACGGCATGTGCCCGGAATCTCCCGTGCGTTGTCACTCTGGGCAATCGCCGTATGGTGTCGCAGTTGTTCCGCACCGGGTGCGGGACCTCGACCCCGGACGCTGTTAGGCTGGTATCCCGTGGACTTGGTGGGACTGTTCCGGGCCCGCATCGGCCCAGCAGCGTCCCCTTCGAAATCCCCTCGATCGCAACCACGGGAGCCCCTCCTTGGCAGTGCCTCAGACGCCCAGTCGCACCCGGCAGGCGAAGCACCTTTTCGTCACCGGAGGCGTCGCCTCCTCGCTCGGCAAGGGGCTCACCGCGTCGAGCCTCGGAGCGCTCCTCAAGGCGCGCGGCCTGCGGGTCACGATGCAAAAGCTCGACCCCTACCTGAACGTCGACCCCGGGACGATGAACCCGTTCCAGCACGGCGAGGTGTTCGTCACCAACGACGGCGCCGAGACCGACCTGGACGTCGGCCACTACGAGCGTTTCCTCGACGTCGACCTGCACGGCTCGGCCAACGTGACGACCGGTCAGGTCTACTCGACGGTCATCGCCAAGGAGCGTCGCGGCGAGTACCTCGGTGACACCGTGCAGGTCATCCCGCACATCACCAACGAGATCAAGTCGCGGATCCGGGCCATGGCCGTGGACGACGTGGACATCGTGATCACCGAGGTCGGCGGCACCGTCGGCGACATCGAGTCGCTGCCCTTCCTCGAATCCATCCGCCAGGTCCGGCACGAGGTCGGCCGGGACAACGTGTTCTTCCTGCACGTCTCGCTGCTGCCGTACATCGGCCCCTCGGGCGAGCTGAAGACCAAGCCGACCCAGCACTCGGTCGCCGCGCTGCGCAGCATCGGCATCCAGCCGGACGCGATCGTGCTGCGGGCGGACCGGGCCGTGCCGCAGGACATCAAGCGCAAGATCTCGCTGATGTGCGACGTGGACGAGGAGGCCGTGGTCGCGGCCATCGACGCCCCGTCGATCTACGACATCCCCAAGGTCCTGCACTCCGAGGGCCTGGACGCGTACGTGGTGCGCCGGCTCGGGCTGAACTTCCGGGACGTGGACTGGACCCAGTGGGACGACCTGCTGCGCCGGGTGCACCAGCCCGAGCGCGAGGTCACCGTCGCGCTGGTCGGCAAGTACATCGACCTGCCCGACGCCTACCTCTCGGTCACCGAGGCGATCCGCGCGGGCGGTTTCGCGAACAACGTGCGGACTCGGATCAAGTGGGTGACGTCGGACAACACCGCGACGCCCGAGGGCGCGGCGCGCGAGCTCGGCGACTGTGACGCGGTGCTGATTCCCGGCGGATTCGGCGACCGCGGCGTCGAGGGCAAGGTGCAGGCGATCGCGTACGCCCGCGAGCACCGGATCCCGACCCTGGGCATCTGTCTGGGCCTGCAGTGCATGGTGATCGAGGCCGCGCGCAACCTGGCGGGCCTGGCCGGGGCGAACTCGCTCGAATTCGACCCCGAGGCCGCGCACCCGGTGGTGGCGACCATGGCCGACCAGCTCGACATCGTCGCGGGCCAGGGCGACCTGGGCGGCACGATGCGGCTCGGCCTGTACACGGCCGACCTGGCCGAGGGCTCGATCGCCCGCGAGGTGTACGGCGCGGCGCAGTCCGAGGAGCGGCACCGGCACCGCTACGAGGTCAACAACGCGTACCGCGGGCAGTTGGAGCAGACCGGCCTGGTCTTCTCCGGCCTCTCGCCCGACGGCCGCCTGGTGGAGTACGTGGAACTGCCGCGCGAGCAGCACCCGTACTTCATCGCCACCCAGGCCCACCCGGAACTGAAGTCCCGCCCGACCCGCCCGCACCCGCTCTTCGCGGGCCTGGTCGCGGCCGCGGTCAGCCGCATCAAGGGCGAGCACCGCGTCCCGGAGACCACCTCCTGACGCATCGCCGGCACCCGACCGACAGGTCACCGGGCCGATAGACCGACGCCGAGGAGCCACCCGCCCGATCATCGGGGCGGGTGGCTCCTCGGGTTGTCGGGTCGGGACGGCCGCTACTTCAATGCACTCACAAAGCGCGCCCAGGGCGCCTCGCCGAAGCCCAGCACCGGGCCCGCGGCCACCTTCGAGTCCCGCGCGCGAACGACGTCGCGATCGGGCGCGACCTCGACGCAGTCACTGTCCTGGGTGCTGTGGCGGCTCTTCCTCCACGCCAGACGTGCTTCAGAACTCACGGTCACTCCACTTCGTGACGTATTGCCGGATCATGGCGACGGATTCTCCCGGGGTGAGTCCCGCGCCCATCAGTCTGTCGATCAGTCGTTGGCCGCGCTGAATATAGGACGGCTCGTCCGTTGCCGGAAAGGGGCCTGCGGCACCGGCGTTGATGATCACGCTCGGCTCTTCGTCGGGGTAGTCGAACTTCGTGAACCCGGATCCCAGGATGGCGACGGCAGCGGATCCGAAAGGGATCACGACGAGGTGGACGTTGGGCAACTCGGCCAGTACCAGAAGGTGTTGAAGCTGTTCACGCATCACCCGCTCGCCGCCGACGTCGATGCGGAGAGCCGCTTCGGTGATGAACGCGGTCATCTGCAAGGGCGGGTCGGCGTATAGACGTTTCTGGCGTAGCAACCGCACCTCCGTGAAGATGGCGGTGCGCTCCTCGCCGCCACCGTCGGTCTGGGCGGTGAGAGCCCTCGCGTAACGCTCTGTCTGCGTCAGCCCCGGGAGGCCGAGAGGCGTGAACGTCTGGCATTCGATCGCGGTGTGCTCGGCGCGGATGAATTCGGCGTAGGCGCTGGACACCGTGTCGCCGTAGGCGTCCCACCACTGTTCGACCTCCTGGCGGCAGGATTCCCAGAGGGCGAGCACGGCCCGGGTGTCATCGTCGCTTGCGTCGTATCTGCGTAGCAGCACCCAGACGGTTTGTTCGTCGATGTCCTTCTTCTTGCCGAGTTCGAGGCGACTGAACGTCGCGACTGACATGTCGACTTCGCTGTGTACGTCGACCATGGACAGCTTCGCGGCCACCCGGAGGCGGCGCAGCTCTTGCCCGAGCTTGACGTGTCGAGGGCTGGATAGGGCCATGTCGCCCAGTCTGCCGCCGGAAGAGCGACGCAGGTCGGCTGTCGTGAGAATTCTTGTTCTGATTGACAATTCTCATGCGAAGCGGAGCCGTGGAGGAGTGCTACTTGCTGCATCCGCGTGCATGCAAGGCGTGATTTCGCTGTCGTCCTCTGGACGGACCCATCACACCCTCGGTGTCACATCTCGGGAGCTGCCGTGCAGCCGTGTGCCCAGAAGTTCGATCTTCCGTTGTCCGTCCACTCCGTCAAGACGGCTCGTGGTCTCGCCCGGGACTTCTGCATAGGGCATGGCTTCCCGGAGCGGGTCCGAGCCGAGGCGCTGCTGATCGTGTCCGAGTTGGTCACCAACTCCGTCGTGCACGCGCGGCCGCAGGTGAGTGCGCCGCAGGAGTGTCGGCTGATTCTCACGTGGCAGCGGCGGGAGTTCGAGATGGCGGTCTGGGACTACGACCCCATGCCCTGTCCGCGGATTCGGGCCGCCGACTCCGACCCCGACGTCGAGTGTGGGCGTGGGCTGGCGATCGTGCTCGGGCTTGCCGACGGGTTCACCTGGATGCGGGCCGCCGGCGGGAAGTTGGTCGCGGCGCGGCTCCGGGTGCCGTCGGCTGCGGAAGGCGTGGGTGAGGGCGGCCTGTTCGGCGCTGCGTTCGATGTGCGTGCTGCGGTGCTTGATCGGCCTTCGGAGGCATCATGACGGCCACCCGCGGCGGCGGATGGGTGCAGCTCGTCGGTGGTGAGCCCATTCGACTTCGATGGCGCGAAGACCCGGGCGGTGGATGGTCCCGAAGGTCCCTGATGTCCGCGGGGTGCCCGAACGTGTGCCGTCCGACGGGGAAACGCGTGGTGAATGCCTTCGCCAACCATGGTGGTTGTCGGTGACAGGTCGTCAGGATCGGATCCGCGTCGCCTGCGGCGTGTGGGGGCCGGGGAGGTCCGGACGTCGCGATGCCCGCACCCGGGGAGCGCGGCCTCCGCCGTTGCACGTGGGGGTCGGCGATGGGGATTCGCGCACGAGTGGGTCTGGTCGGGGTCGTGATTCTGGCCCTGCTGTCCGGGTTGTTGTCCTCGTGGGCCGCGACCGCCGAGGATCGGTCCGCACCGGCGCGGTCCGGCCCGCTGCCCCCGGGCGTGGTTTCGGTTCCGCCGACCGCGCCGCCGCCGATACCGAACACCCGGGTCGAGGCGAAGCCGGGAGACGCCCTGTACGAGGGTCGCGAGCGGCTCAAGCGGGCGGTCGCGGAACGGGAGAGCCCGCCGGCGGCCCCGTCGGCTCCGACCGCGATGAGCGACGCGATGCGCGCCAACGAGAGCGCGCTGGAGCGCCGGGGCGCGGTGGTGGACGAGCCGAACCCGGACCACCTCGACATCGCCCGTCCGCCCCGCGTCGAGAAGGGGCTGCGACTGGACGAGTTGCCGCACGCCAAGGACGGGGCGAACGGGGACCTCCCGCGCGCCGACCCGGCCCAGGAGAAGGCGCCGGCGCCGGGCAAGGCGCCGCCGGCGACCGAAGCCGCGGCCCCGACTACCGGTGCGCTCGCCGCAGGCGACACGTACGGCGCGCGATACGCGAGCCCCTCGGCGTTCTCGGTGGATCCGACATACGCGCAACGCGGCTACGCGTGGGTGACCATCACCAACGACTCGAACTTCACCTGGCCCGCCAACGGGCGCGTTCGGCTCTCCTACCACGTCTACCGGGCCAATGGGAGCCTGTACAACTTCGTCGGCCTCTCCACCGCGCTGCCGATTGCCCTGGAGCCCGGGCACTGGCTCCAGATGAGTGCCGCGGTCGAGCAGTTGCCCGCCGGGGGTTTCCTCATCGTGTGGGATCTGCTCGACGGAGTCTCGTGGTTCACCGAACACGGGGTGCCGGGGTCCACGGCCTGGCACATCAACCTTCCCCACCAGCCCCCCTCGGCCCGCGCCTACACACCGACCGACGGCACCACCCAGTCGACCCTGGACACCTCGTTCTACATCGGTGTCTTCGGCGACGACACCCAGCCGATCGACATCGAGTACGAACTGTGCGCGCAGGGCGGGCCGAGCGGATCGCAATGTCGGGACAGCGGCTGGATCCGCGTCGGCACACCCACACAAAGCTTCTCGCTGTCCCATCACTGGACCCCGCCATCGGACTGGATCCTGTGGAACACCACGTATTTCTGGCGGGTGCGGGTGCGAGACGCCGTCGCGACCACTCCATGGAGCGGACAGGCGAGCCTGACCACCATCGTGCAACCGGTCGAAGGGCTCAGCCGCCTGGGCGTCGACCCCACCTCGATCGACGCGGCCGGCGTCGGCCTGTTCCGCGGCAACTACACGCGCCGTGAGACCGACCTCGCGCTTCCCGGGCGCGGCCTGCCGTTGCAGATCGAACGGATCTACAACAGCGCGAACCCGGTGCACGGGGCGTTCGGCCAGGGCTGGTCGTCCGTACTGGACATGCGCTCCTTCACCGAGATCGACGGTTCGGTGCGGATCACCTACCCCGACGGCCGCCAGGTCCGCTACGGCCGCAACCCGGACGGGGGATACGTCGCGGCGTACGGCGAGGCGAGCAGCGCCCAGGTCTTCGGGCCGAACGAACTGCAGATGGAGGATGGCACCAGGTACATCTTCAACGCGAACGGCAAGCTCACCACGATCGTCGGCGCGAGCGGGCAGGCCCAGTTCCTCGCCTACGACGCGCAGGGCCGCCCCGCCTCGATCCGCGAGGGCTTCGAGGCGTGGTCGCGCACGTTGTACTTCGGCTGGGTCGACGGCGACATCGGCTGGGTGGCGACCGGACCCGACGGCCCGTCGCAGACCGCTCGGTGGCGTACGTACAGCTACCGGAACGGCTACCTGACCGGCACCTGCGACACGACGAACGCGTGCCGGTCCTACCGGTACCTGTACCCCCAACCCCCTTACAACATCGCTCGCATGGCGAACGTGGAGGGAAGCCGGCCGGGCACCGGGACCCGGATCGACTACCTCGGCGACTACGTCGGGTCGGTGACGTTCGCGGACGGCGCGGTGTGGAGCTACGTGCGTGGGCCGGGCCGATCGGTCAACGGCGCACTGGTCGTCAAGGTCCACGAACCGAACGGGCTCATCACCCAGTACGAATTCGATGCCCGAGCCTCGCTGTGGTACCGGTGGACGGGCGAGAACCCGACGCCGTCCACGACCAAGATCTGGGGCTACGACGCCTTCGGCCGGCCGTCGTCCACGATGGACGAGAACGGCAACGTCACCGAGACCTACTGGAGCGGCGGACGCGCCACCGACCACAACACGTATCGCGACGCCAACACGATCGTCAACACGCACCTCGTCCACCACCTCGGGCTGCCCCACGACCCATGGAACGGCCGGCTCGTCGGCACCCGGGACGCGAACGGGCACAAGACCTCGTACACGTACGAAACCGCCGACTCCGGCAACGAGTTCGTCGGCCTTGTGGCGTCGAGCACCGCGGCGGACGGCGGCGTCACCAAACGCACCTACACCTGCGTGAACCCCGAGCCCCGACCACTCGTCGTGAACGACCTCGGGGCCCCCCTGGGTTCACTGCAACCATGTGGCCTGGTCCGCAGCGTCACCGACCCGGACGGGCGCGTGACGCGCTACGAGTACAACCGGTTCGGCGATCAGACCCGCTCCATCTCGCCGAGCGGTGAGGTCACCGACGCCTTCTACGACGACCTGGGCCAGATGTTGCGCCGCGTCGTCGACAACGTCGAGACCGTGTACACCTATGACACCGTCGGTCGGGTCGCGACGGTCACCGACGCCGCCGTCACCAACCCGATCTCCGGGGTCCGCCACCAAAGGCGCGTCGTCAACGCCTACGACGACGACGGCAACCTGATCGAGCGCCGCGACACCGACCTGACGCCGATCGCGTCCGGAGGCGACGTGGCCCGGGTCACCGCCTACAAGTACGACGTTCGGGGTCGTCGGACGGAGGAACTGCGACAGGGGCAGACCGTCGGCAACATCACGTATGGGCGGATGGGCGAAGTGCTCACCAGCACGGAGCCGAACACCAACACCTACTCCTTCACGTACGACGCGTTCGGCAGGCTGTCCGAGACGTGGCTGCGCAAGTACACCGAGCCGGGCACGAGCGCCCAACGCCCCGTGCGGATCGAGGTGCGCGCATACGACCCCGCCGGGCGACTGATCTTCCTGGGCGATGCGATGAATCGCTGGGTCACCTACGGCTATACGGCCGACGACCTGCGCCTGACCGAGACGTTCGCCGCCTTTCGCGACCCGGTGAGCAATCAGAGCCGTGACATACCCCTGCGCACCTTCACCTACGACCGGGTCGGCAACGTGCTCACCGACGTCCATGGCGGCGGAACCACCAAGGCGGTGACGGCATTCGGCTACGACGAGGCCAACCGCAACGTCAGTACGACGATCGACCCGGGCGGGCTCGACCGGGTCACCACGACCGCCTACAGCAAGGCGGGGATGCTGCTCCGGACCGCTCGTTCGGACGGCCGTGAGGAGTTCGATCGCACCACCCACGTCTACGACACGCGTGGCCGGTTGACGGCCACCGCCGTGCGGTCCCGGCGGGCACCCTCGGATGCGGGATTCGTGACCACCTTCCGCCGGGACACGGCCGGCCGGGTGCTGGCGACCACGGATCCGCGCGGCACCCCGCCGATCGGCTCGACCGATCCGCCCGACGCACGGTTCACCACGGATCAGGCGTACGACGCGCTCGGTCGGCTGAGCACGACCACCGGTCCGCCGATCCCGGTCGAGGACGGCGCCGGCGGTGCCGCCCACCCGGACCGCCCGGTGGACACCCGCGGCTACAACACGTTCGGCGAACTCACCCACAACCGGGACGCCCTCGGCCGGGTGACCACCGCCGTGTACGACCCGCTGGGCCGACGCACCAAGGTCGTGCACCCGCAGGTCACCAACCCGGACGGGTCCACGGTGCTGCCGTCCGAGTCCTGGTGGTACGACGACGTGGGCAACCCCACCGCCTATCAGGACCGGTCCGGCCAGGTCACCCGGACCGAGTACGACAACCGCAACCGCCCGTTCCGGGTCACCCTGCCCCCGGCCGCGGACCAGGCCGCTCCGTATGTGGTGACGACGGTGCACGACGACGCCGGCAACGTGCTCTCGCAGCGCGATTCGCTGGGCGCACAGAAGTTGTGGACGTACGACGGCATGGATCGCATGCTGACGTCCGCCGTGACGCAGCGCGGATTCGGCGGAACGGTCAAGCAGTTCGTCACCACCTATCGCTACGACGACCTCGGCCGACTCCTGGAGGTCACCTCACCCACCGGGACCCAGTCCACCCGCTACGCCTACAACGCCGCCGGCGAGACATTGACCGAGACCGTCGCCGGCCACGGCCCGACCACCTACGAGTACGACGGTGTCGGCAGGCCGACGAAGACGATCGACCCGGTGGGACGCTCCCGAGAGAATCGTTGGGATTTCGACGGGACGCTGTCCCTGTACGTCGCCACGGGCGCGGACGGGTCACAGATCGGCGGGGAGAACTACACGCGGGACGCGGTGGGGAACGTCACCCGCCTGGACATCCCCCGCGGCGGGACCGCCGGGTGGACGTCGCGGTACATGACGTACGACGCCGAGAGTCGGCTCACCTCGCTGCGCGAGGGCGTGGTCGATCCGAGCGTGCCGGGCCTGACCACGACGTTCGGCTACGACCCGGCGGGCAACCGGGTCCGCACGACCGACCCGCTCGGGCATTCGACCTACACCGGATACAACGCGTGGGACCTGCCGAGCACCCGCACCGAGCCCGCCACCGCCGCGCATCCGGCACCGGCCGACCGCACGTGGAGCACGTCCTACGACGTGGCGGGGCGAACCACCACCGCCGTCGAACCGGGCGGCGTGGTCCGCAGGTTCGAGTACGACCGGCTCGGTCGTACCGTGCGGGACAGCGGAACCGGAGCCGATCGGGCGGCGGAGCGCACCTTCACGTACGACGCGGCCGGTCGCATCACCGGGACGGTGAGCGGCAACGCCACGACGATGTACGAGTACGACGACCGCGGTCTGCTCACCACGGCGAGTGGTCCCGCGGTCGGGCGCACCGTCTACGCCTACGACGACGACGGCCGGGTGACCAACCGGGTCGGCCCGTCGGCCGTGGACGGCGTGGGCTGGAGCTACGACAAATCCGACTTGGCGACCGTGCACGACACCATGTCCGGCATCGGGCGCAGCTACACGCACGACCTCGCCGGCCGGATCACGGGGGAGGACCAGAAGCGCGGGATCAAGCCGCTTGCCACCCGCGCCTACACCTACGACGCGGCTGGTCGGCTCGACACCGACACCGTGCGCAACCCGGCGGGCGGCGTCACGGCCAAGCAGTCGTTCCGCTGGGACCTGCAAGGCAACCTCGTCGGCACCAAGACCGAGGGAGACCTCGCCGGCACCAAGTCGCAGGACTACACCTACGACTTCGCCGGCCGGCTGACCGGCGACTACGACCCGGCCGCGGGAACCGGTACCGACTACACGTGGGACGCGGTCGGCAACCGCACCGCGGCCACGAAGTGGGAGGGCACCCCGGACCGGCACGTGGCCACCGGCGGCAGCAGCTTCACCTACGACGAGCGCAATCGCATCACCCAGGCAACCGACCCCGCGGGCGGCACCACCGACTACACGTGGCGTCCCACCGGCACGCTCGCGTCGACGACGAACCACACCGTCGGCAAACCGGTGGCCGGCACCAACCAGACCTTCGACGCGTTTGCCCGACTGATCGGCGACGGCACGTCCACGTACACCTACGACGCGCTCGACCGATTGACGAGTGAGCAGAACCCGGTCACGGGTTCGGGGCACACCTTCGGCTACACCGGATTCGACAAGGAACCGGCCACCGACGGTCGATGGTGGTTCTCGCGGGCGGGCAGCACCGTGTTGGGCGCACGCAACGGCGACCCCGACGTGACGTTCGCCGCGACCTCGGCCGGCGGCGCGTCGAAGACGCTCGCCGACCCGGGCACCGCACCGACGTACGGCGTGTTGGCCAATGCACACCACGACGTCGTGGCGCTGACGGACAGCAACACGGGCGCGGTCGCCGGGTCGCGCGCGTTCGACGCGTTCGGCCGGGTCACCGCGTCGACCGGCGCGTTGTCGCCACTGGGGTTCCAGGGTTCGTGGACCGACGAGAGCACCGGGCGGGTCCAGGCGCAGGCTCGCTGGTACGACCCGAAGACGGGATCGTTCGCGTCGGGCGACACCGCCACCGTCCCGTTCGGCGGCGCGGCGTCGACGAACCGCTACACGTATGCCGAGGGCAACCCGACCAGCAGGTGGGACCCCAGCGGCCATTTCTGGGGCATCGACCTGGGCTTCGACCTGCACGATGTGGGCCATCTCGCGTCGGCGGCGCTGCACGGCGTGCACGCGCGGGAGATGGTCAACGCGGTGGGCCGCGAGGCACAACAACTCGCGAGGTCGGCGGGCAGCGGGGCGGCTTCGTCGGTCCGGACCGCCTATCGCGAGGCCGCCAACATCGTGAAGAGCCCCGTGTTCCGCAACGGCGTGCGGGTCGCGCTGCGCGGCCTCGGGGGCGCGGTGTCGGCGATCGTGACACCCGAGGCGTTGATCATCGGCGCGGTCATCCTGGTCGCGCTGGGCACCGGTGTGCTGATCTGCGTGCTGATCAACGCCGACGGCACGGGCACGCCGGTGGAGGCTCCCCGGGTGGGCAGGCCGCCGCAGACGACGGGGCCCGAAGGCGGTGCCCGGCCACAGGACGGGCCGAAGAAGGGTGAGGACAAACAGGTCGACACGGCCCCCGCGCCGCCGGCGGCGCCGAGCGTGATCGGGAGCCACACGGGCCGGACCTCGAACACGGTCTCGTCCACCACCAAGTGGTTCGACTCGACGTTCGCCTACACCCGCACCGACTGGTACCGCTTCACGGTCACCCACAAGTGGAACGACTGGTCGGACGGCACGCAGACCTGGGCCGGCACGTCGTGGCTCACCCAGCACTGGTGGCAGCAGATCGCCCGCCGACTCATCGACCTGAACACCTCGGTCGACGTGGCCGTCGACCAGACCCCGAGAACGGCGACCGGTCCGGCGCTGCCCATGCAGGCGCCACCGAGTGGAGCCTGTGGTGCGGGCGGCCCGGTCAGCGCGTGCGGCGACGGCATCGGCACCGGCGCGCTGCAAAGCCTCGGCACCTGCTCGGGTACGTTCACCGCGGACGCCATCCAGGAATGCCGCACGGCGAACCCGCCGAGTTCCCCGGCCGACCCCGATACCCGGCTCGACAGGTGCACGGGGGTCACCGGCGCCGGCACCGCTTGCGGCAACCCGGACCCGGCCTGCCAAGGCTGCGGGGACAAGGTCTGGGTGCCGTTCCGTGCGGGGGTCGACGACACCGACCAAGGCACCCTGCCAGCGGATGCGGGCCTGGCGGCGGGATCTCCCCTTGCCCCGGGGGAATATCACTTCATCGTTCGCCGGGACGGTTCCTTGCGAGCCATGGAGAACGAATCGATGTGGGCCCTCAATGCGGATGCCGGACACACCAGCCTGGGTGACCGTGGCCCGGTGCTCATGGCGGGCACGTTCGACGTCGACGCAAACGGTGTCATCTCCGAGGTCATCAACTTCTCCGGGCATTACCGTCCGACGAATTCCGCAGGGTTCACCCCGTTGTTGGACGTTACCCGGAGAGCCTTCCGGCGGCATGGTTGGGATTTCGCCGACGACGTCTGGAACTACTACCCTGGGCCGCCGGGCCGTTGAACCGGCACATGTCCACTGTCGGACGGTCTCGTGGAGACGCCCCGGCGACCCTGATACATCCGAACGAAGATCTCTACCCATGCGACGGTGGCAATGGATTTTCCGACGTATCCGAACTCCGACGTTCTCTTGGCGCGTCTTGTGCGGGGCCAGGACACCGGACTTTCCATGGATGACTTGCCTTCTGCTGCCGAGGGGAAGCCGCCATCGGAAGAATTCCTTTGCCGGCTCGCGGAACAACTCGGTCTGCACAGTCATGACCTCCGCTTGATCGCGGGCCTGGCCATTCCGGACGACGAATTGCTCTTCGACGAGGAGGCCGGTCGCGAACTCCCGCGATTGGTGCAGCGTGCCCTCCCCTTACCCGCATCCGGCAGGCGGCAACTGAGGGACTGCGTGCGGTCCCTGCCCGAGATTCGGCAGTCCCTCTCGCCCAGGAAACAGCGCCCTTACGAGCAATACCCCCCGAGTTTCGGTTCTCTCCTCGTGCGGATGCTTGCTCTCCGCAATCTGGGTTGGTCCTCTGCGGCCAAGGTGATGTATCTGATGTCCGACGTCTGCCTGTCGGCTGCGACCATCGGTGCGGTGGGCCGTGGCGTCAGGGAGATCGACGCCGAGCTTCTCACCGGCTTTGCAGCCGTGCTCGGCGTTCCGGTCGCCGTCCTGGCATCCTTGACCGGCGTGCAAGTGGCCACCGCAAGTCGCAGACCGTCGGCGGTGATCGTCGACACGGCAGCGTTGCTGTGGGAGGTACGGCAGCTGACTGCGGGACAGCTACGCCGACTCTGCGAGCTGGCAGAAGAATTGGGTCGGGAATGACGCGAAGCAGCAGGGGTCGTTCAGGCGGCGCGGCCCCGCCAAGATCCGCCGGACAGGGCCTAGGCTGACCCGTCGGGACGGCGGTATTCGGCCGCGGCTGTTGAAGGGGAGCGCATCGTGAACGACCCGGGCACTCGGGCGAGGATCGTCGACACCGCCGAGGCGTGGCCCGTCGCGGAGAGCGAGACGCCGTTCAAGGGGCGGGTCTGGTCGATGCGCAGCGACGTGGTCGAGATGCCGGACGGCAGCAGTGCGCGGCGCGACTACCTGGAACATCCCGGGTCGGTGGGTGTGGTGGCGCTGGACGAGCAGGGCCGGCTGTTGGTGCTGCGCCAGTATCGGCACCCGGTGCGGCACAAGTTGTGGGAGATCCCGGCCGGACTGTTGGACGTGCCGGGGGAGAACCCGCTGCACGCCGCCCAACGGGAGTTGTTCGAGGAGGCCCACCACGAAGCCCGCACCTGGAACGTGCTGGTGGACCTCTACACGACGCCCGGTTCGTCGGACGAGGCGATCCGGGTGTTCCTCGCCCGCGGGTTGGCCGAGTCGCAGGCCGAGCGGTTCGCGGTCGAGCACGAGGAGGTCGGGATGGAACTGGCCTGGTTGCCGCTGGACGAGGCGCTCGCCGGGATCCTCGCGGGCGAACTGCACAACCCGATACTGGTTTCGGGTGCCCTCGCGCTCTCGGCCGCGTTGGCCGGGGACGGGCTGGACGCGCTCCGGCCGGCGGATGCGCCCTGGCCCGCTCGGCCCTACTGACGGGCTGCGGTCGCGCCCGGGCCGTGTCCGGTGGATCTCGGTGGGCCGGGGACCCCCGTGCCCATCCCCTCGTCGCCTCGGGGGCGCATGGCTGCGGAATTGGCGCTTCGGGGTTGGCGAGTCGGACCTCCCGAGCCGGTGCGTGGCCGTAATCTGCGCGATGGGTGTGGGTGAGACAGGGGGCGTCTGCGGTGGCGGTGACCGGGGAGTCCGGGGTCGGGTGCGCGACGGCCGAGGGGTTGGTCCCCGGAATGCGCGCGCCGGCCGAGGCGTTGCCCGCGATCGTGGACCAACTTCCGCCCGGAGGGCCCGACTTCGTCGGACGCACCGACGAACTCGACACCCTTTACAGCTGGGTGACCGGACCCGGCGCGGCGATCCCGGCGCAGCTGGCGCCGACCGACCCCGAGCATCCGGGCACCACCCGCACGGTGTGGCTGCCCCGGGACCGGGTGGTCGCGATCACCGGACCGGTCGGCGTGGGCCGTACCGAGTTCGCCGTCCGGCTCGCCCGCCGACTGGCCCCGCACTTCCCGGACGGCCGGCTGTACGCCCGGCTCACCGGGCCGCGCGGTGAGCTGATCCCGCCCGGCGACGTGCTCGAGTCGTTGTTGTACGCGCTGGGCACGGTGGCCATACCCTCCGCGCACGAGGAGCGGATCCGGCTCTTTCGGGAACATCTGGACGGGAAACGTTTCCTGATCCTGCTGGAGGACGTGACCGGGACGGCACAGCTTCGCCCGCTGCTCCCGGAAAGCCCCACCACGCTCGTGGTGATCACCTCGGTGTCCCCGCTCACCGGCCTGGGCCGGGCCGCGGCCGTGCGCACCTGTGCGCTGGACATGCTGGACGGGCGCGCCTCGGCCGAACTGCTCGGCAACCTGGCCGGACATACCCGGGTCGCGTGCGATCCGCGTGCCGCGGACGAACTGGCCGCCCTGTGCGACTTCCACCCGGCCGCGCTGCGGATGGCCGGCGCCTGGTTGCGGGCCCGGCCGCGCTACGCGATGGCCGACGTGGGTCGCCGGTTGCGGGCCGAGCGGTTGCGGTTGCGCGAGCAGGCCGGCGACGACCTCGCGGTGCGGGCGTGCTTCTCGCTGATCCACCGCGAACTGGTGCCCTCCGCCGCGCGGCTGCTGCGGCTGCTCGCGCTGGTGCCCGGGCGCGAGTTCGGCGCGGACGCCGCCGCCGCGCTCGCCGACTGCGGACCCGACGCGGCCACCCGGTCGCTGATCGAGCTGCGCGAGCTGCACCTGTTGGAACAGGGTTCGGTGCCCGGCCGCTTCCGCTTCCACGACCTGGTGCGCGGTTATGTACAGGAACGCCTGGACGCGGAGGAGCGGCCCGGCGAGCGGCGCAACGCACGGGTGCGCCTGCTCGACCGGTACGTGCGGCTGGCCCGCTCGGCCGAGCGGATCATCGTCGGCGCGGACGGCCCGGACCCGGGTGCCGATGTGCGCTTCGAGTCCGCCGACGAGGCCCGCGCGTGGTTGCGCGACGAGCGGCCGGAACTGCTGGCCGCCGCCCGGGTCGCCGCAGCCGCCGGCCTGGACGCGGCCACCCGCCGGCTGGTCTCGGTGCTGACCCGGCTGCTGGATCGCCGGGCGCACTGGAGCGACGTGCGCGAACTGCACGAACTCGCGCTGACCACCGCCCGCCGGGCCGGCTCCGGCCGGCAGGAGGCGGTCGCCCTGCTCAATCTGGGCAACCTGCACGTCGCGCGCCAGGAACTGGAGGAGGCGCTGTCCTGCTACCGCGCGGCCCTGGAGGTCTCCCGCGGACTGGGCGACCCGGCGGGCGAGGGCCGGGCGATGGTCAACCTCGGCAACGCCTACGCCGACCTGGGCGACCTGCAACGTGCCGCGGACTGGTACGACCGCTCGCTGCTGCTGCGCCGCACCATCGGCGACGCGGCCGGCCAGGCGCGGGTGTTGTCCCACCTGGGCCGGCTGCACGCGCGGATGGGCCGATTCGAACAGTCGGTCCGCGACCACCGGGCGGCACTGGGGGTGCGCCGCCGGATCGGCAACCCCGCCGACATCGGCCGGGTGCTGACCGACATCGCCGCCGTGCTCGGCGAGGCGGGGCGTGCGCAGGAGGCGCTCGCGGTCTACCGGGACGCGATGGAGGCGTTTCGGGCGGCGGGCGACGAGCGCCTGGAGGCACTCGCCCTGTTGCAGAGCGCCGAGCTGGCGCTCGAAGCTGGCGACGTGCGGGACGCCCGCTCGCGCCGCCGGGAGGCATTGGCCCTGCTCGTGGACGCGGGCGCGCCCGAAGCGGACGAGGTTCGCCGCTTTCTGGGTGACGAATAGCGCCGCCGCGGGTACTCGCTCTCGTCCCTTATCTCGGGCGCAACCTACGAAATAGACAAGCGGTAGCCCCCTCACTGCCACTTTGTAAGGTTGGCGGGGCGTTCCAACCGCACTAAGCTAGGGACACCACGAGGTACGGCGTGCATTCGCATGCTCGGGCTCGCTGGTGCCCAACCCTCTGTCGACAGGACTTGATAGCCGTGAAGGTCGGTATCCCCCGCGAGGTCAAGAACCACGAGTACCGCGTGGCGATCACGCCCGCCGGCGTGCACGAGCTCGTGCGCAACGGTCACGAGGTCTACATCGAGCACGACGCGGGCGTCGGCTCCTCCATCCCGAACGAGGAGTACGTGGCCGCGGGGGCGACCATACTCCCCACGGCGGACGACGTCTGGGCGACCGGCGACCTGATCCTCAAGGTCAAGGAGCCGATCGCGTCGGAGTTCGGACGGCTGCGCAAGGACCAGACGCTCTTCACCTACCTGCACCTCGCCGCGGGTAAGGAGTGCACCGAGGCCCTGCTCAACGCCGGCACCACGTCCATCGCGTACGAGACGGTGCAGCTGCCCAACGGCGCGCTGCCGCTGCTCGCTCCGATGTCCGAGGTGGCCGGTCGGCTCGCGCCGCAGGTCGGCTCGTACCACCTGATGGCGCAGGGCGGCGGTCGCGGCACCCTGATGGGTGGCGTCTCCGGTGTCTACGCCGCGAAGGTCGTCGTGATCGGCGCCGGCGTCTCGGGCATGAACGCGGCGGCGATCGCCCTGGGCATGCAGGCCGAGGTGCTGCTGCTGGACCGCAACATCCAGGCGCTGCGCGACGCCGACCGGATCTACCAGGGTCACCTGCAGACCGTCGCGTCGAACACGTACGAGATCGAGAAGGCCGTGCTGGACGCGGACCTGGTCATCGGCGCGGTGCTGATCCCGGGCGCCAAGGCCCCGAAGCTGATCACCAACGAGCTGGTGTCGCGGATGAAGCCGGGCTCCGTGCTCGTCGACATCGCGATCGACCAGGGCGGCTGCTTCGAGGACTCGCACGCCACGACGCACGACGACCCGGTGTACAAGGTGCACAACTCGATCTTCTACTGCGTCGCGAACATGCCGGGCGCGGTGCCGCACACCTCGACCTACGCGCTCACCAACGCGACGCTGCCGTACATCGTGCAGCTTGCGAACCGGGGCTGGCGCGATGCGGCCAAGGCCGACCGGGCGCTGGCGCTCGGTCTGTCGACGCACGAGGGCCTGCTCACCAACGCTGCGGTCGGCGAGGCACTTGGCCTGCCGGCTGTGTCGTTGGACGACATCCTGGGCTGACGGTCGGCCTCACGCGCTAGGCTTCACGGCCCGGACGGGCTGGGTTGGCTTGCCCGGGTGTGAGGGCTGCGGGGCTCGGGTCTTCTCGAGCGCCGGGCGGGCCGGCTCGGCTTGGTCGGGCGTGATGGTCGGCGTTTGCGTAGGGCGTTGCATGCCGTACACCCCCAATGGCGTGGGTGTGCGGCATGTGGTGTTTTGGGGGGCAGAATGGGGCCGTGGATGCGGTGGTCGGGGCCTATCTGGCCCATGTGACGGGTGAGCGTGGGGTGGCGCGGAACACGCTGCTTGCCTATCGGCGGGATCTTCGACGTTACCTCTCTTATCTGCATGCGCGCGGGGTGTGCGCACTCGCGGAGGTGCGGGGCGAGGACGTGACCGCGTTCGTGGACGGGTTGCGGGCCGCGGGGCCGGCCGAGGCGTCGGTCGCCCGGGCCGTGGTCGCGGTGCGCGGGCTGCACCGCTTCGCGCTGCGCGAGGGGTTCGTCGCGGTCGACGTCGCGCACGACGTGCGTCCGGGCGCGCCGCCGCCGCGCCGCACCGATGCGCTGTCGGTCGAGCGGGTCGAGGCGTTGTTCGCCGCCGCCTCGACGGGTGCCGGACCGTACGGGCCGCGCGACCGGGCGCTGCTCGAACTGCTGTACGGCACCGGCGCGCGGGTGTCGGAGGCCGTCGGCGCGGACCTGGACGACCTGGACCTGGCCGCCCGGACCATCCGCCTGGCCGGCCCGGGTGGTCGCCGGCGAGTGGTGCCGCTCGGTGCGTCCGTCCTGGACGCGCTCGATGTGTATCTGGTCCGGGCCCGCCCCGAACTCGCCGCCGGGTGCGGCGGCACCGCCGTCTTTCTCAACGCGCGAGGCGGCGGATTGTCACGGCAGAGCGGCTGGGTCGTGCTCAGGAAGGCCGCCGCGCGGGCGGCGCTGCCGGACCCCATCTCCCCGCATACGCTGCGGCGTTCGTTCGCCACGCATTTGCTCGACGGTGGGGCCGATGTCCGGGTCGTCCAGGAACTCCTGGGTCATTCCTCGGTGTCCACGACCCGGGTCTACGGGCGCGAAACCCCCGACGGACCTCGTCAGGTGTACGCAGGATCCCACCCTCGGGCGCTTGACTAGATCGCCTCACATGTTGCATGCGTCGGGCGGTTCGCCTTGCTGCGACCGTCCGCAACGCCATAGAGTCGCGATCCGTCGGCAAGGATTCAGGCTGACGAAGCAAGAAATGACCTGGTCGGCAAGGAGGTAAGACGACTTGTGAACGAGTCGA
Source organism: Embleya sp. NPDC008237 (assembly GCF_042956465.1). NCBI lineage: Bacteria > Bacillati > Actinomycetota > Actinomycetes > Kitasatosporales > Streptomycetaceae > Embleya > Embleya sp. NPDC008237. The sequence goes on from NZ_JBIBGL010000013.1 coordinate 54,673, forward strand.
CATTTGCTCCCGGGGGTGCCCAGCCAGGGGCGGCGCCGGGCCGTGCAGCGCCGACTACCTCTTCCTACGGGCCCGCCGACGGCCCGCAGGACCAGCAGGGGACGCGCACGGAAAGCGCCGTCCAGGCGGGCCAGACGGCCCCGGCCGGTCAGGCCGGGCAAGACGGGCTCGATGGTCCGGACGCGCACGAGTACGCCTACGATATGTACTACTACGACGACGAGTTGCGCTACGCCGAGGAACTGCGTGGCGGACCGTTCGACCCCGACGCGGACTACGAACCGGATCCGGAGTACGCCGCGACTCTCGCCCCCGACGCCGCCACGCAACGGCGTGAGCGGGTCGGCCCCACCGGCCGCGCCCTCCCGTACTTCCCGATTCCGGCGCCCGTGAGCGAACACGGCCCGGCGAAGATCATCGCGATGTGCAACCAGAAGGGCGGCGTCGGCAAGACCACGTCGACCATCAACCTGGGTGCCGCGCTTGCCGAGTACGGTCGACGAGTGCTGCTCGTGGACTTCGACCCCCAGGGCGCACTGTCGGTGGGCCTGGGCGTCAACCCCATGGAACTCGAACTCACGGTCTACAACCTGCTGATGGAAAGTCATCTCAGCGCGGACGACGTCCTGCTGAAGACGATCATCCCCGGCATGGACCTGCTGCCCAGCAACATCGACTTGTCGGCGGCGGAGGTGCAGCTGGTCACCGAGGTGGCCCGGGAGACCACGCTCTCGCGCGCGATCCGGCCGCTGGTCAACGACTACGACTACATCATCATCGACTGCCAGCCCTCGCTCGGTCTGCTCACGGTCAACGCGCTCACCGCGGCGAACAGCGTCATCGTGCCGCTGGAGTGCGAGTTCTTCGCACTGCGCGGGGTCGCGCTGCTGACCGAGACGATCGAGAAGGTGCACGAGCGGCTCAACCCCGACCTCGTGCTCGACGGCATCCTGGCGACGATGTACGACGTGCGCACCGTGCACGGCCGGGAGGTGCTGGCCCGCGTCACCGAGGCGTTCGGCGACCAGGTCTTCCACACCGTGATCGGACGCACCGTCAGGTTCCCCGAGACCACCGTCGCGGGCGAACCGATCACCACGTACGCCTCCAACTCGGTGGGCGCAGCCGCCTATCGCCAACTGGCCAGGGAGGTGCTCGCCCGGTGTCGCGCCGAGTGAGTCTCCCGGGTGCCGACGAGCTGTTCCGGACCACCGGTGGTGCCATGCTGCGGCAACAGCAGCAGAGCGCCGGCGGGGATTCGGCAGAGCCGCGCAGCACCGTACCCGCGCAGGTCCCGCCGGTCGGAGCAGGTTCCGACAGCACCGAACGACACGAGTCGTCCGGTTCGGACGGCGGTCCCGGCGAGGCCGAACAGCACGCCGTGCAACATCCCGTGCCCGGCCGCCGCGAGGCGCCCACGCCGTCGGGGGCGTCCTCGATGTCCGCCGCCGCCGCGGGTGTCGACCCGAACGCGCGCCCGGCACACCGCCGTACCCGTGCGCAGCGCCGCCCGAGCGGGCGCGAGCGACACGACGAGAAGATCACGGTCTACGTGTCCGCCGAGGAACTGATGGACCTCGAACACGCACGCCTCAGCCTGCGCGGCGACTACGGCCTGGCCGTGGACCGCGGTCGGATAGTGCGCGAGGCGGTCGCGGTGGTCCTGGCCGACCTGGAGGCGCGCGGTGAGGCGAGCATTCTCGTCCGTCGCCTGCGTGGCTCTTAAGCGACATTCGAGCGAACCCCGCTTCGCGAAGTCTCGACGGACCCGCCGGTCCCCTGAGTGGCCCAATTCGGACCACCGCCCGGCGGGTCCGTGCCGTTTCCCGCAGTCGCGGCCCGCACCATTGAGCGCACCATGTCCAACACCAACGGTCCCGCCTCCTCCCGACGCACGCTCGGGCGCGGCCCGGGTCGGCCCGCCGCTGCCGAGGGGCCGCCCGCATCGGCTGCGCAGGCGGTGCCGGAGCCGGTTTCGCAGCCCGGCCCGCAGGCCGCTCCCGCGCCCGGCCCCGACCCGAGCCTCGCGCCCGCCTCCGCCCCGGCTCCCGGCCTCGGGCTCCCGGCGGACGACGGCACCGGCTTCCGGGTCAACCTGGCCAACTTCGAGGGCCCGTTCGATCTGCTCCTGGGCCTGATCGCCAAGCACAAGCTGGATGTCACCGAGGTTGCGCTGTCCCGGGTCACCGACGAGTTCATCGCCTACATCCGGGCCCAGGGCCCGGACTGGGACCTGGGTCAGGCCACCGAGTTCCTGCTGATCGCGGCGACCCTGCTCGACCTGAAGACGGCCCGGCTGCTGCCGGTCGCCGAGGTCGAGGACGAGGAGGACCTGGCCCTGCTGGAGGCCCGGGACATATTGTTCGCGCGGCTGCTCCAGTACCGGGCGTACAAGCAGATCGCGGGCATCCTGGAGGACCGCTGGGCCGAGGAGTCCCGCCGTCACCCGCGCGAGGTGCCGCTGGAGCCGCGCTACCGGGGCCTGCTGCCCGAGGTGGTGATCACCACGTCCCTGGACCGGTTCGCCCGGTTGGCGGCCAGGGCGATGACCCCCAAGGCGCCGCGGATCGTCTCGATCGAGCACATCCACGTGCAGCGGGTGAGCGTGCGCGAGCAGGCGGCGATAGTGGTCGAGCGGCTGCGGCGCACCGGCAGCGCGACGTTCGCCGAGCTGGCCCAGGACGCGCCGGACACGCTGCACGTGATCGCCCGGTTCCTGGTGCTGCTCGAACTCTTTCGGGAGTTGGCAGTGGGGTTCGACCAGGTCGAGGCGCTGGGTGAGCTGACCGTGCGCTGGACGGCCGGGACGGACGAGGACGTGGTGGTCGGTGTCGAGTTCGACGAGTTCGACACGGTGCCGCGCGAGGGCGAGGAGGACGCGTGAGCGGCGACGAGGGATTCCGGGTCGAGCCGGCCGACGAGACCGGGCCGGAGCCGGCGGCCGGGCACGCCCCGACGCCGCGGTCCGAGCGGGCGACGCCCGTCGAGGCCGCCGTGCCCGCTCCGCGGGCCGCCCGGGGCAAGACCCCACCGCCCGCCCTGCCGGTGTCGGACAGTCCGCTCCCGGCCGCGCTGGAGGCCATCCTGATGGTGGTCCAGGAGCCGGTCTCCGAACATCTGCTCGCCGAGGTGCTCGATCACCCGCTTCCCGACGTGCTGGCCACGCTGCGCACGCTGGCGCTGGAGTACACCGCCCAGGGGCGTGGCTTCGACCTGCGCGAGGTGGCCGGCGGCTGGCGGTTCTACAGCCGCCCCGAGCACGCCGCCGCCGTCGAGCGCTTCGTGCTGGACGGGCAGCAGTCCAAGCTGACCCAGGCCGCGCTGGAGACGCTCGCCGTGGTCGCCTACCGCCAGCCGGTCAGCCGCGGTCGGATCTCCTCGGTGCGCGGCGTCAACTGCGACGGCGTGATGCGCACGCTGCTGGCCCGCGGGCTGGTGGAGGAGTACGGCATCGAATACGAGACCCAGGCCACGCTCTACCGCACCACCGAGTTCTTCCTGGAGCGGATGGGCCTGCGCTCGCTCGACGAGTTGCCGGAATTGGCCCCTTTCCTGCCCGAGATCGAGGCACTGGAGGCGGAGGGCGAGGGGCCTTTGGACGGCTTCCCGTACCGCGCGGCGTCCCCGGTTGCGCGGACCGGGGATACTGGGAGGGATACCGGGGCGGTGCACGCCGACCCCGACGACGGCGAGACGACAACGGAAGTTTGATGGCACCCACCAACAGGCAAGGCTCCGGCGGCAACGACCGAGGCAACGAACGCTCGGTGAACAAGCGCGGGGGCACCGGGCGCGGCAGCAACACTCCGCAGCCCCGCCGGGTCGCCGACGACAATCGTCGAGGCGGCGCGGGTGGGCAGCCGAAGTCGGGCGCGGCCGGTGGCAAGGACCGCCGCCCGTCGGCGAGCACCGGTCGCCCGGACCGCCGTCCGACCACGATGCGCTCCACCGAGCGCAACGAGCGCGAGAAGCAGGAGGGCGTCCGCCTTCAGAAGGTGATGGCGGACGCGGGCATCGGCAGCCGCCGGCACTGCGAGAACCTGATCGAGGCGGGCCGGGTCCAGGTCAACGACGAGCGGGTCACCGAGCAGGGCAAGCGGGTCGACCCGGACACGGTGGAGATCAAGGTCGACGGGATGCGCATCCCGACCCGCCCGGCGGAGACCTACATCGCGTTCAACAAGCCGACCGGCGTGGTGTCCACCATGTTCGACCCGGACGGCCGGTTCACCATCGCGGACTACATCACCGAGTTCGAGCAGCGCCTGTTCCACGTCGGCCGGCTGGACACCGAGACCGAGGGCCTGATCCTGCTCACCAACCACGGTGAACTGTCCAACCGGCTCACCCACCCCCGGTACGAGGTGCGCAAGACCTACCTCGCCTCGATCCAGGGCCCGATCCCGCGCGACCTGGGCAAGAAGCTCAAGGCCGGGGTCGAACTGGAGGACGGCGTCGCGCGCGCCGACAGCTTCCGGATCGTGGACAGTGTCGGCAACAACTTCCTCGTCGAGGTGGTGTTGCACGAGGGCCGCAAGCACATCGTCCGGCGGATGCTGGCCGAGCTGGGCTTCCCGGTCGAGCGGCTGGTGCGCACCCAGTTCGGTCCGATCCAGCTGGGCGACCAGAAGCCGGGCCGCACCCGCCGGTTGTCCAACGACGAGATCGGCCTGCTCTTCCGCCAGGTCGACCTGTAGGCCGGACACCGCCAGGGGCGTGTCAGGGCGGCAACCCCGTCGCATTCGGCATCGGCAGCCAACTGCCTTGACGGCCGCAGTGGTTCCACTTATGGGTGGAACCGCTGCGGCCGTTGTTCGTATCCGGCCGATTCGGTTCCGTCGGACTGCCCGATGGTGCATCGTGGAAGCCCGCACGGGGGTGCCCGGGCCCAGGCCGCATAACGGTTCGGAACCGAGCGTGTGCCAGTGATCGCGATCGGTGCCCGCAACCCCCCACGTTGCTGCTAGAACGTTGCCGAATACCCGAGGTGTGCCTCGCGCCCGCGGGGCCGACAGCAGGGGGGACACCACTTTGGTGCTGCCTGTCCGCCGGGGAGCGCCACGGCCGGCGCCCTCCACACGGCGTCCACGACGGTTGGCCACCGCAGCTCTGCTCGGCGCGCTCGCACTGGCGCTGACGCCCGGCACGGCCAGGGCGGCGGACCCGACGGTGGGCGATCCGAGCCTCAAGGTCGCGCCGATCTCCTACGCGATCCTGGTCGACGAGTCCGGCAGTCTCAAGGGTGCCGACCTGGACCGGGAGAAGGACGCCGCGGCGTTGGCCGCGATCGGCGAACTCTCGCCCGACTCGCGCGTGGGGGTGGTCGGCTTCGGCAGCGGCGCCGGCGTGAAACCGGCGGTGGACGTGGTCTGCCCGATGACCGCGGTGTCCGATCCGGCGGCGGCCAAGTGTGCCGAGAGGCTGCACGCGCGCACCGACCAGGAGGGCAACAACACCGACATCCCGGCCGCGATCCGGCAGGGCGTGAACATGCTGGCGGCGAGTCCCGCCGGGCAGCCCAGGGTCCTGTTCGTGCTGACCGACGGCGCGATGGCGGTCTCGCCCGGCGAGGGCTACGGCAACGACGCCGCACGGATCCCGGGCGAGCTGGACAAGAGCCTGACCGCCGCGTTGGCCCAGGCCAAGGCGGCGGGCGTACAGATCTGGCCACTGGGTTTCGGCAGCGCGATCGACGCGGCGCAACTGTCCCGGATGGCGGACGGCGGCGCGCCGTCGATGTGCTCGCAACGGCCCGAGGACAAGCCCACGGCGGTCACGGTCAAGGACTCCGGCGAGGTCGTGCAGACCCTGCGCAAGGCGTTCGGGACCGCGCGCTGCGCCGGTGTCACCCAGACCGACTCGACCGAGGTGAACGGCGAGGCCGACCTGAACGTGACGATCCCGGCGATCGCCACCGACGTGGTCATCCAGGTGCAGAAGGCCAACGAGCGGATCGAGACCACGTTCTTCGATCCGGACGGCAAGCGGGTCGACAACGCGCCCGGCACCGAACAGCGCGGGCAGGGCTCGCGGACCGAGACGTTGCGGATCACCGATCCCGTGGCGGGCAAGTGGCGGATCCACCTCAAGGCGCCGGACGGCTTCTCCGGGCCGGTCAGCGCGGCCGCGCTGTGGCAGGGCGTGGTCAAGTCCTACGTCCAGCTCAACCCGCCCCAGCCGAGCGCGGGCGAGCCGGTCAAGTTCAGCGTCTTCCTGCAGTCCCGGGAGAAGAACCTGACCGATCCGGCCGCGCTCAAGGGCGTCACCGTCTCCGGACACGTCGAGGGACCGGGTCTGAAGGCGGACATCCCGCTCCGGCCCGGCGACAAGGGCGAGTTCTCCAGCGACTACCGGATCCCGGGCGGGATCACCGGCCAGGTCAGCTTCACCGGCACCATCAGCGCACCGGGCGTGGCCGGCACCCGGGAGGTCAAGACGGTCACCCTCGGCGGGGGACCGGCCGCGGTCTCGGCCGAGATCAAGTGGGGCGACGGCACCATCGAACCCGGCGGCAGCGTCGCCGGCACCGTGTCCTGGAAGGTGAACGACACCAGGCCGCACACCCTGCGGGTGGTCGCCGACTTCCCGGCCGGCACCGGGCTGCGGATCACCGGCGCCGAGCAGCGGGTGACGGCCGGGTCCGACGAGTTCGGCTTCGAGCTCGCGTTCGGCAAGGGCATCACCAAGGGCGACCACACCGGCCGGGTCCGGGTGCTGGACACCGGTGACGGCGACAAGGTGCTCTTCGAGACCACCCGCACCGTCACCGTCGAACCGCCGCCCGGGTTCTGGGACGAGTACCTGTGGCTGGTGATCGGGGGCATCGTGCTCATCGCACTGCTGCTCGGGCTGCTCGGCTACCTCGCCAAGCGGCGCAAGCGGGCACGCCGGATCGGACCGATCGCGCTGCGCCTGTACCGCGACGGGCAGCCGATCGGCGTGGAGACCCGCCCGCTGGACGAGCGCGCCGAGGCGATGTGGTTCCGGTTGGACACCACCGGCTTCCCGCCCCAGTTGATTCCGCTGTACCAGCACGAGCCCGGAACCGCGTGGATCGTGCGGCGGACCGCGGCGACCGGCACGATGGACGTGGAGACGCCGCTCGGCGCACACCTGCACCTGGACACCGGTCGGCCGACCGAGATCGAGCCCGGACTCGCGCTCGGCTTCACGGACGACCGGGTCCGGAACGGGCCGCCCGACGGGGGGAGTTCCGGGTCGGGTGAGCCCTACGGCCCGTACGGCTCCGCCGCGCCCGCGACCGCGCCCCCGCGGCCGTACGGCGAGGATGCCTACGGATCCGACCGGCCGTACAACCCGTACGGCCCGTACGGTTCGGGACCCGCCGCGGATCCCGGGCCGGGCGCGGGCCCCGACGACACCACGTTCGGCTACGGCCCCCCGCGCTAGTGCTGTTGCGGTACCGGCCGGGATGCGGGGTCCCGGCACCTGAACTCGCACGTCACGCACTTTTCGAGGAGGGCCCGTGGCAGCGCAAGGCCGCAGGGGCATGTCCATCCACCAGTCCATGCTGTTCGTGGGGCTGGGCGGTACCGGATGTCTGATCGGAGCCGAACTCGAACGACGGCTGCGCGAGGAACTGTGCGGTGCCGACGGCACCGGCCTGATGCAGCGGCTCGGCGGCCAACTGGCTCCGTACCAGCTGCCCAATTGCATCCAGTTCGTCTACGCCGACCTGAACGAGAACGAGTTGCAGCGCCAGCGGTTGCGGGCCGCGCCGCCCGCACACCGGGCCGCCGCGGACCGCAACGCACACCTGACCACCCAGCTGGTGCCGCCGCTGAACACCTATCCCGAGGTGGCCCGTTCGCTGCGGATCAACGCGGCGGAGGAGACCATCCCGTGGTTGCCCGCCCGGGAGGGCGAGCCGCGGGTGACGCCGCTGCGGCGCGGCGCGGGGCAGTTGCCCACGGTCGGGCGCGCGGCCCTGTTCGAGACCTTCCGGCACGGACTCGCGCCCGCGATGGACCCGTTGCGTCGTGCGGTCGGCCTGATCAGCAACGGCAACGACCACCTGATGGCGCTCAGCGGCAGCCAGAACAACCGCAACACGTGCGACGTGTTCGTCGCCTTCTCGATCGCCGGCGGCACCGGGTGCGGGATCTTCTACGACTACCTGCACCTGATCGGCGAGGCCTTCTCGCAGGGCTACGACGGCATCAAGATCTACCCGCTGGTGCTGATGCCGTCCGCCTTCGACGAGGAACGCGGCGGCGGACGCCCTGCGGTGCTCAACGCCGGCCGAGCGCTCCTGGACCTGTTCCAACTGGTCGACGACCAGAACGGGCAGTACGCCCAGGAGGAACTCGACACCGGGCTCGGCGCGCCGGCGGGCAACCTGGCCGTGCGCTATCCCGGCCTGGAGTCCACCCGGCTCAAGGCGGGCACCGTCCAGACCGGCTTCCTGTTCAGCCGCACCAGCGGAATCGAGCGCGAGGACCTGCACCGCTCGGTGGTCTCCCTGGTCATGTCGCTGATCGGCACCGGACTCAACCCGGGCGGGCCCGAGTTGGAGAACGCGGTCATCCAGGGCGACCTGTACCAGTCGTTCGCGGACAGTTTCATCAACGAGGGGGTCCGCCGCGAGATCCCGGCACCGAGCGGGATCGGCGCGTGCGGGGTGTCCACCAGCCTGGTCGCCTCGATGACCGTGCCGGTGGACGAACTCGCCGACATCGTGGCCGGCCGGATGCTCGCCCAGGCCGTGCGCGACCTGACCTCGGACGTGCGGGTGTCCTCCGAGGCCAACCTGGAGCAGATCAAGTCCTTCATGTCGGTGTCCGGTCTGGGCGAACTGTGGTTGTGCGCACCGCCGCACGTCGCCGACCCGTCGCCGGCCAAGGGCGCGGCGGGCATCATGCAGGCGCTCAACGCGCGGACCCGGGCGATGGAGCAGGCGCTGCGCCAGCAGGAGGCCCAACTGCGGGCGCACACCGCACAGTTGGCCGAGGAGTTCAACCACGCCCGAGGGATTCGGCAACTGCTGTCCGACGGCGACCTGTTCCGGGCCCGCCGGGTGCTCTTCGGCGACCGGCGGCTGTACAGCGACACGGACCGGCCCGGGGTGGCCGGGCTGCTCGCGCACTGCAGCACCGAGCCGACGCCGCCGCCCGGGATCACCGTGAACGCGCCGCACATACCCGCGATCAAGGACCGCGCGGGCGGGGTGGTCAAGGCCAAGTGGGGCGACCCCGAGGTGCAGCGTGCGCTGAGCGCGCAGCAGCAGTGGTTCGAGTGGCGCTCGCGGCGCAACTGGCATGCCCAGTGGGGCGGTCAGGCCGAGGTGTGGGACCGCAAGATGGTCTACCTGCGGCACGTCGTGGACGGCCTGGGGCAGGCCTTCAACGACCACCGCGACCAGGAGGAGGCGAACTTCGGCCGGGCCACCCGCGAGTTGTACCGGCAGCGCTCCGGGGTCTCCTACCTGCTGCCGCCGCAGGGCAACCTGGAGTCGTTCTACCGCCAGGTGTTGCGCCGCTTCGTGGACCGTGAGCGGCTGCCCGAGACGGCCGGCGCCGCGCAGATCGTCGGCAAGCTGCTCGGCGCGGGCATCTGGCAGCGCGCCTACGAGTTGGGCGAGGAGCGCGAGGGCGGCCCGGTCGCCGTCGCCTACGTGCGCGACCAGATCAAGCAGCAGGTCAAGACCCTGTTCGTGCAGGCCGGCGAGCTCAACGCGCAGCCGCTGCTGCCGCCGGTGCGCGACCTGCTCACCCGCGCGGCGACCCGACGCGGCGCCGCGGTGGGCGAGGAGGACCTCGAACAGTTCGTGCAAAAGCTCGCGGGCATGTTGCCCAACGGCTTCTCGCCCGAGGGCAGCGGCGAACTCAAGGTGCTGATCGCCCACCCGGGCACCTCGCACGACATGGAGGTGCGGCAGTACCTGGAACGCATGTTGAACATCCCCAACGAGCCGTCCCGCAAGATCGAGTTCCGCGCGGTCGAGCAGGAATCGATCGTGGTGGTGCTCTTCCGCAGTGCGATGAGCCTGACCGAGGTGCCCGAGGTGCGCCAGGTGCTCGCGCAATGGTCGCGCTCGCTGGACCGGCAGGACCCGGTCGACTTCCTCAAGTGGCGCCAGCGGCTGGGCTTCACCTACGACTGGCTGGCCACCACCGAGGGACACCGGGCGTACATCCTGCACCGGCTGCTGTGCGCGATGTGGAACGGGCAGATCGAGGTCGCGCGCGGGGACCGGTCCTCGCCCGAGGTGATCGACATCCGGCTGCCGCACGGACCGACCGTGATGAAGCTGCCGCTGCGCCCGTTCGACCGGGCCTCCTCGTGGGGCAGCCTGCTGCGCGCCTACGAGGAGTGGACGCTGACCGACGACGCGGCGGTGCGCCGGGAGTTCGCCAAGCAGCTGATGCTCACCTACCCCGAGGGCCTGGGCTCGCGGGTGCGCGAACCCTCGCCGCTGTACCGGCACTTCGTGCACGAGGTCGCGCCGCGGCAGGTCAGGGTGCTCAAGGAACTGCGCGACCGGCTGCCGGAGCGCAGTCGGGGCTGGGCGGAGGAACTGCTGCGGCTGTGGGAGGTCACCCTGCCCGCCGCACTCGACCTGTCCTTCCCCCACCAGAGCAGCACCCGGGATTCGCTGCGCGAGCTGGAGTACGACGATCCGATCTCGGGTCACGACGGGTTCGGCGGCGACCTGCGCGGTCAGGGAACGCGGGACCGGGACCGGGACCGGGATCGGGAGCGGGAGCGGGAGCGGGACGAGCGCGACTCGGGATGGGAGCGGCGGCCGGCCGAGCGGGTGCGCGACGACCGGGACGAGCCGGAGGACCGGGCCGAGCGCCGGGAGCCGCGACTGCCGCGGCAGACCCGGGACGACCGGGACGACGACCGCGACGACCGGGAGTGGGAGCGGCGGACCGGGCGCGAGTCGCGCGGTCCGGTGTTCGACAAGGACGACCCGGATCGGCGGGACGGCCGCGAGCCGAGGGAGCCGAGGGCCCCGCGGGAGCGGCGGGACGAGCATGAGCCGGGCGGTCCGCCGCAGTGGCGGGACCGCGCGCCGCGTGATCCGCAGGAGTGGCCACGGGAGCGCGACCCGCACGAGTTGCCCAAGACTCGCGACCCGCGTCGGCCGAACCCGGACACGCCCGAGCGGCGCGACCGCGGCCGCGACGATCGGGACGGCCCGGCCCGGCCGCCGACCGCCGAGCGGCGGCCCCGACGCGACCCGTACGACCCCTACGATCCGTACGAGCCGGGGGAGCCGCGCGAGACCCGGGTGCCGCCGCCCGCCCGGGGCGCGGACGATCCGCACGACCCGTATCGGGCCCGGGACGCGCGCGGCCCGTTCGACCCGCGCGACCAAGGCGGGCGCGGCGACGCGGATCCCGCGGACCGCACGGTGCGCCTGGACGGCCTGGACCGGACCCTGCCGCTGCCGGACGAACACGACGACCGCGAGCTGCCCGGAGGTGGCTGGTGACCGACTCCGTCGACGCGGGCGTGCCGCGCCCGCTGGTGGTCGTGGTCGACCTGCGCACCGAGTACGAGGCGGTCATGGCGGCCCGGCGGTTCGCCGACGTGCAGACCGCGTACGCGCGGACCCGGGTGCCCGCCGGCACCCTGAACGTGGCCGCCGACCGGGTGCTGGTGCTCGACTCCGTGGACGAACTGGTCGCCCATCGGCGGGCGTACGAACGCATCTTCGCCGGCGACTACATCAAGGTCGTGTGTGTCGCGGTCGGCTCGCCCGTGGACGGCTCGGTCGTCCTGCGCCGCCCGGGCCAACTCGTGGGCAGCGACGCGGCCACGCTGTGGGTCGGCGACGTCCGGGGCACCGACTGGGCGCCGGGCCGGGCGCCCGGCACCACCCTGCGGCCGGACGACGCGGACGCGCTCGCGCCGCTGGTGGACGTGCTCACCGAACCGGAGGTCTTCGACCACGTGCTGGCCGGCGTGACCGAGATGCCTCGCTCGATCGCCGCGCCGGGACTGAACGCGTTCGTGCACCGGATCCGCGACGACGCGGTACAGCGGGCCCGGATCCGCGCGGCACAGCGGCTGGTCGGCGCCGAGGGCGGGGTGGACGAGCCGTGGCCCGAGCCGCTCGCGGCCCTCGCCGACGGCCAGGGCGCCGGACTGGCCGCGGCCACCGGCGGCGTCCGCGAATGTGTGCGCGCCGACAGCCCGCTCGGCGCCCGGTGGGCGCACGCCGACCAGGGCTTCGGGCACGCGCAACGGAGCCTGTCGGTGCTGGCCGGTCCGCTCGCGCTGTACGGCTCGGGCGGCCGCGAAGGACCGCCGATCCACGACCGGATCACCGATGCCGCGACCGCGCTGGGCGAATATCGGGACCTGGTCCGGCAGACCGTGGGCCAGGGCGCGGCCGGCTTCGACGCGGATGGACGGGCCTGGCTGGACCAGGTCGGGGTGGTGATCCCCGAACCGCCCGGACTGAGCGTCACCTCGGTGGCGGGCGCGCTGCGCGAGCGCACCGCCGCCGCCTTCGACCGACCCGAGGGGTTGCGCGGACTGGCCGAGCGGCTGCGCGAGTTGGCCGACCGGATCAGCCCCGGCGCGGGCGCGTCGCGGGCGTACGAGGTGGACCGGACCTGCTCGGACGGCTTCCTCGCGCACTACCTGCGCCCGGCCGCTTTCCCGCTCGGTCCGGCGCATGTCGGGGTCGTCGGCGGGCTGTTGGCGGGCTCGTTCCTGATCGCGCTGTGGCCCGCCTTCGCGGTGCTCGGCGCCGTGCTCGCGGTGCTGCTCGCGGTGTTCGGATCGACCCTGATCGCGCTGCGCCGCCCCGATCGAGGGGGCGGCGCGACGTTGCCCGCCGAGGCGTTGTCGATGATCGTGGCGGCCGGCCTGGTCGCGCTGATCGGGGCGGTCGGCGGGCTGCTCGCCGGGCGCGCCTGGGGGCCGCCGACCGGTGTCGGTCCGTTGGCCCTCGTGCTCGGCCTGGCGGTGCTCCTCGTGCTGCCCGGCGTGGACTGGACGGTGCGGGTGCGGCGCTGGGAGCGCACGCTGGCGCTCGGCGCGGCCGGTCGGGCTCTGCACGCACTGCACGCGCTGCTCGTGCGCACGGTGTGGAACGACTGGGCGCTGGCCGGTCCGCGTCGGGAGGCGGTGGACCGGGCGATCGTGCTGGCCGCGCTGCTGGAGGAGAGCGCCAAGGTCCTCGCCGAGAACGCGACCGCGATCGAGCGGCAGCTCGTGGGCGAGTCGGCGGCTCCCGAGTCGGCCGCGACCGGCTACGGCACCGCCACCGCGCCGACCCCCGGTCGGCCCGCGCCGCCCTCGACGCCGCCGCCGAGCGCCGGCCCGAGCCTGTACGACGTCGTGCTCGGCGACCTGGTGGACGGACTGCACGCCGCGTTCGAACCGATGTGGTCGCTGCTCGAAGGGGACCCGGCGGAGGCATCGAGGCAGGGCACGGAACGCGAACTGCGGCGCGTGTTGCGCTCGTACGCCGACCACCTCGCGCACCACGGGATCCAGGCCGCGCCGCCGTTCGCCCGCCGCACCCAGGACCGCCCGCATGTCGGGAACGCGGCCGGCGGCGATGCGGACCGGATCGCCGGGCTGCTCGCCCAGCCCGCGGACCGGTCCATGCTGCAGCTGTGCGCGACCGACCAGTTGATGTTGCTCGACCACGTCCCCACCCACATCCGCAGTGTGCGTTTCGCGCCGCGCGGGGTGCGCCCGGCGGTCCGCGAGGCGCTGCGCGAGCGCGGCGACGGTCATCTCATGGACCACGAACTGGTGTGGACCGGCGCCGGCCGGATGGCCGGCGTGCTGCGCCTGCTGCCGCTGCTGCCGGGCTCGGTGGACGACGCCCGGATGTGGGAGGAGAGCGCCGACGGCGCCCCGGACCACGCGGGCGGATCGACCGCCGGCCACGACGACGGACGGGCCCGGTGAGCGCGGTGGGCGAGTCCCGGGAGGAGAAGCTCGGATACACCGACCCCGAGGGCCGGTCGGTGGAACGCCGCGTCGAGTTCGGCCCGGACCGGCCGGTCGCTCCCGGCCGACCCTTTCGGATCCGCGACGTGCGGGACGTGGAGGACGGCAGCACGTTCGTGCAAAAGCGCCTGGGGCCACTGGACGCACGTCGCCGGGTCGGCGCGGAGGCGGGCCTGGAGACCGAGATCCGGGTGCTGCTGCGGCTCGCGCGCACGTTCGGCCCGGCCGACCATCCGCGTGAGCTGGCCCGTATCGCCGGGCACGACTTCGACGGCGTCGAGCCGTTCCTGCTGCTGGAGGCGGTGCCCTGCCCGCCTGCCGAGGACGTGGTGGGCAAGCTGCTGACCGAGGAGCAGGACGCCTTTCGGCGGGCGCTCTTTCGTACCGTCCGCCACCTGGAGACGGCCGGCGTCGTGCACGGCGACCTGACCCCCACCAGCGTGCGCTGGCAGCGCGAGCAGCGCCGGTTGTACATCGCCGACTTCGACCACGCCGCCCTCGCGGGCGAGCCGCGCAGCAGCCTGGGCACCGCGCTGTGGGCCGCGCCGGGCCCACTGCGCGGACCCGGACCCGCCGATCCGCGCGACGACCTGTGGTCGGCCGCGCAGGTCGCCTACCACGTCACCACCTCCCGCCCGGTCCGCCAGGGCATGATCCCGGTCGGCGTGGAGAGCCAGGGCGTACTGCTCGACCTGTTCCAGGGCGTGTTCGAGCCGGACGCGCAGCGCCGGCCGGGCGCGGCGGAGGTGCTGCGCCGACTCGCCGAACCGGACCCGTACGTGCACGGCCATGCCCAGTACGACCCGCTCGCCGAGGGCCGGCGCGGCTACGAGGCGGCCCTGCAGCGCAAACGGCAGCGCATGCCGCTGGAGGGGCAGCCGTCGCCGACGGCCGCGTCCGACGGCCCGCGGTCCGCCTTCGCCCCGCCGCCGGCCGGCATCCCGCCCAAACCGGCGAATCCGCCGGTGTCCGAGCCGAGGCCGGGTCGGTTCCGGCTCTTCGGAAAGAACCAACCGAATTGAACGCGACGGCAGGTGAGGTCGGCTGATGTTGCATCAGATCGTGTACCGCTGGGACCCCGACGGGCTGCTCGGGCGCCGCGGCATCGTCCCGGTCGCCACGTCCCTGAGCCGCGACGAACTCTTCGGCTGGCACACCCGCACCCGGCTGGCCGACGCGGTCACGATGGACTACGGCGACCCCGCCTGCCCGGCCTCCAGCGTGTGTCTGCTCGACACCCCGCTGGGCGTCGCCCTGGTGCGCCGCGCGTTCACCGCGGACGCTCGCCGGCAGCGGCTGAACAACTCCGCGCACGTCCTGGTCGGTCCCCGGGACAGCATCGCGCCGTTCGACGCCATCGCGTGGGGCGCGCTGGAGGCGCGTGCCCCCGGCGCGCTGGACCCGGACCGGACCCCGGCCGGGTACGGCCTCCAGCCGCTCGCGGACGAGCGGCTGGCCGAGGCGTTCGAACTCGCCGCCGGCGACCTGCACGAGCGGGCCCGCCGGCTCGGTGATCCGCTCGAGGTGTTCACCGCCGCGGTGCTGCGCGGGCCCCGGGCCAAGGTGGCCCTGCTGCCGGCCACCGCCGAGGACGCCACGGCGCTGTTGTGGGGCCTGCAACACCTGCTCACCGCGCTGCTGCCGGGGCCGTGGACGTTCTCCACCTTCGAGGTCGACGACACGGCTCCCGACCCCCAGGGCGCGCCCAGGTTCGTCACCCTGCCCCGGGTGCCCGGAGCCGGACCCGGGACCCGGGTGCGGGTCGATCTGACCGGACGCGACGAGCCGTTCGACGCGCATCGCGAACTCGCCCGGCGGATGGTGAAGTACTACGTGGGCGAGGGGTGGGCGGGCTTCCATCGGCTGCTCAACGTGCCCACCGAGGTGCACACGCTGCCCGAGGGCACCCGGGTCGAGGAGATCCGGAGCCGACTGGACGCGCTCGGCGCCCGTCAGGAGGCCCGGGCCAAGCCGCGCGAGCCGCGCGAGCCGCGTGAACAGCCGCGTGAGCCGCGTGAACGGCCCGAGCCGCGCGCGGCCCGAGCGGAGCCGCCGGAGCCGGGCACCCGCGAGATGCCGCGCGTGCCGCCGCGGACGCCGCCCTCCACCGCACCACCGGTCGCCGGCCCGGCGACCGGCCCCATCGACCCGAATCGACCCGAGGTGCGCTGTCCCTATTGCCTGGACCTGATCCGGTGGAACGAGAACGACCTCTACGAGCGCGACGACCGGCTGCGCTACGAACGGGTGGACCTGAGCACGGTCACCGACCCGGTCAAGCGGCACGACCGGCTGCGCGCGACCTTCATGCGCTGCCCCAACCCGGCCGGGGACGAGGAGCGCGAGCACTACCTGCCGACCAACTACCTGATCCACGAACCGCCGCTGGTGATCGGGCTGATCGGTGACGGCCTCTCCGGCAAGACGCACCTGCTCGCCGCGATGATCGCCGAGATCGACGCCGGCGGATTGCGTCCGTACGGCGTGACGCACGCGCCGGTGGATCCCGACCAGCATCAGGACTACCTGCGCAACCGGGTCGATCCGCTCCAGCGCGGGACCATGCTCGCGACCACGGTCAACCACCAGGGCAACCTCGTCCAGTTCGCCGACGCGCTGCTGCTGCGCTCGGCCGGCCGGACCCGGCCGATCGCCTTCTTCGACGTCAGCGGCGAGGACCTGGCCAGGGGCGGTCGCGAGATGCAGTTCCTGGCCGCGGCGGACGCGTTCGTGTTCGTGGTGGACCCGGTGGTCGCGGTCGACCTGCCCGAGTTGCGCCGGCTGACCGGCGACGGCGAGGACTCGCCCGGTGTCCGCCGGGGCGACCGGACCTTCGCCGCGGTGATGGACCGACTGCCGCGTACCGCGGAGTTGCTCGGCCAGCCGGTCGCGGTCGCGGTGACAAAGTCCGACCTGATCCGGTTCGAGCCGCCCGTGGACGCCTGGTTGGGCTCGCACCCGCCCAGGCCCGGTCGGGTGGATCCGGCGCGGGTGGCCGCCGAGAGCCGCGACGTGTACTCGTTTTTGTACGCCCACGACGCGGTGGCCTGGCTCAGCCCGTTCGAGGAATTCCGGCGCTGCACGATGCATTTCGTGTCGGCCACCGGTGCGCGCGATCGGGACGGCCGCTTCCCCGGCGGCATCCGGCCGCGTCGTGTTCTCGAACCCGTCGTGTCGATCCTGGCGATGTGCGACATGCTCGATCAGGCCGGGGTCGAGCGCGTGGGGGTGTGAGATGGCGTGGGAGACCGGAGCGGACGAGCGGGATCCGCTGGATCAGGTCGTGTACCGCTGGAGCTACGGGGACCTGTTCGGCCGGCAGGGCATGGGCCCGGTCGCCGGCTCGCTCGACCGCGAGCTGGTCCAGGAGTGGGACCGTGGCCTGAACAGCCATGTCTCGATGGACCGTTCGCTGCCGGAGACCCCCGATTGGAGCATGTGCCAGGTGCACCTGCCGGGGGAGCGGCATGCGTTGATCCTGCGCGAGGCCGCCATACACGCCAGCAACCGGCCCGGCAACAACGCACACGTGCTGCTCGACCCGGAGCGGATGATCCGGCCGCACACCATGCTGGCGGCGGTGTGGCTGCACGACCGCTACGGCGGCGGGCTGACCGGATCGGGGATCCCGAGCTCGGACGTGCGCGACGACGCCGCGCTGGGCACGGCGTCGATCCGCCCGGAGGCGTACCGCGCCGACGTGCACGAGACGATCCGCGCCCAGGCGCGGGAGAACGCGGAACTGGTCGAGGTCGTGCTCGCGGCGGTGATGCGCAACGAGGGGCACAAGTTCACGCTGCTCACCGAGCATGTCGGCGAAGACGTCGTGTCGCTGCTGTGGGGGGTGTTCGACCTGGCCCGGTGGGTGGCGCCGGGCGGGAGGACCTTCTCCACGTACGAGACCAGCGACGCGGCGATGAAACCGAGCTTCGTGCTGGTGCCGCGCTGGCCCAACACCCCGGAGCCGGCCAACCGGGTCCGGATCGACCCGCGCGCCGAACCGGGACAGGACGTGTTCCGCCGGGCCGCGCGGATCCTGGTGAGCCGCTATTGCGAGTGGTCGTGGGACGAAATGCTGGGCACGCTGCGGGAAGTCGACGACGCGGTGGGTACCCACGCGTCGAACCTGGACCGCGCCGAACACGTGGTCGGCCCTGCCCGCCGGACCACGCCCCCGATGCCGACGGCCGGCCGCACGTCCCGGGACGACCCGGCGGGTGGGGTGGACAGCCCGGTCGTGGGGTGGTCGAAGCTGGGGTATTCGCAGGACCTGGGGACGGTCGAGTACACGGACACGTTCACCCAGGAGCACGACGAGCAGGATGAGCAGGACGAACAATGCGAACAAGGCGGACCGGGCCGGTACTTCGATCCGGACGGGCCGGATCGGGCGGGTGGCCACGCGCGGGCCGGGCGGGATGCCCCCGGGGCCGGGGACCTGGGCGACAGGTTGGCGGCGTGGACCGGCCGGGTCGGCAGTGGTCCCACCGTGTCCGGGCCGGCCCGCCCGGCGTCCACCGAGCCGATCCGCCCCGGACTGCCGCGGGAAACTTCGGCCCGCTCCGCGCGGGGCACGTGGGACTGGGACGTGTGGGACGAACTGATGGCCACCCGGGACGGATTGACGGCGCTCAGGCAGGCCGCCGAACTGATGGCCGAGAACGGCGGCCAGGAGACGCCCAGGGTCGGCAGGGCGATCGATCGCGCCGACACCGGCTCGCTCGCGGCGGCCCTGCTGCTCGTCGAGCCGCCACTGCTGGAAGCGGTGATCTGGCGCCTGGCCGTGGAGGTCGATCGCGAGTACGCGAATCCCCGCCGCGAATGGCGCTCCCTGCGCGCCTACGGCGAGATCCTCGGCCGACTGCACGAGGGCATACCCGTCCTCGCCGGGTGCGACGTGGAGGAGGAACTGCTGCACATCCTGTTGGAGAAGATGGCGCGGATGGTCGCCCAGGACAGCGACCGTTTTCCGCACTTCGTCGCCGGCCTGGCGGGCACGGTCATGCGACTTCGCACGTTCGACGGAGACTGGACGCCGTACCAACGCATCCTGGTGCGGGCGATGTCCACCACCGACTGCTACGGGCTGCTCCAGCGCGAATGCGGCCGGCTGCTGTTCGAGGAACTCGGTATCACGCCATGACAGGACGGAAGCGTAGCCAGCCATGACGCCACGGGCGGCGCAGCCGCGAGGGAACCATCCGCCGGTCGCTGCCGACGCGGGCGGGTTTCGGCAGATCGTCTACCGACGTCAGGACGAGAGCCTGCTCGGTGGGCGTGGGCTGGGGCCGATCGCCTCGTCGGTGTCCCGGGACGAACTCCTGGGTTGGCACGACGACTTGCGTGAGCATGTGGCGGTCGACGTGGACGACCGGGGGGCGCCGGTGACCAGTGTCGCGCTGGTGCACACCGGTCGGGGCGCCGCGGTGATCCGACGCGAGTACGTGGTCGAGGGCAACAACGCGCGTGTGCTCCTGGACCCGGGCCGTGACCTGGGCCCGCATCGTGCGCTGGTGCTCACCCAGGAAGCGGTGTGGGTGGGCGAGACGGCCCTGGAGGACATCCCGCGCGGTTACGGACTGGCGCCGCTGGCCCGGGACGTCGTGGAGGCGGCGCTCGACGGGCACGCCGAACGGCTCCGTGGGCGGGCCCGTGACCAGGCCCACCTGCTGGAGGTCGCGGTGGCCGCGGTGCTGCGGCATCCGAGCCGATTCTTCTCGTTTCAGCAGGCGGACGTCGGGATCGACCCGGTGCCGGTGTTGTGGGGGCTCTCCGATCTGCTGCCGCGGCTGGTTCCGGGGGCCTTCACGTTCTCCACGTTCGAGACGTTGGACCACTCGGCCAAGCCGAGGTTCGTGGTGCTGCCACGCCGGCCGCGGGACGCGCAGCCGTGGGCGGGCCGCTATCGGCTGCTGGCCCGGGACGAGCCCAAGGCGGGTTCGGATGTGCACGCGCACGCGGCGGCGCTGCTGGTGAGCCGGTACATCGACACCGACTGGTCGGGCGTGCACCAACTCCTGGAGGGCATGCTCGACCTGCGCCGGCTCCCGCACGAGCGGGCCGAGGAGCGGTCGCGGGAGATCTGCACCCGGTTGGGCCGGTGGACCGCCGCGCCCCGGGTGCCGGCCGCCGAGCCGGCGGAAGCCGCACCGACGCCGACCCGCGCGGCCCGGGCCGAGTCGACGGCGCGAACAGAGCGAACAGAGCGGACCGAGCGCGTCGCGCGGACCGATCGCGTCGAGCGGGCCGAGCGGAGCGAGCGGGTCGGGCGCGAGCCGCGGGTGGTCACGGTGGCCGGCGCCGCCGAGGAGGAGCCGGCCTTTCCGTACACGGCGGAGCCGGCCCGGACGACGGTCTCCGCGAAGGAACGGGTGCCCCGCCCGACGGTGGCCGCGAAGACGCCGCCGGAGCCGGCGCGCGCGGTCGAGCCGCCCGAGCCGACCGAGACCCCGGACGTGATCTGGTACGCCGACGACGGCGCGGTGTTCGAGGAGATCGAGGACGCCTTCACCGGGCCTTGGCCGGGCTTCGAGGAGGAGCGCGGCGAACTGCCGATACCCGCACTGCCGCTCACCGAGGACGACCCGGACACCGAACCGGACGCCGACCCGGAGCGTGCGCACGGCGCCGCGACGGGGAGCCCGCCGACGCCGGGCGCGCTGCCCGCCAGCGCCGGGAACGCGCCGTGGAGCGCGTGGGCCGAGTACGACATCCCGGACACCGAGGTGGACAAGATACGGCGCGCGGTCAAGCGGCTCCCGGACAAGCCCACGCTGCGCGAACGCGCGCTCGGCGGCGGCGCGGCCAAGACCGAGGTCGCGGGTATCGACAACATCGTCACGCTCGCGGTCGCGCTACGGCTCGCCGACCTGCGGGTGTTGCCGGTGATCGCGGACCGGCTGACCACGCGCCTGGAACAGCGCCGCCGACAGCTCGCGCCGGAGGCCTGGAACCCGGGCGACCTGCTGGCGATGCGCGAAACCCTGCTGGACGCAGAGCAGTTCGGCGACCGCCTCGAAGCGGCCGGCGCGGGCGACAAACGCACCCGCAAGCTCCTCGAACAGCTGCTCGTGGTGGTGCTGGCACCCAAGACCGACACCAAGGGTGTGCTGCGCCAGATCGCGATCTGCGTGCTCTCCGACCGCCGGGACCGCTCGCCGAACCCGCTGATCGAGGACATCCTGCTGAACTCCCAATGGGGCGAGGACTTCCGCACCGAACTCGGGCGCCGCTGGGCGGAGCAGAACCCGCCGCGCTGAACCCGCCGGGCGGCGCCGGCCGCACGGGCCGGCCGAGGCCGGTCGGCGCCGCCGCCCGGGCTGCCCGGGCGGACCCGCCGCGCATGCACCGGGGACGCCCGCCGGGTCGACGGGCGGCACCGGCGGGCGGCCCCGGGTTCAGCGCTGTACGGTCCAGCCGCCGGCCCGCAGTGCCGTCGTCAGCGCCTCGGCCCGCCGCGGGTCCACCTGAAGCTCGACCAGACCGGCCGGACGACCCTGGGCGTGGTCGATCCGGATGTCCTCGATGTTGACCTCGGCCCGGCCCACGTCGGCGAACAGCCGGGCCAACTCGCCCGGCCGGTCGGGGACGATGACCGGGACGGCCTCGTACCGGGCGGCCGGCTGCCCGTGCTTGCCCGGGATCCGGCCGTGCCCCGCGTTGCCGCGCCGCAGCAGCGCCTCCACGCCGCGCGAACCCAGCTCGCGCTTGGCCTCGTCCTCCGCGCCGAGCGAGCGCAACGCGCCCACCACGGTGTCCAGGTCGGTCGCCAGCCCGGCCAGCACGTCCGCGACCGCGTTCGCGTTGGCGCCCAGGATGTCGATCCACAACCGCGGATCCGAGCCCGCGATCCGGGTCACGTCCCGCACCCCCTGGCCCGCGAGCCGGGTGTCGGTGTCCTGCGCGTGCTCCAGGCGCGCGGCCATCAGCGCGGCCACCAGGTGCGGCGCGTGCGAGACGAGCGCGACCGCGTGGTCGTGATCGCGCGGCGCCATCACCACCGGCACGGCGCGGCACAACGACACCAACTCCAGCGCCCGGTTCAGCGTCTCGGTGTCGGTCTCGGCCGACGGGGTGAGCACCCACGGCCGGCCGTCGAACAGGTCGGCCCGCGCGGCCAGCGGCCCGGAGCGCTCGCGCCCGGCCAGCGGATGGCCGCCGATGTAGCACTTCGCGTCGCAGCCCAGCTCCGCCATCTCCCGGAGCGGCTGCTCCTTGACGCTGGCCACGTCGGTGTATCCGAGCGCGAGCCGCTCCG
The DNA here is from genome assembly GCF_042956465.1 of Embleya sp. NPDC008237. NCBI lineage: Bacteria > Bacillati > Actinomycetota > Actinomycetes > Kitasatosporales > Streptomycetaceae > Embleya > Embleya sp. NPDC008237. The sequence continues at coordinate 76,874 of NZ_JBIBGL010000013.1, forward strand.
CCTGCACCAGCCGCAGCGTCTCGGCGACCCGCCCCGGCGGCACCGCGAGCACCGCCAGGTCCACCGGCTCCGGCGGCGTCGCCTCCAGGCCCGCGCCCATCGCCGCCGCCGTCTGTACCGCGGTGCTGTCCCGGTCGCGCAGATACACGGTGACCCCGCGGGCGGTCAGCGCGAGCGCGACGGATGTACCGATCAGTCCGGTGCCGACCACGGCGGCGGTACGCACGACGGGAACTCCAAGGGGCGGGTGACGGAATAATGGGGGAACCGATCAAGGCTATCCGTGACGGTACCCTCGGGCGGTGTCCTATCGCCCCGCGGCCTCGACTGCGCCGCCCGGTTCGGCAATACCCGTGACGGCCCCCGTGCCGGCAACAAGCGAAAGGTCGGCGACCGTGGAAGCCCGTACGCCGCTCGCGACCGTCGTGGTCGCCATCGACGGTCCGTCAGGGTCCGGAAAGTCCAGCGTCTCCCGCGCGGTCGCCGCCCGGCTGGGCCTGCGCTACCTGGACACGGGTGCGATGTACCGGGCGATGACGTGGTGGATGCTCGGCAACGACATCGACATCCACGACCCCGCCGCCGTGGCCGCCGTCGCGGACAAGCCGCAGATCGTCTCCGGGACCGCGCCGGACGGGCCCACCATCACGGTGGACGGCCGGGACGCGGCCGGCCCGATCCGTACCGACGAGGTGACCAAGGCGGTCAGCGCGGTCAGCGCCGTACCGCAGGTGCGCACCCGCCTGGTCGACCTCCAGCGGGCCGTGATCGGCGCCGGCGGCATCGTGGTCGAGGGCCGCGACATCGCGAGCGTGGTCGCGCCCGACGCGGCGGTCAAGGTCTACCTGACCGCATCCGAGGCGGCCCGCGCCGCACGCCGCAACGCCGAGCTGACCGGTACGCAGGCCACCAGCGTCGAGGCGACCCGGGCCGACCTGGCCCGCCGGGACGCGCTGGACTCCGGTCGCGCGGTCGCGCCCGCGGGGATGGCCGAGGGCGCGATCCTGGTGGACACCACCGAGCTGAACCGCGACCAGGTGGTCGACCACCTGCTCGCCCTGGTCGCGGAACACGTGCGGTGACCGCGGCCTTCGGGACCACCTCGAAGCCCCCGCTCGCCGGGGCCGCGCACTTCATCGGCGAACCGCTGCTGCGCAGCTTCTGGCGGGTGCGCGCGCTGGGCGCATGGCACGTGCCGATGGCCGGCCCGGTGATCCTGGCGGGCAACCACGCCAACTTCGTCGACGGGCCGATGCTCTTCGCGTTCGCGCCGCGGCCCACGCAGGTGCTGGTCAAGCGCGAGATGTTCACCGGCGCGCTGGGCCCGGTGTTGCGCGGGATCGGCCACATCCCGGTCCAGCGTGGGGTCGCCGACCGCAAGATGATCACCGATTCGCTCGACGTACTGGCGGGCGGCGGCGCACTCGGCGTGTTCCCGGAGGGCACGCGGGGACAGGCCGACTTCTCGGCAGTGCACAATGGACTTGCATATCTGGCATTGCGCTCCGGGGCACCCATCGTCCCGGTGGCGTGCCTCGGCACCGGCGCGCGGGGATCCTCGATCGGTGCACTGCCGGGTCTGCGCTCCCGGATCGACGTGGTCTACGGCAAGCCCTTCCAGGCGGTCGAGAACGCCGACCGCCGGGCCACCCGCAAGGCCGTCCAGGCCGCGTCCGACCGCATCGTCGAACGGCTCACCGCGCACCTGCGCGAGGCCGAGCGGATGACCGGCCGCGCCGGCTGACCACGATCTTCACCCGTACCGCTACCCGAACGAGGAACACCCCCATGGAGCAGCACGCCGACGCCACGACCGAGGGCGCCTTCGACCCGGAGGCGTGGGAGGCGGGCTACGACCCCGAGGAATGGGTCGACCTGGAAGGGGACACCCCCGACCGGGGCGAGCACGGTGACGAGTCCGGTGGACCGCTGCCGGTGCTCGCCGTCGTGGGTCGCCCCAACGTGGGCAAGTCCACGCTGGTCAACCGGATCATCGGGCGCCGCGAGGCGGTCGTGGAGGACACCCCCGGGGTGACCCGCGACCGCGTGTACTACGAGGCCACCTGGAACGGCCGACGCTTTACCGTGGTCGACACCGGCGGCTGGGAACGCGACGTGGTCGGGATCGACCTGTCGGTCGCGGTCCAGGCCGAGTACGCGATCGACTCGGCGGACGCGGTGATGTTCGTGGTCGACGCGATCGTCGGCCCCACCGACAGTGACGAGGCCGTCGTCCGGGTGCTGCGCAAGGCCGGCAAGCCGGTCGTGCTGGCCGCCAACAAGGTCGACAACATGGCGCAGGAGGCGGACGCCGCCGCGCTGTGGTCGCTCGGTCTGGGTCAGCCCTGGCCCGTCTCCGCCGTGCACGGCCGAGGCAGCGGCGACCTGCTCGACGCGGCGCTGGCGATCCTGCCGGAGGCCCCCGCGCAGCGCTTCGGTGTGCAGGAGGGCGGCCCGCGCCGGGTCGCGCTGCTCGGCCGCCCGAACGTGGGCAAGTCGAGCATGCTGAACAAGGTCGCCGGCGAGAACCGGGTGGTCGTGGACAAGGTCGCGGGCACCACGCGCGACCCGGTCGACGAGCTGATCCAGCTCGGCGGCAAGACCTGGAAGTTCATCGACACCGCGGGCATCCGCCGGCGGGTGCACCTGACCCAGGGCGCCGACTTCTACGCGTCGCTGCGCACCACGGCGGCGCTGGAGAAGGCCGAGGTCGGGGTGATCCTGATCGACGCCAGCGAGCGGCTGACCGAGCAGGACACCCGGATCATCTCGCTCGCGGTCGAGGCGGGGCGCGCGATCGTGATCGCGTACAACAAGTGGGACCTGATGGACGAGGAGCGCCGCTACTACCTCGAACGCGAGATCGAGCAGGACCTGGTCCAGGTCACCTGGGCGCCTCGGGTGAACGTCTCGGCGCTGACCGGCCGGCACATGGAGAAGCTGGTCCCGGCCATCGAGACCGCGCTGGCCAGCTGGGAGAAGCGCATCCCCACCGGCCAGCTGAACGCGTTCCTGGGCACGCTGGTGGCCTCCCACCCGCACCCGATCCGCGGGGGCAAGCAGCCGCGCATCCTGTTCGGCACCCAGGCGGGCACCAAGCCGCCGCGCTTCGTGCTCTTCACCAGCGGCTTCCTGGAGGCCGGCTACCGCCGCTTCATCGAGCGCCGGCTGCGCGAGGAGTTCGGCTTCCCGGGCACGCCGATCGAGATCCGGATGAAGGTCAGGGAGAAGCGCGGTCGCAACAAGACCGGTCGCTGACCGTACCCACGAGGAGGGCCCGAACGCCGCCGGCGTCCGGGCCCTCCTCGGCGTTTCCCGCCGTTTCCCGCCGGCCCGGGCGCGGCACTAGAGCGGCAGGTGGCCGTGCCCGCCGGGGACATGCGGGCCGGGGACGCGTGCGGGCTGGGCGGGCACCAGGGAGGCGCCGCGGTGCCGGCCGTACGTGGTGTAGCCGCCCTGGGTGGGCAGCGAGAAGTTCGGGAACGGCGGATCCTGCGCGTACGAGTGGCTGATCGCCGCGGGCGCGCCGTAGGACGGCCGGCTCGCCGCGAAGTCCTCGTTCGAGCGCTCGTGCGGGACGGCGCGGAACATCCGCCGCCACTCGGTCTCCAGCGCGTTGTAGATCGGCGTCAGAACGTCATGGGTGGGCGCCGCGGGAGCCCCGACGGCGACTACGGGATGGCCGAGGGCCCGGCTGCTGATGGAGTCGTCGAAACTGAACACACCAGGCCCAACGACCGGAACGCCCGCCGGTTGCGGGGATATCGAGTGACGTTGGGGTGGGGCGGGGGCGCGCCGAGGTGGAGTAGCCCGGGGTCGCGGCTGCGGCGAGGCGGGGCGGCGTGGGTGGGGGCGTGGCGTGGTGACCCGATGTGTGGGCACCGCGGGGATCAGGTGTGGGTGCGGACCACCTCGACCATGGCCCGAGTGACCGTGCCCAGGTCTTCCGGGGTGATCACGTATGGCGGCATCGTGTAGACGAGTTTGCCGAACGGGCGGATCCAGACGCCCTGTTCGACGAAGGCGGGTTGCACGACGGCCATGTCCACGGGGGCGGCGAGTTCGATCACGCCGATGGCGCCGAGGACGCGGACGTCGACCACGCCGGGGAGGTCGCGGGCCGGGGCCAGGCCGGTGCGGAGGCCCTCGGAAACGGCGGCTATGCGTTCCCGCCAAGGGGTGGACAGGAGCAGGTCCACACTCGCCCCGGCGATCGCCGCCGCGAGCGGATTGGCCATGAACGTGGGGCCGTGCATGAATGCGCCGCCCTCGCCGCGCGAGATGGTCTCGGCCACCTCGTCGGTGCACAGTGTTGCGGCCATGGTCAGGTAGCCGCCGGTCAGTGCCTTGCCCAGGCACATGATGTCCGGTGCGATTCCCGCGTGTTCGCACGCGAACAACGCGCCGGTCCGGCCGAAGCCGGTGGCGATCTCGTCCGCGATCAGCAACACCCCGAAGCGCGTGCACAGTTCCCGGATCCGGCGCAGATACGCGGGGGAGTGGAAGCGCATTCCGCCCGCGCCCTGCACGATCGGCTCCAGGACCACGGCCGCGATCGTCGAGCCGTACCGATCCAGCAGGTCCTCGATCGCCGCGGTGTCCTCGGCGCGCAGCGCGGTGTCGAACCCGGCCGGTGGAATCGGCGCGAACAGGTGGGCCGGCAGCACCCCGGAGAACAGGTGGTGCATGCCGCCGACCGGATCGCACACCGACATCGCGCCGAACGTGTCGCCGTGATACCCGCCGCGTACGGTGAGCAGCCGGGTGCGTTCGGGCCGCCCGCGCCCTCGCTGGTATTGCAGCGCCATCTTGAGCGCCACCTCGACGGCGACCGAGCCGGAGTCGGCGAAGAAGACCTTGTTCAGCGGCTCGGGGGTGATCTCCACCAGCCGCCGGGCGAGCCGCACGGCCGGCGGATGGGTCAGCCCGCCGAACATCACGTGCGCCATCGTGTCCACCTGCGCGTGCGCGGCGGCGTTCAGCACGGGGTGGTTGTAGCCGTGGATCGCCGCCCACCACGAGGACATCCCGTCGACGAGCTCGCGACCGTCGGCGAGCCGCAGCCGAACCCCTTCGGCGCCGACCACGGGGAACAGCGGCGCGTCGCCCTCGGTGCTCGCGTACGGGTGCCAGATGTGCCGCCGGTCGTGGGAAACCAGTTCGTCGCCGTAGGCCGCGTCGTAGTGCTCCATAGGCCAGGCACGCTATCGGAGTGCGGGAGGCGGCCCGGAATCGGCCGCCTCCGCCCGTGCCCGCGGCGCCCGCCCGGCCGCCCCGCCGGGTCGAGGCGCCGACGCTCGTTCAGATGCCGCTGACCGGCACGGACCCGGCGGCCAGCAGGTTGCGCCGACCCGCCTCGCTCAGCGCGGCGGCCAACTCGTCGTTGCCGGTGTGGATGCCGATCGTGCCCACCGGGGCGGCGAACAGGAGCACCACGCCGTGCGTCTTGGCGGCGTTCAGCCATGCCTCGGGCACCTCGGCCGGGGTCTGCGCCTGCCACCACGCCTCGGTCCGGCCACCCGCGCCCGGGAAGAGCACCGCGGTCAGGTAGCCGTCGGTCATCTGCACCGACCAGCCGCCGAGCAGCGGCGGCAGGGTCTCGTCCGGCGTGGCGATCGGTGCGAACCCGCGCTCGCCGAGCAGCGAGAGGAACTCGTCCTGCGCACCGGGGGTGCCCGGGCGGGCCACGGCCGCCCCCGGCTCGACCACCAGCGCCGCGTAGGTCACGCCCGCGCACACCACCATGCTGCCGGTGATCGAGATCGGCACCGGCCCGCCCGGCACCACCGTCTGCACCGCGAGCCCGGGATTGGCCTGCGCCGCGAGCAGCGGTTCGACCGCCGCCTCGGACACCGGGATCACCTGCGAGGGGATGCAGCGCGTGTGCGCGAACGCGAGCACCGCGGTCTCCTCGGCCAGGTACAACAGCGCGCTGGTCTCCACGGAGGTGGTGTCGCCCTCGCCGCGGCACGAGGCGCACGCGTAGGTCTGGGGGCCGGTCTCCCCGGCCACCAGGCGGGCGGCCTCGTCGTCGCCGATCTCGGCGCGGACCTCGGGGCTGACGTCGAGCAAGCGTGACACGGAAGGCTCCATCGGTAGGGGGGCGTGCAACAGTGGGGTTCGCCGTCTGCGTTCTCGCGCCGGGACGTTACCGCGTGGTGACGTTGTGTCACCTGGAGAATGCGGGAACGTCACCCCTATGGGGCATGTGCGCCCCGGCCGCGCCACGGCCATTCGGGCGATGGCGGGTTCGTGTGCGACGGTGGACGTCGACGTTTCGGCGTCGGGTACGCGTTCGATGACCGAGAGGTACGAATATGTCGATGTGATCACGTCATGATCACCACGGGATCACGGCCGAAAGGCCGCTTGAAATCGGGTGATCAATGGATTGATTCGGACATATGCGAACGCGTTCGTGAGATGAGAATCTCCATATGTTTCTCATCGGAATAGCTCGGGCAAGTCACGCCCGGTAACAAATGCGGGATACAACTTTTTCCGGGCCTGCCCCGGAAAAGGCGTTCGACCCCGGACGTGCGCCGCTGCCGTGACGTTTTTGCGGCGGCCGTATCCCCGCATCCACAGCCCGCGGCGCCGGTGCCCTCATCACGGCGGTGCTCCGGCCCGGAACCGAAGTCAACGGTTCCGTTCCCCCGCGGCCCTAATGACGAGGTATGCGTGTCCAGACTCAGGGCCGAAGGCCTGTACAAGATTTTCGGCCGGCGCGCCGACGATGCGGTCCGGCGACTCCGCGCCGGCGAGAGCCGTGACGACGTACGCAAGAGCAATGCCACCCCGGCCGTCATCGACGTCTCGTTCGACGTCGCGGAGGGCGAGATTTTCGTGGTGATGGGCCTGTCCGGTTCGGGCAAGTCGACGCTGCTGCGGATGCTCAACGGTCTCCTGGACGCCACCGCCGGCGCCGTCTACATCGACGACCGGGATCTGACCTCGTTGCCCGCCAAGGAGTTGCGCGACGTGCGCGCCCGGCGGATCAGCATGGTCTTCCAGCACTTCGCGCTGTTCCCGCATCGCACGGTGCTGGAGAACGCCGGTTACGGGCTGTCCGTGCAGGGGGTGCCGGCGGCCGAGCGCGATCGACGAGCCCGCGAGGCACTGGCCCTGGTCGGCCTGGCCGGCTGGGAGGAGTCCGCGCCGGGCGAGTTGTCCGGCGGCATGCAGCAGCGGGTCGGCCTGGCCCGCGCGCTCGCCACGGACGCCGACATCCTGCTGATGGACGAGTCGTTCAGCGCGCTCGACCCGCTGATCCGGCGCGAGATGCAGGACCAACTCCTGGAGCTCCAGGAGAAGCTGCACAAGACCATCGTGTTCATCACGCACGACCTCAACGAGGCGATGCGCCTCGGTGACCGGATCGCGGTGATGCGCGACGGTCGGGTGGTCCAGATCGGCACCGCCGAGGACATCCTGACCGACCCCGCCAACGACTACGTGGCGTCCTTCGTCGCGGACGTGGACCGTACCCGGGTGCTGACCGCCGGTTCGATCATGGAGGACTCGCGGGCCACGGTGACGTGCGGCGAGGGGCCCCGGGTCGCGATGCGCACGATGCGCGAGGCGCAGACCACGGCGGCATTCGTGGTGGACTCGCGCGAGAACGGCCGCCGACTGCTGGGCGCGGTCACCGACGCCGCGGTCACCGAGGCCGCGCGGATCGGTGACCGGAGCATCCGGCCCGATCCGACCCTGGACGTGGTCACGGTGACCCCGCAGACCCCGGTCGCCGAGCTGTTCACGCCGTGTGCGGAGAGCAGGTTGCCGCTCGCGGTGGTGGACGAGGCGATGCGACTGGTCGGGGTGATTCCCCGGGTGAGCCTGCTGGCCGCGCTCGGCAACGCCGCGCAGAGCGGATCGGGCGACACCGAGGGCGGCACGCTCGGCGTGACCGACACGGGCAGCGTCAAGATGCTGGTGCCCGCGGGGCCTTCGGAGAAGCTGATACCCGCCGGCGCCGCGGAGCGGCCCGCCCCGATCGACCCGCGGGTGCCGGCTCCGGCCGGCGAGCGGGTCGTGCCCGAGGGCGAGGTGCGTGACGATGCCTAGGATTCACCTGGGCGACTGGGCGGAGAGCCTGGTCGACTTCATGCGCGACCACTTCTCGTGGTTGTTCGACTTCATCCAGAGCGTGGTGGGCGGCGCGATCACCCACCTCGCCGACTGGCTGACCGACTCGCCGCTGCCGGCCGTGGTCGTGCTGTTCGCGGCGATCGGCTGGGCGGTGCGGGGCCTGCTGTTCGGGCTGCTCGCGGCGGTGGGCTTCCTGCTCATCGACGGCCTGGACATGTGGCAGCCGGCGATGTCCACGTTGGCCCTGGTGCTGGTCTCGGCGGCGGTCGCGCTGCTGATCGCGATCCCGCTGGGCATCCTGACCGCGCGCAGCCGTGCGGTGGGCACCGTGGTCAAGCCGGTGCTGGACTTCATGCAGACGATGCCCGCCTTCGTGTACCTGATCCCGGCGATCACGTTCTTCGGTATCGGTGCGGTACCGGGCGCCGTGGCCACCGTGGTCTTCGCGCTGCCGCCGGGCGTGCGGATGACCGAACTGGGCATCCGCAGCGTCGACGCGGAGATGGTCGAGGCCGGTGAGGCGTTCGGCACGAGCGAGTGGAAGATCCTCAAGGACATCCAGTTCCCGCTCGCGCTGCCGACCATCATGGCCGGCGTCAACCAGGTCATCATGTTGTCGCTGTCGATGGTGGTCACCGCCGGCATCGTCGGCGCGGGCGGCCTGGGCAGCGAGGTGTTCGGCGCGTTGTCGAACAACAACGTGGGCCTGGGCGTCGAGGCCGGTGTCGCGGTGGTCGTGCTCGCGATCTACCTGGACCGTACGGTCAGCGCGGCCGGACAACGGGTCGAGGCCCGGGCCAAGCGCTCGGCGACCGAGCGTTCGGCCGACGGCTTCACGCCCAAGTGGCTGCTGGACTGGCGTCCGCGCCCGGTCGTCGCGGTCGGTGGCGTGGTCGCGGTCGCGCTCGTCGCGGGCCTGCTGGGCGGCTTCGGACTCGGCGCCACGGACAACGGTCGGAAGAAGATCACGATCGGCTGGATCCCGTGGGAGGAGGACGTCGTGGTCACCAACGTGTACAAGCAGTTGTTGGAGAAGCGCGGCTACGACGTGACGCTCAAGCAACTGGACGTGGGCCCGCTGTTCCAGGGCATCGCGCGCGGCGACATCGACCTCTTCCTGGACGCGTGGTTGCCCACGCTGCACAAGAAGTACATGGACGAGTACGGGCCCAAGCTCGAAGAGATCGGGCAGTGGTACAACAACGTCGACGTGCAGCTCGCCGTCCCGAAGAACCTCCCCTACAACTCGGTCGAGGATCTCAAGGGACACGAGAAGGAGTTCGGCGGCCGGATCGTCGGCATCGAGCCCGGCGCGAACATCATGGACCTGACCGAGAAGAAGCTGATCCCGGAGTACGGGCTCGACTTCGACCTGGTCAAGAGCAGTACACCCGCGATGATCGCCGAGTTGGACCGGCAGATGGCGGCGGGCAAGCCGATCGTGGTGACGATGTGGCGCCCGCACTGGGCGTACACGAAGTACGACATCAAGCCGCTGGCCGACCCGAAGCAGTCCTATGGCGCGCCGGGTTGGATCAGTTCGATCGGCCGCAAGGGCTTCGCGAAGGACTTCCCCCAGGTGAACACCTGGGTGAAGAACCTCAAGCTGGACGACTCGGTGCTCGGTCCGCTGGAGAAGAAGGTCTTCGTCGACTTCGAGGGCAAGCCGAACGCCGCCGCCGAGGGCGTCAAGGCCTACCTGAAGGAGAACCCGGACGTCGAGAAGAAGTTCCTGGCCGACCTCCCGCCCGCGGGCGGGGAGCAGCCGAAGCCGGAACAGGGCGGCGGACAGGGCAAGACGGCCCAACCGCAGTCGCTGCCGGCGCCGACCCGGGAGTCGGCGGAGGTGCGCTGACGGCCGGTCTACCTCACGTGGGTGACCCGGGCCTGGTGCGACTCGGTCGTGCCGGGCCGGGCGTCACCCTCGTGAGGGACGGGCCCGCGCCGCGATCCGGCCGGATCGGCAGGCGTGCCGCGCGCGTCACCGACACGACCGGGAGCGTCCTCGACGGGGCCGCCGCACGCATACCGTGCGGCGGCCCCGTCGTCGGTCAGCGGCGGATCTGCCAGTCGGCGTTCGGGGCGATGGGGTCGCACTTGTACCCCCAGCGCGAGGCGCCGTTCGCGAAGGCCTTGAAGAACGTCTCGGTGGGTTGGCCCAGGGTCAGACCGGCGGGATCCTCGCCGTTGTGGCGGCTGAGCTGGTAGGCGACGGTGTGGTTGTTGCACATGCCCAGCACCTTGCCCTCGACGGTGCCCGCGAGCTGGGCGTCGTTGGGCACGCCGCCGGTGGGCAGCCGCTCGGACAGGGCGGCGCGTTCGCCCGGGATCTCCGCGCCGGGAGCCAGGTAGCCGTGCACGATGGCGAAGGACAACACCCGCTTGCCGTCCAGGAACAGATCGCACCCCTGGATCGCGCCGGGCCCCGGGGGAGTGGCGGAGGCGGTCCAGCGGGCGCGCTGTTCGCCGGCGGCCTGCGGGCCGAGCGCGGCGGGCTCGAGCATGCCGCACACGGGCGCGTCGGTGATCGGCTTCGGCTCTTCCGCGGGCTGGATCTTGCCGGGCCGCGGGGTCGGCTCGGCACCGCACCCGGCCGCCTTGGCCACGCCGTTGGCGAGGTCGACGGCCAGATCGGCCAACTGCTGTCGTCGGTCCGGCGGAGCCGGCGCGCCGGCCGGTCCGATCGTCCGGGCGCGCACGAGCATCGGCACCGGTTGCTCGACGTTCTGCACCTTGCAGTTCTGCACGAGCCACGCGTCGTCCGCACCGGCCATGCCGTACAGACCGTTGGTCTCGTCGCCCAGCGGGGCGGACCCGGTCGTGGTCAACCCGGGCAGTTGCACCCGCTCGGCGCCCGCCATGTTGAACAGGTACGCCGAGCCGATGAAGGACTGATCACCCGCGGAGACCTGGCAGCGCAGCACCGGGTAGTGCTCCAGCGGCAGATGGTCCTTGTTGGTGAACGCGGGTGCCGCCGGCAGTACGGCGGTCACCGCCGAGGTCGGCAGGATCCCGGCGCACACGGTGGCGCCGACCGGGGTGGTCCCCGAGCCGGTGGGAGTGACCGAGGTGGGCTCGGCGGTCGGCGAACCGGTGCTCGAACAACCGGCGACGAGCACGCCGGCGGTCACCAGGCTCGCCACGGATACGGCCGGACGCAGCCTGGAGCGAAGCATGCGGCCCAGGATATCGGGCCGTTCAGGCGCGGTTTCCCTTCACCCACCAGCCGGTCGGCGCGCCCGCCGAGAAGGTGCCGGCCGGAACGATCCGGATCGGCGCTTCGACGGTCGGGATCCAGAACCGGATCGTCGCCGAATCGGTGTTGGCCGGCACGAACCGGACGGCCGGGACGACGATCGCCGCGATGCCGATCGTGCGGTAGGACACGCCGCCGATGGTGCCGCCCGCTGCGCCGGATCGAGGGGTTTTCGCCGTGCGGTGATGCTATTTGCGTGATCACTCGATCACGGTGAGGCGTGCCGACTTGACCATCCCTTGAAAGTTGCTTGCAGCAACAAAGGACGCTATGGTTGTACCAAGCAACGAGTGTCGGGGGTGGGGAAGCCGCGTCCGGGCGCAGAGCATCCGAGGCAAGCAGAGCAAAGGGGAAGGTATGACCGACGCACCGGCCGCGGAGGTGGCGGCGCAGCCGATGTCGCATCGGCAGATCATGGAGGCCCTGTCCGGGCTGCTCCTGGGCATGTTCGTGGCGATCCTCTCGTCCACGATCGTGTCCAACGCGCTGCCGCGGATCATCTCCGACCTGCACGGCAGCCAGACCTCGTACACGTGGGTGGTCACCGCGACGCTGCTGGCGATGACCGCGACCACCCCGATCTGGGGCAAGCTCGCGGACCTGACCAGCAAGAAGCTGCTGGTCCAGCTCGCCCTGGTGATCTACGTCGCGGGCTCCGCGCTGGCCGGCCTCTCGCAGAACACGAGCATGCTGATCGGCTGCCGGGTGATCCAGGGCGTCGGCGTCGGCGGCCTCACCGCCCTCGCGCAGGTGATCATGGCCGCGATGATCTCGCCGCGCGAGCGCGGTCGGTACAGCGGGTACCTCGGCGCCACGTTCGCGCTCGCCACCGTCGGCGGCCCGCTGATCGGCGGTGTCATCGTGGACACCCCGTGGCTGGGTTGGCGCTGGTGCTTCTACGTCGGCGTGCCGTTCGCGGTGGCCGCGATCGTGATCCTGCAGAAGACGCTCAAGCTTCCGGTGGTCAAGCGTGAGGTCAGCATCGACTACCTGGGCGCGACGCTGATCAGCGCCGGTGTCTCGGTGCTCCTGGTGTGGGTCTCGCTCGCGGGCAAGAACTACGCCTGGATCTCCTGGCAGACCGCGGCGATGGTGCTCGGTTCGCTGGTGCTGATCGCACTGGCGATCCGGGTCGAGGGCCGGGCGAAGGAACCGATCATCCCGCTGTGGTTGTTCAAGGAGCGCACCATCGTGCTCGCCGTGCTCGGCAGCCTCGCGGTGGGTCTGGCGATGATGGGCTCGTCGGTCTTCCTCAGCCAGTACTTCCAGATCGCGCGCGGCAAGTCGCCGACCGTCTCCGGTCTGATGACGCTGCCGATGATCGGCGGCCTGGTGCTCGCCTCGACCGTGGTCGGCAAGCTGATCACCGCGACCGGCTTCTGGAAGCGCTACCTGGTGATGGGCGGCATCTCGCTGACCATCGGCCTGGGTCTGATGAGCACCGCCCGCGCGGACACCGACCTGTGGGTGCTCGGCGGGTACATGTTCCTGCTCGGCATGGGCGTCGGCGCGCTCCAGCAGAACCTGGTGCTCGCGGTGCAGAACGCGGTGCCGATCCACCAGCTGGGCGCGGCCAGTTCGGTCGTCGCGTTCTTCCGCAGCCTGGGCGGCGCGGTCGGCGTCTCGGCGCTGGGCGCGGTGATGGCGACCAAGGTCACCGGCTACCTGTCCGACGCCGGGCTGAAGTCCGGTGCGGGTGGCGGGGCCGGGATCCCGAACGTGCACCACCTGCCGGAGCCGGCGCGCGGCATCGTGGAGGCCTCGTACGGCCACGCGGTCGGCGACATCTTCCTGTTCGCGGCCCCGTTCGGCCTGCTCGCGCTGGTCGCGGTGCTGCTGATCAAGGAGGTCCCGCTGCAGACCGCGCAGGCGGTGGTGGTGGCCAAGGCCGAACCGCAGGCGCCCGCGGCGGGTGCCGAGGTCTCCGGGAAGCCGGGGGCGCCGGCGGTCGCGGAGGCGATTGCCTCCGAGTCTGCCGCGGAGTCGGCCTCGGTACGGATCGACAAGGTCGGGGCGCGGACGCCGTAGCCTCCTCGTACACGCCTCAGGGCGGTCCCGCAGGGGACCGCCCTGAGGCGTGTTCGGGGTCCGGACCCGGGACCGGCCGGACTCGGTACCGGACTCAGTACTGGTAGAACCCGCGCCCGGTCTTCTTGCCCAGCAGCCCCGCGTCGACCATGCGCAGCAGCAGCGGCGGCGAGCTGTACAGCTGCTCCTTGAACTCGTCGTAGAGGCTGTCCGCGACCGCCTTGATCGTGTCCAGACCGATCAGGTCGGTCAGCCGCAGCGGGCCCATCGGGTGCGCGCAGCCGAGCACCATGCCGTTGTCGATGTCCTCCGCCGAGGCGAAGCCGGACTCGAACATCCGGATCGCGGAGAGCAGATAGGGCACGAGCAGCGAGTTGACCACGAAGCCGGCGCGGTCCTGCGAGCGGATCACCGTCTTGCCCAGCACCTCGCCCGCGAACGCCTCCGCGCGGGCGGCCGTCGTCTCGTCGGTGAGCAGCGAGGGCACCAGCTCGACCAGCTTCTGCACCGGCACCGGGTTGAAGAAGTGGATGCCGACGACCTGCTGCGGCCGGGCCGTGGCCATGCCGAGTTTCATGATCGGAATCGAGGACGTGTTCGAGGCCAGGATCGCGTCCTCGCGCACCACGACCTTGTCCAGCGTGGCGAAGATCTGCGTCTTGAGCTCTTCGAGCTCGGCCACGGCCTCGATCACCATGTCCCGCTCGGCGAAGTCGCCCAGGTCGGTGGTGTAGGTGATCCGGGCCAGCGCCGCGTCCCGATCGGCCTCGGCGAGCTTGCCCGCCTTCACCCCACGATCGATCGACTTGGTCACCCGAGCCTGCCCGGCCTCCGCCGCGGCCTTGCTCGTCTCCGCCACCAACACGTCCAGCCCGGCCTTGGCACAGACCTCGATGATCCCGGACCCCATCAGCCCGGCCCCTACCACCCCTACACGCCGTACATCGGACACCGCGTACTCCTCGCTCCACTTGCTGCCGTCAGCCTCCTCGGCATCCTCTCAGGTGAGCGTCGGCGGTGGTCGATCCACTCGATGGGTTGGCCGGTGAGCCGGGCGATCGCCTCGAAATCATGATCCGCGTGGAGCGGTACGAGATCGTGTCGGGCGGAAGTGATCGAGGTCACGAGATCCGCAACACCGGCGCATCGGTGCCGCGATTTCTCCCGGAGGCGGTGCCGCAGGGCAACAGCCTCGGCCCACACGGATCCCGGTGCGTGGAAGTACGGCGGTGTGTCGTGGGCCTGAGTCGTGTGTGCCGATCTCAGTGCGGCGCCGCGTCCATGTCCGGCAGCGGATAGGGGAACTTGGCGCTCACCGCCCCGTCCACCGTCAGGGTCTGGCCGCTCACGTAGCGGGAGAGGTCGCTGGTGAGGAAGAGGAGGGGGCCGGCGATGTCGGCGGGTAGGGCCACGTCGCGCAGGGGGGCGTTGGCCGCGTTGGCGGCGCGGCCCGGTTCGCCGAGGTAGGCGGAGACGCGAGGAGTCCAGACCACGCCGGGGGCGACCGCGTTGACCCGGACGCCGGCGGGGCCCAGTTCCACCGCGGCCGAGCGGACCAGTGAGATCAGGCCCGCCTTGGCCGCCCCGTAGGCCGCGTGCATCGGGGCGCCGGTCAGGCCGGAGACCGAGGCCACGAAGGTGATCGCGCCGCCGCCGTGTGCGGCCAGGTGCGCGCCGCCCAGTTGCAGGGCGAGCAACGCGTGTCGCAGCACGATGTCCTGATGCCAGGTCCAGTCCTCGTCGGTGGTGGAGAGCAGGTCGGCGTACCTGCTCATGCCGATGATGTCGACGATCGCGTGCGCTCGACCCAACCGCGCCCGGACGTCGGCCCACAGCCGGGT
The DNA here is from genome assembly GCF_042956465.1 of Embleya sp. NPDC008237. Taxonomy (NCBI): domain Bacteria; kingdom Bacillati; phylum Actinomycetota; class Actinomycetes; order Kitasatosporales; family Streptomycetaceae; genus Embleya; species Embleya sp. NPDC008237. The sequence goes on from NZ_JBIBGL010000013.1 coordinate 92,090, forward strand.
CACGTCCGCGCGCGAGGTGGCGTCGCCGGACCAGGCGATGCCGTCGACCTCCGCGGCGATGTCCTTCGCCAGGTCCGGTTCGCGGTCCACCGCGAACACCCGCGCGCCGGACTGGGCGAGCGCGTGCGCGGTCTGTCGGCCGATGCCCTGGCCTGCGCCGAGCACGACGACACCGCGTCCGTCGAGCCGGAGTCGGGCCGGGTAGTCGGGCACCTCGGAGTCGTCGCTTCGGGTCATGGCGCCGACGCTAGGCAGGACCTGACGCACTGTCAATCATGGTTCGGGAGTTGGTCGGCAGCGGAACTGACGGTCTGTCAATCGTCCTCGCGGCGTGGCAATGTTTGACCCAGGCAATAAAAATCCCCGGTGGGCGAGAGCGAAGGAGTTCGGCATGGGCGAGCACATGGGCCACGGCGTCAAGCAGCGCGATCGGGTCCGGATGACGGACGAGGAGGTGGCCGCGTTCCTGGCCGAGCGGCACTCGATGACCATGTCCACGCTCAACGCCGACGGCAGCATCCACTCGATCGGCATGTGGTACGGCTTCCTGGAGGGCGAGGTCGCCCTGGAGAGCAAGGCCCGCGCGCAGAAGGTGCTCAACGTGCGCCGCAACCCGACCATCACGTGCCTGGTCGAGGCGGGCGAGTACTACGAGGAACTGCGCGGTGTGTCCATCGTCGGCAAGGCCGAGGTGGTCGAGGAGCCGGAGCGGATCTGGGAGCTGGGGGTGAGCGTGTTCGGTCGCTACGCGGCGCCGTACACCGAGGAGATGCGCCCGGCCGTGGAGATGATGCTGAACAAGCGCGTGGTGATCAAGGTCGTCCCGGACCGGATCGTGTCCTGGGACCACCGCAAGCTCGGCCTGCCGTCCACGCGCCCGAGCTGACCACCTTCCCCGGCCCCCGCGCCGGCGGCCGGTTCGCGATCCGGGCCGCCGACCGCGCGCGGACGCGGATCTGGCGACGCCGGATCCAGTCAGGTAGCCTGTCCGCTTACTTGATCGAGACAAGTATTGGTGAGGGAGTACACAGTGCCGATCGGATTCGCCACCGAGCACCGGGCGTTCGCGGAATCGGTCGCCGGTTTCGTCGCTCGCCACGCCTCGATCGAGGCCACCCGCCGAGCCTCCGACGAACTCGCCGCCGGTGCGCTCCCGGACTGCTGGGACACGCTGGTCGGCCAGGGCCTGACCGCCGTGCACCTGCCCGAGGAGCACGGCGGCGCGGGCGCGGGCGTGCTCGAACTCGCCGTCGCCCTGGAGGAGGCCGGCCGTGGTCTGCTGCCCGGCCCGTACCTGCCCACCGTGCTGACCAGCACCATCCTGGCCCGCTGCGGCGGCCCCGAGGTCGGCAAGGCGCTGCTGCCGCTGTTCGCCGAGGGCGCCACCGGCGCGGTCGCCGTCGCGCCGAGCCTGACCGCACGCCGGACCCGGGTCGGCTGGGAGATCGACGGCATCGCCGAACCGGTCCTGGGCGCGGTCGGCGCGACCCACCTGCTGCTCGGTGCGCGGATCGACACCGACATCGACCGGGACGAGCAGATCTGGTTCGTGGTCGAGCCCGCCGGCGAGGAGACCGTCGAGGTGCTCCCGCTGGACCCGGTCGACCTCGCCCGCGGCGTCGCCCGGGTGCGCACGCGCGGGCTGGAGATCACCGCCTCCCGGGTGCTGGCCGGGATCGACACCGGCAAGGTGCGCGACCTGGCCGCCGTGCTCGCCGCGGCCGAGGCGGTCGGCGTGGCCCGCTGGTGCTTCGAGACCGCGCTCGCCTACGTCAAGATTCGCGAGCAGTTCGGCGTCGCGGTCGGCTCGTTCCAGGCGATCAAGCACAAGGCCGCCACCCTGTTCACCCGGCTGCAACTGGCCACGGCCGCGGCCTGGGACGGGGCCCGGGCCGCCGACGACACCGTCGCCGACGCCGACGAGCAACTGCGCCTGGCCGCCGCCGAGGCCGCCGTTGTCTGCCTGCCGGCGGCCCGCGAGATCGCCCTCGACTGCATCACCATGCTCGGCGGCATCGGCTTCACCTGGGAACACGACATCCACCTGTACTGGCGCCGCGCGGTCTTCCTGGCCCAGTGGCTGGGCCCGTCGGGGGAGTGGACCGCACAATTGGGCCGTGCCGCACTGGCGAGCGTCGGCGGCGGCCCCACCCGGCGCTTCGACCTCGAACTCGACGAGGGCGACATCGCCGCCTTCCGGGCCGAGGTGGCCGCACACCTGGCCGAGGCGAACGCCCTCGCCGAGCCCGCCCGTCGGCGGCGCCTGGCCGAACTCGGCTACGTCTCACCGCACTACCCGAAGCCGTACGGCATCGCCGCGAGCCCGGCCCGACAGGTGGTCATCCAGCAGGAGTTCGCCCGCGTCGGGCTGACCCAACCGAGCACGATCATCGGCGAGTTCGCGCTGCCCACGATCATGGAGCACGGCACCGACGCGCAGCGCGACGCCTATGTGCCGGCCACGCTGCGCGGCGAGATCATCTGGTGCCAGCTGTTCAGCGAGCCGGGCGCCGGCTCCGACCTGGCGTCGCTGAGCACCCGTGCCACGAAGGTCGACGGCGGCTGGCGGCTGAACGGCCAGAAGGTGTGGAACTCCAAGGCGCACGAGGCCCACTTCGGCATCTGCCTGGCCCGCACCGATCCGGACGCGGCCAAGCACAAGGGCATCACCTACTTCATCGTGGACATGGCCACGCCCGGCATCGACGTGCGCCCGCTCAAGCAGTCCAACGGCCAGTCCGAGTTCAACGAGGTCTACCTCGACGACGTGTTCGTGGCCGACGACCAGGTGGTCGGCGAGGTGCACGCGGGCTGGCGGATCGCCCGCACCACACTGGCCAACGAGCGGGTGATGATCGCCGGCGGCCCGGGCATGCAGGCGTTCGGCAGGCTGCTCGACGACATCGGCGAGGCCGCCGCGGCGGACGGCGCGCTCGCGAGCCGGCTGGGGGCCTTCGCGGCGGAGCACTTCGCGCTGCGTGCGCTGACCCTGCGCTCGACGCTCCAGCAGTTGTCCGGGCTCAACCCGGGCGCCGCCTCCAGCGTGCTCAAGCTCGCGGTCACCGAGCACCAGCGGGCCGTGGTCACCGCACGCCTTGACCGGATCGGCGCGGCCGGCACCCACCACGCCGACCTCGGCGGCGAACTGCTCACCGCCTACCTCTCGCTGCCGGCCGTCCTGCTCGGCGGCGGCACCCGGGAGATCCAGCTCAACGTCGTCGCCGAACGCATCCTGGGCCTGCCCAGAGGCTGATCCGGCCGGCGCCCCGCCCGCGCCGCGCCCCCGGCGACCGGCTTTTCGTCCCGGCAACCGGCGATCGACCACCGGCTGTCAGTGCTTTCCACGGCTACCAGGGAGATCACGTGCACATCACCTACACACCCGAGCAGGAGGACCTGCGGCGGGAACTGCGCGAGTACTTCGCGCGGATCATGACCCCGGAGATCCGGGCCGAGCAGGCCGCGGGCGAGACCAGCCTGACGGGCAAGGACGGCGCGTACTGCCGCGTCATCAAGCAGATGGGCGAGGACGGCTGGTTGGGCATCGGCTGGCCCAAGGAGTACGGCGGCCAGGACCGCACGATGCTGGAACAGCTGATCTTCACCGACGAGGCCACCCTGGCCGGCGCGGCGGTGCCGTTGTTGACCATCAACACCGTCGGCCCGACGCTGATGGAGTACGGCACGCAGGAGCAGCGCGACTTCTTCCTGCCCAGGATCCTCGCCGGCGACATGCACTTCTCGATCGGCTACTCCGAGCCGGGCGCGGGCACCGACCTGGCCGCGCTGACCACCAAGGCGGTTCGGGACGGCGACGACTGGATCATCAACGGCCAGAAGATGTGGACCTCGCTGATCCACGTCGCGGACTACGTCTGGCTGGCCGCGCGCACCGACCCCGACGCGCCGCGGCACAAGGGCCTGACCATGTTCCTGGTGCCCACGAACGCCGAGGGCTTCTCGTGGACCCCGATCAAGACCATGGGCGGCCAGACCACGTCACAGACCTTCTACGAGAACGTGCGGGTGCCCGCGTCGGCGATGGTCGGCGAACTCAACGGCGGTTGGAAGCTGATCACCGGTCAGCTCAACCGCGAGCGGGTGGCGCTGTGTTCGGCCGCGGCCATCCAGCTCGCGCTGCACGAGACCCGGCGCTGGGCGGAGCAGGCCGTGCTGCCGGACGGCTCGCGGGTGATCGACCGCGAGCACGTGCAGGCCAACCTCGGCCGGGTGCACGCCAAGGTCGAGTTCCTCAAGCTGGTCAACTGGAAGATCGCCTGGTCGGTCGACCACGGCACCAAGGTCGGCCCCGCCGACGCGTCGGCGACCAAGATCTTCGGCACCGAGTTCGCCACCGAGGCCTACCGGCTGCTGATGGAGTGCATGGGTGAGGACGGCTACCTCCAGCAGGACTCGCCCGGCGCGGTGCTGCGCGGCCGGCTGGAGAAGATGCACCGCACGGCGCTCATCCTCACCTTCGGTGGCGGCACCAACGAGGTACAGCGCGACATGATCGCGATGCTGGGCCTCGGCCTGCCGCGACCGCCCCGCTGACCCGCCGTCACCACGCTGACAAGGACAGGTGAAATGGACTTCGGTTACACGGAAGAACAGCAGGACCTGGTGGGCCTGGCGGGGCGGATCCTCGGCGAGCGGGTCACCCACGAGGCGCTCACCGCGCTGGACAAGAGGGTCGAGCAGGAGGGCGCGCCGCGCTTCGACCGCGACCTGTGGGCGGAACTGGCCAAGGCCAACCTGCTCGGGATCGGACTGCCGGAGGAGTTCGGCGGCTCCGGCTACGGCGTCTTCGAGCAGTGCCTGATCCTGGAACAGATCGGCCGCACGCTCGCCCCGGTGCCGTTCGGGCCCTCGATCGCGGTGGCCGCCTCGATGCTGAACCGGCTGGGCACCGACGAGCAGAAGGCGGCCTGGCTGCCGGGTGCCGTGGACGGCTCGCGGATCCTGACCTACGCGCTCGCCGAGCCGTTCGGCCGGGACGGTGCCGCGCCCGCCACCAAGGCGGTGCACACGGACGGGGTCTGGCACCTCGACGGGGTCAAGACCGGGGTGCCGGCCGCGACCGTCGCCGACCTGATCCTGGTGTCCGCGGACGCGGACGGCCACGCCGGGGTGTTCCTGGTCGACCCGAAGGCCGCTGGGGTGCGGATCGAGGCCCAGCTGACCACGGCCAAGGAGATCGCGGGGCTGGTCACCCTGGACAACGCCGTGGGCACGCCGCTCGGCGGTCCCGACGCGGCACTCGACCTGCGCGACCGGGCCACCCTGGCGCTGTGCGCGACCCAGCTCGGGGTGACCGAGAAGGCGATGCGCGAGACCGCGAAGTACGCGAGCGAGCGTGTGCAGTTCAAGCGCCCGATCGGTTCCTTCCAGGCGGTGGGCCACCGGCTCGCCGACGCGTACATCGATGTCGAGGGCATCCGGCTGACCACGTGGCAGGCCGCCTGGCGGGTCGCCGAGGGACTGGACGCGGCCGAGGCGATCGCGACCGCGAAGTTCTGGGCGGCCGACGGCGGACACCGCGTGGCACATGCGGCGGTGCACGTGCACGGCGGCATGGGCGTGGCCGAGGAACACTTCGTGCACCGCTACTTCAACCACGCCAAGCAGCTCGAACTCTCGCTCGGCGGCGCGACCGAGCAGGCGCTGCGGATCGGCGCCGGCTTCGCCGCCACGGCCGCGGGCGAGTTCGCCTGATCCCGTCCGACCCGACCCCGCCTTCGGCCCGGCCGCGCCGGCGCCGCATCCCTGTGATTCCTGGAGACGAACAGAACATGAGCGAACCCCACGCCCTGGTCGAGCGGGACGGTCACGTCCTGATCATCACGATGAACCGCCCGGAGGCCCGGAACGCGGTCACCGGCGAGATGATCGAGATCCTGGAGGCCGCCTGGGACGAGGTCAACGACAACCCGGAGATCCGGGTCGCCATCCTCACCGGCGCCGGCGGCGCGTTCTGCGCGGGCGCCGACCTGAAGGCGATGAGCCGGCGCGCGCCGGGCGACGCGTTCAAGGGCGGCGAAGGCAGGCCGGCCATGGACATGTCCGTGATGAAGTGGTGTCTCAAGGGCTTCACCCTCACCAAGCCCCTGATCGCCGCGATCGAGGGGCCCGCCATCGCGGGCGGCACCGAGATCCTTCAGGCCACCGACATCCGGGTGGCCGGCGAGTCGGCGCGCTTCGGCGTGTCCGAGGTCCGCTGGGGCCTGTTCCCGCTCGGCGGGTCGGCGGTGCGCCTGCGCCGTCAGATTCCGTACACTGTCGCCGCCGACCTGCTGCTCACGGGCCGCCACATCAAGGCGCCCGAGGCCAAGGAGCTCGGTTTGATCGGGCATGTCGTGCCGGATGGCGGCGCACTGGAGAAGGCGAAGGAGATCGCCCACCAGATCGCCGCCAATGGTCCGATCGCCGTTCAGGCAGTCCTGCGCGTTCTGCGTGAAACCGACCAGTTGACCGAGGAAGATGCGTTCAAGCTGGAGTCGCAGATCGGCATGCGGGTGTTCATGAGCGACGACGCCAAGATCGGTCCGCGAGCCTTCGCGGAGAAGAAGACCCCGGAGTTCAAGGGCACCTGATGTGCCATCGGAAGACTTCGGCATGAAACGGGCCCGCCGGGTCAGGGACGGCAATCCCCCGGCGGGTCCTCATCATGTCGACGCACGAGCGGTCATCCGGGTTGCATCGGATGCCGAGGCAATCTCGGCGCCGACGCGGGCACCCGCCGACCCCGGATCTCCCGGGCGAGCTCGACCGCGACCAGCGCGCCGAGCACGATCCACAGGGCGACCATCATGTTCTCGTCGCCCATCGACGAGCACGACCAGCCGGTCAGGGCCGCGAACAGCCAGAACGCCGCGATGTAGAGGCCGGGGGTGTCCCGCCGACGCAGGAAGGCGACCAGGAAGATCAGCGCGAGCAGCGCGAACGATGCGATGCCGGCGAACTCCTGGCTGGTGAGATCGCTCGCGTTCCAGTGGTCGGTGGCGCCGTAGGCGGTGAAGGTCTGTCGTCGGTAGGCGCGGCGGTACTGCGGCGAGAACAGTGCCGCGGCCAACACGGCGAGCGGCCCCCACACCAGCAGCACGGCCAGTCGGGCCGACCACAGCAGCGCGGCGGCGGCGAGCACGGCCACGGCCGGGCACAGTTGATTGAAGCCCTTGAACCCGTCCGGACGCACGCTCAACCACGTGGCCGCCAGCAGCGCGCCGCCGGCGACGGCGAGCAGGCCGTCGCCGGTGAGTCGGAACCGGATCGCCCACGGCCCACCGCCGGACCGCTGCGGCGCCGAGCCGACGGACGGCGGGATGCCCGGCATTCGGGGCGGACCCGGTGCGGGCGGGGCCGGGGGAGGCGGCGCGGGCGTTCGGTCGCCGGCGGTGACCGGGACCGGGACCGGGGTCGGTTCGGTGGTCGGTTCGGTCGCACGACTGGTCGGGCGGGCGACGTTCGGGTTGCGGGTGGTGTCGGGGGCGGGTGCGCCCGACGCCGACCGGGCACGGATGTCCTCCAGCGCCGCGAGCAGCCGACTCGCGGTCGGGAACCGGTCGTCGGGGTGCTTGGCCAGCAGGCGCAGCACCAGCGCGTCCAGGTCCTCGGGCACCTGCGGGCGCATCGCGGACGGCGGCGTCGGCGGCTTGGAGAGGTGCTGGTGCATCACCGCGAACGGCGAGTCGGCCAGGAACGGAGGCCGGCCGGCGAGCAGTTCGTAGATCAGCGCGCCGAGCGAGTACAGGTCGGTGCGGGCGTCCACGTCCCGGCCCTCGATCTGCTCCGGGGACAGGTAGGCGGGGGTGCCCACGGTCATCCCGGTCGCGGTGAGCCGGGTGGTGGTCTCCGCGAGCACCTTGGCGATGCCGAAGTCGAGCACCTTCACCCGGCCGGACGAGGTCAGCATGATGTTGGCCGGCTTGAGGTCGCGGTGCACGACGCCGTGGCCGTGGCTGTGCACCAGCGCGTCGGCCACGTCGCGGGCGATCGCCACGGTACGGCCGATCGGCAGCGGGCCCTCGTGCAGCGCCTCGGCCAGCGTGCGACCGTCGACGAACTCCATCACCAGGAAGGGCGTCGGTTCGCCGTCCGTGGTGTCCTCGCCGACGTCGTACAGCGTGGCGACGCCCGGGTGCGAGAGCGCGGCGACCGTGCGGGCCTCGCGCCGGAACCGGTCCCGGAACTCCTGCTGCCGGGTCAGCTCGGCGGGCAGCACCTTGACCGCGACGGTGCGGCCGAGTTCGCGGTCGACGCCGCGCCAGACCACGCCCATGCCGCCGTGGCCGACCGGCTGAGCCAGTTCGTACCGTCCCCCCAAAACGCGCATGTCTCCCCCGGATTCGGGTGCGTGGCGTGCCTGGACGCGCGGGTCTTCGCGGGCCTTCGCGGGCGTGCGGGTGCGCGGGCCGGTGCGGAACCGCGGGCGTGGAGCCGCCGGTGATTTCGGGACTTTCCCGGCGCGAAAGTACCGCCCGGCGGGGAGGCCCCGACAGCGCTTTGCCGGATCATGGCGAACCTATTCTTTTGATCGAGTCAAGGGTAAGTTGACTCGACCCTGCTTCGACCCGGACCGGATCCGTGTTCGGATCCGGCTTCGGAAGCGCCCGTTCATCCGCCGTGGGAGCCGACCATGACGCCCGTCAGCCCGTCGTTCAACCTCGCCGACCTCTTCGAGATCGTGGTGGACGCGATTCCGGACCGCACCGCGCTGATCGCGGGCGAGGTGCGACTGACCTACCGTGGACTCGACGAGCGGGCCAACCGCGTCGCACACCACCTGCGCGACGCCGGGATCGAGCCCGGCGACTTCGTCGGGATCCACGCGTGGAACCGCGCCGAGTGGGTCGAGGCGATGATCGGCTGTCACAAGGCACGGGCCGTGCCGATCAACATCAACTACCGCTATGTCGAAGCGGAGTTGCGCTACCTGTACGAGAACTCGGGCATGGTCGCGGTGATTGCCGAACGTTCGTTCGCGGGTGCGACGCAGGCGATCCGGGCCGATTTCCCGGCGCTGCGGCATGTGCTGATCCTGGAGGACGGCTCGACCGAACCGGCCGAGGGCATGGTGGCCTACGAGGACGCCCTCGCCGCGGCCTCGCCCGAACGCGGCTTCGGCGCACGCAGCGGGGACGACCTGTACGGCCTGTACACCGGCGGGACCACGGGCATGCCCAAGTGTGTGCTGTGGCGTGGCGAGGACATCTTCTTCGCGGCCCTGCAGGCCGGTCGCGGCGCTCGGCCCAGGCTGGAGACGCCCGATGAACTCGCGGACACGGTGCGGGAGTCGGCCGGGATGACCACGCTGGGCCTGGCGCCGATGATGCACGGCGGCGGGCAGTGGTCGATGTGGAACACCTTCTACATGGGCAACACGTTCCTGATGTGGACCGGGCGCGCCTTCGACGCCGACACCGTGATGGCGCTGGCGGCCCGGGAGCGGGCGTTGTCGATGGCGGTGGTCGGCGACGGGATGGGCAGGCCGCTCGCGGACTGGCTCGCGGCCAACCCGGACACCTACGACCTGTCCGCGCTCAAGGCGATCAGCAACGGCGGGGCACCGATGAGCACCGCGGTGCGCACCGCCCTGGAACAGGCCGGCGTCTTCGTGATCGACAGCTTCGGTGCCTCCGAGACGGGCGCCGCGGCCCGGCAGACCGGCGCGCCGGGCGCGGGCACGCGGTTCGCCTCGTCGGCGACCACGACCGTGCTCGACGACCGCCTGATGCCGGTCGAGCCGGGCTCCGGCGACGTCGGCCGACTGGCGGTCAGCGGGCACATCCCGCTGGGCTATCACGGCGACGAGGAGAAGACCCGGGCCACCTTCGTCAAGGACGCGGCCGGGCGCCGCTGGGTGTTGCCGGGCGACTTCGCGCAGCTGGAGAAGGACGGCAGCATCATCCTGCTCGGGCGCGGCAGCGCGACCATCAACACCGGTGGCGAGAAGGTCTATCCGGACGAGGTGGAGGGCGCGCTCAAGTCGCACGCGGACGTGTTCGACGCGGTCGTGGTCGGCGTCCCGGACCCGCGCTTCGGACAGGCCGTCACCGCGCTCGTGGTGGTGCGCGAGGGCACCGCGCCCGCGCCGGAGGCGATCACGGCGCACGCCCGCACCCAGATCGCGGGCTACAAGACGCCCAAGCGCATCCACTTCGTCGAGTCCATCCCGCGCACGGCGGCGGGCAAGGTGGACCTGCGGGCGGCCAAGGCGCGGGCGGAGGAACTGTCCGGGTAGGCGGGTGGGTCGGTGCCGGGGGCCCGGGTCGGGGTCGGGGTCGGCGCCCGGGTGCGGGTCGGCCGGCGGGGCGAGTGGGGCCTGTGCGGGGTTCGGCGCGGTGCCCGGGTGGGCGACCGGCCCCGGGCTCAGCTCAGTACCCGGGTCAGGGTGTGGATCAGCAGGCCGACCAGGGCGCCGACGACGGTGCCGTTGATCCGGATGAACTGGAGGTCGCGCCCGACGTTGATCTCGATCTTGCGGCTGGTCTCCTTCGGATCCCAGGCGCCGACGGTGTCGGTGATCAGCGCGGTGATCTCGTCGCGGTAGGTGGTCACCACGTACACGGCGGCCTGCTCGATCCAGCGGTCCGCCTTGCCCCGCACGCGCGAGTCCTCGGCCAGCCGGCCGGCCAGCGAGCGCACGGCGGCGTTGACCCGGCTGCGCAGTTCGCTGTCCGGGTCCTCGGTGGCCTCGACCAGCATCGCCCGGGCGGCGCCCCACACCGATGCGATCAACTCCTGGACCGCCGGGTGCGCGACGGTGCGGTCCCGCAGCCTCTCTATCTGGGCGATCATCGCCGGATCGTGCTGGAGGTCGCGGGCCACCTCGGCGAGGAAGTTGTCCACCGCGACCCGGGCCGGATGCCCCGGGTCGTCCCGCACCGCACCCGCGAATCGCACCAGTTCGCGGTGCACCTTGTTGGCGATCTGCCGATCCAGGAAGCGCGGCGACCAACCGGGGGACTCCTCGTCGACCACCCGCAGGACGGCCTCGCGATGGTGCTCCAGCCAGTCGTGCGCCTTCGTCGCGACCAGGTCGACCAGGCCCCGATGTGCACCGTCGCGCACCAGCCGGTCGAGCAGTTCGCCGATCGGCTGGGCCACCGCCTGGGCGGAGACCCGACGGGTGATCGCCTGCCCGAACACGCTCTGCACGTCCTCGTCGCGCAGCACGGTCAGCGCCGCGCGGGCCAGTACGCCCAGTTGGTCGGTGACCCGCTCGGCGTGCCCGGGGGCGGCCAGCCAGGTGCCGGCCCGCCGGGAGACGTGCATCCGGCGCAGCCGCTGCCGCACCACGGCGTCGGAGAGGAAGTTCTCCCCGACGAACTCGCCGAGATTGCGCCCCAACGCGTCCTTGCGGGTCGGGATGATCGCGGTGTGCGGAATCGGCAGCCCCAGCGGTCGGCGGAACAACGCGGTCACCGCGAACCAGTCGGCCATCGCGCCGACCATCCCGGCCTCCGCCGCGGCCTGCACATATCCGGCCCAGGCCCCGGCCCCCCGCGCCTCGGCCCACCGCGCGAGCACGTACAACACGATCGCGAACACCAGGAACCCGGTGGCGATCACCTTCATCCGCCGCACGCCCCGAAGTTTCTCCACCTCCGCCGAGGTGCGAACCACCCCGCCGGGGGCGGGACGGTGTGGAGCGGGAGACACGGGTTCGGCGAGATCTTCCATGACCGTCATTCTGATGATCTGCCCACGTCGGATGTGCTCACGACACCACAACGACGACGTGGCTCTCCTCATGTGTGCACTCGTGGGAGGCGATGGATATAACTCGGGGGTCATATTTGTCCGCTGTCGTGGGAAACCGGCCTCCTCGAACCGTTGGAGGGTTCGGGATACCGCGAGGAGCGGAAGGAGGAGCGATCATGAGTCCCGCACGCCGCCGGCAGGACGTCAAGGCCGATGCCCACCGGGTCGACCCCACGCTCGCCGACCCGGGCGTGCGGTCACGCGCCCGGGCGGACCTGGACGCCTACGTCGTCGGTTTCCATCTGAAGGAACTCCGCAAGGCGTTGGGAAAGACGCAGGCAGAGGTGGCGGCCGTGCTCGGCGTGTCGCAATCGCGCGTTTTTTCCCAGATCGAGACCGGGGACCTCGACGCCATGGAGTTGGAGACTCTGCGCTCGTACGCGGCTGCGTTGGGCGGTCGCCTCGACGTGACCGTGAACATCGGCGACGTGTCCTTTCAAGTGGCCTGAGCCCCGTGCCGATTCGGCGTCACAGGGTCAACAGGCCCTTGGTCAGGGTGGTGGCGCCGCCGGTGAGGGCCAGCCATTGGACGGCGCGTTTGGCCTGGTGTTCGGGGGTGCGGGCGGCGAGGAAGTGGCCGATCGCGGCGCCGGCGAGCAGGGCTGTGACGACGGCGGCCCAGGCCGGGGTGGTCAGGTGTGGGGGTGACTTGGCGGCGAGGGAGAAGGCGTTCACGACGACGGCGTAGAACTGTGCATTGGGCACGAACTCGGCGGCGGTCCAACCGGCGTTGAGCGCGTACAGGGACATCGCGGGGCCGCCGACGCCCGCCGAGGAGTTCATGAAGCCGCTCGCGGCGCCGGCCATCACGGCGCCCCTGCGGGCGCGCAGGGCGGGTATCCGGACGCCGCGCATGACGAAGCCGACGGCCAGGCAGACGGCCGCGCCGATGCCCACCAGCAGCCAGGGCTCGGGCAGTCGGGTGGCCACCCAGGACCCGAGCGGCACGGTGCACGCCGCCGCGACCACCAGCGGCAACATCGCGGCGAGCCGGACCCGGCGCCACGAGGCGGCCAGCCCGATCGCACTGACCACCCCCGAACCGCCGTTGCACAGCACCACGCCCTGGGCCGGTCCCAGCAGCAGCACCAGGCCGGGCGCCGCGACCAGCGCGAAGCCCATGCCGGTGAGGCGTTGCACCGAGGAACCCAGGAGGACGATCCCGCCGATGAGCAGGGCGAGGGACCAGGCATCGGACACGGGTGATCCTCGGGTCGGGGGGATCTGACGACCCGACAGCTATACCGGAGATCGTCGGTCGGTGGTGCCGTGGTCCAACCGGGTAGGATCCGGCCCGCGCCGGCGGCGGCCCGGCGTCGGATCAGCCGCGGGCCGGGGTGCCCAGGATGCCGTTGAGCAGGACCTCGATGCCCCAGGCGTCGCGTTCGTCGCCGGACCCCGCGGTCAGCGTCGCGCGCATCGAGACCAGGTGCGGGTAGTCCGTAGCGGACAACCGCCCGAACGCCTCGTCCATTGCCGCGACCGCGCTCTCCTCGGTCTGTCCCTCGGCGCCCTTGGCGGCGTACGCCGACTCCTCGGCCGCCGCGGCGGTGATGTGCAGGTTGATCAGATCCAGTGCGAGGGAGCGGGTCAGGTCGTCGATGCCCGCGCCGGCCAGCAGTCCCAGGATCGCCTCGGCCAGCGCGAGCGCGTTGGGACCGGTCGGTACGTCGCCCAGCGCCACGGTCGCGATCCCGCGATGGCCGCCCAGCACGGTGATCGCCGTGCGGATGAGCGTGGTCAGCTCCGTGCGCCAGTTCGGGAACGGCTCGCCGACCGCGGCCACGGTCGGCAGCGGGATCTCGCCGAGCACCCGGTCGTAGATCAGCGCGAGCAGCTCGTCGCGGTTGGCCACATACACATAGAGCGAGGCGGCGCCGGTGTCGAGCGCCTGCGCGACCCGGCGCATGGTCACCGCGTCCAGGCCGTCGGCGTCCAGGATCGCCAGCGCGGCGGACACGAGTGCGTCCGCGCTGAGTGCTGCCTTGGCCGGTCGGGTCCGCCGACTGACCGGTGCGGAAGTGGTGGACGGGCGTGGTTCGCCGGGTGATTTCGCCATGCCCCGAGTATAGACGTTGACGGAACGCTGTTCGCTACGTACATTGTTCGTAACGAACGACGTTCGTAGCGAACGCAGCTCGACACACCGCTCGCCCCGCCGCATCCATCGCCTCGTCAGGGGCCGCGCGGCCCCGATCCGAGGAGTACCGATGACCCCCGCACCCGCGTCCACCACCGCCGACGCACTCGACGACATCGCCCCGAAGCCGACCGCCGACCCGGCCGCGCCGGCCGCCGCCGAGACCCCGCTCCCGGCCGCATACGCCCGGCGTTGGGTGATCCTGGCGATCGTGCTCGTAGCCGAGGTGATGGACCTGCTCGACAGCACCGTGACCAACGTCGCCGGCCCCTCCGTCCGGGACGATCTCGGCGGCGGTGCCTCGCTGTTGCAGTGGCTCGCCTCCGGCTACACGCTCGCGTTCGGCGTGTTGCTCGTGGTCGGCGGCAGACTCGGCGACCGCTGGGGCAGACGCCGATTGTTCCTGCTGGGCGCCGGCGGCTTCGCCGCGGCGTCCCTGCTCTGTGCGCTGTCCCCCTCGCCCGAACTGCTCGTCGCCGCCCGCATCGCCCAGGGGGCCTTCGGCGCCCTGTTGATCCCGCAGGGCTTCGGCATCCTCAAGTCGGTCTTCCCGCCCGGCGAGACCGGCAAGGCGTTCGCCGCGTTCGGTCCGGTGCTCGGCCTGTCCGCCGTCGGCGGCCCGATCCTGGCCGGCGCGCTCATCCACCTCGACCTGTTCGGCACCGGCTGGCGGCTGATCTTCCTGATGAACGTCCCGCTCGGCCTCGCCGCCGTGCTCGGCGGCCTCCGCTACATCCCCCGGGACGACCCGAACCCCGCGGTGCGGATCGACCTCGCCGCCGCCGCGCTGCTGACCGCCGCCTCCACGCTGATCATCCTGCCGCTCATCCAGGGCCCCGAAGCCGACTGGCCGCTGTGGTCGTTCGGTTGCCTCGCCGCCGGTGTCGTCGCATTCGCCGGTTTCATCCTGCGTGAGCGCCGCAGCACCCACGCGCTGATCGAGGCCACGCTGCTGCGCAACCGCGCGTACAAGTCCGGCATGCTCTTCGGCCTCGCGTTCTTCGCCGGCACCACCGGATTCATGCTGATCACGTCCCTGTTCGTGCAACTGCACCTGCACTACGGCCCGCTCCGGGCCGGCCTCACCCTCGCCCCGATCGCGGTCGGCATCGTGG
Source organism: Embleya sp. NPDC008237 (assembly GCF_042956465.1). Lineage (NCBI taxonomy): Bacteria > Bacillati > Actinomycetota > Actinomycetes > Kitasatosporales > Streptomycetaceae > Embleya > Embleya sp. NPDC008237. The sequence continues at coordinate 107,108 of NZ_JBIBGL010000013.1, forward strand.
TCGCCTCCATCGCCGGCTTCCAGGTGATGGCCAAGCTCGGCCGCAACCTGCTTCTGATCGGCGTCGGCGTGCACATGGTCGGCCTGGTCGCCCTCGCCGCCGTGGTCACCCACTACGGTTCGGACACCACCAGCGTCGCCCTGATCGCCCCGCTGTTCGTCGCCGGTATCGGGATGGGCGCCGTCTTCGCCCCCCTGTTCGACGTGATCCTGGCCGGTGTCGCCGAGCACGAACTGGGCAGCGCCTCCGGCTCGTTGTCCGCGATGCAGCAACTCGCCGGTGCCCTCGGCGCGGCCGGCATCACCACCTTGTTCTTCCAACTCGCCGAACACCACAGCGCCTCCTCCGCGATGGCCTTCGGCGCCCTTGCGGTGGCCTGCCTCGGCCTGCTCGCCGGCGGCCTGGTATTCCTGCTCCCTCGGCACGCCCGGCCGCACGAGGCGTAAGCCCGCGCACAAAGCGCCGAGGCCCGATCGCCCCGCATCTCCCGAACCCCCGGCAACACCACCGAACCAGCAAGGAACGAGTCACCATGACCAGCACGACCATCCTCGTCACCGGAGCCCGCGGCAGTGTCGCGCGCGGTGTCATCGCCCGCCTTGTCGCCGCCGGCCGGTCCGTCCGGATTGCGAGCAGCGACCCGGCCGAACTCGAACCGACTCCCGGTGTCGAAGCCGTCCGCCTCTCGCTGCGCGAACCCGACAACGCCGCCGCGGTGTTGCAGGGCATCACCAGCGTGTTCCTCTACGCCGAGGCCGCCGGCATCGCCGACTTCGTCAAGGCCGCCCAGGCCGCCGACGTCCGACACATCGTGCTGCTGTCCTCGTCCTCGACGAACACCCCCGACCCGCAGAGCAACCCGCTCGCGGCGGGCCACCACACGGTCGAGGTCGCGGTCGCCGAGTCCGGAATCCCGTACACGGTGCTCCGCCCCGGTGCGTTCGCCGGCAACTCGATCGGCTGGAAGTACCAGCTGATGGGCACCGGAAGCATCCAACTGCCCTACCCGAACGCCCAGATCGCCCCGATCCACGAGGACGACATCGCCGACGTGGCGACCGCGGTGCTCCTGGCCGGAGACCACCTCGGCGAGACGCTCGACCTGAACGGCCCCGAATCGATGTCCTTCGTCGAGCAGATCGCGATCCTGGCCGATGTCCTGGGCCGCGACCTGCCGTTCACCGAGGTCACCCGCGACCAGGCGCTCGCCGGACTGACCCGCCACATGGACCCCGGCTACGCGAACGCACTGCTGGATCTGTGGGAGTCCGCCGTCGATCCGGAGCCGCTGTCCGGCACCACCGAGGCGATCACCGGCAAGCCCGGCCGCAGCTTCCGCAGCTGGGCCGTCGACCACCGCGCGGACTTCGCGCTCGACTCGGGCCGGCGCGGGTAAATCCCCGACAATCACCCGGACATGACGACATCGGACCGACCGGACCGGCCTTCGCCGGCCGGTCGGTCCGTGCTGTGGCGGGCTTCTCGCTCCCTCGCTCCCCACGGAGTCGCCAGGCTGTCTACCCTGCTGTTCAGACCGGCCGTTTACCGAACTCTGGACGCACATGACCGTCGCGCTTCACACCGGCGCGGGTGCCGCAATCGAGGTACGCCGCGCGCTCCAGGCTGATGAAGCCAGGGACGTTCCCGAACACACGTGGGTCGGCCCGATCGTCCGGGTCCGCCCACAGGGTGAACGGCACTACGAGGACATCGCCTACATCGAGGCCGCGCCCACCGACGGCATGGGCAGTTCCCCCTCCCGCCACCTGACCCTGTGGGCCGACCGGGCACGCCGGCACCGGATCGCCGCGGTGGGCACGTACTCCACCGCCGGCGACTACGCGGTCTACAGCATCACCGGACCGGCCGGCGAACACCTGGCCACGGTGCATCGCGAACAGGGCAGCATCCGCCGGCTGCGCCGCACCTCCTGGACGATCCGCCCGGCCGAGGGCCCCACACTGCACGCGCACAAGGGCACCACGTTCGGGTGGATCGCGTGGTGGGCGCTGTCTCCGCTGTGGGGGCTGATGATGGCCGTGGCCGTGCTCGGCGGCAAGGCCCCGCGGCTGCCGCTGCGCACGATCTGGCGCCACGACGGCACCCGCGTCTTCGAATACCTGGGCAGCGTCGGCACGACCGACTCCTACGAACTACCCCCCGGCCGGGTCGACGCCCGCATAGTCCTGGCCCTGGCCGCCCTGCACAACAGCCACCCGGGCTGGTACGACCGCCTGTAGCCACGCGCTCGGGCCGGGCGGGGACGACCGGGTGCCGAGAGGGCGCGGGACGACATCGCGGAGCCGAATCCAGGCCCGCACGGCGGGAGTCGTGCCGGGCGCGGGCGCGGTGGCCGGCCACCGCGCCCGCGGTCGTGGCGAGACGGTACCTGCGGGCCTAGGCCGTGTCCGGCGGATCCTGGTGGGGCCGCGCCGCCTGGCATCCGCCCTTCGGGCTCCTCGCTGCGCTCGTCTCGCCGCACCGGAGAAACAGCCGAAGGGAACCACCATGCGGCTGCTTCTCCGGCACGCCGAGCCACGGCACCGGACGACGCGACCTCATCCACCAGGATCCACCGGACACGGCCCAGCCGGAGTGTCAGGGCGTGGTCCGCCAAAGTCCGCCGGGCGGTACCGACGTCTCGCAGTCGTCGCACAGCGTCAGGTGCAGGTATCGGGTGGTGCGGAGCGAGCCGGGGCGACCGCAGTTCTCGCAGACGGTTCGGGAAAGGCGATTGAACTCGGCTGTCACGACGCGAAGTCGGGTGGCCTCCGCCGATGTCCAGTCGGCCCGGTTGGGTGTCCACGGTCGGGGGAAGGCCTGGACGGTCAGGGCTGCCCATTTCTGTTTCACGGCGAGCAGTTCGTAGTCGGGGAACTCCGCCACCAGCGCCTCGTGGCAGCGCAGGGCGAGGTGGTACCAGCCCGGGCCGATCCAGAACTCGCCCGACGCATGCCGGAGATGGCGTCGCAACGGCTCCAGGACGACTTCGGACGGCCGTTCCGACGTACCGGGCGTGGTCATCTGCTTCCTCCGCTTCGGGGACGGTCCCGGACGCGCCGGGATCGCGATCGAGTGCCGGGAGTCGCGGTCGGGTTCCGGCAACTCGGGTGATCCGGGCCGCCGACGCTGTCACCCGTCCACCCCCGGCGTCCAGTCCGCGACGGTGCCGCCGGGCGGGCGTGGCGTCGGGTCCGGGGTATCTCCCGACCACCCGGGCCGGGCCGCGCGCGGGGCGGGGCCGTGCCGGCCGGCCTGCGCGACGCGAGGGAAACCCCCGAACTTCCCTCCGTTTTGCATTACTTGACTCGAAGCCGGTTGGCCTCGCGGGACACCGAACGTAGGTTTGACACCGTCGTTCGGTCACTACGGGGGTAGTTCGTGCGGCGGCCCGATCGATGGATCGTCCGCGAACGTGCGCATCACGGCGGGTCGGGCCCGCCTCCTCCCGGGGCGTCGAACGCGCGCGACGGCCCACGGGGAGGCGATCGGCGATGAGCAAGACCAAGAAGGGTCCGAAGGGCGGCGATGCGGGCAGCGGGCACGACGCGCCCGGCGCATCGAAGCCGGGCGACGCACCGGCGGCCGTACCCAAGGCGCCCAAGCGGCCCGGCGCCGGCGACACCTCGGGCAAACCCGGCGGCCCACCGGGCACGGACGGCGGCGCCCCCGGCGGCAAGCCGGCCGGTCCGCCGCCCACGGGCGCCAACGGGTTCAAGCACGTGCCCGAACACGTGGAGTCGGGCGCCCGGGGCATCGACGCCTCCGCCGCCCGGATCGAGGCCGCGCACACCAAGTTGGCCGGTGTACTCCAGGCCAAGGGCTCGTTCTGGAACAAGGACAGTCTCGGCCAGACCTTCGGCAAGGTCTTCGAGCCGTTGTCCACCGGCCACTCCCGGGCGGGCGGCGCGCTCCAGCAGGCAGTGGCCAAGACCGCCGGCAACGTGCGTACCGGTGCCAAGCGCACGACCGCGACCGAGGAGGCGAACCTCAAGCGGTTCGGGACGCGGATCGGCGGCCCGGACGCGAAGAAGCCCGGCGGCAACGGCGGCCCGACCGGCGCCGGCGACGGCAGGAATCCGGGCGGCTCCGGACAGAATCGGCCCGGGCAGGGCCGGACACCGGTGTACTTCGTCGACGAGGACGGCCGGGTCCATCAACTGGTCAACGGGAAACTCGTTCCGGCCCGACCGGGGGGCGGCAATTCCGGTATCGACCGGGTGCTGAATCCGGACGGCACGATAAAGGTCAACATCAAGACCGACAAGGAAGGAAATCCCGAGGTCACCCCGCGTGGCAAGCCGAAACGGGTGCCGGTGCCGGGCGGCAAGGGCCGCTACGACAAGTACGCGAAGGAAGAGCAGAACAACACCGGGAATGCCACGCCGCGCACCCCGGTGCAATCGCAGCCCCTGCAACAGCCCACGGACCTGTCCCAGGCCGTCGAGGACGTGCGTCGGGCGCAGAACGACTACGGCGGCAACAACTACGCCTCGTTGTATTACCAGGATCCTTCCGGACGCGGCGGCGATTTCATCCTGGTGGGCAGCAGCGGCAACAACGGCGGCCATTCCGAGCGGGCCATCGGCCTGCCGATGGTGCACAACGGCATGCAGAACGACGTCACTCGGCTGTATACCGAGCGGGCACCGTGCCAACCCTTCCCGAAGACCGGTGGCGCCGGGTGCGACATCTGGGTGGACATGCATCTCAACGGCAGCGGCCGAAACGCTCCGTTGGAGGTGAGCCACGTCGCCGACTTCGATTCGCGACGGCTCGACGGCGCGGACCGCAACGGCCCCTTCAACCTGTACATGCACGACCTTCAGCAGCAGCATGCCGCGGGCAACACCGGTCCGCTGGCCGGTGTATACACGTACCAGTATCCGTAGGCATCCGTGGGCATCCGCAGGTTCGAACCCGCCGGAACGGCGGCGGACGGTTCGACGGCCCGGGCAGGCGGCTCGAAGGCCCGGGAAGGGGCCGGAAGCGCCGGACACAGCTGGAGTGATTCATGATCTTCGACATCGACCGCCGCGGACTGCTGGAGGTCTTCCCCGAGGGCCGGGTGGTGCGCGCCTCGCGCGCCGAACTCGCCGAGGTCCCGGGGCGGGTCGAGGACCTGGACTTCCTGTGCGACGTGGGGATCCCGCAGGGGCTGTTCCAGATGGCCCCGGCCCTGGCCGGCGAACCCGGCGCGCAGCCTTCGCGCCTGCTCGACCTCGGCGACCCGGACGACGGGGTCGACCTGCCCGAACTCGACGGTGTCGGCCCGGTGCTCGTCCTGGGCGGAATTCAGCAGTGGTACATCTTCCTCCAACTGGAGACCGGCCGGATCCACGCCTTCGCGGACGGCGGATCCGAGTATTGCGAGATCAACGGCGACCTCTCCTCGTTGTGCACGATGCTGTACCTCCTGTGGACGCGGACCCCGCGCACGGAACCGGGGAGTACGGGCCCGGGCAACGAGGAGTACCGCCGCGTCGCACAATCCATTCGGGATCGGATCGAGCCGCTCGATCCGATCCCGTATCGCGGGGAAAACCTGTGGATTTCCTATTTCGGTTCGTACGTCGACGGCCTGTATCCGCTGCGCTGACCGCACGGCCGTCCGGCCGCGCCTCGGGCCCGCCGTCGAAAGAGGGATACTCGAATCACCATGAACTCTGACCTTTCCGCCGCCCTCCATCAACGCTTCGGCCGGGACGGACTGCGCTTTTCCGACTCGGCGCAGCTCGCCGGTGTGCCGATGCCCGTGCAGGTCGGCGCGTACTTCATCGGCGCGGACGACGAACACCCGCCGACGCTCGGGGGGTTCGCCGACGCGGTGGGGGAGTCGCTGCCCGATCCCGCGGTGCGCGAGCGGGTCCGGCTCGGCACCGATCAGGGCGCGGAGCTCTACGTCGCCGCCGACGGGTCGGTGCGGGCCCTGTTCCTGGGCGTCGACCTGCCGGAGATGCCCGTGGCGAGCAGCGTGGAGGCGTTCGCCGCCGGGCTGCTGACGCTCGATCAGGCACTGCCCCGGATCGCCGCGGTGGGCGAGCCGGTCGAGGGCTTCCCGCTGTTTCGCGAACTGCGCGAGGAACTGCTCGCGCTGGACCCGGACGCGTTCGCCGAGCGCGAGGCGTGGTGGCCCAGGGTGCTCGACGATGTGCGACTCCCGCTGAACATCGCCGGTTCGGCCGCGTTCGAGATCGTGGACGCGGACGGGAACAAGCAGATCGTGACCGAGGTGTCCCGCCCGGGACTGCCGCACCCCGAGGAACTGCTGTGGTACCGCCTGTCGGCCGGGGGTGTGCCGGCCGAGGACGTTTTGCGGGTGTACTGCGAGCTGGAGCCCTGCCTGATGCCGGGCCACTACTGTGCGCTGTGGATGGGCCGACTGTTTCCGCACGCCGAGTTCACCCACAGCTTCGGCTACGGGGAGAGCGCGCAGTCGCGCGAGGACGGCGTCCGGGCCCTGATGACACACGTCGCGGAGCAGGGCGACCATCGCTGACCGGGCAGCGTGCGGCACGAATCGGGGGACGGACACCGTGGTCGACAACGACGGGCATCGACTGCCGCACATGGGCGCCGGCCGACAGCCGGCCGCCCGTGCGCTGCTGGGCTGGCTGGACGACGAGCGGTCGCCCCGGCTGTGCCTGGTCCGCGGCTCGTCGGGTGCGGGCAAGTCGCACCTGCTGGCCTGGTTGTACGCCGCCACCGGTACGGACGACACGCCGCCCGCCCGCCGACTGCACGCCTTCGTGCCGGCGCACACCCTCACCGTGCCCGGCGTCGTCGCCGAACTGGCCGCCCACCTGGGCGTCGCGGCCCGCACACCCCGCCAACTGATCGCCGCGGTGGCGCTCGACCCGCGGCGCACGGTGATCGCGGTCGCCGACCCGGACCACGCCGGCGTACCCGGCGCACCCGGGGAAGGCGCCCGGATCGTGGCCGAGTTACTCGACCCGCTGCTCGAACTGCCGCACGTGCGACTCCTGGTGGAGTGCGCGCAGCCGGACACCCGGGCGGCCTTCACCCGCGTCGCCGCGCCCGCCACGCTGGACCTGGACGAGCCCCGCTGGACCCACCCCGGTCGGTTCGAGCGCTGGTACACCGAACTCGCGACCGGATCGCCCCCCGCCTCGCCGTTCGGCGCCGAAGCCGCCTTTCCGCACCCCGGCCTGGCCCGACTGGCCGCCCGCGTGGACGGGGGAGGGCTGCCCGCGACGCCGGGCGACGGGGTGCCGGGCGACCTGCCGGAGCGGGCGGCGCGGATCCACCGGGCCTGGTGGGCGACGCTGCCCGAGGACGTGCGCGCGGCCGTGGCCGCCCTGTCCGGGCTCGACCTGCCGCTGCCGGCCCGCCAGTGGGAGCGGGCGCTGACCACGCTGTACCCGACGCCGGGCCCGCGGTCCGCCGCCGCGACGATCGAGCACGCGACGCGCGTGTTGCCCGCGGTGTTCGAGGGCGGCGACACGTGGGCGCTGCCGGCCGGGCCGCTCGCCGCATTCGTCCTCGGGCAACGCCCGGAGGGCGCCGACCCCGGCCGCCCGGCCCGGGTGCACGCCGCGCTGCGGCATGCGGCGGACGCGGGCATCACCGACCTCGCGGGGTTGTACGACGCGGGCGAGGAGCGCATCTCGGCGATCCTGGCGCACAGCGTGCGGATCGGCGACGCCGCGGCGCTCGCCGCCGACCCGGTCGTGCAGGCGCTGGCCCGGCCGCAGACGGTGGCCACCGCGCTGGTGGCCACCGGACAGTGGGAGCAGCCCGCCCAGGCCGCGTTCCGCGGCGCGTTCGGCACGCTGCTCGGGGAACCCGCGCCGGCGGCCCGCGCGGCGCTGCTCGCGGTACACCGGCTCGGCCGTGACGACGCCGTCGCGCGCATGCTCGCCGAACGATCCACCGCGCCGGGCTGGCGGGCCGAGTGGGCCCGCTGGGGCGACGGCGACGCACACCGCCCGGACCGCTGGCCGGGCCCGGTCCTGGCGGCGACCGCAGGCCGCGGCGGCCTGGCCGGCCGGGTGCTGCTCGTGGACGACACCGGCGTGATCCGTGCCGTCGCCGGCGCCGACGGCACGATCGCCGGCCGCGTCGTCGCCGGCTCCGGGCCCGTCCCGCTGCGCGCGCTCGCGAGCACCTACGGCGGCCGGGTCACCACGCTGAACCGGTGGGGCGGCGTGGACGTCCTGGAGGCCGCCTACCACGGCCCGCGCGGCGCGCTGGAGGCCGCCTTCCAACGTCTGGTCAACACGTGCGGGGCCGAGCTGACCGTGCTGTGCGCACATCCGCTGCCTGCGGTCGGCGACGTCGAGGGCGGTGTCTGGTGCCATGGTTCGCCGCCGGGCCTGCCCGGCGGCGAACCACCGCCGCGCGGAGTGTTGTCCGCTCCGCTGCACACCGGCCCGGTCACCGCACTCGCCGCGGTGCGCACCGGTTCGGACGGCGCGCCGCCGTTGCTGATCAGTGGCGGCCGGGACGGCCGGGTGCGGATGTGGAGCCCGGGCGCGGAGCCGGCGCCGGATCCGCTCGACGCCCGGGCGACCGCGGTGACCGCGCTGGCCTGCGAACAGACCACCGAGGGCGTGCTGATCGCGGCGGCCTGGGCGGACGGCCTGGTCCGGCTGCGCCGACCGGGCGACGACACGGCCGTCGACCTGAACCTGGGCGCACCGGTGACCGGGATCGCGGTGTCGGTGCAGGGCTACATCGTGCTGGGCATGGCCGGGGGCGTGGTCGGTCTGCGCCTGGAACCCCCGGCGCGGTGACGGGATTTCGGCGGGCGCGGGATCCGGATCGAGGATGCCGCGAATCGATGTACCGGACCGGGAAGGGGCGTAACGTCGAGACGGCGCGCCCTCCGGTTCGGGCGTGCGCGACGACGACGGGGGTCGATTGTGGGCATCACCATACCGGGCTATCTGGACACGGCGTTGGACGTCATCGGCGTCGACTGGCCCAACCTCGACGAGGACGAGTTCAAGGAACTGGCGCAGGCCTACCGCGAGTTCGCCGACGAGATCGACGAGGCCAGAGCCGACGGGAAGAACGGCGCGGCCTGGATCCTGTCCGGCACCAGCGGGATGGCCGCCGAGGCCTTCGAGGCGCACTTCGGCAAGCTGAACAACGAACACCTGCACGATCTGGCCGAGGGCGCCCGCATGCTGGCCAAGGCGCTGGACGCGGCGGCGGTGGTGATCGAGGTCGCCAAGGGCAGAGCGATCGCCCAACTGATCATCCTGGCCGACGCGATCGCCGCCGCGGCGGCTGCCGCCACCTTCACCTTGGGCCTGTCCGCGATCGCCGGTCTCGCCGAGGTGGCCATCGTGCGCACCGCGGTCAAACGCATCTTCAAGGAACTCGAAGAGGAACTCATGGCGCGCGTCGTCGAGATCGCCACCGCGCCCGCGGTGGCCGCGCTCGAGGGCACGGCCAACGAACTGCTGTCCCAACTCGTGGAGAACGAACTCGGGGCCCGCAACGGCTACGACCTCGACGCCGCGATCGACGCCGGCAAACAGGGCGGACAGGACGCGATGCCGACCGTGTCCAGCATCACCACGACCCTGAACCCGGTGACCTGACCGGCCACGGGGCTTCGAACGCAGGTACGGCCACCTTGACTTCGTGCCGCCGCGTCGGGATCCTGCCGGCGGGCGGCACGGTCACCCGGTGCCGCCCCGGGACTACCGGGAGGAACCGCGAATGAGCCGCGACACCGGCGGGGCGTACGAGAGGGCCCATCGGCGCAGCCTGGAGGATCCGGACGGCTTCTGGCTGGAGGCCGCCGCCGCGATCGACTGGGTGACGCCGCCCACCCGGGCACTGGACGACAGTGCCGCGCCGCTGTACCGCTGGTTCCCGGACGGCACGCTGAACACGTGTTTCAACGCGCTGGACCGCCATGTCGCGGGCGGGCGGGCCGAACAGGCCGCGATCGTGTACGACTCACCGGTGACCGGGACGCGGCGCGCCCTCAGCTACGCCGAACTGCTGAACCTGACCGCCCGGTTCGCCGGTGTGCTGCGCGGGCTCGGGGTGGGCCGGGGCGATCGGGTGGTGCTCTACCTGCCGATGGTGCCCGAGGCCGTGGTGGCGATGCTGGCCTGCGCCCGGCTCGGCGCGGTGCACTCGGTCGTCTTCGGCGGCTTCGCCGCGCACGAATTGGCGGTGCGGATCGACGACGCCCGCCCCAAGGTCGTGGTGGCCGCGTCCTGCGGGATCGAGCCGACCCGGACGATCGCCTACAAGCCGCTCGTGGACGCGGCCCTGGCCGAGGCGAGCCATCGCCCCGAACGTGTCGTGATCCTGCAACGCCCGGAGCTGGTAGCCGAGTTGTCCGAACGCGACCTGGACTGGGACACCGCGATGGCCAGGGCCGAGCCCGCCGAGTGTGTGCCGGTCGCGGCGACCGATCCGCTCTACATCCTCTACACCTCCGGCACCACCGGACCGCCCAAGGGCATCGTGCGCGACAACGGCGGGCACGCGGTCGCGCTGCGCTGGTCGATGGAGAACGTCTACGGCGTGCGGCCCGGCGAGGTGAGCTGGACCGCCTCCGACGTCGGCTGGGTGGTCGGTCACTCGTACATCGTCTACGCGCCGCTGCTCACCGGCTGCACCTCCGTGCTGTACGAGGGCAAGCCGGTCGGTACACCGGACGCGGGCGCGTTCTGGCGGGTGGCCGCGGAGCACCGGGCGACCATGTTGTTCACCGCACCCACCGCGTTCCGGGCGATCAAGAAGGAGGACCCGGACGGGAAACTGCGCGCAGGGCACGACCTCTCCGCGCTGCGCACGCTGTTCCTGGCGGGTGAACGGCTCGACCCGGAGACCTACCGCTGGGCCGGCGACCTGCTCGGCATCCCCGTGGTGGACAACTGGTGGCAGACCGAGACCGGCTGGCCGATCGTGGCCGACCCGATGGGCCTGGAGCCGCACCCGACCAAACCCGGTTCGCCGACCCTGCCGGTGCCCGGCTACGACGTGCGGATCCTGGACCCGCAGGGCAACGAGGTGCCGCCCGGCGTGGACGGTGCGGTGGTGCTCAAACTGCCCATGCCGCCCGGCACGCTGACCACGCTGTGGGGCGACGACGAGCGCTGCATCGCCTCCTATCTGAGCACCTACCCCGGCTACTACCTCAGCGGCGACGGCGGGCGCAAGGACGAGGACGGCTACGTCTACGTGATGGGCCGCACCGACGACGTGATCAACGTCGCCGGCCACCGGTTGTCCACCGGTTCGATGGAGGAGGTCCTGGCCGCTCACCCGGACGTGGCCGAGTGTGCGGTGATCGGGGTGGCCGACGAACTCAAGGGTCAGGTGCCGCGCGGCCTGGTCGTGCTCAAGGCCGGAGTGGACCGGGAACCGGCCCAGGTGGCCGCCGAGTTGGTGCTCCGGGTGCGCGAGACGATCGGTGCGGTCGCGGCGCTGCGCCGGGTGGACGTGGTCCCCGCGCTGCCCAAGACCCGGTCGGGCAAGATCCTGCGCCGCACGATGCGCGACATCGCCGACGGCAGGCGGTCCGAACCGCCCTCCACGATCGAGGATCCGGGCGTGCTGGACACCCTGCGGCCGACCCTGACCGGCGAACAACCGGACGGCTGAGGAGGCGACGGCCCGGCGAACGAGCCGGCGACCGCACGGGTGGTCGACCGGGGAACAGGGCGCGGACGGGCCGGTGATCGCTCAGCCGGCATAGCTCGCGCGCGGCGGGGGCTGCGGCCCCAACGGCCCGCCCAGCCACGTGTCGTAAAGCCGCTGCCACGAGCCGTCCCGCTTCATTCGCTCCAGCAGCCCGTTGGCGAATCGCACGAAGTCCTGGTGCGGTAGCGGGAAGGCCATCCCGTGCGGTTCGTCGCTGAACGCGGGACCGACCACCTTGGTGTCCGAGTCCTGCGCCTGAAGTCCTCGAAGCAGCGCGGAGGTGGTCGAGACCGCGTCCACCTCGCCCTGCTGCAACGCGACCAGGCAGTCCGTCCAGTTCTCCACCGCGTACGGCAACACCCCCGCCGGATCGTCGCGCAGGAACACGATCGAGGTGGTGCCACGAACCGTGCACACCCGCTTGCCGCGCAGATCCGGGAGCCCCTCCACGCCGGAGTCGGTCCGGACCAGCACCCGCTGGCCATCGGTGTAGTAGTCGCTGCTGAAGGCCACTTCGCGCCTGCGTTCGCAGGTGATGGTCATCGTGTCGATCACCACGTCCACCTCGCCGGACCGCAACACCTCGGGCCGCTGGGCCTGGGTGATCACCTTGTACCGGATGCGCGCGTCGTCGGTGTCGCCGAAGATGGCCCGGGCCAGGGCCTTGGCCATCTCGATGTCGAAGCCCTTGATCAGACCGGTGCGCCGGTCCAACTCGCCGAAGAAGCGGGTGTTCTGGTCCACGCCGACGATCAGGTGTCCGCGCCGGTGGATGGCGTCCATCGTGGACCCGGCAGGCATCCGCCCGGGAGCGGGCAGCGTGGCGGGCGGGGTGAGGCTCTCGCGCGGATCGCAGGGCGGGGCGACGGAGGGTTTGGGATAGTCCTCCGGCCTCGCCGGATGCGCACCGGAGATCAGCGGCTCGGCGCCGGGAGTTGCCGCGTCGGCGGGTACGCGGCTCGACCCGCCGGAGCAGGCGACCGGGGTCGCGGCCAGGACCACCGCGAAGGCCGTGGTCGCGATTCGGCGGGATCTCCGGTGCATGCAGCCCCCTGGGTGCCGGTGCGCGCGTCGACGAAGCGGCCGTCGCAGAGGCCACCGGCCCCTCCGACACCGCCGCTCGACGATCCGCGTCGTCGAAGTTCTCCGAGTATCGGCCGACTCCGGCTGAAATCCGGGGTGATCGGGCAAAGAATGGGGGCTTCCCTCAACCGTTTCGATCAGGACGGAAACGCGTGACGAGCATTGGCATCACGGGCCACATCAACATCTCGGCCGGCACCGTACCGCTGGTCGACCGGGCCGTTCGAGACCTGCTCGCGGTGGTCGCGCCGGACGAACTCGTCGGCTACAGCTGCCTCGCGGCCGGTGCGGACGCGATCTTCGCGCACGCCGTGCTGGACCTGGGCGGCCGGCTGGTGGCACTGCTGCCGTCGGCGGACTACCGCGAGGCCAAGGTCGCCCCGGCGTACCGAGCGAGCTTCGAGCAACTGATCGCCGCCGCCGCCGAGGTCCGGGTGATGCCCTTCAGCCGAGCCTCCGGCGACGCCTACGCCGCGGCGAACGACGCACTGTTGGCGGAGGTCGACGTGGTACTCGCCGTCTGGGACGGCCGCCCCGACCGGTCCCGCGGCGGCACCGCGGAGATGGTCGAAAAGGCCCGCTCGGCCGGCAAACGAATCCACGTCCTGTGGCCCCCGGGATCCACCCGAACCTGAACCCGGTCCCGGTCCCGGAACCGGCCCCGGACCTGTGGCCAGGGCCGGAACCGTGGGTTGCGGCCCCGGAGGCGTGCCCACAACACGTGGCGGGGCGAGGGAGTTGCCCGCGATTCCCGGCCGCGCATTCGATTGTGCGGCCCGGGCCGGTAGACCTGGATCATGGAGACCTCCCTCTTCGTCCTGCTCGCGATCCTCGCGACGATGGTGCTCGGTTTCCGGACCCGACAGGTCCTGACCGGCGGCCCGCTCGGACGCACGCGGCCGGCCGAGCCGTTCGGGGCGGAGCCGCTCGAAACCTACGAACTCGCGTTCCTGGCCGGCGGCCCGCGGCAGGTCGTGGATACCGCGATCGTGCGGTTGCATGCCCGGGACGACCTGCGCGTGTCCCGCGACGGTCGACTGACCACGACGGCATCGACCGGCACCGGTGCGATCGAGGACGCGGTACTGGCCGCGGCCCGAACCGAGGGTGGCGCCGACCTGACCGAGATACGGATCGCGGCGGCCCGGGATCCGGCGATCCGGACGCTCGCGGATCGACTCGTGGCGGCCGGGCTCGCTCGGCGCCGGCCCACACCGCTCGCCCGCCGGGCCCTGACCGCCGGATGGGTGGTGCTGGTCGCATTGGTCTGGTGCGCCGCCCTGTTCGAGCTCGGCATCGCGATCGTGGTCGGCGTGCCGGTCACCTCGGCCGCCGGTGTGGCCGTGTTCGCGCTGTCCGCAGAGGCACCGGCGCCGGCGACCCCGGCCGGCCTTCGCTGCCTGGGCCGAGCCCGCAGGGAGTGGGGCCGGCGCGACTGGGATCGGGAGGGCCCACCCGACGCGATCGGCGGAGCCGCCCTGTTTGCCCGTCGGGGGCTGCACGACTCCGGGTTGACCGGAGTCTTCCGCGGCTCCGATGCCCGGATCCGCAGACTGCGGGGTCACACTCGGCGGCGCCGACTCTCGGACGGCGGCGGGCGACGCGACTTCGATCCGAGTTCGGGATACAAACCCCGCCTGGGCCGGAGCCACATGACCGGCACCCACGACGACACGGGATCGGGCTGCGGTTCGTCATGCGCCGGCGGCAACGACTGACTCGACGACGCCGTCCGCGCCGGCGACCGAGCGCCCCCGGGTCCTGCGGGCGCGAGGCGATCGGGCCCGCGGGTCGGCCGGGGTATGTGGCTCGGGACGGGCGAGCCGCCGTCGTGCCGCCTGCTCCGGCTCGGGTGGGCGGTTGGCCCGGAGCGGGTGGCCGGTACGAGGGCGTGGGGTCGGCAGGGCCCGCCGGTTCGGTGGCGGGCCCTGGGGTGGGCTATCGGGCGTGGTTCGGGTCGGCCGGGGAGTGCTCGGGGGTGGCGGGGGAGGGTGGGGAGCCGGCGGCGTTGGCGCGTGCGCCGAGCACGGCCAGGACCAGCGAGGCCAGGCCGGCCAGGCCCGCCAATACCGAGATGCCGGGCAGGACCACGCCCATGACGACGTTCTGCGCATCCCGCCACGCGGAGTCGGTCAACCGGAACAGCCCTATCCCGACCGCGGTCACGCCCAGGAGTGCGATCACCGCGTGCCAGATCACCGGGTTGGCCGGGCGTGGGTCGGCTGCCGGTGCGGAGGCCGACGGGAACGGCGCTCCGGTCGGGAGCGGCAACGCCTGGGGCGCGGCGGCTACGGGCGGCGCGCCGGTCGGGATCGGCGGGGCCGCGGGCACCATTTCGTCCCACGTGCTCAGGCGCGGAGTCGCCTGCGGCGCAGCCCCGTGGGCGACCTTGACGGTCTCGTCACCGGTACGTCCGGGCGCGGGCGCACCGGACTCGGGGGCGACCAGGACCGTCGCGTCGTCCGTGCCGGCGGGCGCCGGTGTCTCCGAGTCCCGGGCGACCTCGACGGTCTCGTCGTCGGTGCCGCGCCGGATGGCCGGCAACCGAACCGGCGCGCCACCGTCGTAGGGCTTCTTGGCCGCGGGCTTGTCGGCCGCGGGCGCCTCGTCGTCCTTCCCGATCCGAACGGCGGGCGTCACCACGGGAGTCGTCGCGTCCGCGTCCGGGTCGACCTCGCCCCGTGCGACGACCGGCTTCGCGTCGCCGTCACCGCCCGTAGGTGCCGCCGGCTTCGCGTCGTCCGCTGTGCCGGACTTCCCGCCGGACTTCGCGGCACCCTTCTTGCCGGTGCCCACCGCGGGCGTCGCCACCGGGGTCGCGTCGTCGTCGGCCGCTGCGGGACCGGCCGCGGGCTTGCCGGCAGCCTTCTCGGCCGCCCGCGCGGCGGGTGTGCCGACCGGCTTCGCGTCGGCGGCCTCGGCCCCGGCCTCGCCTTCGGTCGCAGGCGCGACCGACTTTGCCCCGTCTTTCGCCTTGCCGGCGCCGGCCTTCGCGGCCGGCTTCCCGGCACCCTTCCCGCCCGTTCGTACGGCGGGCGTGGCCACCGGAGTCGCGTCGTCGTCGCCCTCGACGGCGGGTGCCGCCGGCTTCGCATCGCGACCCTTGCCTGCGGATGCCGCGGGTGTCACCGCCGGCTTCGCATCGTCCGCGTCTGCGCCCGCCTTCCCGGGGCCCTTCCCGCCTGCGCGCACGGCGGGCGTGGCCACGGGGGTCGCGTCGTCGTCGGCGTCCTCGTCCCCGGCCGCGGGTATCGCCGCCGGTATCGGGTCCGCATCGCCCGGCTCCGCGGTCGCCGGCGCGTCCGCCACCGGCACCTCGGCCGTCTCCTCCGACTCCTCCGCCTCGTCCCCGTCGCCGGGCTCCTCCGCGGCACCGTCGGCAGCATCCGAATCCGAATCCGAACCGACACCCGCGGACGCGGCGAGTGCGACGAGCGCGGCCACCTCCTTCGGAAGCCAATCCGCCCCCGGCTCCGCGGCGGCGAACCGGGCCACCAGGTCGGCCGCCGAAGGCCGTGCGGTGGGGCGCTTCTTCAGGCAGTCGGCGACGATCTCGCGCAGCCAGTCCGGGAGTTCCGTCAGATCCGGCATCTCGCGCACGACCTTCTGCGCGATCTCGGCGACCGTCCCCGCACCGAACGGCGCCACGCCGGCCGCATGACACAGCACCCCGCCCAGTGCGAACACGTCGATCGCCGGGCCGATGGAGCCGCCGGTGACCTGTTCCGGCGCGGGCAACCCGGGTACGTCCACGACGCCCGTCCGGGTCATCCCGGCCGAACCGAGTGCCCGAGCCAGCGCGTAGTCCGCGACCCGCGGGCCGTCCGCCGCGAGCAACACGTTCGCGGGCTTGAGGTCACGGTGCGTCAGATCGGCCTCGTGGATCGCCGCGAGTCCCTCGGCCAACCCCGCGCCGAGCGCGCGCAACGTGTGTTCCGGAAGCGGTCCGTGCGCCGCGACCGCCGCCTCCAGGGACGGGCCGGCCACATGCTCGACCACCAGCCACGGCGGTGTGCCGTCCGGGTCCGCGTCCAGGACGTGTGCGACGTGGGTACCGCCGACCTCCCGCGCGGTCGTGACGTCCTTGCGAAAACGTTCGAGGAATGTCTTGTCGGACGCCAGATCCGGTCGCACCAACTTGACCGTGACGTGGTCACCGCCGGGTGCGCGCCCGAGGAACACCGTCCCCAGGCCGCCCTGACCCAGTCGGGCCGACAGTCGGTACCGCCCGACAACCCCGGGATCGCCCGGCTTCAGCGGATCCATGACTGCCGCCCCCTCTACGTGCGTGCTGTGCCAAGGCAGGGAGCGGCCCCAGGGCATACCACCGGCCCTGTCTGTCTCGCCTCCCCGCGGACTGTGCCGCAGCCTACCCTTCGAGGCGAGGCCCCACCGAGGCCCCGGACCGGCCCGTCGCCCGCCCGCCACCTGCGCCGCGACATCCGCGGATCACCGCGACATGTCCGGATCCGCGTCTTTGACCATGCTCCGCGCGCCCGGCAGGATCCGCCGGAGAGGGCCTGGCTTCACGGCGAAAACGCGGTGACACCCGGCGACATCACCCGGCACGGCGAGGGAGCTGAACCGATGGCGATCGTTCTGGGGCCGAATCGATATGGCAAGGCCGAGGTTCGACTGGTCCGGGTCACCCGGACCACCGCGACCGAGCACGAACTGTGCGATCTCAACGTGTCCGTGTCGCTGTCCGGCGACCTCGCGGACACCCATCTGCGCGGCGACAACGCCCATGTGATCCCGACCGACACGATGCGAGCCGTGGTGTTCGCCTTCGCCCAGGACGAACCGCTGCCCGCGATCGAGGCGTTCGGGCTGCGTCTGGCCCGGCACTTCGTCGACGCGTACGACCCGATCGACACCGCGCGCGTGCGTGTCCTGGAGTATCCCTGGATCCGGATCCCCGCCGCCCACGGGCCGCATCCACACGCGTGGACCCGGGCGGCCGGCTCCCGGTACGCCGGTGTCCTGCACGGGCCGGCCGGCACCGAGATCTGCTCGGGTCTCGCGGACGTCACCGTGCTCAAGTCCACCGGGTCGGAATTCCACGGCTTCCTGACGGACCGTTACACCACGCTGGCGCCCACTTGGGACCGGGTTTTGGCCACGAACGTGCACGCGCGCTGGCGGCATCGGCGCGACGACGACGCGTCGACCGACTGGGACGCGTCGTTCGGCGCGGCCCGCGACACGTTGTTGCGGACGTTCGCCGAGACGCACAGTCTGTCCCTGCAACAGACCCTGTACGCGATGGGCGAGGCGGTGTTGACCGAGCAGGGGGACCTGGTCGAGGTGCGCCTGGAGTTGCCGAACAAGCACCATGTGCCGGTCGACTCGAGCGCGTTCGGCCGGCCCGACGCGGGCGGGGTCTACCACGCGACGGACCGGCCGTACGGTCTGATCGAAGGCACGGTCCTGCGCGACGACGCAGCGCCGGCGCTTGCCGACCTGCCGTGGCGGTGACCGGTGCAGCCCGTGAGCCCGTGAGCCGGTGAACCCGGTGGTCCCGTGGTGCGACGACGCGGCGCACGGCATGCCGCGCGCCGCGCATGCCGTACACGCCGCACATGCCGCGGGGGCGGGGCGCCCCATGGCACCCCGCCCCCGCGTCCCCCCTCATCCCCCCGGATGAAAGTCTTCGTTCGGATGAACGTTCTCGTCGCCCCTGCGGGGCCGAGCATTCGTCAGCCGAGGTTCTCGATCCCCGCGGTGCCCTTCTCGACGTCGAGGACCTCGACGGAGGAGACCTTGCGGGTGGTGTTGCTCTCGGCCCACTGCTTGGCCTCGGTGGCGAGCTTGCCGCCCTTGTCCATCCGGGCGGACTCGGCGGACAGGTTCTCGGAGAGCGAGACCTCGGCCGGCAGCGTGGTGAGCACGGTGATGTCGTAGCCGCTGTAGGTCTTGGCGATCCGGACCTTGGTGACCAGCGAGCCGTACGTCGTGGTCTTGAGCTTGGCGAGCAGGTCGGCGGCGTACTTCTGCGAGCCGGCCTTGTCGGTGTCCTTCTCCGCGCCGTTCTCGATGCCGGCGGTGCCCTTCTCCTTGTCGAGCACCGACACCGAGGAGATGTTCAGGCTCGACGAGTCCTGCGCCCAGTGCATGGCCTCGACGGCGAGCTTCTGTCCCTTGTCCATCCGGGCGTTCGCGCCCTTGATGTCCTCGGTGATGGAGACCTCGGCGGGCAGCGTCGTGTTGACGGTGATCTCGTAGCGGTCGTACTGCTTCGCGATCCGGACCTCGGACACCAGGCCGCCGTGCTTGGTGGTCTTGAGGTGGGCCAGCAGGTCCTGGGCGGCCTTGTCGGCGCCGCCCTTGCCGTCGCCCTTGTCGTCCGCCTTGGGCGATTCGCCCTTGGGTGATTCGCCCTTGGGTGCCGCGCTCGCGTCGGCCGCGCCGGTGGTCTTGGGCGACTCGACCGCGGCACTGGCCGCCTTGCCCTCTTCCTTCTTCTCGGGTCCGCAGGCGGCGAGCGAGCCGGTCAGGGCGATCGTCGCGGCCACGGCCACGGTGGTGATCAGGCCGCGGCGACGTCCCCGCACAGTCGCGGTCGAAGCGGACTGCGGCGGGACGGTCGGCCGGGGAGCGAGCGCGGACATGAGGGATTCCCTTCGGTGGCACTGCGGGTTCGACGGCACTGCGGGCTCGGAGCCCGGACAGCGCCGATCGAGTCGGTCGGCCCGAACGGCCGAGCGTGGGGGACGACAGTGCGGTGCGTAAGTTTCCGGGGTTGCCCCGTGCTGTCGGGGTCAATACAAGCAGTGCCTGTGAACGGTGTCAACAACGACTTTGCTCGCGCATTGCGTCGCTTCACTATGGTTAACTCCGGAAGGTTCACACCCCCGGCCCATGAGGAGGAGACGGTGCCCACCAGCCCCCAGGTCACCGCTGCCGAGATCGCCCGCATCGCGGGTGTCGGGCGCGCCGCCGTGAGCAACTGGCGTCGGCGCTTCGACGACTTCCCGCGGCCCGTGGGCGGCAGCGACGCGAGCCCCACCTTTGCGCTGTCCCAGGTGGAGAGTTGGTTGCGGGCACAGGGCAAGATCGCCGAGGTGGCCCCCGAGGAGCACCTGTGGCGCATGGTCGCCGCCTCGGGCGACATCCCCGAGCGGCTCGCCGACCTCGGTGACCACCTGCTGGCCGGCTCACCCGCGCCGGCCGGCCCGCACGCGGCGCTGCTGCGCGCCGCGAGCGATCTGGCCGACACCCGCGGGGCGCCCGCGGTGTTCGCCGACCTCTACGCCCGGTTCGCCGAATCGGCGGCCGGCCCCGGCGGCGTCACGCCCGCGGCCACCGTCGCACTGATCGCCGAACTTGCGGGCGTGGGGCGCGAATCCGCGACTTCGGTGCTGAACCCGGCGACCACGCACGGCGATCTGTTGCTCGGCTTCGTGCGGTCCGCCCGCACGCTGCGCGGGCAGACCGAGGCGCCGGCCCTGGCCCGACTGGTCCGGGCCCGGATCGCGCTGCACCCGGACGCGGGAGCGGACGTGGACATCGCCATCGCCGAGGGCGACGCGCTGCGCGCGGACGCGTGGCCCGGCGAGCCGTACGACACCGTCGTGGGCAACCCGCCGTTCAACGACCGCAATTGGGGCCACGACGAGCTTGCCTACGACCCGCGCTGGGAGTACGGCCTGCCGCCACGCACCGAATCCGAACTCGCGTGGGTCCAGCACGCGCTCGCCCACACGGCGGCCGGCGGCCGGGTGGTGCTGCTGATGCCGCCGGCCGTGGCGGCCCGCGGCTCGGGGCGCCGGATCCGGGCCGAACTGCTGCGCCGGGGCGCGCTGCGCGCGGTGATCGCGCTGCCCGCGGGTGCCGCGCCGCCGTTCGGGGTCGCCCTGCATCTGTGGATCCTGGAACGGCCCTCCGGCACGCTGATGCCCTCACACGTGCTGTTCGCCGCGATCGAGGACCCGGCCCGGGCGGACGAAACCGTGGCCGCCTGGCGCGAGTTCGGCACCGACCCGGGCGGCCTGGCCGAGGTGCCGGGTCGGCACCGCGCCGTGCCGCTGATCGAACTGCTCGACGACAACGTGGACCTGACCCCGGCGCACAATCTGCCCGAACGCGCCGACCTGAACGTGGCCGAACGGGTGCACGACACCCGGGAACGCCTGCTCGCCCTGCTGACCCGGCTCCCGGGGCTGGTGCCGGCCGTGCCCGCCGCCGAGCCGGGCGCGCCGACCTGGCGCTCGGTCGCACTCGCCGACCTGGCCCGCACCGGCGCGGTCACCCTGTACCGCAGCGCCTCCCGCTCCGGCCGCGGCGGCCAGGAGACGCCGACCGGACCGACCGTGCCGATGCTCACCACCACCGACCTCGCCGCCGCCGTGCCGCCGAGCGCCCGGCTGTCCGTGGCCGAGGCGGACGAGGCGCAACATCCGCGGATCCGGGCCGGCGACGTGATCGTGCCGACCCTGCTCGGCAGCGGCGAGAGCGGCTGGGCGGGCGCGGTGCGGGTGGCCGGGCCCGCCGAGCAGGACGCGGTGCTCGGGCCCAACCTGCACCTGCTGCGTCCCGATCCGGCCACCCTCGACCCGTGGT
The DNA here is from genome assembly GCF_042956465.1 of Embleya sp. NPDC008237. Classification (NCBI taxonomy): domain Bacteria; kingdom Bacillati; phylum Actinomycetota; class Actinomycetes; order Kitasatosporales; family Streptomycetaceae; genus Embleya; species Embleya sp. NPDC008237. Next base: position 128,390 of record NZ_JBIBGL010000013.1, read on the forward strand.
TCCTGGCCGGGTTCCTGACCGACCCGGCGCACGCCAAGCGGGCCGGATACGGATCCAGCATCGTTCGGGTCGACGTGCGCCGGATCGAGATCCCGCTGCTGCCGCCCGCCCGGCAGCGCGCGTACGGCGAGACCTTCCGGGCGCTGCGCGCCTTCGTGACCGACCTGCGCGGCGCGGCGGCGCTCGGCGAGGACCTGGGCCGGGGCCTGTTGGAGGGCCTCACCGCCGGGCTGCTCCGGCCGCCGGAGTAGGCCGGGCAGGCCGCCGCGGGTGGACGGGCTCCTAACGCCCCTCCAGGGCCCGCAGGACGGCTTGCGAGCGGGCGGCGGGCTCGGCCGAGCGGAACGGGCCGGCCGGGCTCAACGCGGCCGGCATGGCGGCCCGGTGCGGACCGGTGTAGCAGCGCACCAGGGCCTCGGCGGCGGCGCGGTGCACGTCGCCCATCGAGTACAGCTGCTCGCCCGGGACGATCCGTTGCCGCCGGGTGCCCCGCGGGTCGTCGGCCGGCCACTGGCGGTGCACCACCACCCGGGGTTCGTCCGCGGGCTCCGGCGCACTCAGCGTGGAGAACGACAGCGGGTACGGGAGCAGCGGGCCGACCAGCTCGCACAGGCCCCACAGCACCGCGTCCGGATCGGGCACGCCGTCCGCCTCGGACAGCGCGAACGTCTCCTCCGGCCGGGTGAGCACCGCCGAGACCACGTCCGTCAGCACGTCCGGATGCCGGCCGGCGCGTTGCCGCAGCCCGACCTCGCGGCGGGCCAGCTCGGCGGCCGGCACCGCCGGGTCGAGGCGGGGCAGGAGCCGGCCGGCCGGGTGGTCCGGGTCGGGCGGCTCGATCGGGGCCGCCCCCAGGGCGAGCGCGTGCCGGGGCCCGACCGGCGGGGCCGATCCGGAGTCGAGCCGGGCCGGGGCGATCAGGACCAGCGCGTGCGCGGCGGTGCGCCGGATCACGGTCGCTCGGCCGCCGAGCGTCCCGAAGCGGACCGCGGAGCGACGCGGCCCGTAGTACCCGGCGCCCAACGCGGGCCCGACCAGCGGAGCCAGCACGGCGTGCCAGCGACGCAGGGCCGGTTCGGACAGCGACGAGGCGGACACGGTCGCCGCGCCCGTGTCGCTCACCGCGTAGTGGATCCGGTCGAGCATCGGCGCGCGAGCGTACGGGTCCTCGGTGTAGCGCTTGGTCGGGGCCGGCGCGGGCCGGTCCACGGTGGGTTCGGCGGACCGTCGGGGTGCGGGTCGGGTCGGGCGCGGGCGTTCGGCGGAGGGGGCCCGCACGGGTTCCGGCTCGGGCGCCGGACGGGCGGAGCCGCCGGCCGGTTCGTCGGCGGGTCCGCGCGACCAACGCCCGAGCCGCCGCTCCTGCTCGTGGAGCAGGTCGAGCACGGGGCGCGGCAGCCACGTGGCCGCCTCGTGCGGTCGCCGGCGGTTGCCCAGCAGGTCGGCGAAGTCGGCGAGCACCCGGTCCGGCGTCGGCCGTCGATCGGCGCGGCGGCGCAGGCACGACTCGACCAGCGGCAGCAGCGCGTCCGGCAGCCCGGTCAGGTCCGGATCGCGGGTGCGTACGGCGTTCATCACCCGCATCGCGCTGCCCTCGTACGGTGCGTGACCGGTGCCCGCGAACAGCAGCGTGGCGCCCATCGCGTACACGTCCGAGCGCACGGTGCCGGACTCGCCCTCGATCTGTTCGGGGGCCATGTACGCGATCGTGCCGACCAGGTTGACGGTGTCCTGGTCCTCGGCCAGCGCGAGCCCGAAGTCGATCACCTTGGGTCCGTCCAGGGTGACCAGGATGTTGCCCGGCGCCAGGTCGCGGTGCACCAGGCCGGCGCCGTGGATCGCGCCGAGTGCCTCGGCCACGCCGGCGGCCAGCCAGCGCACCGCGTCCGGCGGCAGCGGGCCGCACTCGTCGACCACCTCGCGCAGCGACGGCGCGGGCACGTACGCGGTGGCCAGCCACGGCCGGGCCGCCTCCGGGTCGGCGGCCACCACCGCGGCCGTGAACACCCCGCTGACCAGTCGGGCCGCGTGCACCTCGCGGGCGAAGCGGCGGCGGAAGTCCGGGTCGTGGTCCAGCTCGGCCAGGATGGTCTTGATCGCGACCAGGCGGCCGGCGGGGGACAGGCCGAGGAAGACCCGGGCCATGCCGCCCCGACCGAGCCGGGAGAGCACCCGGTAGGGGCCGATCCGGCGCGGATCGTACGCGTCCAGCGGGGCCGGGCCCCGCCTCCTGACATCGGTCACGCAACGTCCCCCCGAACCACCGGATCGTGTGCCCTCATCATGGCGCCGCATGGGTGACACTCGTAGCGGGAAGCCCAAACGCGTGCACCGTTGCGACGATGACTCTGGGCACCACGACCCGCCACCCTGGGTCAGGTGACGCGGCTCACGGTTTGTCGTTCGTGTGGGAGGTGGCTGCGAGGTCGCCTCGCGCGCCTGCTATTCGTACTGATGCACACATGTCACAAAGACCGGAACCGCACGGACACGATCCGGGTGGCTGCCGGAGCCTGAGCCGAGAAGTAGGGGACCCCCATGAGCGAGGACTCGGTAGTACTGCGCCACCAAGGAAACGAGCACACCCTTCCGCTGGTCGAGGGCACCATCGGCGACACCGCCGTGGACATCTCGACACTTCGCGCCAAGACGGGGCTGGTGACCTACGACGGAGGGTTCGTCAACACCGCCGCGTGTAAATCGGCGATCACCTTCATCGACGGCGAGGAGGGCATCCTCCGCTACCGCGGTTACCCGATCGAGCAGATCGCCGAGCAGGGTACGTTCCTGGAGACGGCATACCTGCTGATCTACGGCGAACTGCCGTCCGCGAGCGCGCTGGACAACTTCCGCGACGAGATCACCCAGCACACCCTGCTGCACGAGGACGTCAAGCGGTTCTACGACGGCTTCCCGCGCGATGCGCACCCGATGGCGATGTTGTCGTCCGTGGTGTCCGCGCTGTCCACGTTCTACCAGGACAGCCACAACCCGTTCGACGAGGAGCAGGTCCGGCTCTCGGCGATAAGGCTGTTGGCGAAGCTGCCGACGATCGCGGCCTACGCGTTCAAGAAGTCGGTCGGCCAGCCGATGCTCTACCCGGACAACTCGCTCGGCTACGTCGAGAACTTCCTGCGGATGACCTTCGCGGTCCCGGCCGAGTCCTACAAGGCCGACCCGGTCGTGGTGGACGCGCTCGACAAGCTGCTGATCCTGCACGGCGACCACGAGCAGAACTGCTCGACCTCGACGGTGCGACTGGTCGGCTCCAGCCAGGCGAACATGTTCGCGTCCATCTCGGCCGGCATCAACGCGCTGTGGGGTCCGCTGCACGGCGGCGCCAACCAGCAGGTGCTGGAGATGCTGGAGCAGATCAAGAACGACGGTGGCGACATCGACTCGTTCGTGAACAAGGTGAAGAACAAGGAAGACGGCGTGCGCCTGATGGGCTTCGGCCACCGGGTGTACAAGAGCCGCGACCCGCGCGCGACGATCATCAAGAAGGCCGCCGACGACGTCCTGTCCCGGATGGGCAAGAAGGACGAACTGCTCGACCTCGCGATGCAGTTGGAAGAGCGCGCCCTCGCCGACGACTACTTCGTCGAGCGCAAGCTCTACCCGAACGTGGACTTCTACACCGGCCTCATCTACCGGGCGATGGGTTTCCCCACCGAGATGTTCACGGTGCTGTTCGCGATCGGTCGGCTGCCGGGCTGGATTGCCCACTGGCAGGAGATGATCGCCGACCCGAAGGCGAAGATCGGCCGCCCGCGCCAGGTGTACACCGGCGTCGCGCTGCGCGACTACACCCCCATCGGTGCCCGCTGACCGCAGGGAACACCCGGAAACGATCTTGGAGTCGAGGGTCTCGGACCGTGGTTCGAGGTATTCGGCTCCGAGATCGTTTTGTTTTTTTCCGGGCCGAACTCCCGTGCGGCGGGCGGGCTCGCGGTACTCGGGCGATGCGTGCGCTCGCGGATCGGATCGCGGAACGGGTGCCGCGGCAGGTGTCCGGGCGGGCGGCGGCGGTGCTGCGGGGCGCGAGGTACGGACGGCCGGTCGTACCGGCAGGGCGAGGCGGAACGAGTCGCCGGGCCGGCCCCGAGTGTGCGGGCCGGCCCGGCGCGGTGGTGCGGGCGTGCCGCAATCGTGCCGGAGTCGCTCGTGGGCGGTGCAGCGCACCCGATCGACTCCGGCGCGGGAGACTGTACGACGACTCCCGATCGATCGGTAGTTTTGTTACCTTAACGTGATCGACGACGCGGATCCGCCCCCAGGGGGAGTCGACCGAACCCGCGTCGTGATCAGCCGGTGGGCGTCGCCACCGAGGGGCCCTTTCCGGTGGCCGCGTCGAGCACGTACAGATGCCGATCGGCGCTGCCCACGAAGAGCAGCCCGTCGGCCACGACCGGCGAGGTCACCCGGCCGCCGGTGGTGAAGCGCCAGCGGGGTTCGCCGCCCAGGCCCACCGCTATCACCGAGCCGTTGCTGCTGCCCGCGTACACGATGTCGTCGGCGACCACCGGCGAGGTGACCCACCCTTCGGCGCCGAACCGCCACACGCAGCGCGTGGTGTTGACGTCGACCGCGTACAGCCCGCCGTCGCCGCTGCCGAAGAAGGACAGGTTGCCGGCCGTGGCGGGCTGGGCGACCGGGCCGCCCGCGCCGAACCACCCGCGCATCGCGCCGTCGGTGGCGTTGAGCAGGTACAGGTACTGGTCGGTGCTGCCGACGTGCACGATGCCGTTCGCCACGGTCGGCGAGGACACCCAGCCGCCCGTGGCGAAGCGCCACCGACACCAGCCGGTCGCGGCGTCCAGCGCGTACACGCAGCGGTCGCTGGAGCCGAAGTAGACCGTGCCGTCCACGACGGTGGGCGAGGTGGCCCAGCCGCCGGTGGGGAAGCGCCAGCGACATCGCCCGGTGGCCGCGTCCACGGCGTACAGCGCGTTGTCGCTGGAGCCGAAGTACACGGTGCCGTCGGCGACCACGGGGGCGGCCACCACTTCGCCGCCGGTGGGGAAGCTCCAGCGCCACTGACGCGAGGTCAGCTCCAGGGCGTAGACATGGTTGTCCTGGCTGCTGAGGTACATCAGCTCGCCGTCCACGGCGGGCGGGTGCGACCAGCCCGACGAGTCGAACCGCCACTCGCGGGTGGCCAGATGCAGGGTGTGCAGCCCGTTGTCGTTGCTGTGCACGTGGACGCGGGCGGTTCGACCGGAACCCGCGCGCACCGGCGGAGTGAGGATCTCCCCGGTCGCGGTGAACCGCCACACCGGCGAGGTCTCCAGACCGCCGGTGGGGGTGCGCGGCGGAGTGGGGTGCTGGCGCGGCACGTCGGGCCCGCTCTCCGGCCACGTGACCGGAGAGTTGGGTATCGGCGCCGGCGGCCTGGCCACCCGTTCGGTCGGCAGCGCCGGCGACGGGGACGACGTGGACACCTGTCGCCCGACCGGTCGCGGGCCGCCCGGCTGCCCGGTCACCGGCGTGTTCGTCGGTGGCGCCGGCGGCCGGGGCGGGGGCTTGCGGGTCGGGTTGGTCGGCGGGCGCTGCGGCGGTGGCGGCGCGGACCGGTGCGGCTCGGGGCGCGGTGCCGGGCGCGGCTCCTCGCGCACCTGGTTCGGCAGCTTGCCCATGTTGTTCGGGTCCGGGCGCACGTTCTCCGGCACCTCGGGACGCTCCGGCTCGACCACTTCGCGCACGGGCGGAGTGCGCGGGCCCATGGTCGGCCGGTACTGGCTCTCGAACCGCTGCACCATCGCCGACGCGTTGTCCGGCAGTTGGCTGTCCGCATCGCTGTCGTCCAGGAGCGGCGCGAGCTGGTTGAGCAACTGGGTCGGGCTCGGCCGGTGTTCCGCGGCGCGCTGCATGCACAGGTTGACCAGACCGGTCAGCTCCGGCGGCAGCCCGTCCAGGTCGGGGGAGCCGGTGACCAGGCGCAACAGCGCCTCGGCGGGCTTGCGGTCGGGGTAGGGCGAATGCCCGGTCGCGGCGTACACCAGCGTCGCGCCGAGCGAGAACATGTCGCTCGCGGGAGTGATGTCGCGGACGCCCTGGGCCTGTTCCGGCGACATGTAGGCCGGTGTCCCGACCGCGACGCCGGTCATGGTGAGCGAGCCGAAGTCGGCGGCGCGCGAGATGCCGAAGTCGATCACCTTGGGCCCGTCACTGGCCACCAGGACGTTGGACGGCTTCAGGTCGCGGTGCACCAGCCCGGCGGCGTGCACGGACTCCAGCGCCTCGGCGATGCCCGCGGCCATCCAGCGCACCGCGCGCGGCGGCAGCGGGCCGCATGCGCGGACCAGGGATTCGAGCGAGGGCGCGGGCACGTACGCGGTGGCCAGCCAGGGCACCGCGGCGTCCGGATCGGCGTTGACCACGGCGGCGGTGAACACGCCGCTGACCCGGCGGGCCGCGGCCACCTCCTGCGCGAAGCGCGCGCGGAAGCCCGGGTCGCCACCCAACTCGGAACGGATCGTCTTGATCGCGACGAGTCGCCCGAAGGGCGAACGCCCCAGATAGATGCGGCCCATGCCACCGGCACCGAGTCGGCCGAGCACCACATAGGGACCGATCCGTTCCGGATCCCCCTTGGCCGGTGGCTCACCCGGCCATCCGTGTTCCGTCACAATCCCCCCGAAGTCGCCCCACCGCCCATCATCCCCGCCGAGCGGCCGTTTCGACAGGAACAGGCGGGAGGAGTGCCACGGCGCCGGTCGTCCCGTCGTCGCGATAGAGGTGCCCCGGGGTGGAGCACCCGCTGCCTGTCGCAGGGTACCCGCCTGCCCGGTCTGCCGCCCACGCCGCGTCCCGCTTCGGCCGAAACACAGGGGATTCCCCCAGACGCCGATCACGAAGAGTGGCCGCGGAAGCGGAAATTCCCGCTCCGATCGGTTCGAATCGGACGAACGGCGGCCACGGACACGAACACCCGGACTCGGTTCGGATCGAACCGGGCCCGGGTGTCGCAGTACCGACGGTTTGTCAGCATGTCTGCACGTCGGCCTAGTGCAGGCCGCCGGGAGCGTCGGTGGGCAGGTCGGACTTGCCGACCCGCAGCACCGTCACGGCGACCACGGCGGCGATGCCGAGCAGGATCGAGGCGGTCAGGAAGCCGGCCGTGTAGCCCTCGGTGAGGGCCAGGTTGCGGACCGCCTCGTTGTTGATCGCCTTCTCGCCGAGCTTGCCGAACTGGTGCTTGAACTCGTCGTCCCGGGCGTTCGTGTAGATCGTGGTCAGGACCGCGATCGCCACCGCTCCGCCCACCTGCTGGGTGACGTTGAGCATCGCGGAGCCGATCCCCGCGTCCTCCGGGGCGATCCCGGCCACCGCGGTGGCCATGATCGCGACGAAGATCAGGCCCATGCCCAGACCGAACACCAGCATCGCGGGCAGCAGGCCCACGACGTAGGTCGAGTCGACCTCGAGCAGGGACAGGTAGAACAGACCCAGACCGGCCAGGATCGGACCCACGGTCAGCAGCACCCGCGGCCCGATCTTGGGCAGCATCACGCTGGTGAACTGGGCCGAGATCATCACGCCCGCGCACAGCGGGAGATAGGCCAGACCGGCCTTGATCGGCGAGTAGCCCGCGACGATCTGCATGTAGAGCGTGATGAAGAAGAACGCGCCCATCATGCCGCCCGCCGCGAGCGCCATCACCACGTAGCTCGCCGAGCGGTTGCGGTTGCGGAACAGCCGCATCGGCATCAGCGGCCGTTCGACCCGAAGCTCGATCGCGATGAAGGCCGCGAGCAGCACCGCCGAGACGATCAGCGAACCCACCGTCAGCCCGTCGGTCCAACTCTTTTCCGCGGCGCGGATGACGCCGTAGACCAGGGCGGTCACACCGAGGGTGGAGGTCAGCGCGCCGGGGATGTCCAACCGGCCGCGCCAGATCGCCTTCTCGCCGGTCTTCGCGTCGTCGGGTATCGCCAGCGGCAACGCCGCGACGAGCGCGATGCCGATGGGCACGTTGACGAACATGACCCAACGCCAGGACAGGTACTCGACCAGGAGGCCACCCATGAGCAGGCCGACCGCCGAACCCATGCCCGACACCGCCGCATAGACACCGAACGCCTTGTTGCGTTCCGGGCCTTCCTCGAAGGTGGTGGTCACCAGCGACAGGACCGCGGGGGCCACCATCGCGCCACCGACGCCCTGCAGGGCCCGCGCGGCCAACAACAGCGCCTCGCTGGTGGCGAACCCGCCGAGCAGGCTCGCGACGGTGAACACGATCAGGCCGAGCGCCAGCAGGCGGCGTCGGCCGAAGAGGTCACCGAGCCGACCACCCAGCAGCAGCAGGCCGCCGAAGGTCAGCATGTACGCGTTCATCACCCACGAGAGCGATGTTTCACTGATGTCGAGCGCCTTGCCCATGTCGGGCAGGGCGATGTTCACGATGGTCGCGTCGAGCACGATCATCAACTGGGCCCCTGCCAACAGGGCCAAGGCCAATCCGCGGCGCGCGTGGGGCGCGTCGACGGACGGGGATCCGGTCGAGCCGGCGACCTCGGAAGGTGCCGTCGTCATGGATTGCCTCGCATTACTAGTGGACGTGAGCGTTCTCTACGCGAATCTAGGGCTTTTGCCTTAGAGAACGCAAACGTTTTCTGTACCATGGCGAGCGGAGGCGAGAGTGAGCACAGGAGTACGCGCGGGTCACGTCGAGACAGCCCTGCTGGTCACCGACTACAGACAGCGGCCCCGAAAGCGCGGCGTCACGCTGGAGCGAGCGATCACCGAGGCGGTGCTCGCCGAGCTCGGCGAGCGCGGCTACGGCGCCCTGACCTTCGAAGGTGTCGCGACCCGAGCCGGGACCGGCAAGTCGGCCCTGTATCGCCGCTGGGCGGACAAGATGGGCATGGTCGCCGACGCACTCTCCGCCGCGCTGCCCGATCCGCAATCGCTGACGCTGCCCGGCGCGTTGCGCGCCGACCTGGTCGTCTACCTGGAGACCGTCGCCCACGGCATGCACGGAGCGCTCGGCCTGGGCATGCGGGTGCTCAGCGGCGAGATGTGCCGCCACCACGAGTTCGCCGAGATGTGGGAGCACCGGGTGATCGGGCCCTGGCAGTCCCTCCTCGTGGAGCTGATCACCGACGCGATCGCCCGCGGCGAGGCCCGCACGGGCGCGCTCGCCCCCGAATGCGTGCTCGCCGGCCCCTCCGTCCTGTGCCAACGGTTCACCCTCACCGGTGTGCCGATGTCCCGGGCCGAGATCGAATCCCTGGTCGACAACGCCCTGATGCCGATGATGGTGGCCAGGGACTGACCCGAGCGCGGGTGTGCCGCCGGCCGCCTCCGCGGTGCGGTCGCGATTCGGCCCGGTCCGGGTGTGTACCCACCGGCTCCACCCGTCGCGTCCGGCGCCGAGGCTGCGGTTTCACGGGCACCGGGGGCGACCTGCCCGGGCCCCGTGGCGCCCGGTGTGGGGTGCCGCCGTCGGGTGGGTGGGCTGCGCCCCGTCCCCACGCGCTCTCCACCTGAACACGTGTCAGATCACACCCCCGCTCACTTGAATGACTCGGTCAAGCAGTTCTAGGGTCCGCCCCATGGCCACCACGAACTCCGCCGCGCCCGCACCCGACGCCGCCCTTCTCGCCCTGACCGCCCCCGGCGGACCGTTCGCGCTCGTCGAAGAGGACGTGCTCGGCGTGCCGTTGCGCGTCCTGGCCGATCGCCCACGGTCGATCACCGCGTTCGTCGAGCGGGCCCGTCGGTTCGGCGACCGCGAGTACCTCGTGTACGAGGACCGCCGGATCGGCTTCGCCGAACACGTGCGCGACATCGCCTCGACCGCACTCGCACTGCGCGAGCGATACGGAATCGGCCCGGGGGATCGGGTCGCGATCCTGGCCGCCAACCGGCCCGAGTGGCTGACGGTGTTTCAGGCCGCCGCGGCGCTGGGTGCGATCACCGTCGGCATGAACGGATGGTGGGCCGCCGACGAGATCCGCTACGGCGTACGCGACTGCGCCCCCGCGCTGCTGGTCGCCGACCGGCGTCGGCTGGAGCGCCTGGGCGGGGCGTCGGAGGCCGAGCGGAGCCTGGGTGTGCCGGTGCTGGAGATCGAGGCCCAGTGCGCCGCCCTGGCGGCCTACGCGCCCGATGCCGAGCTGCCGCCGGGCGCCGCCGACGAGGACGACCCCGCACTGATCCTGTACACCTCCGGCACCACCGGCCGGCCCAAGGGCGCCGTGCTCACCCATCGCAACGTGGTTGCGATGCAGAACCTCCAGGCGCTGCTCGCCGCCCGGGCGACCGCACACCTGCCCGCCGAGGTGCTCGCCCAGGCGCCGCCCGGGCGGTGGCTGGTGAACAGCCCGTTCTTCCATGTCTCGGGACTGCTCGCGGGCGCGGTGGCCGCGCTGGCCGGCGGGCAGACCATGGTGCTCTACAGCGGCCGGTTCGAGGTGCCCCGACTGCTCGACCTGATCGAGCGCGAGCGCTGCACCACGTGGTCGCTGGTGCCCACGCTGGGCTGGCGGGTCGCCAACCACCCGGACACCCCGAGGTACGACCTGTCCTCGGTCACCCGGCTGGGCGGCGGCAGCGCGGCCTTCTCCCCCGAACTGGTGCGCCGGCTCCAGGAGGTGTTCCCGAACGCGAAGGGCGCGCTCGGCGTCGGATACGGGCTGACCGAGTCCGGCGGGGTGGCCACCACCGCGGGCGCCGCGCAGCTCCAGGAGGAGCCGGGCGCGATCGGGGCGGCCGTGCCGACCGTGGAGGTGACCGTCCACGACCAGGACGGTCGGCCGCAGCCGGAGGGCGTGGAGGGCGAGCTGTGGATCCGCAGCCCGCTGGTGATGCTCGGCTACTGGGGCAACGACGAGGCCACCGCCAAGGCGCTCACGCCGGACCGCCGGCTGCGCACCGGCGACCTCGGCTACACCCGGAACGGCCGGTTCCACCTGGCCACCCGGCGCAGCGACCTGATCCTGCGCGGTGGGGAGAACGTCTACCCGGCGGAGATCGAACACTGCCTGGACGCGCACCCCGACGTGGCCGAGTCGGTGGTGGTCGGCGTGCCGCATCCGGAGTGGGGCGAGGAGGTCAAGGCGATCGTGGTGCCCGCGCCCGGCGCGGTGCTCACCGCCGAGCTGCTCGGCGCGTACGTCGCGGAGCGCCTGGCGCATTTCAAGGTGCCCGCGCACTGGGAACTGCGCACCGAGCCGCTGCCGCGCACGCCCACCGGCAAGGTGATCCGCGCCGTGGCCACCGGTGCCAAGCCGGCCGACCTGGTCGAGGAGTGAGCCGAGGAGTGGGCGGCTCCCGCCCCGATCGGGGAGTGGGCACCCGGGCAGCCCCGGACCCGACCGCGGAGTGAGCAACCCCGGGCGGGGCGGCGGAGATTCCGCCGGCCCCGCCCGGGAGCGGGTCAGTCGTTCTTGTGCAGTTCCTCGTTCAGCGCGCCCCAAGACTTGGTCCGGGCGATCGCCTCGATCGTGCCGGTGACCGAGTTGCGGCGGAAGAGCAGGCCGTCCCGGCCGGAGAGCTCGGCGGCCTTGACCACCTTGCCGTCCGGGGTGGTCACCCGGGTGCCGGCGGTGATGTAGCAGCCCGCCTCGACCACACAGTCGTCGCCGAGCGAGATGCCGATGCCCGCGTTGGCGCCCAGCAGGCAGCGCTCGCCGACCGAGATGGTCTCCTTGCCGCCGCCGGAGAGCGTGCCCATGATCGACGAGCCGCCGCCGATGTCGCTGTGGTCGCCCACCACGACGCCCGCGCTGATCCGGCCCTCGACCATCGACGCGCCCAGGGTGCCCGCGTTGAAGTTGCAGAAGCCCTCGTGCATCACGGTGGTGCCGGGCGCCAGGTGCGCGCCCAGGCGGACCCGGGTGGTGTCGGCGATGCGCACGCCACTGGGCACCACGAACTCGGTCATCCGGGGGAACTTGTCCACGCCGGCCACCTCGAACGGCACCCGCGCGGCCCGGGCCCGCAGCCGGGCGGCGTCCACGCCGTCGACCGGGACGGCGCCCAGGTTGGTCCACGCGACGTTCGGGAGCACGCCGAACAGTCCGTCCAGGCTCTGCCCGTGCGGGCGGACCAGGCGGTGGCTGAGCAGATGCAGACGCAGGTACGCGTCGTGGGTGTCCACCGGGCCGGCGGCCAGGGACGCGATCACCGTACGCACGGCGACGACCTCGACCCCGCGCACCGCGTCGGTGCCCAGGCCGGCCGCGGCGTCGGCGCCGAGCGCCTCGATCGCCTCGTCGGCGGACAGGCGAACGGTCTCGGCCTTGCCGTCGACGTCGCCCGAGGTCAGCTCGGGTGCGGGGTACCAGGTGTCCAGGACGGTGCCGTCTGCGGCGATCGTCGCGAGACCAGCGGCGACGGCACCAACGGGGGAGGAAGCAGCAGTGTCGATCACCCCGCTACCGTACCGGGACCGCGCGCCGCCGCCGATCGCCGGTGCGTTCGCGTCCCGATCCGGTTTCCCCGTCGCCGGTGCGCGGCCGGGTCCGCGCGCGGCTACTCCGGCTCCGGCCGACGGGTCGGGCCCTCGCGGAACGGCCAGGTCTCGGAACGATCGCCGTCCGCGTCGGGGCGGGCCTCGTCGCGATGCGGGATCCCGAACGGGCTGTATCCGCCGGTGTACTCGTCCACCCACTCGTCCGCATCCGCGCGCTCGTGGTCGACCGGCGGCAGTGCGGTGGCACCGACCAGGGCCTCCACCATCGCCGCGGCCCGGGTCTGCACCGGGATCGCGCCACAGGCCATCGCGGTGTCCCGGGCCCGCTCCAACTCGCCGATGGCGTCCGGCTTGTGGCCGTCCTTGCGCAGCCGGTCGCCGTAGGCGAGCAGCGCCTTGGCGTATTCGTAGTTGGCGCCGACGCCCTCCAAGGCGACCGCCGCGTCCCACAGCGCCTGTTGGGCGTTGACGTTGTCCTCGATCATCCCGGCCACCCGTTTGGCCTGGCCGGCGGCCACCGGGGCGTAGAACGTGTCCGCCCGGGCGACGGCCTGCTTGGCCACCTCGCGGGCCAGCTTCTTGTTCTGCTGTGGCCCCTCGGCGTTCAACGCCTCGGCCAGCAGCAGGCCCCACGGACACCACGCCGGGTTGTCCATGCCGCGGGCGCGCAGCCGGGCGCCGAGCTCGGTCAGCGGCCGGATCACCTCGTCGTGCCTGCCCTGGGCGATCCGCAGTTCGGCGAGCACGATGGCCGGGACCGGCAGGACGCGGGTGGCCTGTTCGGCCTTCGCCGGATCGTCGAAGCCGATCCGGTGCGCGATCTTCTCGGCCTCGTCGAGATCGCCCAGCGCGATCAGGGTCTGGATCAGCACACCGGCCGCGTACCACTGCGACGGCGTGCCCTCGCCCAGTTTGCGGGCCATGTCCAAGCCGGTCTCGGCCTGCTTGCGGGCCTCCTTGAGCTTGCCCTGTCGGTAGGACAACATCGCCCGAAAGGCGTGGCCGTAGGACAGGTGTGCGCGTTGGCGACCGTTGTCCCGGAGTTCGGCCATGCCGCTCTCCAGGAGTTCGTGCGCCTCCTTGAACAGGTCGCAGTAGATGAACGTCAGGGTGAGCACCATCGGGATCTCGAAGCCCCAGCCGTCCTCGACCCAACTGAATCCGGGGCGCTCCTTGTTCGCCGCCTCCGGTCCCAGTGCCGCGCGGGCGAACTTGGTGGTCGTCTGCAACCGCCGTCCCGTGAGCACTCCGTACCAGGCGACCAGAGCGAACAGCGAGTAGTTCGTCCGGGTCGTGGCGCCCTCGGTGTTCAGGCGTACGGTCAGCCGCTGCAGGTTGTGCGCGCGTGAGGCGAAACCGGCGTCGTCCTCCCAGAACGCGGCCCACATGAACAGGTCGGCATACAGCCTCGGTCGTTTCCCGACCGGGGTGATCTGGATCTCTCGCTCCAAGAGCGCGATGCTCTTGGGCAGTTGTCCGCTGAACGCGTACGAGCGGCCGAGTTCGACGACGATGTGGGTGCGCAACTCCGTGCCCGGTTCGTCGGCCTCCTGGAGCGCCTTGGTCAGCGGTTCGAGGCTGGCGGTGGGGTCGTTGACGAAGAGCGCGCGGCCGATGTTGTAGTAGAGCCAGGCGCGCATGTGCGTCGGCGCGAGCTCCGCCAACGCGTGTTCGAGGTAGGTCACGCCGGCCTTCGGGACACCGGAGGCCAGACACTCGCGGGCCGCGTCCACCATCACGTTCGCCGCCCACTCGTCCCGGACGCCGAACACCTTCAACGCGTGTGTCGCCGCGGTCTGCGCGGAGAAGCGGTCCGCGCGCAACAGTCGGGCCGCCTCGTGGTGCATCGCACTGCGCTCGTTCGCCTCGAAGCAATGGCGGTAGACCGCGAGTCGGACCAGCGGGTGGGTGAAACCCCAGTTCGAGCGCGGGTCGTCGACCGACGTGAGGATCTCCTGCCGGTACAGGTCCTCGGCGGCGGCGATGATCGCTTCCGGGGTCAACCCGGTGAGCCGGGAAGCGCGACCGATCGTCACGTGCGGCGTCAGGATCGCGGCGGCCAGCGCCAGCCGGCGGGAGTCCGGCGCGAGCCGGGAGAATCGCTTCTTGAAGTGCTTGTCGACGTACGCGAGGGCCGCGTGCTGCTCCATCGCGACGCCGTGCCGGGGCAGCGAGGACGCGAGCGGCTCGATCCGGGACGCCTCGACGAACCGCAGCAGTTCCCGCAGAGTCTGCGGCTCTCCGCCGCAGCAGTGATGGCAGTGCTCGGCGAACGCGTCGTCGACCGGCCGGTCGGGGAAACGGTGCCGGACGACCGCCGCGGTGCTCTCGAGGCCCAACGCCGTCAATCTGGTCGCCGTTCGACCGGCGACGTGGTCGAGCGTGCGCAGCGATGGCTCCAGAGCGGGGACGTACTCGTCCGGGCGGTAGGACACCACGATCAGGATCGGGAAATCGCGCACCTTGATGGTGAATTGGGCAAGCCACTCCATCGACGGGGGGTCGCCCCAATGCGCGTCGTCGATGACCATGATCAGCGGCGCACGCTCCCGCACGTAGCCGCGGACGACGGCGTCGAGGGCGGACAGCACATCCTCTGTGTCCGGCGCCTCCCCGGGTTGGCGCGGACCGCCGAAGATCGGCCCGAGGATGCCGTGCCACTCGCCGAGCCGTTCCTTCCGGGCCTCGGGGGCGAGCGTGGACAGGTCCTTGAACAGCCGTTTCACCAGACCGTAGACCCGGACCTTCTCCAGGTCGTAGCCGATCACGTGGAGCGAGGTGAAGCCCTCGGACTCGGCCGTGTGCCGGGCCCATTCGAGTACGGCGGACTTGCCCATGCCCGCCTGGCCGGTGACCACCGCGACCCGGCCCTCGCCGGTGTCGCGGACCGCGGCCAGATGTTCGCGCAGTTCGCGTTGGATGAAATCGCGCTCGACGAGAGGCATGGGCTCCGTCCGGACAACGGGGTCGGGTGTGTTCTCGCGCCCCAGGTCACCCGGGCGCGGTGCCATGCGTGGTGCCCTCATCGCGCAACCTCTCTGCCGTGCGTCCCCACCCCGAGCCCGCGCGGAACGATTACGCGCCGTGGCGGATCACTTGCGCTACCCATCCTGCGCCAATCACGCAAGCCCTGTCCCCGACTTGGCCGAGAAGTCCTGTCGACGTCCTCCCCACGGGGGGTGTGATCGGCGAACGGGAACCGAGACGCGGCCGATTCGGCAACCGCGTGCTTGGTGCGCGAGCATGCAGCGACGCTCGTTTCGAACATCGACGGGCCGGAGCAAGTACGACCGAACGGAAAGGCCGTGACACCCGTGTTGGGACCGCAGATCGGTGTACCCGTGACCCCCGCCGCCTCGATGCGGGTGCCCCCGGAATCGGGGGAGTTGCGCTATCAGCGCTGCAGCGCGTGCGAGACGGCGAACTTCGCCCCCACCGAGATGTGCCGCGGCTGCTCGTCGCGCGCGTTGCAGTGGGCCACCAGCGCCGGGCGCGGCAGTGTGTACAGCTGGACCGTGGTGCGCCGGCCCGCCGCGCGCGAAGTCGGCGACCCGTACGCGGTGGCGATCGTGGACCTGGACGAGGGCTATCGCATGCTCACCAATCTGGTCGAGGTGGAACCGACCGAGATCCACTCGGGCATGCGGGTACGGGTGGATCTGCGGCCGACGGGCGAGGAGCGGGTGTTGCCGTTCTTCACGCCCGATCGGAGCTGACACCGCGATCGGAGCCCGATCGTCGATCGCAGCCGAACCGCCGGCCGGGGTCGGAATCCCCGGCCGAGATCGAACTCCCGCCCGGATGCGAACACTTGGTCGGAGCCCGCCGCGGTGCGGCGGCCGGCCCGCGGCGGCCGGCCGTTGTCGCCGGAGGCGATGCCGCCCGGAGCGGACCGCGCGGTCGTTTCCCGCTTTCGACGCGACCGTCACGGCGACATCACGCAGGGTGGCGGGGGCAGGTGCGGCGGCAGCGCTCGACGGCGAGCGTCACCCGCACGGTCGCGGCGCCCAGGCGCCTGAGCAGATCCAGCCGGGCGAGGCCCCCGCAGGGGGGTGCGGTGGGTGTCACGTCGCCGATCGTATACCCGGTGGGGGTAGGTGCCGGTTAGGATTCGATTCCGGTGGGATTGCGGCTTCGACGCGATCACCTGGGGTAATCGGTCGGACAGGGCCCGTCCGGGGTCGCAGGCAGCACGACGAGGAGGCGCGATGACCACCACCGCTATCGCCGCATTGGTCACGCTGTGCGTCGGTCTGGTCGGTTGCCTGTGGCTGCTCACCCGAGGGCGCCGCGCCGAGCGGATGACCGCCGCGGTGCTGATGTGCATGTTCGCGGCGCTGGCGCTGGTGTTCTACTCGATCGGCCAGGGGGGCATGGGCGCGCTGGACGCGGCCCTGATGCTCGGCGTCGCGGCCCCGGCGGGCACGCTGATGGTCGCGGCACGCGGGCGCGGGCTCAGCCGGGTGACCGGCAGCCGCAACCACCGGGCCCGCCGACCGGCGCCGTGATCGGGGCCCGCGTCGAACGATGTGCGGTCAGGTCTTGCCGCCGCGCCGCAACAGGAAGGTCACGCACAGCCAGACCAGCGTGGTGGTGCAGCCCATGATGATCAGCGCGAACGCGATCACCAGCAGGTAGACGCCGGACGTGGTGGCCAGGGCCGCGAAGACCGCCGCGAACAGCACCACCACCAGCAGCACGTGCCACGTGCCGGAGAGCGTGGGTCGACGCAGCCTGCGGCGGGCCCGCTTCGAGGCCGGCATCGAGCCCGCGCCCGGAACGACACGGCCGCGCGCGCCGGTCCGTCGGCGGTTGCGGGAGGGGCGCATGGTACGCAGCGCGAGATCCAGTTCCTGGTCCTTGCGCAGTTCGTACTCGATCTCCTCCAGCATCCGCCGCTCGCTCGGCGTCAGACGCACTTCCTCCATCATGTCGCTCGCCCCCTACTGCAGCCCCGGCCGCATCCCCTTGAGCACCGCCGAACGGTCGTTGCGCCGGGGCAGGGACAGCCGACGGCGCGGACCGTACTCAGAGGGTCCCCCGCAGGTGGCGATGTGACACCTGGCAGAACGAGAGATGACAGGTGGTGATATTTCCTCCGATCACGCGATGAGGCGACGACGGCGAGCGCCTCGGGGATCTCGCGCCCGACTCCGGAACGCCGTCCGTTCGCCGGTGTGACGTCGCCGGGTAGGGTCACCCGTTATGGCCAACGGAACCACTGACGAAACGTCGGGCGAGGCGCCCGGCAAGCCCGCCGAGCTGCTCGACCTGCGGGACAGCATCGACAACATCGACGCCGCCCTGATCCATTTGCTGGCCGAACGGTTCAAGTGCACCAAGCGGGTGGGCGTGCTCAAGGCCGAGCACAAGCTGCCGCCGGCCGATCCGGCCCGCGAGGCGGTGCAGATCCGCCGCCTGCGCGCACTGGCCGAGAGCGCCAAGCTGGACCCCGATTTCGCGGAGAAGTTCCTCAACTTCCTGGTCGCCGAGGTGATTCACCATCACGAGGCAATCGCCCGCGCGTGATCGAGCGACACCCGGCTCGTTGAGCCGATTGCGTGCAGTGCCCGGATTCCCCCGTCGGTAGCGCGGTCTGACGTCTCGTCACACGCGGGTTGCTACTTACGGGGGAAGTTCGCGCGCCCCCCGTCACCGGTCCGCCCCCTCGGGCGTTGGACGTCCCGGAACTTCGGTTCCACCGTCTATCGATCGATGGGAATAACTACCAGTGAACAAGCTCACCAAGGGTGCGGTCGTCACCGCCGCCATTCTCGGCGGTTCGGTTGCGATGGGGGGCCAGGCGTTCGCGTCGGCCGAGGCGGACGGCGCCGCCGTGGACTCGCCCGGCGTGCTCTCCGGCAACAACATCCAGGTGCCGGTGCACATTCCGGTCAACGTGTGCGGCAACAGCGTCAACATCATCGCGGCGCTGAACCCGACCTTCGGCAACACCTGCATCAACGCCGACGGTAGCGACCACGTCACCCCGATGCCCACCGGGCACCCGGGCAACCACACGCCGCCGCACCACGCTCCCCCGGTCGACGACTGCCCGCCGCCGGCCCCGCCGGTCGACGACTGTCCGCCCGAGCTCCCGCCGCCGCCGCACCACGCGCCGAGCGACGACTGCGGCCCGGAGCAGCAGTCGCACCACGCCCGGGGCGGCGACTCCGCGGCGCCGGCCGACTTCCTCGCCGGTGCGGCGAACATGGCCGGTGCGATGATGGGCTGAACGCCCACCACCGTTTGCGCCTCGGCCCCGGAACACCTCCCACGTGTTCCGGGGCCGAGGCCTGTCCGGGACCCGGGCCGGGCTGCGGGACGGCATCCGGGCCGACCCCGGGACCCGGGCGCCGGGCGGGTCAGGCGTGTACGCGATCGCGCAGCCTGCGCGGCGCGGGCTTGGGCTTGGGCGGCTTGCCGAAGGCCTCGAACACACCCACCACCGAGATCACCAGGGAGATCGCGGTGATCGCGCCGAGTGCGCCGAAGAATCCGGTCAGCGCCTCGGTCCGCTCCGCGTCCCCGGTGATCAGGATCAGCAGGCCCAGCAGCGCACCGGCGATCGCCATCGCGCCCAGCGTGCGGGCGAACTCGATCGCCTCGTAGCGGACCCGGTCCACGCCGCGCCGCGGCGGCCGCCACGGCAGCGGTCCGCCGAGGAAGTGATAGCCCACCCGCTGGTCCACCCACCGGATCGCCCGGTGGCCGAACATCACGGTGGTCCCGATGTACAACGCGGCGATCCCGTGCCGCGCTCCGGCGGTGGCGCCGCCGCGCAGGTCCACCACGGCGACCACGAGCAGGATCACCTCCAGCAGCGGCGTGCCGTACAGGAACACGTTGCTCAGCCGGCGGCGACGCAGTGCGTAGCGGCTCAGCAGGCCCAGGGCGATCAACACCCAAAAGCCAACCTCGCAGGCCACGATCATGGCGACGACCACGGCGATCTCCTCCTCGGGAGTGGGAGCGGGAGTGGGTGCCCGGCCGGTCGCCCCGGTGGGACGAGGGCGCCGGCGAGCGGACTCCACCAGCCTGTCCCGCGCAGGCCGCCGGGGGATCGTCGGCAGGTGGGATTCCGCCGTACAGACAACGATGTAGTGGGCCGGACAACGATGGGGCGGGCGTCGGCGCGGTATCGCGGACCCGTGACTCGCCCGCCGGATACTGTGCAGGCAAGGCCGAAACAGCAGGGAGAGCACATGGCGCAGGAGCAGCCGGACGGTCGGGTCATGGTCGAGTTGGTGGACCCACAAGGGAACACGATCGGCCTCGCGGAGAAACTGGAGGCTCATCAGCCGCCGGGCCGACTGCACCGCGCGTTCTCGGTCTTCCTCCTCGACGACGAGGGCCGGGTGTTGATGCAGCGTCGGGCGTTGACGAAGTATCACTCGCCGGGCCGATGGTCCAACACGTGTTGCAGCCACCCCTTCCCGGGCGAGGAACCCAAGGAGGCGGTGCTGCGCAGACTGACCGAGGAGCTGGGCGTCAAGCCCACCGTGCTCGAATCGGCCGGCCTGGTGACCTACGACGTCACCGACGAGGTCTCCGGCCTGGTCGAGAAGGAGTTCAACCACCTCTTCGTCGGCCTGGCCGGTGACGACCTCGGGCTCAACCCGGAGGAGGTCGACGACGTCGCGTACGTGCCGCTGGCCGAGCTGGACGCGTGGCTGGCCGCACACGAACACACCGCGTGGCTGAGCGCGGTGCTCGACCCGGTTCGGGAACCGCTCGCGGCGCTCGCCGCACGCTGAGCACACCGCGAAGGGCGGGTCCGGACCCCGGACCCGCCCTTCGCGCGTCGTGCCCGGCGCTCAGACCTGCGGCGGCTTCGTGCCCTGCTCCGGCCAACTCGGGGCGGGCACCGGGACCAGCGTGCCGCGATCCGGCCTGGGCGCCGGCGCGCCGAAGAGGTACTCCGTGCGCAGATGCCGAACCGCGCCGGTGGCCACGCCCTTGTCCACCACGGTCGTGCTCACCTCCGAATACGCGGGCAGGTGCGTGGCCGGGTCGAGCCAGAACACCGCGCGCACCGGCGAACCGCTCTGTTGGCCGAAGTTCTCGATCTGGTAGGGCCCCTTGGTGAAGTCGGCGACGGTGGCGCGGAACGCCTTGAGGAGCAGATCGGTGTTCACACTCGAACCGGAGCCGCTCGGCTGCGGCTTGAGGTCCACGGTCAGCCGCAGGTAGGACTTGCCGTTCTGCTGCGCCGGTTCCACCGCCGAGGGAGTCAACCAGCCCGGCGTGGCGTCGAGTTGGCCGGCGAAGGTCTTGGCCTGCTCGACGGTAAGCCCGGTCGGCAGGATGCCGTCGCCGACGTACTTGCCCTCGCGGGCCATGTCCACGACGCACGGCCGCTTGGTGTCCGTCCACTGCTTGAGCGCGTTGTTGTAGCTCCACTCCCGGCCCGCCTCGCACGAGGCGCGCTTGACCGGCGCGCCCGCGGCGACCTGGTACGCGCGGTCGGTGAAAGCCGCCTTGCCGGCGGCGTCGTACCAGGACCACAGGTCCTCGCGGACCGTCTGCTCCTTGGCGGTGTCACCGGTCGAGGTCCGCACCCCGCGGTACTCGACCACCTGCTGCGTGGTGGTCGCGGCCAGCAGCGCGGCCCAGACCGCCTTCGGGTCCTGGTCGCCCTTCCCGCCGGGCGCCGCGGCGCCGCCGGTCGGCGCCCCCGTGCCGCCCGCCTTCCTGTCCTTGTCGCCCTTGTCGTTCTTGTCGCCTGAGTCGGACGAGCACCCCGTCAGGACGACGGCGGCGGTCAGGCCCGCCGCCGCCCGGGTGCTCCACCGTCGTCCCATGCCCCCGTGACGCATGCACAGCTCCTCGAATCGTCGGACGCTCCGTCAGCAGGCATACCGTACGCGTGAGCGAGCCGGGGCGTGCCGGGGCGGCCGCCGGCCCCGGGTCGGCGGCCGGCGGCGGTTGGCGGCGGTTCGGTCGGGCGGGGGTCGGGCGGCGGTTCGGTCGGGTGAGGGTCCGGTCAGGCGAGCGAGAGCGCGGCCAGCGCCGCGTTGACGATCGAACCGGGCAGCAGGTCGTGCAGTTCGTACAGGTCCTCGATCCGGCCGGTCTGGCCGAACTGGTCCACGCCCAGCGGCACGCTCGGCACGCCGAGCGCCGAACCGAGCCAGGCGAGCGTGTGCGAGGACGAGTCGTGCACGGTGACCACCGGCGCCCGATGCGGGAACGCGGTGCGCAGCGCCCCCGGCGCGGACGGCGTGGTCGCGGTGCGCACTCCCTGACGCAGGGTGCGCTGCCAGGCGCCGTAGAGCCGGTCGGCCGAGGTGATGTCCACCACGTGCGCGGCGATGCCCTCGTCGCGCAGCTCGTGCGCGGCGGTCAGTACCTCGGGCAACACCGCGCCGGAGGCGGCCAGGTACACGCTCGGCGCGCCCGGCAGATCGGGCGCCTCCAGAAGCCGATACGCCCCCGCGAGCACCTGGCGGCGCAGCAGCGCGTCGCCGAGTCGGGTCCGGGCGGCCTCGAACGGCGCCTGGTCGATCGGCCGGGTGGTGAGCCGGAAGTAGTAGGCGCCGTTGTCCGGTTCGACGCCGTGGTCCGGGCCGCCGGCGATCCGGCCCACCGCGTCGCACAGCAGCCAGTCCAGCGCGGTCCCGTACGCGGGCTCGATCAGCGTGGTGCCGGGCAGTTCGAGCCCGATCGACGCGGTGATCGTGGACTGGTGCGCGCCGCCCTCGGGGGCGAGCGTGACGCCGGAGGGGGTGCCGGCCACGATGAACCGCGAGCCGGAGTAGACGGCGTGGATGAACGCGTCCAGGCCGCGGCACACGAACGGGTCGTAGACGGTGCCGATCGGGATCAGCGGCTGCCCGGACAAGTCGCCTGCCAGGCCGAGCTGTTCGAGCAGCAGGAACAGGTTCATCTCGGAGATGCCCAGTTCGATGTGCTGCCCGCTCGGGCCCTCGATCCACTTCAGCGCGCCCTCGCCGGACCACGCGCGGCGATCGGTGGGGGCGAAGACGCCGGTGCGGTTGATGAAGCCGGCCAGGTTCGTGGAGGTGGCCACGTCGGGTGCGGTGGTCACCAGGTAGGGCGCCAACGCCGGGTCGCGGGAGAGGTCGACCAGGACCCGGCCGAAGGTCTCCTGGGTGGAGACCGGCTTGGTCATCCGCTGACCGGTGGCGGCGGCGACCGGGACGCCGAGCGGGCCCGGCTTGGGCGCGCGGGCCAGGTGTTCGCGGCGCTGCCCGGCCAGGATGCCCTCGGGGGTGGCGGCGTCGAAGCGGTCCCACTCGGTGCGCTCGGTCAGCCCGAACCCGGCGCGCAGCGTGGCGACCTGATCGGTGCTCAGCAGCGCCGAGTGGTTGCGCGGGTTGCCCGCGATGGGCAGGCCCCAGCCCTTGACGGTGTAGGCGAAGACCACGCTGGGCCGGTCGGTGACCTCGTCGCAGCGCCGGTAGGCGTCCAGCAGCGCGGCGATGTCGTGCCCGCCGAGGTCGGTGACCAGCGCGTGCAGTTCGGCGTCGGGCACATCCGCGACGGTGTCCGCGACGTCGGCCGGGGCGCCGTCCAGGAAGTGCGCGCGCACGTCCTTGTCGGCGAGGCCGAACAGGGCCTGGTACTGCTCGTTGGGCATCGCGTCGATCCACGCCTTGAGCGCCGCGCCGCCGGGCCGCTCGAACGCGGCCTGGAGCCGGCGGCCGTACTTGACCTCGACCACGTGCCAGCCGGCCGCCTCGAACTGGCCGCGCCACTGGTCGATCCGCACCCCGGGCACCACCCGGTCCAGCGACTGCCGGTTGAAGTCGACCAGCCACATCACGTTGCCCAGGCCCTGGGTGGCCGGGTCCGCGATGGCCTCCCAGATGTTGCCCTCGTCCAGCTCGGCATCGCCGAGGAGGGCGACGAAGCGGGACGCGGGGCGGGCTCCGAAGTGCGCGTCCACGTAGCGTCGGGTGGCCGCGCCGAACAGCGGGGCCGCCGCGCCCAGGCCGACCGAGCCGGTGGAGAAGTCCACCCACTCGCGGTCCGGGTCCTTGGTCCGGGAGGGGTACGACTGGAGCCCGCCCTTGGCGCGCAGCGTGGTCAGGTAGGACCGGTCCAGATTGCCGAGCAGGTACTGGATCGCGTGGAAGACCGGCGACGCGTGCGGCTTGACGCTGATCCGGTCCGGGCCGTCGAGGTGCGCGAACCACAGCGCGGTCATCGCGGACACCAGCGACGCGGAGGACGCCTGGTGGCCGCCGACCTTGATGCCGTCCGCGTTCGGCCGGTCGTGGTTGGCGGAGTCGACGATGCGCGTGGCGAGCCACAGGATCCGGCGCTGGACCGCCTCCAGGACGGGCAGGTCGATGCCGAGCGCGGCCGCGGCGTGGTCCGTGTCGCTGCGATGCATGGTTACCTCAAGATCGGTTCGGGGTGGCCGAAGCATACGGCGATCGTCTCACCATGCGATACGCGCGGCCGATCGAGGTCGCTGTCGGTGGCGGTCCATTGACAGTGCGTCCGCGGGCTGTTGGTCTGTCCCGAGCGCCGGCAGCACGTACCCGATGGACCGCCACGACGCCTGCGGAGGCATGCCATGGCCCACTCGATCGCGATACCCGGCGGACCGCCGCCGTTCGCGACGCTCAAGTCGTACGTCACCGACCACCGATCCGACACGGTCACCGTCCTGGACGTGGTCACCGGCACGGCACTCGCGACCATCGACGTGCCCGGCGCACACGGGGTGGCCGCGGTCCCGGGCGGATCCGTGTACGTCACCTCCCCGGAGCACGGCGTGATCACCGTGATCGATACCGAGATGCCGGTGGTGCTGGGCCGGATCGCCGCGGATCGCCCGCACCTGCCGGTCGTGGCACCGGACGGGAGTGCCGTCTACTTCGTGTCCCATCCGGCCGACGACGACCAGGGCTCCGGGTCGAACACGGTCGAGGTGCTCAGTCCCACGTTGAACACGGTGGTGCGCAGTCATCCGTTGCCCGCTTCGGTGGCTCCCTCGGCTCCGGCGGCTCCGGGGGCTCGGGTGACGTCGGTGGCGGTGGCTCCCGGTGGGGGCAGGCTTTATCTGGGCATGTGCGACACGGATTCGATTGCCGGGCTGGATCTCGCTACCGGCGCCACGGTCGTCGGCACGACCAGGGCGCCTCGGGGCGTGGCGTGCTCGCCGGACGGCGCGGCCCTGTACGTCGCCGGCGCGGCCGGCGTGCACATCCTGGACGCGGCCACGCTGGGCTCCCTCGGCACGATCGCGATCGACGGCGGCGCCACCGACGTCGCGGTCGCACCGGACGGCTCCCGGCTGTACGTGGTGCCCGGCGATGCCCGCGACCTGTGGATCGTGGACCCGCTCGCGCGCGCGGTGATCGGCAGCGTGGACACGCCGAACGCCGGTGCGGTCGAGGTCACTTCGGGGGGAACCCGGGCGGTGGTGATCGGCACGGCGGCGGGAGATGGTGTGGTTGTGTCGATCGTCGATTCGGCGGGCGAAATGGCCGGTGACGTGGGCGGTGATACGGCCGGTGACACGACTGGGGATGCGGCCGGCGGCGGGGTCGTCGATGCCGCCGACGTTACGGCCGGCGATGGGAGCGGCGATGCGGTCGGCGACGGGGCCGGGGTTACGGCCGGCGACGAGGCCGGTGTTGGGGCGGGCGACGCGGTGCCGTCCGTGGTGGCGCTCGGGCGGGGTTCGTTTCGGCAGGCGTTCGTCGGGTCGGCGGGGGCGCTGCCGGTGGCCCGGCCGGCGAGTTGGGCCGCGCCGACCGATCTCGGCGGCACGACCGTGGGGCTTCCCGGCATGGCGATCGATCGACACGGGCGGGCCTCGGTCTTCGGGCACGACGCCGGTGGGCACCACGTGTGGTCGCGCACCGAGCAGCCGGACGGGGAGTGGACGCCGTGGGTCGACCTGGGGGAGCCGATCGACGGCGCTCCGGTCGCGGCCCGTTCCCTCGACGGACGGATCATGGTCTTCTTCCGCGCCGAGGAACACGCGCTGCGCCTGCTGCGCCGGGCCGCCGACGACGTGACCTGGCTCGCTGGCCAAACCCTCGCGGACAATCTGGTCGGTGATCCGATCGTCGGTTTCGGTGCGTCGGGTCGGCCGGAGGTCTTCTACGAGGGCACCGACGGCGCGTTGTGGCACGTGTGGTCGGACACCGCCGACCCGGAAGGCCGCTGGTCCGGTGCCGAACGCCTCGGTGGCGACTCGATCGCCGGGATCGCCGGCGTCCGGGACGGCGAGGGGCGGCAGGTGGTCGTGCACGTGACCACGTCGGGCCGGGTGTGGTCGATCCGGCAACAGGGGCCGGACGGCTACTGGGAGGACTTCGAGCACGCCTTCGACGGCGCGATGGGGGACCGCGCGCCGACCCTCGCGGTGCGTGCGGACGGGCGCGTGCAGGTTGTGGCCCTCGGCAACGACGGAGCGCTGTGGGCCTCGACCCGGGGCAAGGACGGCTGGAGCGAGCCCGAGCCGCTGCCCGGTGGGGTCGGCGGGACCGATGGGGACGTCGGCGGGGTGCGGGCGATCGGCGCGGGTGACGGTCGGGTCGTGGTCGTCGTCGGCGGCGCGGACGGCCGGTTGTGGGTCAGCGATCAGACCGGGCCGGAGGGCGACGAGTGGAACGAGTTCGTCTCGCTCGCCGCGGACTCGGCGAGCGGCCCGGTGCGGGTGCCGGAACCGGTGCCGGTGCCGGTGCTCGACGAAAGCGGATGCCTGCGGATCGCCTGGCGCGCGGCGGACGAGGGGGTGCGGGTGGTGGGCCAGGCTCGGATGTGACGCCTGCTCGGGCGCTCCCGACGTTCGGGTCGGGGCGCCCAGGGGGTCGTCCCGGGCGGGTCCGGGCGCCGGGGCCGACGGGTATCACCGGAGCGGGGCGACGCGGGCGGGGCGGAGCACGGCGGGTGGGACGGGCCTGGTCCGAGGGAGCCCGGTGGGCCGGCCGAGACCGTCCGGGACCGGGCGGGAGCTGCCGGGAGCTGCGTCGGCCGGAGCGGGGTCGCATCCGCCGGGAGGCGGGCCCGCCGGGACGGGCCCGCCATCCACCGGGACGTGGGCCCGTCCGGACTTGCCGGACGTGGACCCGCCGGGATGCGCCGGGGCGGGCCCTACGCGAAGCGCTCCTGCAGGGCGGTCAGACCCGCGCCGTAGGTGCCGTCGGCGAACACCGCGTCGATGGTCTCCACCAGGTCGTCGTCGGCCTCGTAGGTGGCCGACCAGATCACTTCGCTGCCGTCCGGGTGCGGGTGCACCACCAGGGAGCCGACGTAGTCGCTCACCGCCAACGGCGCCTGGATCAGGCGATATGTCATCCGGTGCGCGTCCGCGTCGTGGCCGAGCAGTTCCTCGCGCGAGACCACGTCACCGTCGATTGCGAACGCCCGCACCGCGCCCGGGGTGTTGGCGTCGCCGCCGCCCTCGATCGTGCTGGGCGGCACCACCGGGTGCCAGTCGCCCAGGGCGCCGAAGTCGCCGATTACCGCCCAGACCTTGTCCGGTGTGGCAGCGATCACAGCAGAACGTGAGATCTCGTGCATGAAGGCACTCCCAAGGGTTCGAAATTACGCGCGTGGAGATGGGACGATGCAATTCGATTCGGTTTCCACACCGATTCGATCCGGGTTCGCATCGGGTCCGCAATACCACCGGGTGGTTGGTATCCGCCGAATAAATCACCCGCCCGATGTGGCCTGTCTCCTGGACGCGGAAACCACTTGGCGCCTAGAACCGTTGCAGGGCCGAACGGGCACGGCGGTGACGAGGCCAGAAAGGGGCGGCGAGGACGTGTTGTACGGACTTGTGCTGACGGCTTTCGCGGCGGCCATCCTGGTGACCGCCCCCCGCGTCCTGCGCCGGGCCGAACGCAGCGGCTTCAGCCCGCGTCACGTGCAACGCGCCTGGCGGGCCGCCGCCGGCGGTGTACTCGCCTCGTTCGCGCTGGCCGTGCCGGTCTATACGCCCGACCTGTGGATCGCCCCGATGCGGGCGGCCGGCTTCGACCCGCGCATCGGCATGCCGCACGTGCCGCTGGTCGTGCAGATCGTGGTCGCCGTGCTGGCGCTGGTGGTCCTCGCACTCGGCTGGCGCCGGGGCGCGGGCGCCACCCGCGACTACCGACGGGCGCTGCGCGTGCAATTGGACCGGCTGGAGAACTGCGCACCGCTCCTGGACGAGGAGGCCGGCGGTCGACCGCGTCTGGTGATCGTCGAGGACGAGGCGCCGCGCCTGGTGCTGCTGCCGTCCCGACCGCCGCGCGTGGAGGCCACCACGCGGGCCCTGGACCTGCTTCGCCCGGAGGAGCTGAACGCGGTGCTCACCCACATGGCGGGGCACCTGCGCCGGCGCGACGCACAGTGGATGGTCTGTGCCGAGACGCTGGCCGACGCCTACCCGACGCTGCGGTTCTTCGGTGAGTGGGCCGACCACGCGGCGGAACTGTCGGAGAAGGCCGCGGACGCGGACGTGCGCGGCTCGATCGCCCGGGTCAATCTGCGCCGGGCGATCGTCAAGCTGTCCGGGCCCGGGCAGGCGGGCGGGCCGTTCTGTCCGTGCTTCGCGTGGCCGCAACAGCGCCAGGAGGAGCTCACGGTGCATCAGGTGCAGGCGACCGCACACCCCGAGGTGGCCGTCGCCGGCGTCCGGGTGGGCGCTCCGGTTGCCTCCGCCGGGCTGCGGCTGCTGACCGCGGCGGCGCTGCTGGTGCCTTCGGCGATCGTGGTTTCGCCGCATTTTCTGTACTTGTGAGGCCTGCGGGCCCGCGGGCCTGTGAGACCTGCGCAGCCTGTGTGACTTGTGCGGCCTACGCGATTTGTGTGATCCATGAGGCCTGTGAGGCCCGTGCGAGTATCCGTCTCGGCCGGGGAAACCGTGAGCGGTCGAACCGGTGTGCGTGTCGGGCGGGCGCGCGGGTCGGAGTGCGGGCCGCGGCCGGGCCCGGTGTCGGTGCTCTGTCGGGTCGCGACCGTTCCTGATAGGTATTCGGGACGGGCGGGGCGAGGAGGGCACGACGGTGACACATACGAGCCTCTGGGCGGCCATCGAGGCGCGGGCGGCCCGGTCGCCCGACGGTGAGCTGCTGGTCGACGAGCGCGGCCGACGGTTGACCCACCGCGAGTTCCACGACGCGGCCGAGGCCACCGCGGCGTTCCTGCACACCCAGGGCCTCGGCGCCGGCGACACGGTCACCTGGCAGTTGCCCACCCGGCTCGAATCCGTCGTCCTGGTCGGAGCGCTGTCCCGGCTCGGCGTGATCCAGAACCCGGTGATGCCCGTCCAGCGCGAACGCGAACTCGTCTTCGTCACCCGGCAGACCGGCGCCTCGATGCTGATCGTGCCGCCGGTGTGGCGCGGCTACGACTACCCGGAACTGGCCCGCCGGGTGCGCGACCGGGTCCCGGGCCTGGAACTGCTCGTCCTGGACGAACCGCTGCCCACCGGCGACCCGGCCGTACTGCCGCCTCCGCCGACCGTGCCCGGCACGCCCGAGGACGCCCCGGTGCGCTGGTACTTCTACACCTCCGGAACCACCGCCGACCCCAAGGGCGCCCGGCACACCGACGCGACGATCATGGCCGCGGGCGTCGGCATGGCGGACCGGATCGGCGCGAACGAGCGGGACCGGGTCGCCCTGGTCTTCCCGTTCGCGCACATCGGCGGCTGTACGACGTGGCTGACCGCGGCGCTCACCCACGGCGTCACGATGATCCTGACCGAGGCATTCCACCCCGAGGAGACGCCCGAACTGCTGCGCCGCGAGCGGGTCACGCTGGCCGGCGCGGGCACCGTCTTCCACCAGGCATGGCTGGCCGCGCAGCGCCGCCGGCCGGCCGGCGACCCGCTGTTTCCGGAACTGCGCAGTTGCCCGGGCGGCGGCGCGCCCAAGCCGCCGGGGCTGCACCACGAGATCAAGAACGAACTGGGCGGCGTGGGCATCCTGGCCGGATGGGGGATGACCGAGGCGCCGATCCTGACCATGGCGGGCCCGGACGACCCGGACGACGCGCTGGCCCGGGCCGAGGGCCGGCCCACCCGCGGGGTGGAGGTCACCGTGGTCGGACCGGACGGCGCGGCGGTGCCGGTGGGCGCGGAGGGCGAGTTGCGGGTGCGCGGGCCGCAGGTGATGCGCGGCTATGTGGACAAGAGGCTGGACGCCGAGGCGTTCGACGAGGTCGGGCGGGTGCGCACGGGCGACCTGGGCCGGGTGGACGAGCAGGGCAACGTGTACATCACCGGGCGGCTCAAGGACGTCATCCTGCGCAAGGGCGAGACGATCAGCGCCAAGGAGGTCGAGGACCTGCTCGACGCACACCCGGCCATTGCGGAGGTCACCGTGATCGGCCTGCCCGACGCCGAACGGGGTGAATTGGTGTGCGCGGTGATCGTGCCGACGGATCCGGCGATTTTGCCGGATGTGGGTACGGTGCGGGATTTCCTGGACACTCGGGAAGTGATGCGGCAGAAGTTTCCGGAGCGTATCGAGATCGTCTCCGAGCTGCCGCGGAATCCGTCCGGAAAGGTGCTCAAGAAGCAGCTTCGGGAACGCTACGCGTAATCTGCGACCATGATCGACGGCGAAGTGTGGTTGCGTTCCGAAGGTGCCGAGGCGCGGATTCTGCCGGACGCCGGGTGCCGGCTCGGCTCGCTGCGGGTGCAAGGGCTGGAACTGTTGCGGACCGAGGGCGAGCGGCCGGCCGAGTGGGGCAGCTACCCGATGGTGCCGTGGGTGGGGCGGATGGGTGGCGCCCGGTTCGAATTCGACGGCGCGGTCCACGAGTTCCCGGCAGACGCGGCGCCGCACGCGCTGCACGGGCTCGGCTATCGGGGGTCCTGGAAGCAGGTGGACGGGGACGCGACTTCGGCGGCTTTCGAGTTCGTGCTGACCGACCCGTGGCCGTTCGCGGGGCGAGTCGAGCAGACCTTCACCTTGATACCCGACGGGCTGATCACGGTGTTGCGGATCGAGTCGGAGGATGCGACCTTCCCCGCGCAGGCCGGGTGGCACCCGTGGTTCCGGCGGCAGTTGGCGGTCGGTGGTGAGCTGGAGCTGTCCTTCACGCCCGCGTGGCAGGAGGAGCGCGGCGCCGACTACCTGCCGACGGGACGCCGGATACCCCCGCTGCCGGGGCCTCGGGACGACTGCTACGGGACCCCCGGCGGGGTGGACGCGACGCTGGTGTGGCCGGGTGCGTTGCGGCTGCGGATGACCTCGGACTGCGACTACACGGTGGTATACGACCTGCCCCCCGAGCACGTGTGCGTGGAGCCGCAAACCGGCCCACCGAACGGCCTCGTCGGCCCGCCGCAGCAACTGGTGCGGCCGGGGGATCCGTTGGTGGCGACGACGAGTTGGACGTGGGTGGGAGCGGGGACGGCGTAGGTCGCCGGGGGAGGGCGGGTTTCGTTCGCAGTCCGGCATCCGGCCTCCGGAATCTGCCGTCTGGCAAGTGCGACTGCCCGCGACCCGCGGCGCATCGCCTGCCCCTACCTGATTGGCAAACTGCCTGCTCAGGGCGCACCAGCCCGGCAGGCCACCCGCCCAAGGGCTGCCCGCCCGGCGTTGGCCCGCCCGGCATTGGCTCGCCCTCGGCCCCGCCCCTGGCCCCGCCCCCGGCGTTGACCCGTCCGGCAGTCCACCCGCCCGGGCGCTGACTCGACAGACCCGCCCGTCCCGGGTGCTCACCCGCCCACCGGCCCGCCCGGGCGTTCATCCGCTCGCCAGCCCGGCCGGCTGCCCGGACGGACGCCGACCTGCGGGGATTTCCCGCGTTTTGCTCGAAGGCGTCAGGGGGGCGTCAACAACGGGGTGGGGATGGTCAAGGGCGCGGTAGGGGCGGGGGCGCCCGGTCTGGGGCGTCGTAGCGTCTGAAGTGGGGCTCGCGGTTGGCTGCGGAGCCGGACTTCGGAGGCTGTCGTGTCGGATGTGTTGATCACCGATGAGGAACCCGCCACTACGACCACCGCCCGGCGCGTATTGATCGTGCCGGTGCGGTCGGTGGACGGGGCTCGGGTGGTCCGGCTGTGCCGGGATCCCCTGGGCGTCCGGGTCGTGGTCGCGTTCACGTCGGTGGCGCGGTTGCGCGCGGTGCTGGGCGTCGAGCAGGAGTGGATCCGACTCGGGGCGGGCGCGGTTCGCACGCTCGTGGACGAGGTCGGCGGCGAACGCATGCTGGTCGACCCGGGGCTCTCGGCGCCGCCGGTGCGGCGGGAGGCGTTGATGGGTGCGGGGTGCGGGGCCGCTGTGCCGGGGGGATCGGGTGCGTCGGATGTGCCGGGGGTGGCGGTGGTACCGGTCGCGGCCGGGGGCACGCTCGCCGAGGCCGCACGGCCGGCGGCCCGTGTCGGGGCGGTGCGTTCGCCGGCGGATGTGCCTGCGGATGCGTCTGGGGGTGCGCATCGAGGCGGTGCGGA
Source organism: Embleya sp. NPDC008237 (assembly GCF_042956465.1). NCBI lineage: Bacteria > Bacillati > Actinomycetota > Actinomycetes > Kitasatosporales > Streptomycetaceae > Embleya > Embleya sp. NPDC008237. Next base: position 160,192 of record NZ_JBIBGL010000013.1, read on the forward strand.
CGGTGACATCGGTGGCACCGGCGACCTCGTCGCGATGTCTGCCGCCGGCGCCTGTCAGCAGGCCATGGACCTCCACGTACAACCTGGTCGGCCGCCCCCGGGTGGTGGTCGTACGGGACGGCGGTGCGCGCATCCTGCTCCGCCGTGAGACCTTCGAGGTCCTGCCGGTGAGTGGTGGTGTCAGGGGTTGCGGATTGTTTCGATGGTGGCGGTGAAGCCGTTGGTTCCGTGGCCTCGGGCGATGGTGCGGGTGGTGAGGTGTCGGACCGCTTCCAGGACGCCGACGTCGAGGCCGCGGGTCTTGGCGGCGGTGAGGATGTGGTCGATGCCCGCGGCTTCCATGGTCAGGTTGCCCTGGTCGCCGGGGTGGGTGCGGGCGTCGATGGCGGCGGCCATGCCGGTCGTGATGTTCGGCAGGATGCCGAAGATGATGTCGGCGAACGGCAGGAACTCGCGTGCGGATACACCGTCCGCGCCGACCAGGCCGAATGCGTGGGTCAGGCCCGCCATCGCGGTGTAGAAGAAGTCCAGCATGCCGAGGTCGTAGACCGCGGCCAGGCCGTGATCCTCGCCCAGGAACGGCGTGTTGGGGCCGAACGCCCGCAGCGTCGCCTCGTGCGCCTCGAATGCGGCGCGGGAACCGCTGTAGAGCACAAGGCCGTTGGTGGTGCCCACGACCGAAGTGGGCACCATGACCGCGCCGTCGAGGTAGTCGATGTCCCGCTTCGCGGCCCAGGCGGCGGCCTCCCGGGCGCGCTCGGGGGTGTCCGAGGTCAGGTTGACCAGGGTGCGGCCCGCCCACGGGTCGGCGTCGCCGGTGGTGCTCGCGGCGGTCAGGATCGTGTTCGCGATGTCGTAGTCGGTGACGCATACGATCACCAGCGCACTCGCGGCGACCGCGCGGGCGGCCGAGTCGGCACGCACGGCGCCGCGCGCGACCAGGTCGTCCGCGCGGGCCGGGGATCGGTTCCAGACCGTGACGGGATGGCCGGCGGAGAGGAGCGCGTCGGCCAGTGCGGTACCCATCGCACCCAGGCCGAGGACGGTCACCGAGGTGTCGGGCCGGTGAGGGGAAGCAGGCATGTCGAACTCGTTCCGTGGCAGGGGTGGGAGCGCGAGCCGGGCACGTTCGGGCCTCGCCGGGATGGTCCGGAACGCGGACGCGACGCGACACGACGTGGTGCGACGCGATGTGGCCACGGTGTGGCACGACACGACACGACGCGTGCGGTGTATCCGGACACCGGGAGCCTGGGGGTGCCTGGGCCCGGAGGGGGCCTCGGCGGGTGGTCGGCTCGCGGTATCGATGCTGCTCCAACGCTGCATTCCGCTCAAGTACCTACCTGGAATTCAGGTACCGGAACAATGGTTAGTATCCAGGTCACAGCCTGGTCATCGGCAGGGGGAACTCGCGTACGCCGTCCATATCGCACTCGACCCGGTACGCGTGCGCCTCGGCCCGCTCGGCGACGAAGCCGTGTACCTTGCCGTCGACGAGGTGGATCGCGGCGCCGTCGTCCAGCGCGTAGCCGGGTGGCAGAATGCCTGCCGCGAGGGCCGCGTGATACGCCGGGCGGCGACCCGCCTCGCCGTCGTAGTGCGGACAGGCGCTGCCCGCGGCCCAGCCCAGGCCGTCCGCGAGCGGGCGTAGGTGCGGGCCGAACGAGTCGGTGATGCCGCCCTCGAACCAGCACAGCGCACCCGCGCTCAGGCCGCAGACCACCAGGTTGCCCGCGGCGGCCCGGGTCGCGAGTGCGACGTCGAGACCGTGCAGGCGCCAGAGCGCGAGCAGGTTCGCGGTGGATCCGCCGCCCACGTAGATCACGTCCTGATCGGCGAGCGCGTCCGCGAGATCGACGCCGGTGCGCTGAAATAGGCTCAACTCGCCCGCCGTGCAGTCGAGTTCGCCGAACGAGCGGAGGAAGCGGTCCACGTAGGCGGCCGAGTCGCCGGAGGCGGTGGGTATGAAGCACACACGGGGGTGGGCCCGACCGGCAAGGCCGAGCACGTATCGGTCGAGGGCGGAGGGGCCCTCGTTCATCGAGAAACCGCCGCCGCCCATGGCCACCAGATGAGTCGTCATCGGCACATCCTGCCCTGCCGCCGACTCCGGCCGGCGCGGATCAACCGGCCGCCCGCAACCGGTCCGCGTCGGCGGCGGGGAGCCGGCGGACCGCCTCGCGGAAGGTCACCCCGGACATCCGGGCCCGATGTGCGTTGGTCCAGGCGATCACGTAGGCCGGGTCGCGCCTGGAGATCTCCCGGAGCAGCCAGCCGATCGCCTTGCGGATGAAGAACTCCCGTTCGTCCAGCATCGCGTCCGCGTAACGGTCGAACCGGACCAGGTCGGGATCGCCCGCCCGGACGCCCGGAAGCAGGCTGAGCAGGGCCGCGCGGCGGACCCAGAAGTCCCGGTCGCCGGCCCATGCGTCGGCGGTGCCGAAGTCCGCGGGCGTCCGGCGCATGAGTACTCCGGCGATCTTCTCCGCGAGGGTGTCCACGTACACCCAGCCGGCCGCGTCCCGGATCAGCCGCTCGACGAGCGGCAGGTCCGCGCGGGTGAGCACGCGCACGTGGATCCGCATCGACTCGATCGCGGCGAACCGGCTCTCGTGTACGGGTCGGGACCACAACGCGTCGATCCAGGCGAGGAGTTCGACCCGGGACGGCTCCGGACGGGCGCGGGCCGCCGAGGTCACCGCCTTGCGCAGCACCGGCACGGTGACGCCGAGGAAGGTCAGGTCGCTCTTCAGGTACGCCTTCTCCGCCTCGGCGCGCTCAGGTGTGCCCAGTGCGGCGAGCGCGGCGACGAGTGCGGCGGCGGCTTCCTCGGCATCGAACATCGGTCCACGGTACGGCGGTACGGCGAGCCGGCGGTACGCGGTGTGACGGTATGGCGAGCCGGCGGTACGGGGCCGGGTGGGGCCGGAGCCGGTACGGGGCCTTGGCGGGAGATGGTTCGAGTCGACGCGGGTGGTGTGGGGCCGGTTGGTCGGCGTGTTGCCGGGCGGGATGCTTGACATCAAGTGGGCTTGAGGTTTGAGACTGTTCGCATGTGACGAGACGGGGGTAGGGGCGCGGGGTGGGATGGGGCGAGGGCGGGGCGGGGGCTCGGCTCGCGGGTTCGATCGGAGGGTGCGGTGGCGGTCCTTCGCTCGTGCCGCCGTTCCCTCGTTCGCCCCGTTTCCGTCTTTTTGGTTCCTTTGTTCCTCCGCTCTCCTGCTCTTCCCGTGTTCCTTCGTTCTCCCGTTGTTCTGTGACCAAGTCCCGGAGTGTTTCGATGCGTGCGATTCGTTTGAACGAGTTCGGTCCGGCCGAGAACCTGCGATACGAGGAGGTGGCGACTCCGCAACCCGGGCCCGGAGAGGTGCGGATTGCGGTGGCCGCGGCGGGAGTTCACCTTGTCGACGTGATGTTGCGCTCGGGTGAGGTGATGGGCCCCTTCCCCCAGCCGGATTTGCCCGCAACGCTCGGCCGTGAGGTGGCCGGGACGGTGGACGCGGTCGGCGCCGGCGTGGATCCGGCCCTGGTCGGCCGGCGGGTGGTGGCGCATCTGGGCAACGGGAACGGCGGGTACGCGGAGTTCGTGATCATCGACGACCAGGCGTTGCTGGAGCTGCCGGACGGCCTTTCCGCGGAGGTCGCGGTGGCGATGGTGGGCACCGGGCGGACCGCGCTCGGCATCCTGGAAGTGGCCGCGATCACCGCCGACGACATCGTGCTGATCACCGCCGCGGCGGGCGGCCTGGGCACGCTGTTGGTCCAGGCGGCCCGGCGGGTCGGCGCGGTGGTGGTGGGGGCGGCCGGCGGCGCGGCCAAGGTCGAGGCGGTGCGTGGGTCGGGCGCCGACCTCGCGGTGGACTACACCGCCGCCGACTGGGCCGGACGGGTCCGCGAGGAACTCGCCGGACGGTCGGTCACGGTGGTCCTGGAGAGCGTCGGCGGCGAGATCGGCCGGGACGCGCTGGACCTGCTCGGCCGGGGTGGGCGGTTGGTCACGTTCGGCTGGTCCTCGGGCACGCCCATCGCCGACCTCGCGGAGGTCGCGGCCGCCGCCGACGTGACCGTGGAGAACCCGCTCGGCCCGCGAATGACGAACCGGCCGGGCGGCATCAAGGCCCTCGCCGAAACCGCACTCGCCGCTGCCGCGGCGGGGGAACTCCGCCCGGCCGTGACGACGTTCGCCCTGTCCGACGCAGCCGACGCCCACACGGCCCTGACCGCCCGGAAGACGGTGGGAAAGGTCGTTTTGTTGCCGTGACGGGTGGTGGGCGGCCGGTGGGATGGTTTGCCGGTTCGTCCGGTGGGCACAGGGGCGGGTTCGGCTGTGGTGGCCGGTGCCGAAGTCAGGGGGTGGTTGTCGAGTAGGACGCTCGGTTGTTCAGGGAGTTCGCGTCTGTGTCGGGCGTGGGGGATGGCGTCGTCGTTGCCGGGCGCCGGACTTCCTCGTAGTGGGCGAGGGCGTCGAGGGGGTCGGGGTGGGTGGCCAGGGCGTGGGCCAGGACGCGGGCGTCCAGGATGGCTCGGGAGGCGCCTTCGGTGCCGGTCGGGAAGGTGGCGTGGGCGGCGTCGCCGAGGAGGGTCACGCGGCCGTCGGACCAGCTCGGCAGGGGGGCGCGGTGGACCACCGGGTACTCGTACGCGACGTCGGCGTTTGCGATCAGCGCCGGGACGTCCAGCCAGTCGAACTCCCAGTCGGCGAAGTGGGCCAGGATCGTGTCGAGTTCGGCCGGTCGTTGCCAGTCTCGGGGTTCGGCGGGCGGGCCCGGATGGGGGCGTTCGGCGAGCCAGTTCAGGAGCGCGGGGCGTTCGCCCTCGGCTGCTCGCAGGGGGTGGGCGACGAACGTCTGGTCGCCGTCTCCCGCCACGATCGTGGTGTGGCCGGTGAGCAGGGCCGGTGCGGGCGACACGCCGCGCCACAGGACCCGGGCGTGCGGGGTGGGCGGGCCCTCGCTCGGGTACATCAGGGCGCGGCCCGCCGAGTCGATGCCGTCGGCGGCGATCAGTACGTCGGCCTCGTCGGTGACGGTGTTGCCCGCGGGGTCGGTGAACTCGACGGTGACTCCGTCGGCGGTCTGCGCGTATCCGCTCAGCCGCAGGCCCGTGCGCAGCGACTCGGCGCCCAGCCAAGCCAGTTGGGCGCGCAGGAGGAGCATTTGCAACTCGCCCCGATGCACCGAGAATTGCGGCCACGCGTAGCCGGCGGCCAGCCCGCGCGGTTCGGATCGCACGCGTTTGCCGAAGCGGTCGTGGTGGACCGACTCGGTCGTCGCCACCGAGATCTCGGCGACGTCGTCGTACAGGCCCAGTTCGGTCAGTTCGCGTACCGCGTACGGCAGCAGGTCGATGCCGACGCCGAGCGGGCGGATTTCCTCGACCGCCTCGTACACGGTCACGTCGGTGATACCCGCCGCGTGCAGACTCAGGGCTGTGGCCAGCCCGCCGATGCCGGCTCCACCGACGACAATGCGCACGAGGGCCCCTGTACAGGTGGTTGGGATGTTGTCGCACGCAGGGTACGCGCCGGCTGTGCTCACCCGTTCGGGGGGTGGTAGGCAATCGCCCGGACCGGCTCGGACGGCGGAGCAAAACGGGGCGGATGGGGTGTCGGGAGGGGAGAATCGGCGCATGGGCATCCCTTCGAGCAATCGGGCGCGGGCCGCCGAGCCGGCCGAGCCGCCTGCGCTTCCCGAACTCCCTTACGACGCGTGGGTGGACACTCTCGACACGCTGCACCTGTTCGCGCAGATCGTCGGCAAGGTCAAGCTCGCCGCGAGTCATCCGCAGAACCACTGGTGGAACATCACCTTCACGGTGGACGCCCGAGGCTTCACCACGCGCCGGATGGCCGTGGCGGGCGTTGCGTTCGACATCGCGTTCGACTTCCTCGATCACCGCGTGGTCTTTCGCACCGACCGCGGCGACGTGCGCGAGATCGCCCTCGTGGACGGGCTGAGCGTGACCGAGTTCGATGTCGCGGTGCACGGGGTGTTGGCCGAGCTGGGCATCGACGTGCCGTTGCTGGAGCAGCCGTTCGGCATCCCGCACCTGCGCACGCCGTTCCGTGAGGACACCGAGCACGCGAGCTACCAGGCCGAGTACGCGCAGCGCTTCTGGCGGATCCTGACCTGGTCGGCGGACGTGTTCGAGGAGTTCATGGGCTGGTTCGACGGCAAGACCTCGCCCGTGCAGCTGTTCTGGCACTCGTTCGACCTCGCGCTGACCCGGTTCTCCGGCAAGCGGGTCGAGCCGCCGATGAGCGGCGTGGATCCGGTGACCGCCGAGGCCTACTCGCACGAGGTGATCTCGTTCGGCTTCTGGGCCGGCGACCCGAACGTCACCTATCCGGCCTACTACTCCTATGCCGCGCCCAAGCCGGACGGCGTCGAGAAGCAGCCGCTGTCGCCGCGCGAGGCGGTCTGGCTGCCGGACGGCTCGCGGTCGACGCTGCCCTACGACGCGGTCCGGCTGGCCGAGGACCCGCGCCGCACCCTGCTGGGCTACCTCCAGTCCAACTTCGCCGCGAGCGCGACCCTGGCGGGTTGGCCGACCGACGAGATGCGGTCCAACTGGTGTCCGACCAGTGAGCAGCTCCAGGCCCTGGCCCGCGCCGGGCTGTGAGCGCCGGAGCCGGGCGGGCGCGACATCGGGTCAGAACCGACCGCCGGCCCGCCTGCGCAGGTCGCGCCGGCGGGCCTCGCGGACCAGGGCGAAGCCCAGCACGACGGCCACCACGACGACCGAGGAGAGCAACTGGGGGCGGGCGGTGGCGTCGAACACCATCAGGATCGACACCGCCGCGAGGGCGAGCATCACGAACCAGGTCAGGTACGGGAAGCCCCACATCCGCACCAGCAGGCGGCCCGGGTCCTCGCGCTCGATCCGGCGGCGCAGCACCAGCTGCGATGCGGCGATCGCGAACCAGACGAACAGCAGCATCGCGCCGACCGAGTTCAGCAGGTGCTTGAACACCTGCTCGGGCCACCACACGTTGAGCAGCGCGGCCAGGAAGCCGAATGCCGAGGACGCCAGTACGGCGGTCCGCGGGACGCCGTTGCCCGCCACCCGGGACAGCTGCCGAGGGCCCTCGCCGCGCCGGGACAGCGAGAACGCCATCCGGGACGCGCCGTACAACATCGAGTTCAGCGCGGAGAGCAGCGCGGTGAAGACGACCACGTCCATCACGTGTGCGGCGCCCGGGATGCCGATGTCCTCCAGGACCGAGACGTACGGGCTGCCGAGTCGGTCGGAATCCCACGGCAGCAGGGTCGCGATGATCGCGACCGAGCCGATGTAGAACAGCAGGATCCGCCATACCGCGGTGCGCACCGCGCGGGCCACGTTGCGGGCCGGGTCGTTCGACTCGGCGGCGGCGATGGTGACGATCTCCAGGCCGCCGAAGGAGAAGGCGACCGCGAGCAGGCCGGTGATCACCCCGTCCCACCCGTTGGGCAGGAAGCCGCCGTTGCCGGTGAGGTTGCTCAGTCCGGGTGCGTCGACGTCCGGCAGCCATCCCACGATCGCCAGCACGCCGAGCACCAGGAACCCGACGATGGCCAGGATCTTGACGGTGGCGAACCAGAACTCGGACTCGCCGAACGAGCGCACGGTGAGCAGGTTCGCGCCGGTGAACACGAGCATGATCACCAGCGAGAACACCCAGATCGGGATGCCCGGGGCCCACCCGTGCGCGATGGCCGCGGCGCCGGAGGCCTCGACGGCCAGCACGATGGTGACCATCCACCAGTACAGCCAGCCCACGGTGAAGCCGGCCCACCGCCCGAAGGCGGCCCCCGCGTACTCCGAGAACGAACCGCTGCGCGGTACGGCCGCCGCCATCTCGCCGAGCATCCGCATCACCAGGAGCACCAGCACCGAGGCGAGCGCGTAGGAGATCAGGATGCCCGGCCCGGCGGTGTGGATGCCGGCGCCGGTGCCGACGAACAGCCCCGCGCCGATCGCGCCGCCGAGCGCGAGCATGGTCATGTGCCGGGGCTTGAGGGTGTGCCCGAGGTGGTGGGTGCCCTCGGGGCCGTGGTGGGCCCGGCCGGAATCAGGGCCGGAGCCGGGACCTGGACCGGTGTCTCCGTCGTTGTCGGCGGCGCTGTCTGGGGTCTGTGGGCTGCTCATGGGTGGCGCTGATCCTGGGGACTGGGACGGTCGTGCGGAGCAGACAGTATTCCGCAGTCCCGGAGGCATCCGGCAAACCCGGACAACCCGTGGGTGTTCGAGCCGGCCGAGGCCGCCGACCCCGGGCCGCCTCGGCCCCACCGGTCCCGGCCCGACCCGCCCCGCTCGCGTCCTTCCCGGGCCCGCCCGTCCCGCCCCCGCCTCACCCCTCGCGGGCGTCGATCGCCGCGAAGTCGGGTTCGCGTCGTTCGGCGAACGCGGTCAGGGCCTCGATGTTGGCGGGCTTGCCGAGCAGTCGGCCGAAGGCCGCGTCCTCGCGCCGGCGGGCCCGGGCGACCTGGTCGCCGAGTCCCTCCAGGACAGCCCGTTTGGATTCGATCAGCGACGGGATCGACTTGGCGGCCAGGATCCGGGCGTGCCGCATCGTCACGTCGAGCAGTTCGTCGGCCGGGCAGACCTTGAACACCAGGCCCATCTCCAGGCACTCGGCGGCGTTGAGCCACTCGCTGCTCAGCAGCGCCCACATCGCGTTCTGCCGGCCGAGCAACTGCGGGAAGGTCACGCTGCTGGCCGCCTCCGGCGCCACCGCGAGCGAGGTGAACGGGCACTTCAGCCGCGCGGTGTCGGCCATGAAGGCGAGGTCGGCGAAACCCAGGATGGTCGCGCCGATGCCCAGGCCGAGCCCGTTGACCGCGATCAACAGCGGCTTGGGGAACTCCTGGAGCCGGTCGACCATGCCGCCGAAGCCGTGTTTGCCGCGGATCTTGGTCCCGCTGTTGAGCTGGGCCATCTCGATCAGGTCGGTACCCGCCGAGAACGCCCGCCCGGTCCCGGTCAGCACCACCACGGCCACCGTCGGGTCGGCCGCCGCGTCGATCAGCGCCTCGGTGGTCGCGTCGTACAGCGCCTCGTTGAACGCGTTGAGCGCTTCGGGGCGGTCGAGGGTGATGGTCCTGACGCGGTCGACGTCCTCGATCCGGATCACGGTTGCTCCTGGGGGTGCGGACGCGGGGAGCGCGGCTCGGGCGCGCCCGCAAGGCGGGAGTGGGTCGATGGACAGGAAACCTTACTTAGTTGACCGAGTCAAGGGTCGGGGCGATCGGGTGGTCGCGGGGGGTCGATGGTCCGGTTGTCCCGTGCTTCACGTGCGTAACGGCCCGGTGACGTGGGAAAGTCCTCGACGGTACGTCAGGAATACGGAATGCCGCGCATATCGGGTCTTGATCCATAGGCCGTTAAGGAGCCGTCGTGGAGTTCGACGTCGTCGTGGAAATTCCCGCGGGCAGTCGGAACAAGTACGAGATGGACCGCCGCACGGGACGCATCAGGCTCGACCGCATGTTGTTCACGTCCACCGCCTATCCCGCCGACTACGGATTCGTGCATCGCACCCTGGGCGGCGACGGCGGCCCGCTCGATGTGCTCGTGTTGCTGGACGAGCCGACCTTTCCCGGCTGCCTGATTCGTTGTCGCACCGTCGGGATGTTCGTGATGAGCGACGAGAAGGGGCCGGACGAGAAGATCCTGTGCGTGCCCGCCCGCGATCCGCGCAAGCAGCCGATCCAGGACATCGGCGATGTCCCGGCGTTCCAACTCAACGAGATCGCGCACTTCTTCGAGGTCTACAAGGACCTGGAACGCGGCAAGTCGGTGGACGGCTCGCACTGGGAGGGCCGGGACGCCGCCGAGAAGGAGATCGTGGCGGCTTACGAACGGCGCGAACTCGACGCCGGCGATTGGCCGTTCGAGGGCCGGTGAGCATCCGGGCGAGGCGCTGAACGCGCCGCGGCCGGGTGGGTTCGGGCCGTCGGGTCGCCCGCCGCGCGGGTGACCCGACCGCCCAGCGCACGCAGGTGCTCGCGCAGCTCGGGCGGTTCGTGCACGTCGAACTCGCAACCGAGCACGGACAGCCGGAAGGCGAGCCACTCGAGCGTGTCGGCGTAGCCGGTCAGCCGGCAACTGCCCGCGTCGAGCGCACGCAACCGGGGGCCGTCCGGCTCCGCGTCGCCGCCGCCCAGTGCGTCGCCGAGCCGGACGGCGACGTGCTCGGCCGGCGCGTACAGGGTGACGTCGGCCCGGTACACCGGCGCCGAGGTGTGCAGCGTGCGCTCGACATAGGCGGCGGCGTCCGGGTCGGGCAGGACCCGCTCCGCACACCGGGCCCCGGTCGGGCGCAGCTCGTGCATGCGATCCACCCGGAAGGTGCGCCAGTCGGCGCGGTCGACGTCCCAGGCGACGAAGTACCAGCGGCGCCCGGCCGGCACCAACCGGTTCGGCTCGACCAGCCGCCGACTGTGCGCACCGCCGGCCGCGCGGTGTACGAAGCGCACCTTCTCGCGGTTGGCGATCGCGCCCGCGAGCACGGCCAGCGCCTCGGGATCCACCGTCGGACCGGACGGCACCAGCGGCACGGTGGCGCCGGAGACGGCCCGCACCCGTGCGCGCAGCCGGGACGGCAGCACCTGTTCGAGCTTGGCCAGCGCCCGTACGGACGCCTCCTCGATCCCGGCCACGGCACCCCCGGCCGCCGTCCGCAGGCCGACCGCGATCGCCACCGCCTCCTCGTCGTCGAGCAGCAGCGGCGGCATCGCCGTACCCGCGACCAGCCGGTAGCCGCCGTCGGTGCCCCGGGTGGCCTCGACCGGATAGCCGAGTTCGCGCAGCCGCTCGATGTCGCGCCGGATGGTGCGCGCGCTGACCCCCAGGCGGGCGGACAACTCGCTCCCGGGCCACTCGCGCGGGGTCTGGAGCAGGGACAGCAGGCCGAGCAGGCGGCCGGGCGTGGCGGCGGTCATGGTTCGAGGATGCCGGCCGTTGCGGACAGGATCCGACCTATATGGCGTCTACCGTCGAAGACACCGGGACGGCGCGGCCGGTGCCGGCCGGCTCCCGCTTCGGTGGGTCCGGCTTCGGCACGGCCGCCCGCCCGGTGCGGCCCACCGGGGTCCCGCTTCGTACCCGCTCGTTCTTCGGAGGCATCGAGATGACCGTCCAGACCGTTCCCGACGGCTACACCACCGTGACCCCGTGGGTCCTGTCGCACGACACGGCGGCCCTGATCGACTACCTCACGGACGCATTCGGCGCCCTGGAGCTGCCCGGCTCGCGGTTCGTCGGCGCGGACGGCCGGATCGGACATGCCGAGGTCCGGATCGGTGACGCGATCGTGATGATGTTCGACATCGACCCCACGATCCCCGCGCCGCCCGCGTTCCTGCGGCTGTACGTCGAGGACGCCGACGAGGTGCACCGCCGCGCGGTGGCGGCCGGCGGCACCTCGGTCACCGAGGTCACCCATCTGTTCTTCGGCGACCGGGTCGGGCGGGTCCGGGACCCGTTCGGCAACCTGTGGTGGATCCAGTCCCGGGTCGAGGAGGTCACTCCGGAGGAGATGGAACGGCGGCTGGTGGACCCCGAGTTCGTCGCGGCGATGGCCTACGTGCAGAGCGCGCGGTTCTTTCCGGAGCAGCCGTCGGCCGAGTAGCGGAGGGCGGGCCCGCCAACCGCCCGCCCGCGCTCGGTGGTCGGTCCTCGTAGGCTGCCGGGTATGACGCTGACCGGGTTCGATTTGGTGATCTTCGATTGTGACGGCGTGCTCGTGGACAGCGAGCGGATCGCGGTTCGGGTGGACGCGCAGGTGTTGAGCGAGTTGGGCTGCACGTTCACCGAGGCCGAGATCGTCGAGCAGTTCGTCGGGTGTTCGCGCGAGCAGCACACGGCGCTGGTCGAGGCGCGCCTGGGCCGCCCCCTGGCCCCGGACTGGCACGACGAGTTCCGACCTCGGTACCTGGCCGCCTTCGACGCCGAACTGACCGCCGTGGACGGCATCGTGGCGGCTCTGGAGCAGATACCCGGGCCCTGGTGTGTCGCCTCGAACAGCTCGCGCGAGGGCGTCGAGCGCAATCTGAAACTGGTCGGGCTGCACGACCACTTCGCGGGCCGGGTGTTCAGCGCCAACGATGTCGCCGAGGGCAAGCCCGCACCGGATCTGTTCCTGCACGCGGCCCGGGAGATGGGAGCCGACCCGGCCCGGTGCGCGGTGGTCGAGGACAGCGCCTACGGCGTGCGGGCGGCGCGGGCGGCCGGGATGCGGGCGTTCGGCTACATCGGCGGGCTGACCACGGCGGAGCGGCTGGCGGATTCGGGTGCGGTGCTCTTCGACGACATGCGTGCCCTGCCGGAACTGCTGCGCACGGGTGGAGCCTGAGCCCGCGCCGGGACGACACGGGGAGATCGCGTCGGTACGGGAGGGCATCCGGATCGTGCCGGTCCCGCGCAGGCCCCGCATCGGGACCGCCACCGGTCCGGCACCGCCGCCCTGTCGGGACCGCGCCGGGTCGACGCGGTCCCGTTCGTGCGGTCAGGCCCGATGTACCACCCGTCCGGCCACCACCGTCGCGGTGACCGGGAGTTGCGGCAGGTCGTCCGGCGGGCAGGTGAGCGGGTCGCCGCCGAACACGGCCAGGTCGGCGTGGCAGCCCACCGCGATCCGGCCGGCCACGGTCTCCTCGCCCACCGAGTACGCCGCCTCCGTGGTGTACCCGGCCAGCGCGCGTCGGGCCGAGATGCCGGCCGAGGCGCCGTACGCCGCGCGGCCGATCTCGCCTGCCGGGCGCCGCAGTTGCGCGCCGGCCAGGGTGCGCCTGGGATCGAACGCGGCGACCGGCCAGTCCGAACCGAGTGCGACGTGGCCACCGGCGGCCAGGATGTCGGCGTAGCGCCAGGCCCGTTCGGCACGCTCCGGGCCGACCCGCCGCGACCAGTTGTCCGAGCCGTCGGGCAGCGACCAGTCCATGTGGGTCGGCTGCATCGAGGCGACCACGTCGAGCGCGGCGAAGCGGGGCACGTCGACGTCGCTCAGCAACTCGGCGTGCTCGACCCGGTGTCGGGTGCCGGACGGTGCGCCGTGCTCGGCGTACACGTCCAGGGCCCGGGCCACCGCCCGGTCGCCGATGGCGTGCGTCCAGGCGGGCAGCCCGGCGCGGCCGGCGATCGCGACCGCCTCGGCGTACCGGTCGAAGTCCTTCCACTGTGAGCTGTGCGACTGGCCGCAGCAGTCCGGTTCGTGCAGCCACGCGCCGCCGCCGTCGATCGCGCCGTCCACGAAGAACTTGACTGCGGTGAGCCGGACCAGCCCGCCCAGGGAGCGCAGTTCGCCGATCCGCTGGGCGAGGTCGTCCACGTCGCCGGGCGGGCACCACGGTGCGAGGTGTACCCGCACGCTCAGCCGCCGTTCGTCGGCCAACCCGGTCAGGGTGTCCACCGTGCGCGGCGCGTCGTCCGGGATGTGTACGCCGGTGACCCCGTGCCGGTTCTGCTCGGCGAACAACGCCTCGACCCGGGACAGGAGTTCGGCGCGCGGCATCGGCGGGACCGCGCGATAGCCCAGGAGGCACGCGGTCATCTCGTGCAACTCGCCGGTGGGGCCGCGCTCGTCGCAGACGATCTCGCTGCGGTCGGCGAACTCGCGCGGCCCGGTGAGTCCGGCGAGCCGCAAGGCCGCCGTGCTCAGCAGCGCGGTGTGGCTGTCCGACATCCACACGAACGCCGGTCGTCCGTCCACGGCGGCGTCGATCAGGTCGCGGTGCATGGTGTGGCCGGCGAACGCCGCGTACTCGCCGCCGAATCCGATCACCCAGTCGTTCGGCCCGCACGGTGCGGCGTGTTCGGCCAGTCGGCGCAGCACCTCGTCCAGGGTGACCGCGCCGACCAGGTTCGCGCCGCGCGTGGTGTCCGCGCCCATCACCGGGTGCTGGTGGCAGTCGGTGAGCCCGGGCGTGAGGGTGTCCCCGTTCGCCTCGATCACCTCGGTGCGCGGCCCGATCAGCGCCCGCGCGTCGGCGCCGAGGGCGACGATCCGCCCGTCCCGCGCGGCGACCGCGTCGGTGTGGGGTCGGTCCCGATCCATCGTCAGGACGTGTGCGTCCAGCACGACGAGGTCGGCGGTGTTCATACATTGCTCCTTACCGGAACGGAGGTCTGCGCTTCGATGCCGCGGTCGCCGAAGCTCTCGCTCACCCGCACCTTGTCCTGCGGGCGTGCGAGCAGCAGGTACAGCACGCCACTGGCGACCACGACGGCGATGCCGAGTACCGCGGCCCAGACCTGGTAGGCGGGCGCGCCGGGCGGGGCGAGGATCTCGCGCGGCCAGGCGATGTTGACGAACTCGAAGGCCAGCCAGGCCACCGCGAGCACGTTCAGCGGGGTGCCCCAGCGGCCGAAGCGCACCAGGCCGCCGGGCGTCCAGGTGCCGCGCAGCCGGGCGATCAGCGCGGCGAGCGCGATCAGCAGGAACTGGAGGTACATCGCGGCGCTGCCGAAGGTGATCAGGCTGCCGATCGCGGCGCTGTTCAGGGCGAGCAGCAGGGCCAGGCAGCTGATCGCGGCGGTGATCACCAGGGCGCCGATGGGTGCCTGCCGGCGGCTCACCCTGCGCAGCGCGCGGGAGCCGGGCAGTACGTCGTCCCGGGAGACCGAGTAGACCGAGCGGGCGGCGGCGGCCTGGGAGGCCAGCGCGCAGGCGACGAACGCGATGATCACCACGACCACGAAGGGTTTGGCCGACCACGAGCCGAACGAGTTCACCACGGCGGTGGTGACCGGGTCGAGGTCCTCGCCGGCGACGACCTTCGCCGGGTCGGGGTGGGCCAGTTCGGCGGCGACCGCGTTCAGCACGACCAGCCCGCCGACGCTGATCAACGTCCACCAGATCGCCTTGGGCACGTGCCGGGCGGCGTCCCTGGTCTCCTCGGAGGAGGACACGCACGCGTCGAAGCCGAAGAACGCCCAGCCGCCGACCGCGAGCGCGGCAAGCATGGCGGAGAAGGTCGAGCCGCCGGAGAGCGCCTCGGCACCCATCGTGTCGGTGAGGATGCCGAAGCCGTTCTCCCGGAAGAGCAGCAGCAGCGCCAGGCCCACCCCGAGCGAGGCGAGCGCCTCGGCCGCGATGCCGGCCGCGAGCACCCAGCGCAGCACGTCGATGCCGAACGCGTTGATCGCGGTGCAACAGATCAGGAAGATCGCGGCCACCACGACGATCCGGCCCGGGGTGGGCCGGGCGTCGAACAGGGCGAAGAACCACGGTGCGCCCAGGTAGACGATCGTGGTGTTGGCGAACACGACCGCGCACATGCCCACCCAGCCGGCGAGCCACGCGTAGGTGGGGCCGACCAGGCGGCGGGCCCACTGGTAGGCGCCGCCGGCGATCGGGTACTGCGAGGCCAGCTCGGAGTACACGCACATCAGCAGCGCCTGGCCGAGCAGACAGATCGGCAGGACCCACACCCACGCCGGGCCGGCGATGGTGGTGCCCACCTGCGCGACGGCGTACAGGCCCACGACGGGCGAGACGGTCGCGAAGCCGATGGCGAGGTTGCCCAGCACGCCGAGACTGCGCTTGAGCTCCTGCTCGTAGCCCAGTTCGCCGAGTTGTTCGGCGTCGTGATCGACCACCGGGGTCGATCCGGGCGGCACCGACGCGGGCGGCGTCGGTGGGCGAGAAGTGCCGTGGTTCATCGGGACCTCGCAACGGGAACGTTAAACTTACTTAGTTAGTTTGAGGACCTTAACCGTCGACCGGGTGTAGGGGAAGAGTCGACTTCGGGCTAGGTTGGCGACGCAGAGTGACCGACGGCGGTGCTCGCGAACGGCACAGAGGTGAACGCACGATGGGTCGACCCAGCCGCCCCAAACTCGACCGCGAACTGATCGCCAGGGCCGCGGTCGAGCTGGTGGACGAGAAGGGTATGGGTGCGCTGACCATGCGGGCGCTGGCCACCCGGCTGGACGTTCGGGGGCCCTCGCTCTACAACCACGTGGCGTCCAAGGACGAGCTGCTCGACGCGATCACCGTGGTGATAACCCGGGAGATCGATCGTGCGCCGCTGGAGGACCCGGACTGGCGGGTCGGTATCGCCGCGTTCGCCCGCGGCTACCGGGCGGCCTACCTGCGCCATCCCGAGGCGCTGCCGGTGATCGCCCGCCGCCCGGTGTCCACCGAGCAGGCGCTGGCCGCGTACGACGCCACCGCGCGCACCCTGGTCCGGATCGGACTGAGCCCCGCCGAGGCGGCCGAGGTCTCCGCGGCACTGGACTACCTCGTGGTCGGCTCGGTGATCGAGACGTACGTGGAGGGCTTCGCCCGCCCGGTCGAGGACTACCGGGCCGACTATCCCTCGCTTGCCGAATCGCTGGCCGCGAGCGACCCCGAGACGCTCGACGAGCGCGGCTTCGAGGCCGGCCTGCGGCTGCTCCTGGACGGGTTGGCGGCGCGCCTGGCCCGCTGAGCCGCCGGACACGCCCCGGCTCCGACGGGTCTCGTCGCGGCCGGGGGACGGGCCGGCCGACACCTCGCGCGAGCGTTGACAGGTGCTATTGAATGGCGTTCAATGCGATTTGAACGCCATTCAATACGGAGGTACGCATGCGGCTGACGCCCACCGAGCGGGACCGGTTGCTGATCTTCACAGCCGCCGAGCTGGCCCGCGCGCGGCGCGCCCGGGGGCTGCTCCTGAACGTGCCCGAGGCCGCCGCGCTGATCGCGGACACCGTGTGCGAGGCGGCTCGGGACGGGGCCCGGCTGGCCGACGCGATCGACGCCGGGCGCTCGGTGCTCGGGGTGACCGACGTGCTGCCCGGGGTCGTGGACGTACTGGCCGATGTCAAGGTCGAGGCGGTGTTCGACGACGCGACCCGGTTGGCGGTGGTGACCGACCCGTTCCGCTCCGGCGAGGGGCTGCCGGCGGGTGCGGGCGAGGTGCACTGCCACGGGCACGGTTCGCGCTCCGGCGCGGTCGCGGCGCCCGTGTCCGGCCCCGGCTCGCTGGGCGACGACGCGCCGGGCGCGGTGATCCCCGGCGGACCGGCGATGGATCCGTACGCGCACGCCGACCTGGCCCGGATCCCGGTCACCAACACCTCCGAGGTGCCGATCAGCGTCACGTCGCACTTCCACTTCTTCGAGACCAACCCGAGGCTGCGCTTCGACCGGGCGATCGGGTACGGGCGCCGACTGGCCATCCCGGCCGGCTCCACGGTGCGCTTCGATCCGGGTGCGACGGTCGAGGTGCGGTTGGTGCCGATCGGCGGGGCGCGCGTGGCGATCGGCTTCGCGGGGCTCGTGGACGGGCCGCTGGACGCGCCGGGCGCGCTGGAGGAGGCACTGCGCAAGGCACACGCGTGCGGATACCTGGGCGCGGAGCCGGGCGGATCGGCGCTCGCCGCCGACGCGGCGACGACCGCGGCCGACGGGGCGTCGGAATCGGGGAACGGCAAGGAAGGTGGCGCCCGGTGAGCGGCGGCAGTGGTGATGTCATGGACCCGCGCGACTACGCGTCCACGTACGGCCCCAGGGCCGGCGACCGGATGCGGCTCGGCGACTCGGGGCTGGTGATCGAGATCGAGCACGACTCGGCGCTGCCCGGCGACGAGTTCCTCGCGGGCTTCGGCAAGACCGCCCGGGACGGGCTGCACCTGAAGGCGATCCCGGTCCGCGACACGTGCGACGTGGTGATCTCCAACGTCGTGGTGATCGACGCGATCCAGGGCATCCGCAAGGTCTCGATCGGCATCCGCGAGGGCCGGATCGCCTCGATCGGCCGCGCGGGCAACCCCGATACACAGGACGGCGTCGAGGTGGTGGTCGGCACCGGGACCACGATCGTCAGCGGCGAGGGGCTGATCGCCACGGCCGGTGCCATCGACACCCACGTGCACCTGCTGTCGCCGCGGATCATGGAGGCATCGCTGGCCTCCGGGGTGACCACGATCGTCGGCCAGGAGTTCGGACCGGTGTGGGGCGTCGGGGTGAACTCGCCCTGGGCGCTGCGGCACGCGTTCTCCGCGTTCGACGCATGGCCGGTCAACATCGCCTTCCTGGCCCGGGGTTCGTCCTCGGGCCGCGGGCCGCTGGACGAGGCGCTGATCGAGGGCGGCGCGTCCGGCTTCAAGGTGCACGAGGACATGGGCGCGCACGCCCGGGCCCTGGACACCGCACTGCGGGTGGCCGAAGACCACGACGTCCAGGTCGCGTTGCACACCGACGGCCTCAACGAATGCCTGTCCGTGGACGACACGCTGTCCGTGCTGGACGGGCGGACCATCCACGCGTACCACATCGAGGGGTGCGGCGGCGGGCACGTGCCGAACGTGATGCGGATGGCCGGGGTGGCCAACGTGATCGGCTCCTCGACCAATCCCACGCTGCCGTTCGGCCGCGACGCCCTGGGCGAGCACTTCGGCATGATCGTGTCCGCACACGGCCTCAAGACCGACCTGCCGGGCGACGCCGCGATGGCGCGCGACCGGATCCGGGCGGGCACGATGGGAGCCGAGGACGTGCTGCACGACCTCGGGGTCATCCCGATCACGTCCTCCGACGCGCAGGGCATGGGCCGCGCGGGCGAGACCGTGCGACGCACCTTCGCGATGGCCGGGAAGATGAAGCTCGAACGCGGCGCCGAGCACGAACGGCACGACAACGAACGGGTCAAGCGCTACATCGCCAAGCTCACCATCAACCCGGCGATCGCGCACGGTCTGGCGCACGAGGTCGGCTCGATCGAGGTCGGCAAGATGGCCGACCTGGTGTTGTGGCACCCACAGTGGTTCGGCGCCAAGCCGCAACTCGTGCTCAAGAGCGGGTTCCCGGCCTACGGCGTGGTCGGCGACCCGAACGCATCCACCGACAACTGCGAACCGCTGGTCCTGGGCCCGCAGTTCGGCGCCCACGGCGCGGCGCCGGCGGAACTGTCGGTGGCCTTCACCTCGCAGGCGGCGGCAGCCACCGGCGGCGACCTGATGCCGACCCGCCGGCGCCGGGTGGGCGTTCGCGGCACCCGGGGGATCGGCCCGGCGTCGATGATCCACAACAACCGCCTGGCGGAGGTCCGGGTCGCCGCGGACACCGGAATGGTGACGATGGACGGCGAACCGGTGATGTCGCAGGCCGCCGAATCGGTGTCGCTGAACCGCCTGTACTTCCTGTGACGCTCGCGAACTCTCGTGATATTCACGAATTTTCGTGGCACCTGCGAATTCTCTCGTAGTACCTGCGAGCCTTTGTGACATCTGTAACCTTCGCGAGATTTGAGCACTCTCGTGAAGCTTGCGAACCTCCGTTGAAACCAGTCCGTTTCCCGCTGTGCCCGCGCGCCCACGGTGCGCCCGGGCACGTCCCGCAGTCCGCGCGGCGGGTCTCCCGCACTCCCCGGTCGGCCCCCGGCCGCCCGCCGGCAGGCCCGCCGCGGATTCGAGTCCGAAGGATTTCCGAGATGACGAACACCCCGGCCGCAGACGGCTTTTCGATGCCGGCGGAGTGGGTTCCGCACGAGCGCACCTGGATGGCCTGGCCCAGCCGCAACGAGACCTTCGGCGAGGAGGACCTGCACACCGCGCGGACCGCGTGGGGCCGGGTGGCCGAGACGATCGCCCGCTACGAGCCGGTGACGCTGATCACCGACGTCGGCGAGTCGGACACCGTGGCGCGGTACGTCGGCCGGCCGCTCACCGTGCTGGAACGCCCGCTCGACGACGCCTGGATGCGCGACATCGGCCCGACGTTCCTGACCGGCGGACGGGGCGAACTGGCCGCCGCCGACTGGATCTTCAACGGCTGGGGCGCCCAGGAGTGGGCCTCCTGGGAGCACGACCGAAACATCGCCGAGCAGGTGATCGAGGTGGCCGGCGCCCGGCGCTACGCGTCGCGGATGGTCAACGAGGGCGGCGGCATCCATGTCGACGGCGAGGGCACGGTGTTGATCACCGAGACCGTGCAACTCGACCGGGGCCGCAACCCCGGCTGGACCAGGGAGCAGGTCGAGGACGAACTGAAGGCGTTCCTCGGCGTGCGGAAGGTGATCTGGCTGCCGCGCGGACTGACCCGCGACTACGGGCTGTACGGCACCCGGGGGCACATCGACATCGTCGCGTCCTTCGCCCGCCCGGGTCTGGTCCTGGCCCACGTACAGCCCGACCCGGCGCACCCGGACCACGAGGTCGGCAAGGAGAACGTGGCGCTGCTGCGCGCCTCCACCGACGCCCGCGGCCGGGCGCTCGAAGTGGTCGAGATCCCGGCGCCGACCGTGCTCGAAGCGCACGACGACTGGGTCGACTTCAGCTACATCAACCACTACGTCGCCAACGGCGCGGTGATCCTGTGCGCGTTCGACGACCCGCGCGACGAGGAGAACGCCGCGACCTTCGGCAAGCTCTTCCCCGGCCGCACGATCGAACTCGTGGACGCCCGCGACATCTTCGCCAACGGCGGCGGCATCCACTGCATCACCCAGCAGCAGCCGAAGGTGTGAGGGCGGGCGGGGCGGCCGGCCTGTCACCGCCTGCGCCTGCGCCGACGGGCGTCCGGGGCGCGGCCGCCGGTCGGGCGCGCGGGCCGTACGCCCGTGGTCGGTCGGGTATCCGGGCGGAGCCGCGGCGTGGCTCCGGCGCACCGGCGCCGCATGGTCAGCGGCGCTCGGCGGGGGCGTCGGCGTCGGCGCCGGGGTGGCCGGCGCGGAGCGGCGCGGTCGGCTGTGCGGTGTCGGTGGTGTTCGGGGCGGGGCCCGGGGCCGGTCCGCGTTCGCTCGTGCCGAAGGCGGCGAGCGTGAGCAGCAGGGCGACGAGCGCGACGGCGGTCGCGGTCGGGAGGTACCAACCGGCGTCGACGATGGGTTCGGTGAACGCGGCCAGCACGGCTGTGGTGCCCGCGATCAGCAGGGCGCCGGCGAACGCGGGTATGCCGCGCCGACCGGCGATGGTCGCAACCGCGCCGGCGACCAGGACGAGCAGCAGCACCAGGCCGGCCAGGCCGATCAGGGACGGACCGAAGTCGTCCCCCGTGCAGCCGCGTTGCCCGAAGTCGTCGCACGAACCCCGGGCGGCGGCGCGGATCGCGTACGTCCCGATCAGCCAACCGGCCGAGCCGGCGCCGGCGATCGGGAGAAGCCGGCCGCGGACGGTGGCCGAGACGGGGTGGGACGCCGATGCGTCGGTGCTCATGGTCGGAGGCTAGGCGGCGCGCGGGTCGCCCGGATGAACGGCCAGGAAGCGCCGAGTGAAGGCTGTGTGGCCCGGCGGGCGGGCCGGCGCGGGCTCGGGCGGGCCCGGGCGGCCGACGACGGTCGGCGCGCTTGCGTCCAGGCCGCGTCGCCGCCGCTCCCGGGTGCTCGGATCGGCGGCGGCGGGGTGCGGACGGGGTCGGCTCAGCCCTGGGCGGTGACGCTCTGTGCGTCGTGGGCGGCGGCGAAGGACGCCACCCGGGCGGCGAACTCGACGTCGGTGGCGGTGATCCGGTTGCCCGCGTCGTGGGTGGTCAGGGCGAATGTCAGGGTGCCGTACAGGATGGTGATCCGGGCGTGGTGGTTCGCCTGGTCCTCGGCGGCGGCCACGGTCGCGTAGAACGCGGGCACGTCGGCCCGGGCGCACTTGTAGGTCGCGGTCAGTTCGCCGTCGGCGACCTGCCAGCCCGGCAGATCGGCGAGGGCCTCGGTCAATTCGGCGTCGGTGAGCGGCTGGGGTGCCACGGTGGGTCCTCTCGTCGGGGTGGACGGGCCTCTCGCAAGTATGGCGGCGCCGGTTCGCCGGGCGCGGTATTGAACGACGTTCTAACATGGCGGCAGGCGAGGTCCGCCGTCGAACGAACCAGGGGTGCTGAGCATGGCGGGGACACGGCGCAAGCGGCTGGAACAGCCCAGGGAGGTGGTGCTCCAGGCGGCCATGGGCGCGATCGCCGAGCATGGCCTGGCTCAGCTGACCATGGCCGGCCTGGGCAAGCGGATCGGGATCAGCGGCGGCCACGTGGCGTACTACTTCGGGTCCAAGGAGCAACTCCTCGTGGAGACGCTGCGCTGGAGCGAGCAGGGCTTCGCCGAGCGCCGCCGGGCGCTGCTCGCCGCCGTGGACGTCCCGATCGCCGAGCGGCTCGCCGGCTACATCGACCTCTACCTGCCCGACGAGCGGGCCGACTCGCGGTGGACGTTGTGGCTGGAGGTGTGGACACGCGCACTGGCCGATCCGGAGGTACTGGCCGCGAGCGCGGAGATCGAGGGTCCGTGGATGGCGGACCTGCGCGCGATGATCGGGCCGCACCCGGACCCGGACGGGTACGTGCTGCGGTTGCATGCGTTGCTGGACGGGCTGGCCACCCGGATCGTGATCGGCTCGCCCGGCCCGTCCCGGGCCGAGATGTTGCGGCAGGCGACCGAGTTCGCGCTGCGGGAGGTGTTCGTGGTGGAGGGCCCGGCGGGGTGCGCGGGTCCGGTCCCGAGCGGCGCGGGTGGCCTGGAGGGCGCGGCCGAGTCCGCGGATTCGGACACGGATGCGGGCACCGATGCGACCGCGGATTCGGACACGGATTCGGGTGCGGTCGCGGATTCGGGCGCGAACCACACGAACCGGTGATCAAGGGGTGAATCACCCCCGGTTCTCGGCAGTCGGCTGCATCGTGGGGGCATGAAGTGGTGGCGGAACCCGCGGCAGCGGCTCGGGGTGATCTGCGCGGTCGTCGCGGTGCTGGTGATCGTGGGGCTGGTGCACCGGGACCGCACGGACGACAGCGGATCGGCGGCGGCCGACGGGGTACGGGTCGCGGCCACCGCGGCGGCACCCGCCGGGCCGACGTCGGCAGCACCGCCGACCCGGCGGGCCAAGCCGTCACCGGTGCCGAAGAACGTGCTTCCGGACGTGGTCGGTGTCGATCTGCAACAGGCGTGGGACGGCGCCCGTCGGGCCGGCTACCGATTCGTCACGTCGCACGACGTGAGCGGGCGCGGCCGACGGCAGTTCGTGTACAGCAACTGGAAGGTGTGCGACCAGACTCCCGAGCCGGGGCCGCTGGCCAAGGAACTCCCGGTCGAGCTGGGCGTGGTCCGGCACGACGAGAAGTGCCCGGCCGGCACCGTGCCGACCGACGCCCCCAAGGTGGTCGACGGTCGGATGCCCGAGCTGGTCGGCCGCAGCGTCACCGTCGTGCGCCGGGCGCTGCGTGGTGACGCACACGTCAAGACGGAGGACCTGGGCGGGAGTCGGCTCGTGCTGATCGAGACGCACTGGGTCGTCTGCACCCAGCGCCCGCCCGAGGGGCAACCCGTCGCGGACACGGTGACCGTGGGCGTGGTCAAGTACGGCGAGCGCTGTCCGTGATCCCGCCCGACTCGCCGCACCCGTGCCGGATGGTGGTCAGTGGCCGAGCGCCTCGCGGGCCGGGTCCACCAGCTTGCGCACGGTGCGGCCGTCGGCGAAGCGGCCCAGCGCCGTCATCGACCAGGCCGAGCCCTCCCGGACCAGCTTGCACATCAGCACGCCCGTGCGCGGCTCGGTGGCGGACAGGTCGAAGCGCACCAGTTCGGCGTCGGTGGTGTCGTCGACCAGGCGGCAGAAGGCTCGGGAGACCTCGGTGAACTTCTGTCCCAGGAACGAGTTCACGGTGAACACGAGCCCGGTGACCTGCGGCGGCAGCGCGTCCAGCCGGACCACGATCGACTCGTCGTCGCCCTCGCCCTCGCCGGTCAGGTTGTCGCCGGAGTGCACGATCGCGCCATCCAGACCGGACAGCTTCATGAACCAGACGGTGACGATCTTCTTGCCCTGCGCGTCGAAGGCGATACAGGACGCGTCGAGGTCGATGCTGCTGCCGGCCTTGGCCGGGTCCCAGCCCAGGCCCATCCGGATCCGGGTCAACGGCGGTGCGCCGGTCTTGACCAGCGAGACCGACTGGTCCTTGCGCAGGCTGACCCGGCCCTTGTCGAGGTTGATCGGCCCACCGGTGTGGGTGCCGCCGACCGGGAGCGGGGCGGTGGCCGCCACCGTCGGGGCAGGGGCGGCGGCAGGCGTCGGCGTCGGCGGTGTCTGCGGCGGTGGGACCGGAGTCGGCGTGGGCGGCGGGGTGGGCTGCACGGTCACCGGGCGGCGTGGCACCGGCGGTGGGATCGGCGCGGGCCTGGGCGGTTCGTGCGGGAGCAGCGGGGCAGCGGGCGTGGGCGGCGGACTGTCGGGCGTCGGGGTCTGCGGACGCGTCGAGGCCTGGGTCGGTGCCGCGGCTGCCGGCGCGCTCTGCGGCCGGTCCTGCGGTTGCGGCTGTGTGGGGCGACCGGGGGGCGGGGTCGGCTCGTCGTCGACCGCGACGCCGAAGTCGGTCGCGATGCCCGCGAGTCCGTTGGCGTAGCCCTGGCCGACCGCGCGCACCTTCCACGCGCCGCCGCGCCGGTACAACTCCAGCATCACCAGCGCGGTTTCCCGGCCCAGGCCGTGCGGGGTGAAGGTGACCAGTGCCTCGCCGGAGGCGTCGCGCACGGTCGCGGTGGGCGCTGCCGTCCCGCCGAAGGTGACCGGCGTGCCGGGGCCGTCGTCCAGGCTCAGCGTCACCACGATGGTCTGTACGTCCGCGGGCACCGCCGCGGTGTCCACCTGCACCGCCGCCGGTCGGCCCGGTGCGCCCTCGCGAAGCCGCACGCCGGGGCCGGTCGGCTGGTTGTAGAAGACGAAGTCGGCGTCCGAGCGCACTTTTCCGGAACCGGCGAGCAGCAGCGCCGAGACGTCCACCGGCGCCTCGGAGGCGACCTCCACCAGCACGGCGGCCACCGCCAACGGGCAGTTGCCGCCCTTCGTGAGCGTCACCGACATGCGCACCCCTTCGGTTCACGGATCCGACCGGGGCCGGACGCTCCGAGGTTACCGAGCAGGCGGCCCTGCCGCACCGAGCCGGCCCGGCTCCGGCGGCGCCGGCCCGTGTGCTCGGGTCAGCGGCGGATCAAGCCCGCGTCGTAGGCCAGCAGGCCCGCCTGGGTGCGGTTCGCGCAGTCCAGTTTGGTGAGCATGCGGGAGACGTAGCTCTTGACGGTGGTCTCGCTCAGGAACAACCGGTCGGCGGTCTGGGCGTTGGACAACCCCTCGCCGATGCAGGTGAGCACCTCGATCTCGCGCTCGGTCAACGACGCGACGGCCAACGCCGCGCGCTCGCGGACCGCGTTGCGCCCCGAGGACGCGGTGACCAGGTCGCGCGTCACCGCCGGCGAGAGCACGGTGTGCCCGTCCATCGCGACCCGAACCAGGCCGATCAGGTCCTCCGGCGGGGTGTCCTTGAGCAGGAACCCGGCCGCGCCCGCGTGCAACACGCGCAGGATGTACTGCTCCAGGCCGAACGTGGTCAACACGATCACCCGGGGTGCGTTCGGCAGGTCGACGATCTGCTCGATCGCGGTCAGCCCGTCCACGCCCGGCATGTGCAGGTCCATCAGCACCAGGTCGGGTCGATGGCGCAGCACCGACTCGACCGCCTCCGCGCCGTCGTATGCCTCGCCGATCACCTCGATGTCGTCGGCCACGCCGAGAATCGTGCGCAGGTGCGCACACACCATGCGTTCGTCGTCGACGAGCAGGACGCGGATCATGCGGGCTCTCCGGTGGTCGTGGTCGATGCGCCGGCCGGCAGTACGGCGAGCAGTTCGTAGCCGCCGTCGGGCAGCGGGCGGGTGTGCAGCGTGCCGGCCACCAGCTCGACCCGCTTGCGCAGGCCGAGCAGACCGCTGCCCCCGGTGCCCAGGGCGATGTCGGCGGCCCGGGTGGGAGCCGAGTTTCGCACGGTGATCTGCACCTCGTCGCCCACGTAGTGCAGGCGTACGTCCACCACTGCGCCCGGCGCGTGTTTGTGCACGTTGGTCAGCGCCTCCTGGACGACCCGATAGGCGGCCCGACCGATCACCGGCGAGGTGGCGTGCGGCTCGCCGAGGGTGATCACGTCCACGGACACGCCCGCCGAGCGCGAGTCGGCCACCAGATCGGACACGTCGAGCACCGCGCGCGGCGCGGCCACGACCGAACCCACCCGGTGCTCCGACCGGGTCATCGCGACCAGACCGCGCAACTCCTCCAGCGCCTTGCAGCCCACCAGGCGCAGTTCCTCCGCCGTCGCGCGCACGTCGTCCTCCCGGGCCCGGGTGCGCAGGGCGCCCGCCTGGAGCACCATCAGGCTGACCCGGTGGGTGATCACGTCGTGCATCTCGCCGGCGATCCGGGCCCGTTCCTCCATCCGCACCCGCTCGAAGAGCAACTCGCCTTCGCGCTCCGCCCGGGCGGCTCGATCCAGGCGCAATCGGCGGCGGGCGGCGACATGGAGGCCGAGCAGCGCCGGCACCAGTGCGACGCTCATGCCGCCGACGATGTCCGACGGGGCCGGGTGGTTCCACGGCTGGGCGGTCGTCGACACCAGGGCGGTGATCAGCGCGAGCGCACGCCGTCGGTCCTCGACGTACGCCCCGACCGCGTAGGCCGCGAAGAAGAGCGCGTGCGTCGGATGCACGAGGGACACGGCACAGACGGCCATCCCCGAGCCGAACGCCGCGCGCCGGCGGTTCAGGAGCAGTGCACCGGCCACCACCGCGCTCGCCTGGTGCAGGTACGGCCGGTCGACCAGGCCCGGGTGAGGTCCCATCCGCAGGGCCAGTCCCAGTGCGATGGCGATTGCCGAGACCAGTACGTCGAACCCGAACGAACGGCGGGACGCCGACCAGGCACGCAAGCTCACCCGGTCACGGTAGCCCGGCCCGGCCGCCGATCGCGGTACCACCGCCGACGGTGCGCCGGCGAGGAGGGCCGGCGGACCGTCGGCGGTCGCGGTGGTGTCGATCATCGAAGGGTGGTCATTCCGTGGAGATCGCGGCCAGCACGTTCATCCGCGAGGCCCGCAGGGCCGGCAGCAGGGCGGCGAGCAGGCCTACGACGCCCGCGCCGACGACCACCTCGGCGATGGTCGACCACGGGATGGTCAGCACGTCCAGGCCCTGCGAGGCCAGCATGCGCTGCGCGGAGACGCCCCAGCCCACCCCGAGGGCGAGCCCGAGCACCGCGCCGAACACCGCGATCACCGCCGATTCCAGCCGGATCATCCGCCGCAGTTGCACGCGAGACATGCCGATCGCCCGGAGCAGACCGATCTCGCGCGTGCGCTCGATCACGGACAGGGCCAGCGTGTTCACCACGCCCAGGATCGCGATGATGATCGCGAGCCCGAGCAGGCCGTAGACCATCTGCAGCAGCAGGTTGGTCTGGTCCTGCACGGTCTGCTTGTAGTCGGCCTGATCGCGCAGTCGCACCTGCGGGAAGGGCTCGAGGGCGGCGTCCAGAGCTGCGCGCACCTGTGAACTCTTCGATCCGTCGGCGGTGTTGGCCATGATCACCGAGTCGAGCAGCTCCGGGACCAGCTTGCTCAGTGTGTCCAGGCCGACCATGCCGGCGCCCGCGTTGCCCAGGCCGATGCCTTCGTCGTCGATCACCGCGCCGACCCGCAACTCGGCACTCTTCCCGTTGGGCGTGCGCAGCGTCACCGTGCCGCCGACGCCGAGGTGACGACCCTTCACGTATGACCCGGGCAGGGCGATCCTGCCCGCGGCCAGTGCGTCGGCGGCGCTGCCCGCGGTGTACTTCTGCTTCATCATCGCGTCGATGCCCGGGTCGGCCCCGGTCACCGAGATGGTCTCGGTCGACCCATTGAAGACGACCTTGGCCTCGGTCTCGCGTTGGCGCACCACGTCGCTCACGCCCGGCACCCTGCGCACCGTCTCCGCCACGTCCGGGGCGAAGTTGAGGCCGCCGCTGCTCTCCAGGGTGAAGTCGGCGCCCAGGCGCTGGTCGATCTGTTTGCCCACCGAGTCCTTCATCGACGTGGCCACCACCGACAGCGAGGCGACCAGCGCGACGCCGATCATCAGCGCGGCGGCCGTGGCGCCGGTGCGGCGCGGGTTGCGCAACGCGTTCTCCCGGCTGAGTCGGCCGACCGTGCCGAACAGGCGCGGGAACGTGCCCGTCAGCCACGGGATCACCAGGCGGGCCAGCACCGGCCCGAGCACGATGAAGCCGACCAGGGTGCCGATCAGGCCGCCGCCCAGGGCCAGCCCGTGGGCCGGGTCCAGCTTGGTCGCGGAGGCGCCGACCGCCAGCGCGATCGCGCCGAGCACGGTGACCACGGTGCCCCCGATCGCCCGTGGGCGCAGCGACTTCGCCGGCGGGGCGCCGGCCTCGCGCAGTGCGGCCATCGGGCTCACCCGGGCCGCCCGCCGAGCGGGCAGGTAGGCGGCGACCACGGTGACCAGGACGCCCACCGTGTACGCGATGATCGGCGTCGCGGGCTTGATCTCCAGCGGGGTGCCCTCGAGGTCGACGCCGACCGCGCTCATCAGTGCCAGGAGCCCCTGCCCGAGTGCGAAGCCGGCGAGCAGGCCCAGCGTGGATCCGACCACCGCGAGCAGCAGCGCCTCCACGAGCACCGAGCGGTTCACATCGGCCCGACCGGCTCCGATCGCGCGCAACAGGCCCAGTTCGCGGGTGCGTTGGGCGACGAGCATGGAGAAGGTGTTGAAGATCAGGAACGTGCCGACCAGGAGCGAGACGCCCGCGAAGCCGAGCAGCGCGTACTTGATCACGTCGAGCGCCTGGCCCAGGTCGGCGGAGGCGGCGTCGGCCTCCTCCTCCCGGGTCCTGATGTCGAAGCCCGTGCCGAGCTTGGCGGCGACCCGAGCCTTGAGCTCCTTCTGGTCGACGCCGGACTGCGCGGTGAGCGACACCGAGGTGACCACGCCGGGCTTGCCCAGGAGCCGGTCGCGGGCGGCGGTGCCGTCCAGGAAGAGCAGGGTCACGCCCGGGTTGATGGTCTTGTAGTCGGCCAGCCCGACCACGGTCGGGTCGAACGCGCCCGGTGCGGCGATCACGTGCACCCTGTCGCCGATCCGGACCTTGTTGTGGCCGGCCGCGTCGCTGTCCAGCACGACCTCGTTCGGGCCCTGTGGTGCGCGGCCCTTTTCGAGCCGGACCGGGGACTGCTTGTCGGGGAACCAATCGGCGGCCTGCACCTGGGGCTCCGAGGTCAGGCCGACCTTCCTGCCCTTGCCGTCGACGATGATCACGTTGGTGACCGTGACGTCGGGATGCGCGTCGGCGACCCCGGGCACCGTGCGCACGGCGGCCACCGTGCTCTCGGGCACCGTCGGCTGCTGGCCGGTGCGGCCGAGCCGGTCCTCGCGAAACTCCGACGCGGGTTTGACCGTGACGTCGGCCGCCGCCGTGCGGGAGAGGTCGTGGAACGTCTTGCCGATCGTGTCCGTGAACATCAGGGTGCCCGCCACGAATGCGACCGACAGCAGGATCGCGAGCGCGGACAGGACCATTCGCGCCTTGTGCGCGAGGAAACTGCGGAACGTTGCCTTGAGCATGGCGGCGCCTCAGTTCGCGGAACGAGCGAAGCGCTGCATGCGCGCGAGCACCGTGTCCGCGGTCGGCGACAACATCTCGTCCACGACCCGGCCGTCGGCCAGGAACAACACCCGGTCGGCGTAGGACGCCGCGTTCGGGTCGTGGGTGACCATCACGATGGTCTGCCCCAGGTCGTACACACTGCTGCGGAGGAAGCCGAGCACCTCGGCGCCGGAGCGCGAGTCGAGGTTGCCGGTCGGTTCGTCGCCGAAGATGATCTGCGGCTTGCTCGCCAACGCGCGGGCGCACGCCACGCGCTGCTGCTGACCGCCGGAGAGCTCGCTGGGCCGGTGCTTGAGCCGGTCGCGCAGACCGACCGTGTCGATCACGGTGTCCAGCCAGGCCGGGTCCGGCTTGACGCCCGCGATGTCCATCGGGAGCGTGATGTTCTCCAGCGCGGTCAGTGTCGGCAGCAGATTGAACGCCTGGAAGATGAAACCGATCTTGTCCCGGCGCAGCCGGGTCAGGTCCTTGTCCTTGAGCCCGGTGATCTCGGTGTCGCCGATCCAGCTGTGTCCGGAGGTGACCGAGTCCAGCCCCGCGAGGCAGTGCATGAGGGTGGACTTGCCGGACCCGGACGGACCCATGATCGCGGTGAACCGACCGCGGCCGATCTCCACGTCGACCTCGTCCAGTGCGACCACCCGGGTCTCACCCTCGCCGTAGCACTTGGTCAGGGCCCGGGAACTCGCCGCGCTGCCCTTGGCCCGATCGTCGTGATCGATGCGCTCGTACGCGTCCGGCCCGGCGAGCGGGTTCGCCGGGGGAGTCGTGGTCGGGGGGCGCCGGCGGTTTCCGGGAGACATGCGGGGGTGCTCCTTGACTGGGGATCCTGACACCTCCTCAGCCTCCGGCTCGGGCGGGTGCGCTCGATAGCCGCGAACGTGCCGAGCGCTGTCACTAAAGTTGCATCCTGTTCCTCCTTTGGTGTGGGGCCGGGGGCTCACGCCGTCGAGGTCAGCCGGGCCAGCACCAGCCCGCCCACGATCAGCGCGAGCGCCGCGATCCGGCCCGCGCTCAGTGCGTCGTGCTGGAGCGTGATGCCCAGCGTGATCGCGCCGACCGTGCCGATGCCGGTGAACGCCGCATACGCCGTCCCCACCGGCAGGTCGCGCATGGCGACCGAGAGCAGGTACACGGCCGTCGCGCCGAGCAGGACGCAGATCACCGTCGGCAGCGGTTTGGTGAAGCCCTCGGTGGGCTTGATGCTCTGCGACCACACGACCTCGACGAGGCCCGCGCCGAGCAGGATCAACCAGGCCATCAGTACGCCTCCACGAGTGAGCGCCCCAGTTCCGCGGCGCGGCCGAGCGCGTCCGCGTGCGAGGACAGATGCTGGTCCCGGCGCTCGGCGAGCCCGGGGTCCACGAGCGAGTTGGTCAGTTCGGTACCGAGCACGATCGCGTCCGAGATCGCGTAGTGCCCGGTGAAGAAGTCGACGAGGTAGCGCGTCTGGTGGTCGAACGGCGCCCGAGGCGTGCCCGGCAGGTACGAGCCGCCGCGCGCGGAGGCGACCACGAAGCGGCGCGGCGCCAGCGACATCTTGGGAAAGGTGACCTGGTCGATCCAGCTCTTGAGCTGGGCGGGCACGCCGAAGTTGTACATCGGCGCACCGATCAACACGACGTCCGCGGCGACCAGTTCGGCCAACAGCGGCTCGACCGTGTCCCACGCCTTGCGCTGCTCGGGCGTGCGGACCGCCTGCGGGTAGTCCGCGATCGCGGTGATCCCCTCGCGCAGCATCGTGTCGCAGATCTCGGTCCAGGCCTGGTCGATCGGCGGCACGGGGCGGGCGGTGAGGTCGCGGTGGGTGTATTCGGCGTCCGGCCGCGCGGCGCGCCACGCGTCGGCGAAGGCCGCGCCCAGGGTCCGGGAGAAGGAGTCGGCGCGAGCGCTGGAGTCGAGGTGCAGGAGGTGCGGCATGGGTGCTCCCGAGAGAATAAGTGGACGGGGTGTCCGCTTGTGCGCTCGACTGTAACGGCTAAGTGGACGACGTGTCCACTTGCTGGTTAGGGTGGGGACATGACGAAACGCACCGACTTGCTCACCGGTCTTCCGGTCGCCGCGGACGGGGCCGGGCCGCCGCGGGAACGGGCGGACGCCGCGCGCAATCGGGCTCGCGTGCTGGCCGCAGCCGAGGAACTGTTCGCGGCCGGCGACCCGGCCGAGGTCACCATGGAGGACATCGCCAAGGCCGCGGGCATCGGCCGCGGCACGCTGTATCGGCGCTACCCCGACCGCGCCTCCATCGCGCGTGCCCTGCTGGACGAGCACGAGCGCGCGCTGCAACACGAAATCCTGCGCGGCGCACCGCCGTTGGGCCCGGACGAGCACGATCCGGCGGAGCGCCTGGCGGCCTTCTACGCGGCGATGGTCGACCTGCTGGAGCGGCACGTACACCTGCTCCTGGGCGCGGAGACGGGCAGCGCGCGCTACCGCACCGGCGCGTACGGCTTCTGGTGCACGCACGTGCGCGTCCTGGCGGCGGACCGCCCGGACCCCGAGGCACTCGCCGACACCCTGCTCGCGCCACTGGCACCGGAGGTCTACCGACGCCAGCGCGACCAGGGCATCTCCCCCGACCGCATCAAGAACGCCTTGGCGGCCCTGGCCCGAGGCGTCCTGGCCGGCAACGAGCCGAAGGCACCCCGATGATCGGGTGAGCCGGACGACGCCCCGTCACCGCGCCGTCGACGAAGAGGCCGTCGATCCGGCCGTCCGGCGGGTGCTCGTGCCGGGGCCGGGGTTGCCGTTTCGGCTCGACGAGCAGGGTGGAGGATTCGGGATTCGGCCCCGATCGCCGGCGATCGGGCCATACTCGAAGCTCCGGCCGACCGGGGAATCGGGGCGTGCGGTGGATCCGGTACAGGGACGCCTGTTGGCGACGGCGATCGCGAGCACACTGCGCCGGTTGACCGCGGCGCCGCCGGGCGCGCGGCTGGTCGACGCGCCGGTGCGGATGGGCGCTCGGGTGGCGCGTCGGCGGGTCCGGCGCGAGGTCGGCGCGCACGACGTGGAGCGGCTGACCCGGGTTCTGACCCGGCGACTGGCGGACGCACAACGGGACTTCGCCCGCTTGGAACCGGCCGAGGGCGAACGCGTCGTCGCGGCCGTGGTGGCCACGCTCGGCAACGCGGTGACGATGGACGACGTACAGGCGGCGGGCCTGGATCCGGCGGTCCTGCGACTGCGACTGGCCGCGCGGGCGGAGCAACCGGCGGTGGCCGGGACCCCGCTGTACGGCGCGCTCCTGGACGAGTGTTGTACGCACATCGTGGACTTCTTCACCAAGCAGCCCGAGTTCCTGGCCCGCACCGTGCAGGAACAGGCGGTCGCACAAGCCGAGTTGTTGCGTCGGGTACCCGCCGCGGCGGACCTGGACGACGCCTTCGACCGACGCTACCGCGCCGGCCTGCGGGTCAAGCTCGATCAGGCCCGGCTGTTCGGCGTCACCGAACTCGACCCGCAGGACAGCACCTACGAACTCACCACGGCCTATGTGAGCCTGGTCGTGCAGACCCGCCGCGAGCCGCGACCCCGGCGGCGCTGGGACGACGACACGGGACAGCCGGACACGACCCGAAGCCTGCTGGAGGACGCCCTCGCGCGCAGCGACCGCATG
The DNA here is from genome assembly GCF_042956465.1 of Embleya sp. NPDC008237. Lineage (NCBI taxonomy): Bacteria > Bacillati > Actinomycetota > Actinomycetes > Kitasatosporales > Streptomycetaceae > Embleya > Embleya sp. NPDC008237. Next base: position 193,178 of record NZ_JBIBGL010000013.1, read on the forward strand.
GTGCTGGAGGGCCCGGCCGGATCCGGCAAGAGCACCCTGCTGCGCCGCCTCGCCGTGCATGTGGCCTCGGGCGACCTCCCGGCCCGTCTGTCCTCGTGGACCGGCCGGGTCCCGTTCCTGCTGAAGCTGCGCACCATGGTCGCGGACGACCGACTGGTGCTGCCCGATCCGGCCCACTTCGTCGCCGCGTCCGGTTCCACGCTCGGTGCCGAGCAGCCGCCGGGCTGGGCGGCCCGCCGGATGCGGGACGGACGTTCGGTGGTCTTCGTCGACGGCGTGGACGAACTGCCGGAGGAGTACCGGGCGGACGCGCTCGACTGGCTGGAACAGCTGTGCGTGGACTACCCCGACGCGGCCTACGTGCTGACCTCGCGGCCCAGGGTGTTGTCCGAGCAGCGGCACCGCCGGTTGCGCACGGCGGGTTTCGTCGCGGGGGAGCTCCAGGCCATGTCCGCCGCACAGGTCGCGTTGTTCGTGGACCGCTGGCATCGGGCGCAGGTCGGTGATCCGGACGAACTCGCGGCGTGTGCGGAGCAACTGAAGCTGACCTTCGACAGCCGCCGGGACCTGGCCCGACTCGGCACGAACCCCCTGCTGTGCGCCCTGATGTGCGCGCTGCATCGGTACGCGGACCAGGCCCTCCCGGAGGGCCGCACCGAGTTGTACCGGTCGGCGATGGCGATGCTGCTCGGTGGTCGCGAACGCGCCCGGCGGATCAGCACGAGCCGGGTACGGCTCCAGCCGACGCAACTGGAGAAGGTGTTGGCGGCGTTGGCCATGTGGATGACGCTCAACGGCCGCCGGTCGATCACCCGCCGCGTGGCGACGGCGTGCGTGGACGACGTGCTGACCCGCTTCCGGCAGACGGTCGAACCGCCGTACACGGCCGACGAGGTCCTGGACAGCCTGGTGGCCCGCAGCGGGCTGCTCCAGGAACCCGAGCTCGACGTCTTCGAGTTCGGCCACGCGAGCTTCCAGGACTACCTGGCGGCGCTGGAGATCGTCCGGGCCGAACACCTGGACCACCTGATCAACCACGCGCACGACCCGCTCTACCACGACGTGTTGATCATGGCGGTCGGCCGGACCCAGGACGACCCGTCCCGGCAGCGGGAGTTGCTGGACGGGCTGATCGCGCGGGCGGAGGCGGACGAGATGCACCGTGATCGGCTGTGGCTGCTCGGTGCCGCGTGCGTGTCGGGGGCGGCGATGGTCGACCGGGAGCGAGCGGAGCGGTTTCGGGAGGAGACGGCCGGTCTGCTGCCGCCGAAGGACCGGGAAGCGGCGGAGAACCTGGCTGCCGCGGGGGAGTTCGTGGTCGACCTGCTTGTCGACCTGACGCGGAATCAGCGCGTTTCGGATGGGGACGCGGACAGGATCGTGCACACGGCCGGGAAGATCGGTGGCGACATCGTGATCCCCCTGCTGGCTCGCTTCCGAGACCGGGAGAGGTTCGGAGTCCGGGCGGCCCTGATCAGGGCCTGGGACGCGGTGACGGATCGCGAGCAGTACTACGAAACCGTGCTGAAGCACGTCGGGTTCGACGACTTCCGGGTGCAGATTCCGGACCTGGCCGCCTTGGAACTGCTGGCCGGTCGGACCGACGTGCGAACTTTGGTGTTACCCGCCGAGACGTCGGAGGTTCCGGTACGAGCGCTCGCCGCACTTCCGAGTCTTGTCGAACTCACCATTGCGGGTACCCGGATCACGGACCTCGGTGCGTTGGCGGAATTGCCGCGTATCGCCTTCTTGCACCTCGAATGCTCGCAGGTCTCCGGGCCGACGATGCTGGCACAGTGTCCCTGGATCACGAGCCTTTTCTTCAGCGATGAACGACTGCCGGATTCCGGACTCTTGCCGGACGTCCCGAACCTGCGTGAGCTCTTCCTTCACCGCACTCCGCTTGCAGATCTGTCGGTTCTGATGAAGTACCCGAGACTGGAGACACTCGGCATCGTGGGCACTCGGGTTGCCGAATTGGGCCCGTTGCGCGGGTTGCCCGTTCTCGAATGTCTGTTCCTGGATCGAACGTTGGTGGCGGACATAACCCCGCTGGCGGATCTGCCTTGCCTACGCAGGCTCAGTCTGTGCGAGACCCGCGTGACCGACCTGAGCCCTCTCGTCCACCTTCCGGACCTGACCTGGCTACGGATCGACGAAGCCCAGCGCGAACACCTCGGCCCACTCGCCGAACGCGTCGCCGACGGTCGGCTCGAGCTGCAGATCGGCATGTCCGGCGACTGATCCCCCGCTCACTCCTCCCTCGGCGTCCCCACCCGCACCCGATTCCCATCCGGGTCCGTCACATGCACCTCCCGGGCCCACGGTGCCTCCTCGACCGGCAGACCGAATTCCCGGGCCACCGCGTCCACGTCCGCGACCCGCAGGTAGACCAGCGTGTCCCACGTCGCGTCGCCCGCGTGTTCGCTCAGGAAGAGGTGCACATCGCCGCGGGCGACGTCCACGAAGGCGGGGAGGTCCGGTTCGAAACGGTGTTCCCACTCCTGGACGAAGCCCAGGCGGGCGTACCAGCGGACGGAGGCGGCGGCGTCGGCCACGCGCAGGATCGGGATGACTTGTTCCTTCATGGCGCGGATGATCCCAGCCGGGTACGACAGCCGCCCGGCGTTGTGTCAGCCGGCGCGGCGTGGGTAACGGGTCGGCGGGGTGCACCGTTCGCTGCCCGCGCCCCTCGCAGTCATCAGCCGTATCTGGAGGGTCCATGGCCATCGCGTCCGTCAATCCGGCGACCGGGGAGACGATCGAGGAGTTCGCCGAGATCGGCGAACAGGAGATCGAGGCCCGCATCGCGCGGTCCGACGAGGTGTTCCGGGCGCACCGGCGGGACTCGTACGACGTCCGCGCCCGAGCGATGCGGCGGGCGGCGGATCTGCTCGACGCGGAGAAGGGCGAGGTCGCGGCGATGATGACGGCGGAGATGGGCAAGACGCTCGCCGCCGCCGAGGCCGAGGTGGCCAAGTGCGCCCGGCTGTGTCGGTTCTACGCCGATCGGGCGGCGGACTTCCTGGCCGACGAGCCGGCCGACGCGGACGCGGTCGGCGCCCGGAAGGCGTACGTACGCTACGAGCCGCTGGGGCCGGTGCTGGCCGTGATGCCGTGGAACTTCCCGCTGTGGCAGGCGATGCGCTTTGCCGCGCCCGCGTTGATGGCGGGCAACACCGGTCTGCTCAAGCACGCCTCGAACGTGCCGCGGACCGCGCTGTATCTGGGCGAACTGTTCACCCGGGCCGGCTTCCCGGAGGGGGCCTTCCAGACCCTGCTGATCGGGTCGAAGCTGGTCGAGCGGGTGCTCTCCGACCCGCGCGTGGTGGCCGCCACGCTCACCGGCAGCGAGGGCGCCGGGCGCTCGATCGCGGCCATCGCCGGGCGCGAGCTGAAGAAGACCGTGCTCGAACTCGGCGGCTCGGACCCCTTCCTGGTGCTGCCCTCCGCCGACATCGAGGCCGCCGCCAAAACCGCCACCACGGCCCGCACGCAGAACAACGGACAGAGCTGTATCGCGGCCAAACGCTTCATCGTGCACACCGACGTCCACGACGCGTTCGCCGCGGCCTTCACCGCGAACATGGCCGCGCTCCGGGTCGGCGATCCGACCGCCGAGGGCACCGACGTGGGCCCGCTCGCCCAGGAGCAGGGCGTGCGCGACGTCACCGAGCAGGTCGAGGACGCCCGGGCCAAGGGCGCCCGGATCCTGTGCGGCGGCGAGCGGCCCACCGGCCCCGGCTGGTACTACCCGCCGACCGTGGTCGCCGACCTCACCCCGGACATGCGGATGTACCGCGAGGAGGTGTTCGGCCCGGTCGCCGGGCTGTACCGGGTCGCCGACCTGGACGAGGCGATCGCGCTGGCCAACGCGACGCCGTTCGGCCTGGGCGCCAACGCCTGGACCGACGACGAGGCAGAACAGCAGCGCTGCGCGGCGGAGTTGGAGGCGGGCGCGGTCTTCGTGAACGGCATGGTCACCTCGCACCCCGAACTGCCCTTCGGCGGTATCAAGACCAGCGGATACGGACGTGAACTCGCCCACCTGGGCATCCGCGAGTTCTGCAACGCCAAGACGGTCTGGGTGGGCGGCGGCTGACGGGGCAGACGTCCCGACGTGGACACCTGGCTCTGGATTCTGATCGGCGTCGCGGCGCTCGTGTTCGTCGTGACGCTGGTGATCGTGGTCGTCCTGGTCCGCAGGCTGCTGCGGACCTGGCGGCTGGTGCGCGGCCCGGACGCGAGCGCCCGCGACCGGGCGCTGTTCCTGGGCGCGCTGATCTATGCGATCAGCCCCGTGGACCTGCTGCCCGACCCGATCCTGATCGACGACATCGCGGTGCTGCTGTACGCGCTGCGCGAACTCGGCTCGGCGGGCGGCGTGCGCGCGGGTGTGCGGCACGGCGTGGGTGCGCTCGCCCGGTCCCGTGCGAACCCGGCCCGAAAGCCCGCCCCGCCGGCGTGATCGGCGCACCCGGCCGCACGTCGCACGCCGACCGCGGTGACCGGTGCCGCGGTGCGGTCGAGCCCACGGCCGGGTGGATCCGCCCCGCCCCGCCCGCGACCGTCCACGCGAAGAACGGAGCGCCGCCGAGATCGCGGCGGGCCCGCCGCTACCGCTGGCGGATCACCGCCTCCTGCACCACCGACGCCACCAACACCCCGTCGTGGTTGTAGAACTCGCCCATCGCCAGTCCGCGTGCGTCCTGGGCGGACGGCGAGGCCTGGGCGAACAGCAGCCACTCGTCGGCGCGGAACGGACGCAGGAACCACACCGCGTGGTCGAGCGAGGCCATCTGCAGCTTCGACGGATCGGTGATGTACGGCTTGGCCGCGGTGCCCGCCAGCGTCAGGTCGGACATGTACGTCAGCCCGCACACGTGCAGCAGCGGGTCGTCCGGAAGCTGCTTGGCGGCCCGCATCCACACCCTCTGGTGCGGGATGCCGTCGACGATGTGGGTGCCCGGCGACCGGTCCTCCGGGACGAAGCGGAGGTCCATCAGCAGCCGGGTCTGCGACTCCTCGTAGTGCGCGCGCTCCTCGGCGGACAACTTCTCGTACGGATCCGGGAGCTCCTCCGGCAGCGGGACGTCCGGCATCGCGCGGCGGTGCCCGGGGGTCTCCTCGGCCACCTTGAAGGATGCCGACAGCGTGAAGATCACCGCGCCGTGCTGGACGCCGGTCACCCGCCGGGTCGCGAAGGAGCGCCCGTCCCGGACCCGGTCGACCTGGTACACGATGGGCGCCGTGGTGCTGCCGGGGCGCAGGAAGTAGCTGTGCAGCGAGTGCACGTGCCGCTCCGGTACCACCGTGCGGCCCGCCGCCACCAGGGCCTGGGCGGCCACCTGACCGCCGAACGCGCGCAGCGGCGCGCCGGCGTGGCACCAGCCCCGGAAGATGTTCTCCTCGATCTGCTCCAAGCGCAGCAGGTCGAGGAAGGTCTCGGCCCGGCCAGGGCCCTCGTCGGCAAGATCGTGTTCGCTCACGCTGCCCATGATGGACTACGGCCGCTCAGCCCGCCGCACCCAGGAACGACTTGACGATCGGCCCGGCCGACCGGCCGCCGGTGATGCCGCCCTCGACCCAGACCGCGACCGCGATGTCGCCGCGGTAGGCGACCATCCAGCCGTTGTTCGGCTTGCCGCCGCCGACCTCGGCGGTGCCGGTCTTGGCACCCACGTCACCGCCGAGCCCGCCGAGCGACTCGCGAGCGGTGCCCTCGGTGACCACGGACCGCATCAGCGTGCGCAACCGGCTGCTCACCGCGGGCGCGAGTTCGCGCGGGGCCCGCCACAGGTCCTCCTGGTCGACGAGCAGATGCGGTTGCCGGAACGTACCGGACTTCGCGGTGGCGACCACCGAGGCCATGGTGAGCGGGTTCATCTGCACCTGGCCCTGGCCGATCATGTTCGCGGCCTTCATGGTGTCGTCGGTCGCCGCGGGCACCCGGCCGTCGAACGAGACGATGCCGGTCTTCCAGTTGCCGCCGATGCCGAAGCAGTCGTGCGCGATCGTGGACAGGTCGGCGCCGGTGAGTTTGCCGGACAGGTTCGCCATCGTGGTGTTGCACGACTGGGCGAAGGCGAGCTTGAAGGTGCCCTCGGGGAAGGCGCGGCCCTCGGAGTTGGTGAACCGCATGCCGCCCGCGTTCGCCGATTCGGGACAGCCGACCTTGTCGTCCAGGTCGACCGCGCCCTTGGTCAGCAGCGTCGCCGCCGAGACGATCTTCAGCGTCGAGCCGGGCGGGGTCGTGCCCAGGAACGCGTTGTTCGGGCCGCCCGCCGGGTTGTTCGCGACCGCGACGATCTCGCCGGTACTGATCCGCACCGCCGCGAGCGAGATGGTCCGCGACTCGCCCCTGACCGCCTGCTCGGCCGCCGCCTGCAGCTTGGCGTCGAGCGTGGTCTGCACACCGCCGTCCGTGGGCGGTGCGGTCCGGACCTCGCCGATCGTGGCGAGTTGTCCGACCGTGGCGCCCGTGGCCGCGTCGACCAGCAGCACCGTGCCGCCGGTCGCGGCCTGCTCGGCGGGCCGGGCCTTGCTCGCCAGGCCGGTCCGGATCGCGGCCAGCGAGGGGTATTCGGTCGGCGACAGCGCCGCTCCGCCCTTGGCCCGCAACACGTCGCCGCCGGCGCCGCTCTGGTTGGGTGCCAGCTTGAGCCGGGTGGTCGCGGTCAGTTCCGGATGCGGCACGCTCGGCGCCCAGCCGACCAGGTAGCCCCGGCCCGGTGCCTTGGCGACGGTGAGCGAGCCGGTATAGGTCCATTCGCCGGCGCCCTTGAGGGTCAGTCGTGCCTCGAACGGCACCGGGACGCTGCCGTCCGGCCGTTGGGGTTGCGCCTCGCCCACGGTCAGCCGCCGACTGCCCACCCGGAGCCCGTCGTCGAGACCCACCAGCGCCGCACCCGCCGCGGACGGATCGCTGGTGAGCGCGCCGGCGGCGCTCCAGTCGCCCGCCTGCCACTCGGCGAGGAAGCGCCGTGCGGCGTTGCGCGGACTCTGCTCCACGCCGCCCGCCGTCGCGGACGCCGTGGATCCTGCGTTCGTGGTCGGCGAGGGGTCGTCCTGCTTCAGGAACGAGTAGGCCCCGTAACCCGTGCCGACCACCAGTAAGAGGGCCAACCCGAGGAACACCCAGCCGCTTCGGCGCCGGTGCTCGTTCTCGTAGTCGCCGTCTCCGTCGTAGTCGCCGTCGTAGCCGTGGTCGGCGTAGCCGCCGTGCTCGCCGTCGTCCTGGTAGTTCCGGTCGTGCTCTGCGTCGCGCATGCCCACCCCGCCCGGTACCGCCGATCCCCACGGCGGGACAGCGAGTGTACGGGCAGGCCAAAAGGTCGGTGTGTCCAGGGGCCTTGCCGCGCCACAAGGAAAGATCATTTGTTCGAGTGATCTCGGCTCGCCGCCGGGTGGGCATCACCCCACGAGCAGGCCCACCAGCCGTGCGGTGAGTTCGTCCGCTCGGGCGCCCATCACCCGGAACGATTCGAGCGGTTCGCCCATCGGGTCGTCGAGTTCGTCGGCCGGCCGGGCCAGCCGGTTCGCCGGTCGCAGGGCGTCGACCCCGGCCACCCAGTCGGCGAGCGGCAGTTCGCCGCGCGGGCCGAAACGCTCGCCCAGTCGCACGAGTTCGCCGAGCAGAAAGGTGCGGGGCAGGGCGTCGGCGGCGAGTGCGTCGACCGCCCAGTGGTGTTCGCGTGACATGCCGATCACCAGGTCGGCCGCGCGCAGCAGGTCGGCGGAGAGTTTGCGGCTGCGGTGCGGGCCCGGGTCGATGCCGTACTCGTGCAGCACCAGCGCGCTGTTGTCCGCCATCGGCCGGGCGTTCCAGTCGATGGTGCCCGCGGAGGAGACCTCGGCGGGCAGCGCCGATGCGGCCAGCCGATGGCGCAACATCGCCTCGACCAGGGGGGAGCGGCAGATGTTCCCGCTGCAGACGACCAGTACCGATGCGCTCACGCTGCGGATTTTACGGGTGGGGCGGTCGTCGGCCGCCGGCCGGCCCGGGTGCGGATCCCGAACGGGGGTGACGGGTGATCAGTAGGCTGAGCCGTCTGTGGAGGACCGGAACGGCGCAGTGAAATGGGGCGAGGGGTTGTTCGGGATCATCCGGCCGTGCCGGCACCGACTGTCGGAGAAGCTGCAGAGCGAGTGGATGGCGCACCTGTGCGGCATGTGTCTCGCGCTGCGGGACGACCACGGACAGGCGGCTCGGGTCGCCACCAACTACGACGGGCTGATCATCTCGGTCCTGGTCGAGGCGCAGTCCGCCCGCCCCACGGCGGACGGCCGGCGCAAGGCAGGCCCGTGCCCGCTGCGCGCGATGCGCCGGGCCGACGTCGCGATGGGCGAGGGCGCCCGGTTGGCCGGCGCGGTGTCGCTGGTGCTCGCGTCGGCGAAGATGCGCGACCACATCGACGACGGCGACGGCGTGTACAAGCGGCGTGCGGTTGCCGGTGGCGCGCGCCGAGTCGCCGAGCGCTGGGCCCGCCAAGGCGCGGACGCCGCGCTGGAGGTCGGCTTCGACACGGCCGTGATGGTCGAGGCGGTGGATCGGCAGGTCGAGGTCGAGGCGCTGGCCGGACCGGGTGTGTCCGTGCTGACCGTGACCGAACCCACCGAGACCGCGACCGGCGCCGCGTTCGCGCATACCGCGGTGCTGGCCGAACGCCCGGACAACGCCGAGTCGTTGGCTGAGGCGGGTCGGTTGTTCGGGCGGCTCGCGCACCTGCTCGACGCGGTCGAGGACATCCACGCCGACCGGGCGGCCGGGGCCTGGAATCCGCTGCTCGCCACCGGGACCGGGCCGGACGAGGCGCACCGGTTGTGCCGCGATGCCGCGACCGGGATCAAACTCGCGCTGGCCGAGGTCGAGTTCGTCGACGGCGTGCTCGTGCACCGGTTGCTCGTGCACGAGATCGACGAGGCGATCGACCGGTCCTTCCGGCACGCGGGCTTTCCGGTCGAGTCGCCGTCCTGCTCGGTCGGCGGCAAACACGGCAACGGTTGTGCCAAGCACGGCGAGCGGCCCGAACGGCGCCTGGCCGCGCGGCCGGAGGGCTCGTGGCCGAACCAGCAGCCGCCCTACCCGCAGCCGCCGAACCAGCAACCGCCCGGCAACCCCCACGACCCGAACAGCCCGTGGGGCCCGCCCGGCGGGCCGACCCCGCCGCCTCCGCCGCCCGGTGGGCACAACGTGTTCGTCGCGTGCGCGATCTGGGCCGGGCTGTGCTGCACGTGCCAGTGGTGCTGCCGGGAGTCGTTCGAGGACCCGTGCACCGGTCAGCAGCGGCAGGGCTGTTGCCACAAGTGCGACTGCGGGGACTGCTGCGACGGTTGCGACTGCTGTGGCAACTGTTGTGAATGCGGGGAATGTTGTTCGTGCGACTGCTCCTGCTGAAAGCACCCGTATCCCCCTGAAAGGCGCAGAACTTTCCCGAACTGGCATTCGACGGTAAAAACGCCCAACCGTAACGTCTTGGCAAAGCATCTTCGGTCCGATTGACCCTGCTTTCGCCGCCCAACCACGATCAGCGATGACCGGGTGTCGTGCCATCGGCACCCGGCGTCACCGATCTCGGGCCGGTTCGCCGGCCCGATGCCGTGTGCCTCCCGGGGCGCGCGGCAGACGGGAGGGGGCCGGTCATGCACGACACGACGCACACGGCACACGCGACACGTCCATTGCCCCGGATCGCCGAACTGCCCGGCAGCACACCGCTGCGCGCCGGGCAGTCGGTACCGGACCCGGTGCCGCGCGACCGGGTCACCCTGGTCGTGCCGGCCCGCAACGAGGCGCGCAACCTGCCCTGGGTGCTCCAACAGATACCCGAAGGCGTCGACGAGGTCCTGCTGATCGACGGCGACTCCACCGACGCCACCTCGCTGATCACTCGCCGCTACCTGCCGGCCGCCCGGGTCATCCCGCAATCCGCCCCCGGCAAGGGCAGCGCGCTGCGGACCGGATTCCGGCACGCCACCGGCGACATCATCGTCACCATCGACGCCGACGGCAGCATGTCGCCGCAGGAGATCCCGCACTACGTGCACTTCCTGACCAACGGCTACGACTTCGTCAAGGGCTCCCGGTTCGTCGGCGGCGGCGGATCGCTCGACCTGACCACGCTGCGCAGCATGGGCAACCACGCGCTGATGGCACTGGTGAGCCGGCTCTACCGCTACCGGCTCACCGATCTGTGCTACGGCTTCTGCGCGTTCCGCCGATGCTTCCTCGACCACCTCGACCTGCGCTCGACCGGCTTCGAGATCGAGGCCGAGATGATCGTCCGCGCGCTCCGCGCCGGGCTGCGCATCGCCGAGGTGCCCAGCCTCGAACTCCCGCGCCGCAGCGGTCGATCCAACCTCAACGCAGTGCGCGACGGCCACCGGGTACTGCGCACCGTGCTGCGCGAGCACGGCGGCGGCGTGCGGGCGATCCGGACAGGGGAGGACGGTTGACCCCGCGACCCGACCCGGACCCGAACCCGACGCCGCTGATCCCCAGGCAGCGCCCGGCCGAGCACACCGACCCGACGTCGAGCCCGGACCCGGACGCCGAGCCGCCCCCGGTGTTCATCCCACGCCCGGCCGCGCCGAGTCGCTCGGCCGCCGACCCCGAACCCGGCGCCCGGCTGGAAGCCGAACCCGCGGCCGACCGGCTCGACCCCGAGCCCGCCGCCGACCCGCTCGACCCCGACCCCGACCCGCCCGACCTGGTGCACGTGCGCGTGCTCGACCTGACCGCCGCCGGCGCCGCCCGGCTGACCACCCCCGACGGCCGGCCGGCGAAGTGCCCCACCGGCGCCGTACTCGTCCTGGTCCGGCACAACGGCACCCCCGTGGGCCTGCTCGACCCGGCATCGTACGGCGCCGACCCGGACCGGCTCGTCGCCGCTGCCGGCACCCGGTTCGGCGCTCCCGCCCCGCCCGACCACGGCCCCGAACCGCCCGGACGCCGGGAAACCCCGCGGGTGAGCGTGATCGTGGCGACCCGGGAGCGCCCCCAACTGCTCGCCGCCTGCCTGCACACCCTGTTGTGGCAGACCTATCCCGACATCGAACTGATCGTGGTGGACAACGCGCCCACCACCAACCGCACCGCGAGCGTGGTCCGCGGCGGCTGCGCCGGCCTGGTCCGCTACGTCCGCGAACCCCGCGCCGGCCTGGCGCTCGCGCACAACCGGGGCATCGCCGCCGCCACCGGCGAACTGCTCGCCTTCACCGACGACGACGTCCTGGCCGACCCCGGCTGGGTCGCCGGGCTGGTCGCCGGCTTCGCCCGGGCGGGCCGGCCCGCGTGTGTCACCGGGCTGATCCTGCCCGCCGAACTGCGCACCCCCGCGCAGTTGATGCTGTATCGGCACGGGGGCTTCGCCAAGGGATTCGAGCCCGTGCTGTACGACGCCGAGGCGCCGCCGGCGGACCCGCTGTTCCCGTTCACCGCCGGCCGCTTCGGCTCGGGCGCGAACATGGCCTTTCGTGCCGACGTACTGCGCGCGATGGGCGGCTTCGACCCGGCGACCGGAGTCGGCACGCCCGCGCGCGGCGGCGACGACCTGCTCGCGTTCTTTCGCACCATCGTGCGCGGCCACCGGATCGGCTACGAACCCGGTGCGCTGATCTGGCACCGGCATCGCGCCGATCGCGCCGCGGTGGCACACCAGGTCCGCGGCTACGGCACCGGACTGGGCGCCTACCTGACCGCCGCCGTGCTGCGCGAGCCGCGCACCCTCGGCGCGCTCGCCCGCCGCGTGCCCGGCGGCATCCGCCACGCCCTGGCCCGCACCCGCGCACCCGGCCGGACCGAAGTCCCCTGGCCCGCCCGCCTGGCCGGGCTCGAACGTCGTGCGCTGGCCGCCGGCCCACTCGCCTACCTGCACGCACGCGTGCGCATGCACGGCGTGCAAACGCCCTGGGAGCAACCGGAGCAGGCCCGGTGACGCAGGCTCAGCTCCGCCGGCCGAGCCGGCTCGGGGTGGATCCGCTGCTGCGCAACGGCCATGTGCTGACCGTCGGCTCGCTGGTCACCTCGGCATTCGGCGCCGGCTACTGGGCACTTGCCACCCGCTGGTACGGCGACGCGACGGTGGGCCGCAGCCACGCCGCCGTGTCCGCGCTGATGCTGCTCTCCGGACTGGGCCAACTCGGCCTGGGCAATGTGCTCGTGCGCTTCCTGCCGCAGGCCGGGCAGGATCGGCGCGGGCTGATCCTGGCCGCCTACACCGCCGCGTGCGGCGCCACGCTGGTCGCGGTGCTCGGCTTCCTGGCGCTGATCCCGGTGTGCGCGCCGGGCCTGGGATTCCTGCGCGAACCGGCGGCCGGCTGCTGCTTCACGGCCACCACCGTGGCGTACGCGCTCTTCGCGCTCCAGGACGGCGCGCTCACCGGACTGCGCCGCCCGGGGCTGGTGGTGGGCAAGAACAGCGGCTTCGCGTTCGCCAAGATCGTCTTCGTCGCCGCGCTCGCCGCACTCGTGCCCACGCTCGGGATCCTGATGTCCTGGACGCTCGCCCTGCTCGCGACCCTGGTCGTGGTGGACGCGTGGGTGTTCGCCCGGCTGCTCCCGGGCCGCGGCCCCGCGCCCGCCCGGGGCGGCACCGGCTTCCTGCCCGGCTGTTCCGTCCTGCGCTACGCCGGCGCCGACTACCTCGGCACGCTGTGCTGGCTGGCCGCGACCACGCTGCCGCCGATCATCGTGCTGGAGCACGCCGGTGCCCGGGAGAGCGCCTACTTCTCGCTCGCCTGGGTGGTGGCCAACACGCTCTACCTGATCAGCCTCAACATGGGTGCGTCGCTGCTGGTCGAGGCGGCCGGCGGGGGCGTCGGACTCGCCGCGGCCTGCCGCCGGGTACTCCGCCACACCGGAGCACTGCTCGTACTCGCGATCACCGCTCTCGTCGCCGGCGCGCCGCTGGTCCTGCGCGTGTTCGGTCCCGGCTATGCCCGCAACGGCTCGACCCTGCTGCGACTCCTGGCCCTGTCCGCCCTGCCGCACCTGGTGGTCGCGACCGCGATCAGCGCATGCCGCGTGCTCGGCCGGATGCGCGTGGTCGTCGCCATCCAGGCCGCGCTCGCGACGGCCGTACTGACCCTGACCGTCGTCCTGCTGCCCGTGCTCGGCGTGCTCGGCGCCGGCGTCGCGTGGCTCGGCGCGCAGACCGCGACCGCGCTCGCGCTGCTGACCGCCCGCCGGGTCTGGCTGCCCACCGCCGCCCCCGGGAGGCCCGCATGACGGAGACTCCACCGCACACCAGACGTCTGGCCTGGGTCGCCATCCGGGCCGAGGAGGCCGCCGTCCGACGGGCCCGGGCGGCGGCGATCCGGCGGGCCGTGCCACCGGCGGCGCACACAGCGCCCCGACCCACCCTGACCGTGATCGTCTGCGCCTACACGATGGACCGCTGGGACGACCTGAGCGCGGCCCTCGCCTCGATCCGGGCCCAGGACGAACCACCGGCCCAGACCATCCTGGTCGCCGACCACTGCCACGAACTCGCCGCCCGCGCGGCCCGCGAGTTCACCGACATCACCGTGCTGCGCAACCGCGGCCGGCGCGGTCTCTCCGGCGCCCGCAACACCGGCGTCGAGGGTGCCCGCGGCGACATCGTGGCCTTCCTCGACGACGACGCGGTGGCCGAACCCGACTGGACCATGCGCCTGCTCGACGGCTACACCGACCCGAACGTGCTCGGCGTCGGCGGCCGGATCCGGCCGAACTGGGACACCGGGCGCCCGGCCTGGTTCCCGGCCGAGTTCGACTGGGTGGTCGGCTGCACCTACCGGGGCATGCCCGAACACGCCGCGCCGGTACGCAATCTGATCGGCGCCAACATGTCCTTCCGGCGCGGCGTGCTGCTCGACGTCGGCGGCTTCCGCACCGACCTGGGCCGGGTCGGCACCCGCCCGCTGGGCTGCGAGGAGACCGAGCTGTGCATCCGGGCGGCGGCCCGGCACCGCGGCGGCACACTCGGCTACGAACCCGCCGCCGTGGTCCGCCACCGGGTCCCGGCCGCGCGCACCACGTGGCGCTACTTCCGGGCCCGCTGCTGGGCCGAGGGCCTGTCCAAGGCCGCGGTCAGCCGGTACACCGGCACCGACACCGCGCTCGCATCCGAGCGTTCCTACCTGGCCTCGACGATCCCGCGGGCCCTGGTCCGGCCGTTCGCGCCGGACGCCGCACCGTCCAAGGCCACCATCCCCGCCCTGGTCCTGGGCGTGCTCACCACCGCGCTCGGCTACGCGACCGGCCGGCTGCGCGGCCTGGGCAACGACCGGCCGACGACCGCCGCGGCCCTCGCCTTCCGCGCGTTCGGGCTGCTCGCGCTGCCGGTCGCGGTGCTGCTGTGGGTGCTCGCGATGCGCATGCCGGTCGGGGTGGAACACATGGGCGGCCTGGGCCTGCTGGACGTGCTGCCGGTCCTGTACTGGTGCGCACTGGGCCTGCTCACCGCGGGCTTCGCCGCGACCCTGCTCGACCGCGCCGCCCGGGCGCCCCGATACGCCTTCCACACCGCCGCGTTGGTGACCATGCTGCATGCGACACCCGCGGTGCTGTACGAGCATCTGCGCTACGCGTGGGCGTGGAAGCACGTCGAGGTGGTCGACCAGTTCCTGCGCACTGGGGAAACCCTGCCGCACGCGGGAGAGTTGGCGCCCTATCACCAGTGGCCGGGCTTCTTCGCCGCCGCCGCAGCGGTGGTCCGCGGCAGCGGCGGGCACGACGCGCTGGCCATGGCGACCTGGTCGCCGCTCGCCTTCGACCTGCTGCTGATCGGCCCGCTGGTCCTGCTCTATCGCACCCTCACCCGCAACCGGCGGATCGTCTGGGCGGCGGTGTGGATCTACTTCGGCACCGCCTGGGTCGGCCAGGACTACTTCGCACCGCAGACCTTCGCGTTCGTGCTCTACGTGAGCATCCTGGCACTGGTCCTGGACCGCGACCGCCGTCCGCTCGGCACGCTCGCCCTGTGCACGCCGCTCGTGCTCGCGGTGGTGACGGCGCATCAGCTCACCCCGCTGATGCTCGTGGTCGCCTTCGGCACGCTGGCCTGCTCGCGTGTGCATCGCCGGATCGCGCTGCCCCTGTTCGCGCTGACCGCGGTCGCCGTCCTGGTCTGGGATCTGACCGTGGCCCGGCCCTTCGTCTTCGAGCAATTCGGCGCCTCCTGGTCCCAGTTCGGCGACTTCGAGGCGAACGCGCATGCCGGGATGGTCGATCTGGGCAGCGCCGAGCCCGGGCAGGTGCTGGTCGCCCGGGTGGATCGGGCGCTGACCGCCGGTGTGGTGCTGCTGGCCGCCGCCGCGCTGATCCGCCGACCGCGGTTGCGTCGCTCGCCTGCCACACTGCTCGCGATCGCCCCGCTGCCGTTGCTCGCGGCCGGCGCGTACGGCGGCGAGATCATCTTCCGCGTCTACCTCTTCGCACTCCCGGCGGTCGCGTTCCTGATCGCCTCGTGGCTGGTGCCGCCGTTCGGCGACCGGGGCCGCCCGCGCCCGCGCGCGGTGCTGCTGCCGGTGGTGTTCGCGCTGCTGCTCACCGGGTTCGTGTTCGGCTACTACGGCAAGGAGCGGCAGAACCACTTCGACGACGGCGAGCTCGCCGCCCGGCGGTGGCTGGCCACGGTGTCCGCCCCCGGCGATCTGATCGTCGCGGCCACCAACAACTTCCCCGGCGCCTACGCCGACTACGAGCGACAACAGCACCGCTGGTTCGCGATGGAGACGCCGACCCTGCGCGAGGACGTCGTGCGCGACCCGGTCGCCGGACTCACCGCGCTGGCCGACGAATACGCCGGCAGCACCGCGTACCTGTTCCTGACCGCCGGTCAGCGGGCCGAGTGCGAACAGACCGGGCTGCTGCCCGCCGGTGCGCTGGAACGGATGGATCGCACGCTTTCGGCGGCTCCGCGCTTCACCCTGCTCCTGCGGGATCGGGACGCGGTGATCTACCGGATCGACCCGCGCACCGAGCGGATCGGGTCGGCGCCGCCACAGGCCGCCCCGATCCGGGATGCCCCGATCCGGATCACCCCGGCCCGAAGCGGGCCCCGGCGGTGACCGGTGCGATCCGCGCGGCGCTGCCCGCCGCGGCCGGCTGGCTCGCGTTCGGCGCGTCGACACTGCCCGCCGGACAGCCGCTGCGAGGGCTCGTGGTGGTCGCCTTCCTGGCGGTCGGACCCGGCTACGCGATCGCCGGGGACGCCGGCACGGCGCTCGCGACGGCGGTGACCTCGATTGCCGGCAGCGCCGCGCTGTGCGCGCTGACCGCGCAGGCGTACCTGCTCGCCGGCGCCTTCTCCGGCCCCCGCGTGCTCGGCACGCTCGCGGCCCTGACCACCACCGCGGCGCTGATCCGCACCGTCGCGCACACGTACGCCTCGCGAAGGGAAATGCGATGAGATCCGAGACCGCGGTTCCGGTGCTGCTGTACCACTCGGTGCGCGACGACCCGCCGCCGTGGATCGCCCCGTTCACGGTCGGCCCGGCCGAGTTCGGCCGGCAACTGGACCGGGTCCTGGCCAGCGGCCGCGTTCCGGTCGACCTGGAGCGCTTCACCGAGGCCCTGCACGGCGGACGTGATCTGCCCCGACACAGCGTGCTGATCACCTTCGACGACGGCTACGCCGACTTCGCCCGGTACGCGCTGCCCCGACTGGTCGAGCGGAATCTGCCCGCGACGCTCTACGTCACCACCGACGCGCTGTGGCCCACCCGGCGGCCCGCGCTGCCGCCCGCCGCGATGCTGACCTGGGACGGCCTGCGCCGGATCGCCGACGCGCCGGGGCTGACCATCGGCGCACACGGCTGTACACACCGCGAGTTGGACACCCTGCCGGTCGAGCTGATGCACCGCGAGATCACCGACTCGCGCGAGCGGCTGGAAGCCGAACTGGAGCGCCCGGTCACCTCGTTCGCCTATCCGTTCGGCTACAACAACGCGGCCGTGCGGGAGGCGGTGCGGCATGCCGGCTATCGCACCGCCATGGCCGTGCGCGACGCGCACAGCTCACGCGAGGACGACCCGTGGCGGATCTCCCGCCTGCTCGTGCGCGCGGACACCGACGCACGCCGCCTGGACGCCTGGCTGGCCGGCGCCGGCACCCGGGTCGCGCCGTTTCGCGACGGGCTGCCCACGCTGGCCTGGCGGGCCTGGCGGCGGACCCGGGCGCGCCGGCGCGGACACCCCGATCCCTGGCCGGGACACCGCGATCCGGTGGCGGGCCGGACCCGGTGACCCGGTGACCGACCCGTCGCCGGTGGGCCCGCCCTCAGGGCGCCGCCCACACCCGCACCGACCGGATCCGCAGCTCGGCCTCGTGCACGTGTTCCGGCACCGGGTCCGGGTAACCCATCGCAAGCGTGAACAGCACCTCCATCGGCTCGTTCGGGATGCGGTCCGGATCGCTCACCGTGAACACCCGCTCGCCGTCGATCGACCAGGTCAGGTGATCCGCCGCCCAGTCGAGTGCGAAGTGGTGGAACCGGTCCGACCAGTCGCGCGCCGGCGACTCGTGCACCCACGCCTGCGCACGGCCGTTCGCATCGCGCCAGTGCACCGTGGACCGGGCCCGATCGTCCGCGCCGATCAACTCGACCACGTCCAGCTCGGGCGGCGTGTACCGGGAGGCGGGCATCAGCCAGAAGGCCGGAAACGCGTTCGGCACGCGCGGCATCAGCAACTCGGCCTCGACCCGACCGTACGTGAAGGTGAACCGCGGCCGGCCCGACCAACTCGGCCGCCCGGTCGACAACATGCCCGACGCCCACGGGTACACGAGGTGGTCCGAGCCGCGCGTGGGTCGGCGCAGCGCGCTCAGGATCGCCTGGCCCCCGCGCACCCGGACCTGCTCGGGCCGGTACCACTGCTGCTCGCGGTTGCCCGCGTTGGTGCAGCCGTCCACGTTCCAGTCGTAGCAGGTCACCCAGCGCCCGGCGGCCAACGTCGAACCGGCGAAGTCGTCGGCGAACAACAGCCGCGGCCCGCCGGGCGGCCCGATCCCGCAGGCCGCGAGCAGCACGAGCGGCAGGACCGGCGCCACCGCCCGTCGCGGCACGGCCGGCAGCGCCGCAACCGCGCGGCGGAGCACGGCCCTCGGCACCGCCATCGCGCGTCGCAGTCGCCCGGGCGCCGTCATCGCCCGCCCTCAGCGCCCGTACCGACGCACGGCCGCCGCGAGCGCCCGAACCGCGGCCGCCGCGGCGGGCAGCGGGTCGTCCCAGGCCAGCCAGGCGCTCTCCAGGCCGCCGCGGACCGGCGGGTATCCGGGTGGACGAGCCGCGCCCGTCCGGCCCCGGTAGCCGAGCAGGGCCGCCACGTCCAGGTGCTCGGCGACGTAGCGCCGGCCCTCGCGCTGGGCGCCCGTCGGGATCGCCCGACCGGTCAGGTCCAGATGCAGCGCGCGCACCACGTCCAGCCCGCGCTCGGTCTCGAACATGCGGAACTGGGCGCCCACCCGCGGATTGAAGTCGACCAGCTTGTACCGGCCGTCGCGCAGATCCAGCCGCCAGTCCAGATCGGCCGGCCCGCGATAGCCGATCGCCCGACACAACCGGGCCGACCGGCGCGCCAGCCCCGGGTTGGCCAACGCGCGTGCGTACGTGGTCACTCCCGCGTGCGGCGGCCAGGACCGGAGCTTGAGACCGGTGAACACCGGCGCGCATCGGCCGTCGGGCGCGGCGTACAGGTGCACGATCCAGTCCTGTGCCACCGCACGCGGCACGTACGCCTGCAACAACACCGCGCGTGGGGTGCCGACCAGGGCGAGCAGGGCGCGTTCGTCGGGCACGAGCGTGGTGCCGGCCACCACCGGGGCGCGCAGTCGATCCCACGGCGCGAGGTTCTTGACCACGACCGGGTATCCCAACTCCCGTGCGTGGTGCACGAGTCCGCCCCGGTCCGCCGGGAACCGGGTGTCCGGCGCGGGCACCCCGTGGGCCAGGCAGCGCCGGTAGAGACCGCGCTTGCCGGCCAGTCCCGCGGGCAGGTCCGGATCGACCTTCGGCAGCAGGAAGCACTCGGCCAGCCGGTCCTGCGCGCCGGCGGCCAGCAGGGCCGCCTCGTCGTCGGTGGGCACCAGCACCGCGCGGGCGGGCAGGCGACGACCGATCCGCAACAACCGATCCAGCAGCGTGGCCGGGTCCTCCAGACCCGTGGTGGGCCAGACGTGTCGCCGACGCAGATGCCGGGAGAGCGCGGTCGGGGTGTACGCGTCCTCGACCACCGCATGCACCGCGACACCCGCCCGGCCGAGCGAGCGCACCGCGCCGACCGAGCCCTGATGCAGCGGATAGCGGCCGACCTTGAACAGCAGCGCCGGCACCGAACGATCCAGCTCGACTGCTCGCCCACCCATGTCGTTGCCTCCCCGTCCGGACCTTTCTAGCAGCGCGACCCGACTTTTCACCGGATAAGCCAACAATTCGTGCCGAATACCCGAAGGACGCACACCATGACCGTCGCCATCGTCGGAGCCGGCCCCTACGGCCTCTCGCTTGCCGCCCACCTGCGCCAACTCGGGGTGACCACCCGGGTGTTCGGCGAGCCCATGGAGAGCTGGCGACGCCATATGCCGGTCGGCATGCTGCTCAAATCCCGGCCGGACGCATCCTCGATCGCCGCACCGAGGCCGGGATTCGACCTGGCCTGCTACCAACGCGCGCGGGACGAACGGCCGCTGACGGGCGATCAGCCGGTGCCCCGGGAGACGTTCGCGGCCTACGGCCGCTGGTACGCCGACCGACTGGTGCCGGGTGTGGAACGGGTGCGGATCATCGGGGTGGAACCGGCCGGACACGGCTTCGCGCTCGGCCGCGAGGACGGCGCCGAGGTCGAGGTCGACGCGGTCGTGCTGGCCACCGGACTGGCCGCGCACCGCTACGTGCCGCCCGTGCTGGAACACCTGGGCGCCGACCTGGTCTCGCACTCCGCCGAGCACCCGGACCTGGCCGAACTCGGCGCGGACCGGGACATCGTGGTGATCGGTTCGGGGCAATCCGCGCTGGAGAGCGCGGCGTTGCTGCACGAGGGCGGCGCCGCGCGGGTGCGCGTGTTCGGCCGGGCCGAGCGGGTGCGCTTCGCCGCGCGGCCCGAGCCGGGCCGGGCCCGGCGACTCACCCCGGACTCGCCGCTGGGCGCCGGGTGGTCGGTCGCCGCCGCCGCGCGCGGACCGGCCGCCTTCCGGCTGCTGCCCGCGTGTGTGCGGGTCGACCTGGCCCGGCGCATCCTCGGCCCCTCGGCCGCGTGGTGGTTGCGGGATCGGTTGGACGGGCGGGTCCCGGTGCGGGACGCGCAGACGATCACCTGGGCCTGCCGCGAGCCGGACGGACGGGCCCGGATGTTGCTCCGGGATCGGACCGGGTACCAGCGCGAGGTGCACACGGACCACGTGCTGGCGGCGACCGGCTACCGGGTCGACCTGGCCGCGCTCGGCTTCCTCGCGCCGCACGTGCGGCGGCGGATCGCCACGGTCGGCGGACTGCCCGCGCTGGACGCGGCCTTCGAGACGACCGTGCCGGGCCTGTACGTCACCGGCCCGCCGGCCGCGGCGACCTTCGGCCCGGTGGTCCGCTTCGTACACGGCACCGGCTTCGCCTCCCGCCGGCTGGCAGCCGTCCTCGCAGCCCGCTTCTAGGGCCGGCGAGCCATCGAGAACGGGCTTGGCACAGGCGACCTCGAGCGCCGGACGCCCCGATCCGGCCCGTCCGGCACTCGAGGACACCCGAATCCGCAGCCCGCAGGCCCCGACCGAGCAAAAATCCGGCCCGTCCGGCGCTTGAGGACAACCCCCGGCCGCCGGGTCAGCGCGAGTGTGGCTCCAGCCGGATCACGATCGACTTCGAGGTCGGCGTGTTGCTTTCGTCCGCCGTGCTGTCCAGCGGCACCAGCACGTTGGTCTCCGGGAAGTAGGCCGCGCAGCAGCCCACCGCGGTGTCGTAGGACACCACCTTGAACGACGGCGCCCGGCGCTCGGTGCCGTCGCTCCACTCGCCGACCAGGTCGACCAGCGAGCCGTCCGCGATGCCGAGTGCGGCCAGGTCGGCCGGGTTCACGAAGACCACCCGGCGGCCCTGCTTGATCCCGCGATAACGGTCGTCCAGGCCGTAGATCGTGGTGTTGTACTGGTCGTGCGAGCGAACCGTCTGCAGGATCAGCCGCCCCTCGGGCACCCGCAGCACCACGAGGTCGTTGCGGGAGAAGTTCGCCTTGCCGGTCGTGGTCGGGAACGTCCGCGCGTCGCGCGGCCCGTGCGGCAGGACGAAGCCGCCGGGCTCGCGCACCCGCCGATTGAAGTCGGTGAAGCCCGGGATCACCCGCTCGATGCGATCCCGGATCAGGTCGTAGTCGCGCGCGAAGTCGCGCCAGGGCACCGACACCCGATTGCCCCGCCCCTGATCACCCAGCACCCGCTCGGCGAGCCCGCAGACGATCGCCACCTCGGAGCGCAGGTGCGGCGAGGCCGGCGGCAGCTTGCCGCGCGACATGTGCACCGCGCTCATCGAGTCCTCGACGGTGACGAACTGGTCCCGCTCGGTGCGACCGAGCGTGGGCAGGATCAGCGCCCGCCGGCCGGTGACCGCATGCGAACGATTGAGCTTGGTGGAGACCTGCACGGTCAGCCGGGTGGCCCGCAACGCGGCCTCGGTCGCGGCGGTGTCCGGGGTCGCCGAGACGAAGTTGCCGCCCAGCGCGACGAACACCTCGACCCGGCCGTCGCGCATCGCCCGGATCGCGTCCACCACGTCGTGCCCGTGCTCGCGCGGCGGGGCGAAGCCGAACTCCTTCTCCAACGCGTCCAGGAACGCCGCCGAGGGCTTCTCATAGATGCCCATCGTCCGGTCGCCCTGCACGTTGCTGTGCCCGCGCACCGGGCACACCCCGGCGCCCGGCCGCCCGACGTTGCCGCGCAGGAGCAGGAAGTTGACCACCTCGCGGATGGTCGGCACCGAGTTCTTGTGCTGGGTCAGGCCCATCGCCCAACACACCACGATCCGCCGCGAGTCGAGCACCCGCCGATGGATGCGCTCGATCTGCTCGCGCGGGAGCCCGGTCGCCTCCAGTACGTCGGCCCACGGCGTGGTCCGCACGTCCTCCGCGAACTCCTCGAAGCCGTGCGCGTATTCGTCGATGAACGCACGATCGAGCACGGTGCCCGGCGCGGCGTCCTCGGCTTCGAGCAGCAGCCGGTTCAGCGCCCGGAACAGCGCCAGGTCGCCGTTCAGCCGGATCTGCGCGAACTCGTCGGTCAACGTGGTGCCCGAGCCGAGCATGCCGGAGACCTTCTGCGGATTCT
This sequence comes from Embleya sp. NPDC008237, assembly GCF_042956465.1. Classification (NCBI taxonomy): domain Bacteria; kingdom Bacillati; phylum Actinomycetota; class Actinomycetes; order Kitasatosporales; family Streptomycetaceae; genus Embleya; species Embleya sp. NPDC008237. The sequence goes on from NZ_JBIBGL010000013.1 coordinate 215,464, forward strand.
TGAACCGCAGCAGGCCGGCCTCGGGCAACGGGTTGACCGCCACGATCGAGGCGCCCGCCTGCTTGGCCTTCTCCAGCGCGGACAACATCCGCGGGTGGTTGGTGCCCGGGTTCTGGCCCACCACGAAGATCAGGTCGGCCTGATACAGGTCCTCCAGCGACACGCTGCCCTTGCCGACCCCGAGCGTCTGGGTCAGCGCCGAGCCACTCGACTCGTGACACATGTTGGAGCAGTCCGGCAGGTTGTTCGTGCCGAACGCGCGCACGAACAACTGGTACACGAACGCGGCCTCGTTGCCGGTGCGGCCGGACGTGTAGAACGCCGCCCGATCCGGCGAGTCCAGCGCCGTCAACTCCTCGGCGACCACCCCGAACGCGTCCTCCCACGAGATCGGCGCATAGTGCGTGGCGCCCTCGGCGAGGTACATCGGCTCGGTCAGCCGGCCCTGCTGGCCCAGCCAGTAGTCCGACTTCTCGGCCAATTCGGCGACCGGGTGCGCGGCGAAGAAGTCCGCGCCCACCCGGCGCACGGTGGCCTCCTCGGCGACCGCCTTCGCGCCGTTCTCGCAGAACTCGGCGATGCTGCGATGGTCCGGCTCCGGCCACGCGCACCCGGGGCAGTCGAAGCCCTGCTTCTGGTTGACCTGAACCAGCGTCAGCAGGCTGCGCTTGACCCCCATCTGGCGGCCGGCATGGCGCAGCGACCAGGCGACGGCCGGCAGTCCGGCCGCGTACTCCTTGGGCGGGCCGACCACGAGGCCCTCGTCGCCGACGTCGTCCACGGGCGGCTTGCTGACCATGCGGGCGCTCCTGCTGCTGTTCGAACCGGTCGCTCGGACGCGACCCTGGTGCCCCGTACGTTACGCCCCCACGGTCGGATGTCCGCAGCTCAGCAGCCCTGGAGCAACCGCGGACCCTGGGCGATCTCGTCCAGACTCTCGGTGTGCAGCCGCTGCGGGGCGACGCCCAACTCGCCGGTCAGCCGGTGTGCGGTGGCCCGAACCATCGCCGCCGACCCGCTGACGAACACGTCGTGGTCGTGCCAGTGGCCGTACCGGGCCAGCACGTCGGGCAGTGCGCCCCGATCACCGGCGAACGAATGGTCGTGGGTGACGGCCGGGATCACGTTGAGCCACGGGTACACCTCCGCCATCGCGGACAGCGCGTTCAGGTCGTACAGGTCCACCCCGTACTTCGCGCCGATGAACACGTGCGCCCGATTGGCCAACTGTCGCTGCGCCATGTGCTGGACCAGCGCCTTGATCGGCGCCAGACCGGTCCCGGAGGCGACGCACAACGTGCGGCGCAGCGTCTCGCCGCGCAGCACCAGGCCGCCGCGCGCGGGCCCGAGCCGGATGTGGTCGCCGACCCGGGCACGGTGCACCAGCGCGTTGCTCACCCAACCCGCAGGCACCGCGCGCACGTGCAGTTCGAGCCGGCCGTCCACGCGCGGGGCGTTGGCGATCGAGTAGTGCCGCCACACCCTCGGCCACCACGGGGTCTCCACCGTGACGTGCTGGCCGGGGTGATAGGGCAGCGGGTGATCCGGCTGCACGGTGATCACCGCGATGTCCCGCCCGCGCGGCTCGTGGCCGGTGATCACCGCGTCCCACCAGGGCGGGGCCTCCTCGGCGTCGTCGGCGGCGGCCTCGATCATCACCGCCGCCGCCCAGGTGTACACCTCCAGCCAGGCGGCCTGGAGTTCGGGCGTCCAGCGGGCGCCCAGGTAGCGGGCCAGTGCGCCGATCAGCGCGGAGCCGACCGCGTCGTAGTGCTCGTCGAATACGCCGTACTTGCGGTGGTCCCGGCCCAACTGGCGCAGGAAGCGGCGCAGCTCGTGCGGTTCGTCGCTGCCCGAGCCCAGTCGCAGCAGCGCGGCGAGCAGTCGGTCGCGCTGGAGATCCATGGCCGGCGGGAACAGCTCGCGCAGGTCGGGCCGGCGCAGGAACAGCAGGGCGTAGAAGTGCGAGACCAGATCGTGCGCGGCGGGAGCGACGGCGGTGAGGCTGCCGCGGAGCAGATCGGCCCGGGAGGGATCGGGGCTTCCGGACATGACGGACCGCATCCTCGTGTGCTCGGAGAGCGACTCGACGGCGGGACATGTACTGCCGAATCCGGAAACCGCCGGTCACCCGAAGGGGAAGTGACCCGACGGTAGGCGGCGGTGCGATCGCGGAGGGTGGGTAATGCGGGAAGCCCGCCGCGGTGCACCGCGGCGGGCTTACGCTTGAGGATTTCTTGCGCCGTGTGGGGGACAAGGGGCGGGCGGTCACCCATCCGGGATCAGAGCTGGGCGTCCTTGTCGAACGTGGCACCGATCACGGCGTCCGCGCGGCATCGCCGACTTGCCCCGCGAGCACGGCGGGGATCCGGCCTGCCGGGTCCTTGAGCTCGTCGACGTCCTTCGGCGCGGTCGAGTACGCCTGGAGCTTCCGATGGAGGTCGATGCCCGCGCTCGGGTGGGCCGACGTGCCATCCTCCGGTGTCACCTGCTCTGCTGACGCCTGTGGGTCGTCGTGCCACGACGGCGCGGTGCGGCTCCTCCGATCGGCGGGATGTGGATCCTGCCCAAACCCTGGGACGCGTGCCGGTCCGCCTCGGTCGGGAGATCCGTCAAGCCGGCGACACGCCGAACTCGCGGGCCACGATCGTGTTCGCCGCGGCCGCCGCGGCCAGTGGGTCGGCGCCGGCCAAGGTCTGCTTGGAAAGCTCGGTCAGCGGGCGCTCGGACCAGCCGGGGGCGACCGGAAACGCCCGCCCGCCCACCGGCAGCGCGGCGATCGAGGCCGGGATCATCGGATTGTCCGGCGGCACCGCCCGGTCCAGGCCGGTGCGCACCGGGACCAGTCGGCCGTCGGTCGCGATCCGTGAGCGCCAGCGCTCGGTGGCGATCAGCGCGAGCAGGTCCATCGCGGCCTCCTTGAACAGGCTGCCGGCGGACACCGCGAGCACCGTGCCGCGCACGCCGACGGCGGCCGGTTTGCCGCCCGTCCGGCCCGGGATCGGGAACGCGCCCAGCACCGCGCGCAGCGCCGGGTTGCTCGCCACCACCGCGTCGTACAGCGTCGAGTCGGCGATCGCGGACGCGACGTTGCCCTTGGCCACCCGGGTGACGATCGACGGGTCGTCGTTGGCCACGCCGATCGCGTCCGGCGCGTAGGACTGCAGGTGACGGAAGAACCTGGCCCCCTCGACCGAGCCGGGCAGATCGAGCGTGCCGCGCCACGCGTCGCCCTCCTGGACCGCGATCGTGCCGTCGTCCTCCCACACGCACGAGGCCAGGATCGGCCACGCGCCGCCGGGTACGTACAGCGCGCGGTAGTCGGGGTTGCTCGCGTTGGCCAGGCGCAACTTCTCCAGGTCCGCGACCCAGGTCACCCGGTCGGTGGGCACGCCCACCTGGGCGGCCTGGAAAAGCCCCCGGTCGTACAGCACCACCGGCACGTTGGCGGCCAGCGGCAGCGCCATGATCCGACCGGCGGAGGTGACCGAGGCGCGCACGGCGGGGAACCAGGTGTTGGTGTCGAAGCGGCTCTGATGCGGCGTCAGGTCCATGATCAGGTCGGCCGCCTTGAACCGGGCCACGGCCGACAGGTCCAACTCGAACACGTCCGGCCCGCGCCCCGCGCGCAACGCCTGTTCCAGGGCCTGGGTGTAGCCGGCCCTGGACTGGAGTCGGCTGCCCAGCCGGATCCCGGCACCGCGCTTCCCGAACTCCAGGCCCAGATCGCCGAGCAGCGCGGTGGGCACCAGGTTCTCGGTGGTCCACACGGTCAGTTCCTGCACCGAGGAGGGCGTGCTCGGGCCGGCCGAGGCGACCGGCGTCGGCGGCGGCACGGGCGGCTTCGGCGCGGCCTTGGGCGAGTCGCCGCCTCGGCTCAGCGCCCAGGCCGCCAGCGCGCCGCCGAGCACCGCGGCGCCGGCCGCGACCGCCAGGAAGCCGCGGCGGGGCTTGGCCCGGGTACCGGACCGGTGGGCGCGGGAGGGGGCGTCCGTCCGGGCGGACGGCGCGGCGGCCTCGGGCGCGACCGGCGGCTCCGCCGGGGTCGCGGCCTCGGCCGGGACCGGCGCCGGAGTCGGTATCGGGGCGGGTTCGGCGTCGGCCGCGGGTGTGGGCGCGCTGCCGGGCGGCGGGGCGGGTACGGTGCCCGGCGCGTACGGCTCGCTGCCGGGCATCGGCTCGGGCGGCTCCCACGGGTTGGCCACCCGTTCGGCCACCCACGCGGCGCCGGCCGCGGGCAGCCAGGTCGGCCCGGGGGTGCCGGCCGCGACCCGCACCACCTCCTCCGGTGCGGGCCGGAGGGCGGGGTCCTTGACCAGGCATGCGGCGATCAGGGTGCGCAACGACGCGGGTACGTCGCCGAGTTCGGGATCACCCTCGGCGACTCGATCGGCGACCGAACCGGCCGCGCCGCCCCGGTCGAACGGGCCCGCGCCGGTCGCGGCGAAGGCGAGCACGGACCCGAGCGAGAACACGTCGCTCGGCGGACCCACCGTCAGATCCCGGACCTGCTCCGGCGAACGGAAACCGGGGGAGTCGAGCACGGTGCCGATCACCACGCCGTCGGCGGTCACCGACGAGCCGGCCGACCCGTGTGCGATCCCCAGCCCGGGCAACCACGGCCCGTCCGGGCCGAGCAGCACCGAACTCGGGTCCAGGCGGCCGTGGTGCAGCCCGAGGGCGTGCAACCGACCCAGGGCGGCGGCGAGTTCACCGGCGAGTACGCGCAGCGAGTGGCCGGGCAGCGGGCCGTGCCGGCGCACCGTCTCCGCCAGAGTCGGGCCCGGGACGTGCGTGGTGGCGTACCAGAGCTGGCGCCCGGTGGTGTCGGCGTCCAGGATCACCGCCGTGCCCAGGCCGGGCAACCGCCGCGCGGCGTCCACCTCTTCGCCGAAACGGGCCCGGAAGGCGGGATCGCGCCCGAGGTCGGCCCGGATCACCCGCACGACGACGGGTGTGTCGTCGGGCGCGGCCCCCAGATAGGTCCGAGCCGTGGTCCCTTCGCCGAGCCGGCCCACCAGTCGGTAGGCGCCAACGCTCGAAGGGTCCTCGTCGTGCAGCGGCCGCATGGCAGAAACTCCGTTTCGCTCACCGGTGTGAACGGTGCCGAAGTCTGCCATGAAGCGGCCCGCGATCCGGCCACCCGTTCGGCCGCCCGCCATCCGAGCCCGTCATATCGGTGGAGGCCGGGCATCGCACCACCGGCGCGCGCCCCCGACCCCCGAGATCCGCCGGCCCCGGGCGTGTCCTCGATCCGCGCCGCGGTGCCCGGCGGGGGATCGAGGACACGCCCCCGGTGCCGGGCACCGGGAACCGGTGAACGATTCCGGCCGCGGCCCCACCAGGATCCGGGCGCGGCACTAGCGAGCCCGCGGCAGCCCCAATCGATGCTCGGCGATGTTGTTGCGCTGGATCTCGCTGGTGCCGCCGTAGATCGTGGTCACCGGAGCGTCCCGGGCGGCATGGTCGACGAACCACGCGTCCCCGGGCTCGCCGAGCAGGCCTTCGGGCCCGGCCATGTCCAGGCACGCCTCGGCGGCGCGGTTGTACGCCTCGCTCGCGAACAATTTCGCGATCGAGCCCTCGGTCGTCGGCAACCCGCCCGCGCTCGCGATCAGCGCCGGGCGCAGGGCCAGCAGCCCGGTGATCTCGTTGTCGATCGCGATTCGGGCCAGCCGCTTGCGCACCGAGGTGTCGTCCATCGCCCCGGTCTCGGCCGCCCACCGGGTGAACCGCCGCAGCAGCGACACACCCTGGTTCATGTTGCCGAACACGCCGCGCTCGTACGCCAGCGCCACCTTCATCACGCCCCACCCGCCGTCGATCTCGCCCAGCCGCCAGCGGTCGGGCACCCGGACGTCGGTGAAGTAGGTGATGTTGGTACGGTCTCCGCCCATCGTCTCGACCGGCTGGAAGGAGATGCCCGGCAGATCCATCGGCACCAGGAACATGGTCAGTCCGCGATGCTTGGCCACGTCCGGGTCGGTGCGGGTCAACAGGATCACGTAACCGGCCTCGTGCACGAGCGTGGTGAACATCTTCTGCCCGTTCACCAGCCACACCGGCTCGTCCTCGGGATGGCCCAGGACGCGCTCCGCGCGGGTGGCCGCCGCGGCCACGTCCGAGCCCGATCCCGGCTCGCTGTAGCCGAGCGCCGCGATCGCCTCGCCGCGGTGGAACCGGGGCAACACCTCGGCCAGATGGAACGCGCTGCCGATCTGTTCGACGATGCCCGCCACCAGCATCGTGTTGGCCAGCCCGAAGAACGGTGCGTCGGCCAGCCCGAGTTCGTCGAACAGGACGTACAACTCCAACGGATCGCGGCCGGTGCTGCGCCCGGGGCCGGCCATGCCCTCGGCGATCACCCCGGTCGCGGCGAGCGCGCGATGGAACTCCCAGTCGTGGAACGTGCCGGTGCGCCGGGCCCGCTCGACCATGTCCTCGGTCAGGTGCTCGGCGACGAACGCCCGGATCCAGCGCCGGAACTCCTCCACCGATTCCTTCGGTCGAAAGTCCATCAGATGCTCCCCACGGGTCCGAAGAGGTCGTCGGCCAACCGCTGGTACTCCTCGTCCGGGTCGCCCAGGACCAGCGGCCAACCCCGCGCACGGCGGAAGTAGAGCTGGATGTCGTATTCCAGGGTCACCCCGTATCCGCCGTGGAAGTGCACCGCGCGATACGTCGTGGTGCGGGCCACCTCGCTCGCGGCCAGGAACGCCATCACCGCGAGCCGGCCGGCCTCCGCGGGATCGCCCTCGTCGGCGCACCACGCGGCCCGGGCGGCCAGCAGTCGGATCCCGTCCACCGGCCCGACCAGGTCGGCCAGCCCCTGCTGGATCGCCTGGAACGCGCCGATCGGCTTGCCGAACTGCTCGCGCTCCAGCGTGTACGCCACCGCCAGCTCCAACGCCCGCTCGGCCAGTCCGGCCAGTGTGGCCGCCGTATACAACTGCCACTCGCGGCGCAGGATCGCGAAACGCCGTGCCGCTTCGTCCCCGCGGGCCAGTACCACCCGACCGCCGCGGTCGTCGCGCACGTACCGGTCGGCGAGCGGCGCGCACGCGTGGTTGACCGGTGCGGTCGTCGGCGGTTCGCCGCGCACGGCGACCAGTTCGTCCTCGTCCAGGGCCACCACGACGTGCGCGACCGCGCCGCCGGGCACCAGGCGGGCCAGTCCGTCCACGGTCGGCCGCAGTGCGGGCGCCGCGATCAACGTGCCCTCGGCCGCCTCCGCGCCCCACGGTGTGTCGACCAGCAGCGGGGACGCGGCCAGGTGCCCGCTCAGCGGCACGGGCGCCAGGACCCGGCCGGCCTCGTGCAGCAGCAGAATCAGATCAGAGTGGCCGGCTCCACCACCGCCGGCCCGTTCGGGCAGCGCCATGCCGGGCGCGCCCATCGCGGCCAGTCGCCGCCACAGGTCCGCCGCGAATCCGAGCGGCTCGGCCGCGCGGACCACGGAAATGGGGCATCGGTCCGCGAAGAACTCCGAAAAGGCGGTTCGTACCGCCTTTTGATCTTCCGTCGGTTCAAGATCCACCGGCGACCTCCGTTCACACCTCGCCGCTCGCAACGAGCCGGCCGGCGCAAACGTAGCCCCTGGCGGTGGCGTGATCCATGGCATCGCCCGCCCGGGCGGGCGATGTGCCGGAGATCTCGATCCCATGACATTACTTGCCAGTAGCTGACTGGCGGGTTGCTCTTTGCGAGGATCGGCTGCCCGAGTGACAAACAACGAGAACAGGTGCTTTCCGCCGTGCGGGTCCGGGGCGATCGAGCCGATCACCCATACGATCCGAGGAATAACGGAAAGCGAAGGGAGAACCCGCTGTGCGTGCATACCGCCACGTGGCGCTGGTGCTGATCGCCCTGCTGGGTGCGGCCCTGATCATCTTCCCGCTGGCCGCCGGCCTGCCGAAGAAGACGCAGGCTGTCGACGATCTGACCAACGACTTCCGCCCAGCCTTCACCCCGGCCGCGATCGCGCAGAGCCGGACCGATCTCATCACGATGAACGAGATGCTCGCGCAGCTCCAGGCGGAGACGCTGCCGGGCCTGGCGAAGCAGGCCGGGATCGAGACGCCGGCGCTGATCAACCTGATGGGCGTGACCGCACCCGAGGTGGGCAAGGGGCTCAAGGAACTGCCCACGATCATGCCCCGGTTCAACAAGCTCGCGGGCACCATGGAGACGCAGGCCGGCAACTTCCGTCAGGCCGACGACATCCCGACGGCGGACGCACCCAACACCGCGGTCACCTATCTCTATCTGGTGCCGGGGATCGTGTTGCTCGTGGTCGGCGCGGGCGGCCTGCTGTTCTCCCTGATCGGCAACCGGGTCGTGCTGAGCACGGTGTGCCTGTCGCTGGCGGCGGTGGTCGGTCTGGGCATGGTGATCGGCGTCTTCGCCACCGGGGTGATCGGCAAGACCAAGGCGTCCGAGAAGATGTTCACCGCGTTCCGGCCCACCTTCACCGACGCCGGATACCAGCAGGCGCACAACGACCTGGACACGCTGGGCAAGATGGCGGCCGGGATGAAGACCAAGTCGCTCCCGTCGATGGCCGCGCTGCTGCGCAAGCCCCTCCCGCAGTTCACCGCCGAACTGTCCACGCAGTACCCCAAGGTCGGCAAGGGCCTGGTCGAGACGGACCGCATCCTGGTCAAGTTCAACGCCCTCGTGGAGAACATCGGCGCGAACATCGACACCTTCAAGGACGCGGACAGCATTCCGGACGAGGACACCGAGGTCTCGGTCATGCCGTGGCTGCTGTTCGGTCCCGGTCTGGCGGTCTTCCTGCTCGCCGGTGCGGCCCTGGTGATCCAATTCACAGGTCGTCGGAACGACTCGCCCGACCCGGCTCGGGAGGCCCCCAGGGAGCCGTCGGGCGCCTCGGCCTGAGTGCTCGATCGGGCACGGTCGGGAGTCGGGCGACCACCGTGTGCGTAGCTTGTCCGGATTATTCCCGAGGTATGGCCAAAAGAAGGAAAAGCCCGGTTCCCTGATATGTCCGGGAACCGGGCGGAAAGCAACCCTTGGTCGATCGAAATGCACGTGCATCGGCGCGGTGCAGACGCAGAAATCGTCGATGCACGTGCATCCGGTCTTGCAGTTGGGGTCGGCATCCTCATAATGAAGTGTGTGCATGTGCACGCGCATGTGCATGGACGCTCTGTGAGGCGAGTCCTCTGGCGGCGTTCCCAACAGGCCGGGGACCAGTACCCGCTCGGAGGCACGGATGACCGTCGCGAGTCCCGCAGGGTTCCGGACGTCGACGTTTCAGTGGATGGAGCCTCTGGCCGGGGATATGGGCCCAACATCCGATATCGCGATACAAGCCCTCGCCGCCCGCCGCGAGTCGGTCAAGGCCGCTCGGGACTTCACCCAGTCGGTGCTCGCCGGTTGGGGTGCGGCGTGCCTGGAGGACGACCTCGCACTGGTCGTGTCCGAGCTGGTCACCAACGCGCTGTGTCACGGCCTCGGCGCCGGCCGCGACGATGCGGGCGATGTCGCGCACAACATCCAACTCGCGCTCCTGCGCAAGGGTGAGCGCGTGATGTGTGCGGTTCAGGATCCCGGCGAGAGCCTCCCGGAGACCCAGGCCGGCGGCGAGGACGAGGAATCCGGTCGAGGCCTGTATCTGGTCGGCTGCTTCAGCGACTCGTGGGGCTGGTTCCCGCTCGACGGGATGGGCCGACGCACCGGAAAGGTCGTCTGGGCGATGTTCGAGATACCGGCCTGACAAACACGTTCCGCAATGCATGGAACGCATGGCGTTGCGGTGTTCGCGTTGCAGCTTTGCGGAGAGTTCTAATTCACATTCGGTAGCGGCAACCGAATCCGGTGCCGACCGAATCCGGCGGTATCCGGTGCAGCGGTATTCGAGTTAGGGCCACGAAGCGTTTACCCGTCGATCCTTCGACGGGTTTTCTGCATTCTTACGCCCGTTTCGTCCCCCACTGCTTAAGCAGCTTTTACGCTTCCTTTGAAACCTTGAGGAATGCATGAGCCCTCCCGTGTGAGTGAAGTCGGGCTGCGCTATCATCACCGTTGTACGCTGCATATGCATGGTCAGATGCACGTGCATGCGTAAGTCGGACCGGTTCTGGAAGAAATTGCGACGGACCGGGACGAAGGAACGACACGTGCCGCAACCGGGGGGCGGGCGACCGCCGTCGGGTCGCTCGGCGAGAGGTCCAGGAGAAGCGTCATGCAGGCAACGCACAACGGGGTATCGGCGACCGCGCTCGACGGGGTCACCTGGCAGAAGAGTCGCCGTAGCAACTCGCAAGGCAATTGCGTCGAAATGGCGGCGTTGCCGGACGGCGACGTCGCGGTCCGCAATTCGCGCCACCCCGACGGGCCGGCGTTGATCTATACGCGCGCCGAGATCGAGGCGCTCATCCTCGGGGTCAAGGACGGGGACTTCGACAACCTGCTCGCGTGAAAGCCCGCCCGGGACGCTCCGCCCGGGTGGGTCCACACGTCGACCCGGGTCAGTTCTCCTTCAGGATCCGCTGAAGCAGATCCACACTCTTGTCCGGCGGCATGCCGTCCACGCTCAACCGGTCCATGACCTCGGTGTACGCGTCGACCTCGTCGCGCTTGTCCAGATAGAGCGCGCTCGTGAGCTGCTCCAGGTAGACCACGTCCGGCAGGTCGCTCTCCGGGAACCGCAACAGCAGGAACGGGCCGCCCTCGGCCGCGTGCGCACCGAATCGGAACGGCATGATCTGGATCGTGACGTTCGGCAGGGCGGCCATCTCGATCAGGTGCCGGACCTGATCGCGCATCACGTCCCGACCGCCGATCGGCCGCCGCAGCGCCGCCTCGTCCAGCACGACCCACAACCTGGGCGGCTTGTCGCGGTACAGGATCGACTGCCGCTGCATCCGCAGGCCCACCCGGCGGTCGACCTCGGCCGCCGACGCGGAGGGCTGACCGGCGATCACCACGGCCCGCGCGTACTCCGGCGTCTGGAGCAGGCCGGGCACGAACTGCACCTCGTAGGTGCGGATCACCGAGGCGGCCTCCTCCAGGCCCACGTAGACCTGGAACCAACTCGGCAGGATGTCGTTGTAGTTGTGCCACCAGCCCTGGGCGTTCGCCTCCGCCGCGAGGCCCAGGAGCGCCGCCCGCTCGGTCTCGTCGCCGACGCCGTACATCGTGAGGAGATCAGCCACGTCGCGCTCCTTGAAGCTGACGCGTCCCAGTTCCATTCGACTGATCTTCGATTCGGAGGCGCGGATCTCGTATCCGGCCTCCTCCCGCGAAATGCCCTTCGCTTCGCGCAGACGGCGAAGCTGGGAACCGAGGAGAATACGGCGAACCGTCGAGCCGCTCCCCGGCTGCGTTGCGGGCATCTGCTACCTCCGGCTGAATGGACCAGCGCATAGTATGCCGGCGCGTTGCCACGCGTCCTCGGATCATGGTTACAACAGCACTCTCTTGACGATGTGCCACCACCCACCCGAGTCGTCCACGTGCCGCAGTTTCGCCGCTCATGTTCGGGCCCGGGCCCCAGCCGCCCATGCTCGCACAGGTGATACCACCTAATCGATGCCGCGGCACGCCGAATCCCCCTCTACTATCGGGTAATCCGGATGTTTCCGACGAACGAACGAGCCGACGGGCACGCTACGCGCGCACCTCGTGACTCGTGTCGCATCCACCGCCGCGCGGGTGACCCGGGGAGCGCCCGAACCCGAACCGGCCGGACGGACGGACGCCCCGCGCCCCGGAGTCGGCGGCGCAGGCCCTCCGCACGCGTCCCGGTCCGGGCGGGCGATCGGCCGAACAGGCGCCGTCCCGGGCCGACTCCGCTGTCGGACGGGGTGTCTACGTTTTCCGCATGTCCTCCCCGGTGCACTCCTTTACTTACCTGCGGTCGTCCACCCTGGCCGCCACCGACGGCGAACGCTCGCTCGGCCTGCAGACCTGCGGCGGCCTGAGTTCGCACGGCCTGAGCCCCTTCCCGCGCTTCTTCGACGGCTTCCTGACCGCCCCGGAGGCAGCCGCGGGCGGGCTGCTCGCGGTCGCCGACGTCGCGGCGGCCCGCTATTACCAGCCGATGCGGCCGGGCCTGCTCGACCCGGTGGTCACCGGCAACGGCGACCGCCTGCGCTTCGAGTCCTTCTCCGCCTGTTGCGGCGTGCACGCCCGGCTGGACGTCCTGCCCGCCGGCATCGACGGCGAGATGTTCGGCACCGGCACCACCAACGTGGACGTCAACGCGCCGCTGCGCGAGGCGCTGGCGAAGGTCGGCGGCGCCGATCCGCTGCACCTGGCGGTCGGGCCCGACGACGTCACCGTCACCACGTTCGACGGACCGGTCGTGGAGAAGAAGGTCCCGCTGCCCGAGCGCTGGTTGCGCGGATTCGCCGAAGTCCAGGTGATCTCGGCCGGGTTCGACCTGCGCGCCGAGCTTGCGGCGGGCGAGGCGGTGCGCTTCCTGCGTGCGCTGCCACGCGGCGCCAGGCAGCCGCTGTGGGCGGTTCCGGCCGGGCGCTCGCTGCGGTTGACCGCCCGCCCGCTGCCCGGCGCGGTGTGCCTGCCCGGGCCGGACCGGCTCCAGGCGCTGACCCGGCTGCTGCGCCACGCCCTCGCGCTGCGCGTGTACGGACCCGCCGTGCACGCGCGCAGCACCGCGGTGTCCTCCGCGTGGGAGATCGAACTGCCGGGCATGCGGCTGACCTTGACCCTCTCGCCGGACCCGGCGCGGGGCTTCTCCGGCGAGGGCGCGGTGCTCACCGGCCTCGCCGCCGACTCCGGCGCCGCGGACGCCGACCTGATCTCGGCTCTGCTGGCCTGGGAACCCCGGGTCGAGGTGGGCGAGTTGGCCGCCCGCTCCGGGCTCGCCGCCGACCGGGTGCGGGCCGCACTGGTCCGGCTGGGCACCGGGGGCCGGATCGGCTACGACGTCGCCGAGGCGGCCTACTACCACCGCGAGCTCCCCTATGACACCGGCAGCGTGGAGCGGATGAACCCGCGCCTGCGGGACGCCCACGCCCTGGTGGCCGCCGGCGCCGTGACACTGACCGGGACCGGCGAGACCGCGAGCGTGCGCAGCGGCGACCACACCTACGGCCTGCGACTGGCCGGGGCGGGCAGTTGCACGTGCCAGTGGTGGGCCGAGTACCGCGGCGGACGCGGGCCCTGCAAGCATCTGCTCGCCACGCAGATCGTGCGCGGGCGGGCCGCCGTCGACCCGACCGCGACGGCCCCCGCAGCGCAGGAGGCGAACCGATGACCGGGACCGAGCCGACGACCGGAACCGAACCGATGACGACCGGGAGCGAAGCTCCCGCCGGAACCGAAACGCCGGCCCGGGCACCGCTCACGTGGGCACAGGTGCGAGTGGCACTGCTCGAACAGAACCGGGCGGGCGAGAACCCGGCGCCGATCGTCGCCCTGTTCGCCGGACGCACCGAGGCCGAACGCCGCAAGCTGCTGCCGGACTACAAGGAGGCGGTCCGCTCGTTCCGGGAGACCTCGCACGGCATGCGCCCGCTGCGCTACGTCGGTGTGGCCTGCCTGGGCGGACCCGCCGGGATCGCCCAGTGGCTCTCCCGCGAGGACATGAGCTGGACCACCACCGACCCCGGCGCCGAACGGGCCGTGCACACGCTGCTCGCCGAACGCAACCCGGCCTGGATACCGGACATCGTGCAGCGGCTCGCCGCGAAGATGCCCGTGGACACGTGGGGCAACCACTGGGACGTGGTGGACGCCCTGGTGCGCGGCAGCGGTCTGCCCACGCCGACCACGACCGGCTTCGTGGTCCGCTGGGTGGCGAAGGTGGGGCAGGAGGGCAACGGGCGCCCCCTCACCGAACGGCTGCGCGAGGACCGCTACTTCACCGACCTGCTGCCCGCGTTGTTCGAGGTTCCCGGGGTCGGCGCACACCTGGAGAACCACGAGTCCTGGAAGCAGGCCGGGCAGCCCGGCTGGGGCGCCGCGCTGGCCGAACTCGCCGATGCGAAGCTGATCGAGCGGGACACCGTCCTGGACGGCTGTCTCTCCCGCCTGCTGCGCGGCGAACGCCCGAACGCGCTGCGCGCGTTCGTCCGCATGCACGATGCGATGGCGCCCACCGACGACGAACTCGCCGCCCGCGTGGACTCCTACCTGCGGCTGCTCCCGGACGCACCTTCACCGGTGGCGGGGACCGCCCAGGAGGTGCTGCGCCGGCTGGACGCCGCGGGCCGGCTGGACCCGGAGCGACTTGCCGAGGCGAGCCGGTCGGTGCTGTTCCGGAGCGAGAAGAAGCTCGTCCGCAGCCAACTCGTCTGGCTCGGCCAGGCGATCAAGCGCCACCCGGAGCACGCGGGCAGCCTGCTCGCCTGTGCCTGCACCGCGTTCGGATCGGCCGCGGTCGACCTCCAGGAGCGCGCACTCACCCTGATCGCCAAGCAGGTCGGCAGGTTGGCCCCGGACCAGGCCGCCCTCGTGTTCGACGAGGTGCGCGGACAACTGCCGCTGCTGGGCGAGGCGTTGCGGCAAGAGGCGGCGGCCCTGCTCGGCGAGAGCGTGGCCGCCGAGCCGGATTCGGCGCCGCAGCTCGCGCCGCCGCCGGTGCGCGAGCTGCCGCCGCCGATCGACTCGCTCGACGAACTGGTCGAGGAACTCGCGGTGTTGTTCGCCGGCACCCCCAATCCGTGGGTGAGCACGCGCGGCCGGGCCACCGACCCGCTTGCGGTGGAGCGGATCGTCTCCGCGATGCTGCGAGAACACGCCCGCGACCGCGAGGCGTTGCACACCGCGCTGCTGCCGCTCACCGAACGGCACGCGCACATCATCGAGCAGCAGTGGTTCATCCATCAGGTGCAGGGCGCGGTCGGGGCGATGGTGGCCGCCGCCACCGGCTACGGCGGCTCCCGATCGGGCTGGTTCCGCAGCCTGTTCGGCAAGGGCACCGAGGCCTCCGACCACCAACTGATCCCCGGCGCCAAGGTCGACATCGAGCGACTCGAACCCACCCAGCGCTTCCTGCTCGCGCGCCTGTACGAGGTGGGCACCCGGCTGCGCCTGCCGCGCAGCGGCCCGCACCTGGCCGAGATCGCCGACGCGAGCGGTTTCGTGGACCCCCAGGCCCTCGTGGCGGGCCTGGAACAGTGGGAGGCCTCCGGATACACCCCGTGGCGTCGGGACGTCGACCAGGCGCTGCTGCGGCTGCCCGCCGATGTCGACCCCGCCGTGGTCGCCCGGGCCGGCCGGCTCGGCTCGCCCGCCGGGCTGCGGGTGGCCGCGGTGCTGGCCGCCGGCGGGCCGCCGGCCGCGGTCGTCGGGCGGCGGCGCTTCGACCGGATCCACCGCGAGTTCTCCTACGGCGACCGGGGCTGGGTGTACTTCGACGGCCCCCTGGCCTCGGTCGCCCCCGGCGATCGTGAGCTGCTGCCCGAGAGCGCGCTGGTCCTGTACGACCTGGCCGACCCGGGGGCCGCCGCGCGCGGCGGCGGACGGTCCGAGAACACCGAGCCGGATCTGCACTGCTGGCCGCTGGTGTTGCCCCGGGACCGGGACGCGCTCGCCGCGCACGTGGCGATCCGTACCCAACACGGGATCGACGGGATCTGCCGAGGCGCGGAGATCCTGCCCGCGCTGGCCGAGGCGCACGGCCCGCTCGGACCGGGCATGTCGCTCGCGCTGGCCTACGCGCTCGGCGCGCAGACGGCCGAGGATCGCGCCGCCGCGGTGGATGCGATGGTGACCCTGGCGGCGCGGGGCGACGCGTGGGACACCGCGGCGCTGGGCCGCGACATCGGCGAGGCGGTGCGTACCCGGGGCCTGAAGACCACCCGGGTCGTCACCTCGTTGCAGGAGGCGGCCCGGGCGGGTGCGGGGCGGGCGGTGTGGGGCGTGCTGAGCGGCTTCCTGCCCGATCTGCTCGCCGGTACGAAGCAGACCGGCCTCGCGGACGCCCTGGCGGTGGCCGCGGAGACCGCCGCGAGCGGCGGCGCGCGGGCCGGGTCGATCCCGGGGCTGGACGCGCTGGCCGACCGGAAGGGGAGTTCACGGGCAGTCGGCGAGGCGAAGCGGTTGCGCCGGATCCTGGCCGATCGCGGCTGAACGGGCGGCTGCGCACGGCACCCGCGCGCCGGACGGGCCGCGAACGCCGGACGGGTCGAAGAGACCGGACGGGTCGAAGAGACCGGACGGGCCGGCGACGGCCCGTCCGGCCCTCGGATCACAGCTCGTTCAGGTCCTTCACCCGGGCCAGGGTGATCCCGTCCGCGACCGGAAGCATCACCGGCTCGACCCTCGGGTCGGCCTTGACGTGTGCGTTGAACGCGGCCACCGCCTCCGGCGTCGGGTCGCCGCTCGGCTTGAGGACCAGGCCGCCGTAGAGCACGTTGTCGACGATCAGCAGTGCGTTCGGGCGCATCCGGGGAACCAGCGCCTCCCAGTAGGAGATGTAGCCGTCCTTGTTCGCGTCCAGGAACGCCAGGTCGATGTGCGGGTGCGAGGGCAGCGCGTCCAGCGTCTCCAGGGCCGGGGCGATGCGCAGATCGATCCGGTCCTCCACGCCCGCCTCGCGCCACGCCTCGCGGGCGATCGTGGTCCACTCCTCGGACACGTCGCAACACAGCAGCCGGCCGCCCTCGGCCAGGCCCTTGGCGATGCACAGTGCCGAATAGCCGGTGAACGTGCCGACCTCGACCGCGACCCTCGGTCGGATCACGCCCGCCAGCAGGGTCAACAGCGCGCCCTGCTCGGCCGGTACCTGCAAGCCGGCGAACCGGCCCATCTCCCGGGTGCGTTCGATCACCCCGCGCTGGACGTCGTCCGGCGCGAGCGAGTGGTCCAGGATGTAGTCGTACAGCTCGGCGGTGACCTGCACCTGCTTGTCGAAGGACATGGCTCAGCTCTCCTCGGTTCGCGCGGCGGATTCGGGGCGTCGGGGCCCTTCGCGGCGCGCGGATGGCTCGGACGGCGCCGACGGCGCGGGGAAGGCGGTGTCCCAGGGCAGCAGCAACCCGAAGTCGCGGACCAGGAGCCGCAGCACCTCGTGATCGTTCGCCAACTCGCGTTCCTCCCGGGACCCGTCGCTGTGCACCACGGTCAGCCGCCGGTCGTCGATGTACGCACGCCGATGCGGACCGCTGCACTGGACTCGCAGCGTATTGCGGAACGGCGAGCTCGGGTGCGTCGCGATGTACCAGTTGGCCACCTCGAAGTCGACCAACTCCCGGCGCTCCAGGGTGAACGCGTACACGGTGAACCAGCCGTCCTCGCCGTATACGGTCTGCAGCAGCCACAGGTCCCGCTCGCGAACCAGCCGGTAGCGCCACGCCCCCTGCGGACTGGCCACGCCCGGCAGCAGCGGCAGCGGCTCCAACAGACCGCCGCTGCCGAAGCCGACATCCGCGATATAGGGGTGCGCCTCGCCGGGCACCTCGACCGAGAGCAGCATGTGGGTCATCGGACGGATCTCGTCCGAGCCCATCCGCACCCGGGCGGCCAGCCGGGTGACGCCGAAGCCCAACTCCTCCAGCACGCGGGCGAAGAGCAGGTTGTGTTCGAAGCAGTAACCGCCCCGGCCCTGACGGACCAGCTTGTCCTCCAGATCGGCCGGCTCCAGCGAGGGCACCCCGCCGAGGAGGACCTCGACATTCTCGAACGGGATGCCGACCACGTGCGCCAGGTGCAGCGAACGCAGTGTCGCCCAGGTGGGTGCCCGCTCGCCCGACCAGCCGGTGCGGGCGAAGTAGGCGTCGAGGTCGAGGTGGTGCGGATGGCGCACGAGCCGTCTCCTTGGGATCCGGGGCCACGATCGCACCGATTCTCACACGCGCGCCTCGGCCGGCGGCGCCGTTGCGGCGGCGCGCCACCCGATAGGTTCGGATCCGGTCGGGTCCGGTGTCGGCTCGACCGCCACAGCCGTACGTCGTCGTGTTCTCGGAGGTCGACCATGAGCGAGCAGCAGCCGGAGCAGCAGCCGGAACACCGGTCCGAACAGGACGAACAGGCGATCCAGGAGCTGGCCGGGCGGCTGTTCGAGGCCGCGCGCACCGGCGACGCCGAGACGCTCGGCCGCTACGTGGACGCGGGCCTGCCGGTGAACCTGGCCAACGACCGGGGCGACACCCTGCTGATGCTCGCCGCCTACCACGGACACGCCGACGCGGTCCGCGCGTTGCTCACCCGCGGCGCGGACCCGGACCGGGCCAACGACCGCGGGCAGACCCCGCTGGCGGGCGCCGTGTTCAAGAGCGAGGGCGAGGTGGTCGCGGCGCTCGTGGGCGCGGGCGCCGACCCCGACGCGGGCACGCCGAGCGCCCGCGAGGCGGCCCGGATGTTCGGCAAAGAGGACATGCTTTCCCCGACCGGTGGGTAACAAGGCTATGACCCTCCGTCAGTGCCCGCCTGCGCCAGGGACAGCCAAGCGTGAGGGACCCGGGGGAGGCGCAAACGATGTCCGACCAACCCGCGATACCGCGTCTGGACCTGGACGGGTTTCCCACCGGTGCGGGCCTGCTGCACCTGCGGTCGGATCTGCCCGAGGCGCTCGACGGCACCTTTTCCCCCTGGTGCGACCGGCACCACGACGACCTGTTGCGGATGCCCGGTTTCCGGCGGGCCCGCCGCTTCGTGCTGTGCGGGGCGTTCGGCAACGGTGAGGCCGAGGCCGGGCCGCCGGCGGCGCGCTACCTGACGGTGTACGACCTCAAGCACGTCGGGGTGCTCGCCGCCGCCGGCGAGCTGCACGACACCGCCGGCACGCGGCTGCCGCCCGAACTGATGGGCGCGGTCACCTCCTCGCGCCTGGACTGCCGGGAGATCCGCCGCTGGCCCAACGTGTCGGCGAGTCGGCTCTTCCCGGCGGGCGACAAGCTGCTGCACCTGACCGCGCACGGCTCGGGCGCGGCGATGGGACGCTGGCTGCACGAGGAGGCGGTCGCCGAACTGCTGCGCTCACCCGGGGCGGTGGGCCTGCGCTGGTTCGACGCGGGGGAGGGGCTGCACGTGGTCCTGTGCGAGGTGAGCGGCCCGATGTGGCCGCTCCCCCCGCATGTGCCACAGGACTTGGGACCGGCGGTGTGGAGCGGATACCGGCAGGTCTACGTGGCGGGCGAGTGAGGGGTCAGAGCTCGGACGGCACCACCTCGAAGCCCGCCGCGCGCAGGTCGGGCACGATGCGGGACGCGTCGCCCTCCACGACCACGGCGAGTTCGTCCGGGCGCAGGTGCGTGTGTGCGGCGCGGTCGACCGCTTGCGGGTCGGTGGCCAGGATCTCCGCGTATTCGGCGGTGACGTGGTCGTCCGGCAGGCCGTGCACGATCGCCTCGACCAGTCGGCCGCCGATGCCTCCGGGGGTTTGCAGGTTGATCGGCATGCTGCCGAGCGAGTGGGCGCGCGTGGCGGCGAGTTCGTCCGGCGTGACGCCGTCGGCGTGCATCCGGCGGATCTCGCCGATCGTGTCCACGACCGCGGCGGCCGTCACCTCGGTGTGCACGGACGCGGAGACGGTGAACGAGCCGGAGCGGCGGCCGTGGCCGAAGCTCGCGTGTGCGCCGTAGGTGTAGCCCTTGACCTCGCGCAGCAGGTGGTTGAGCCGGGAGCCGAAGGCGCCGCCGAGCACGTCGGCGAACAGTTCGATGGGGATCAGGTCCGGGGTCGAGCGCGGCGGCGCGGTGTGGCCGATCCGCAGCACCGACTGCACGGCGCCGGGGCGGTCCACCACGATCGCGCGCCCGGTCGAGGGGGTGTCGGCGGTTCCGGTGAGCTCGGCCCGCGTCGCGGTGCCGGTCGCGCCCGCGAAGACGGTCCGGCCCAGCGCGGCGAGGTCGATCGTGTCCAGGTCGCCGACCACCGCCAGGGTGCCGGGCGCGGTCATCCGCGCCGCGTGGAAGCCGCGGATCGCGTCGGCGTCCAGCGCGATCGCCGTGTCGGGAGTGCCGCCGAGGAGTCCGCCGAGCCGACTGTCCGGGCCGAACAGGGCCCGCCGGAAGGCGAGTCCGGCGCGGGTGCCGGGCTGGGCCCAGGAGGTCTTCAGCGAGCGCACGTGGTCGGCGAGGAAGCGCTCGACGTCGCCGTCGGCGAAGGCCGGCCGACGGACCGCCTCGGCGACCAGCTCCAGGCCCGCGCCGAGTCGATCGGCGGGCAGGTCGAGGCCGACCTCCTGGGTCTCCCACCCGCAGGCGAGCCGCCAGTTCGCGCCGAGCGCCTCGATGGCCAGGCCGAAGGCGTCCGCGTCGCGGTCCAGGCTGCCCTCGTCGAGCAGCGAGCAGGTGATCCGGGCCAGGCCGTCCAGGCCGACCGGCTCGTGCAGCGCGCCGCTTTCCATCACCAACTTGACCCAGGCCAGGCTGCGTCCGGGCACGTGTGCGCCGATCACCTCGCCGCCGTCCACCGTGACCCGGCGGACCTCGGGGAAGCGGTACGGGCGCGGCGCCGCGCCGGCGGGTCGCTCGGCGACCAGGGTGTGGCGGGTCGCGATGTGCTCGCTCATGCGGCGGCCTCCGGCTCGGTGGTCTCGATGTCGGCGCCGGCCTCGGCGGCTTGCGGGCGGAACTCCAGCACGATCCGGTTGTCCGGGTGCAGCAGGTCGCGGGCGACCCGGTGCACGTCCTCGGCGGTGACCGCGAGCAACTCGTCGAGGTGGCCGCGGATCGACTCCGCGTCGCCGAATCGGGTGGTGAATCGGCCGATCGCGTCGGCCCGGCCGGCGGCGGTGGCCACCTCGCGCAGCCATTCGCCGGACAACACCGCCCGCACCCGGTCGAGTTCGGCCTCGGTCACCCCCTCGCGCGCGACCTCGTCGCAGACCCCGACGTAGGCGTCGAGCAGTTCCCCCGGTTCGACGCCCTCGCTGGGAGCGCACGAGCCCATCAGGACCGATTCGAAGTGCAGGTGGTTCCAGGCGGACAGGAACGCGCCGGAGGCCTGGGCCAGATTGCGTGCGGTGACCAGCTCCCGGTACAGCCGGCTGCCCCGACCGCGGCCGACGGCGGTCGCCAACACGCTCGCGGCGGCCGCGTCCGGGGTGCCGAAGCGCGGCGCGCGGTGGCACAGGAACAGGCGCGGCGCGGGCACGTCCCGGTGCACCGTCACATGCCGGCCGGCCCCCAAGCGCGGCGGCAGCGGCGCGGGGGTGGGCTGCGGGAAGGAACCACGCGGGGCGATGCCGCCGAAGTACTTCTCGGCCAGCGCCACCACCTGCTCGGGCCGCACGTCGCCGACCACCGTGAGCACCGCGTTGTCCGGCGCGTAGTAGGTCTCGTGGAACGCGGTGAAGTCGGCGAGTTCGGCGCCGTCCAGCTCGGCCATCGAGCCGATCGTGGAGGTGGCGTAGGGGTGGCCCTCGGGGTAGGCGAGGGCCATCATCTCCTCGCTCCAGGTCCCGTAGGGCACGTTGTCGTAGCGCTGCCGGCGCTCGTTCTTGACCACCTCGCGCTGGTTGTCCAGGGTCTCTTGGGTCAGCGCGAGCGAGCCCATCCGGTCGGCCTCCAGCCACAGCGCGAGGTCCAGCTGTCCGGAGGGCACCGTCTGGTAGTAGTTGGTGCGGTCCGGGCTGGTCGAGGCGTTGATGCCGTCGCCGCCGCACCCCTCGATCGCGGCGAAGTGGCCGCCCTTCTCCACGTGCGCGGAGCCCTCGAACATCAGGTGCTCGAAGAGGTGGGCGAAGCCGTGCTTGCCTTCGACCTCGTGCCGTGATCCCACGTCGTACCAGAGGTTGACCGCGGCGAGCGGCACCGTGGCGTCGGGGCAGACCACCACACGCAGACCGTTGTCGAGCCTGGTCCGGTGCAGGGCCCACGGGAAGTGGGCGGAAGTTGACGGCACGTCAGGTCCCTCCGAGGGGTCGCGGCGCTCGACGATGGATCGCCATTGTTCCAGGCGCGCGCGACGGGTGGGCGGACCCGGTACGCACGACGACCACCCGCCCGGGCGGATACACCGGGTGGATGGTCGTCGTGAGGGTGTCGCCGGGTGGGCGGCGACGGGTGTGCGGGTGACCGGGCGGGTTACTTGACGAGCGCGGCGAACTTGGCCAGCGACTCGATCAGCGCCTCCTGGGTGGCCTTGGTGACCTTGCCGGCCATCATCTGCACCGCGCCGCCCTTGACCTCGGACTCGATCCGCAGCACCGAACCCGCGCCCGCGGCCTCGACGATGAAGACCTCGGTCATGATGACGCCCATCGGACCCTTGCCGTCGAGCGCCAGCGACTTGCCCGCCTCGACGTCCTTGATCGTCCACTTGATGTCCGCCGGGAAGCCCATCAGCTTCATTTTCTCGTCGTAGGTCACGCCGGCCTCGAGCTTCTCCGGCGCGCCGCCCGGGAACTCGACGTGCGGGACCATCCACTCGCCGAAGACGCTGTAGTCGGTCAGCTTGGCCCACACGGCCTCGGGGGCGGCAGCGATCTCGACCTGCTCGTTGATGACGGGCATGCGTGTGTCCTCACGGTTTTTGAGCTGCGGTGAACCTGCGGCTCGGAGCATGGAGTCCCCGGAACGTACCGCCGATATGTGACACAGTCAATGGTGTCGACGAGCAGAAAGAGAACGTGTTCTAGTTCTGCTGTCACTGCGGTTGGCTAGTCTCGGGCGGCATGACAGGCACGCTGCCGGGGATGCCGCCCGGCGCCGAAACGGGGGGCGGGACAGGCGCCGTTCTCGAGGCCGTCCTGGAGCGCATCACCTACCAGAACGACGAGAACGGCTGGACCGTCGCCCGCGTGGACACCGGCCGACACGGCACCGAACTGCTCACCGTGGTCGGCGCGCTGCTGGGCGCCCAACCCGGCGAGTCGATCCGGATGCGCGGTCGCTGGGGCAGCCACCCGCAGTTCGGCAAACAGTTCCAGGTCGAGTCGTTCAGCACCGTGCTGCCGGCCACCGTGCAGGGCATCCGGCGCTACCTCGGCTCGGGACTGATCAAGGGCATCGGCCCCAAGACCGCCGACCGGATCGTCGAACACTTCGGGGTGCGCTCGCTGGACGTGATCGACGAGGACGCCACCCAACTCATCCAGGTCCCGGGGCTGGGCCCCAAACGCACCAAGCTGATCGCCGCCGCGTGGGAGGAACAGAAGGCGATCAAGGAGGTGATGGTCTTCCTCCAGGGCATCGGCATCTCCACGTCGCCCGCGGTGCGCATCTTCAAGGAGTACGGCGACGCGTCGATCACCGTGGTGCGCACCGAGCCGTACCGGCTGGCCGCCGACGTGTGGGGGATCGGCTTCAAGACCGCCGACGCGATCGCCAAGGCCGTGGGGATACCGCACGACGCGCCGCAGCGGATCAAGGCGGGCCTGCAGTACACGCTGTCCGAGGGCACCGACAGCGGCCACTGCTACCTGCCCGCGGACGTCCTGGTCGCCGAGGCGGTCAAGATCCTGGACGTGCCCTCCGTGCAGGTGGTGCGCTGCCTCAACGAGTTGGTCGGCGAGGAGGGGGTGGTGTGCGAGGAACTGCCCGGCCCGGTCACCGTTTCCGGCACCCAGGGCGATCCCGTCCAGGCCGTCTACCTGGTGCCCTTCCATCGCGCCGAACTCTCCCTCGCCGGCCGGGTGCGCACCCTGCTGGGCGCCCGGGAGGACCGACTGGCCGCGTTCGCCGACCTGGACTGGACCCGGGCCCTGGACTGGCTGCGCGCCCGCACCGGCACCGCGCTGGCCCCCGAACAGGAACAGGCCGTACGACTGGCGCTGACCGCCAAGGTCGCCGTGCTCACCGGCGGCCCCGGCTGCGGCAAGAGCTTCACCGTGCGCTCCGTGGTCGAACTCGCCCGCGCACGCGAGGCCAAGGTGATCCTGGCCGCGCCCACCGGCCGGGCGGCCAAGCGGCTGGCCGAGCTGACCGGATGCGAGGCGGCCACCGTGCACCGGCTGCTCCAGCTCCAGCCCGGCGGCAACGCGGCCTACGACCAGGACAGGCCGCTGGACGCGGACCTGGTCGTCGTCGACGAGGCATCGATGCTCGACCTGCTGCTGGCCAACAAGCTGATCAAGGCGATACCCGCCGGCGCACACGTGCTGTTCGTCGGCGACGTGGACCAGTTGCCCAGCGTGGGCGCCGGCGAGGTGCTGCGCGACCTGCTCGCGGCCGAGCGGGTGCCCCGGGTGCGGCTGACCCGGATCTTCCGTCAGGCGCAGCAGTCCGGCGTGGTCGGCAACGCACACCGGATCAACGCGGGCCGTCCGCCGATCACCGACGGCCTGGCCGACTTCTTCCTCTTCCCCGCCGAGGAGACCGAGGACGCGGCCACGCTCACCGTCGACGTGGTCGCCCGCCGCATCCCGCGCAAGTTCGGCCTGGACCCGCGCCGCGACATCCAGGTGCTGTCCCCGATGCACCGCGGCCCGGCCGGCGCCGGCGCGCTCAACCTGCTGCTCCAGCAGGCACTCACGCCCGGCCGCGAGGGCCTGCCGGAAAAGCGCTTCGGCGGGCGCACCTTTCGGGTCGGCGACAAGGTCACCCAGATCCGCAACAACTACGACAAGGGCGCGAACGGCGTCTTCAACGGCACCGGCGGTGTGGTGATTGCGCTGTCTCCCGAGGACCAGAAGCTGGTCGTGCGCACCGAGGAGGACGAGGAGGTCGACTACGACTTCGCCGAACTCGACGAGCTCTCGCATGCGTATGCGGTCACCATCCACCGCTCGCAGGGCAGCGAGTATCCGGCGGTGGTGGTCCCGGTCACCATGGGTGCCTGGATGATGCTCCAGCGCAATCTGCTCTACACAGCGATCACGCGCGCGAAGCGCCTGGTGGTGCTGGTCGGCTCGCGGCGCGCGCTGGGCCAGGCGGTGCGCACCGCCTCGACGGGCAAGCGGTTCACCGGGCTGGCGCACCGGATGCGGTAGGGCGCGCCCGGGGCTGCTGTGGCCCCGGGAGGGCTGCTCGGGGCCCGCTGCGCCCCGGGGGAGGGCATGCTCGGCGCCCGCCCCGCGGGAACGACGCGAAACGCCGCCACCCGGTGGGTGACGGCGTTTCGGTGACGCGGGGTGCGCCTCGGCTAGCGGATCATCCGCAGGCCGATGCGCTCGACGCCCTTGCGGGCCATCGCCATCGCGGGCACGAGCAGCGCCAGGGTGACCTGGGTCGTGGCGCCCATGTTGAGCATCCACTCGCTGCCCGGCGCGTCGGCGGCCCAGGCGATCAGGCAGCTCATGCTCAGGCCGATCCCGGCCATCACCAGAATCGCCATGTTGCCCTGCGGCTTCGGGTATTCGATCCGGCTCACCATCAGTCCGGACACGGCCACGATCAGCACCGCCGCGGGTGTGAACGGCAGGTCGAGCAACACGATCGAGACGACCGTCATCGCGGCCATCGGGATCGGCATGCCCTGGAAGACCCCCGGGCGTCCCGGGGTGGTCGCGAATCTGGCCAGCCGCAACACGCCGCCGATCAGCACCGACAGCGCCACCAGGACGGCGGCGGGCGCCTGCCCGGTGTTCATCGGTACCGCCGCCCAGGTGACCACGAAGAACGCCGGTGCGACGCCGAAGGTGATCACGTCCGCGAGGTTGTCCAGCTGCGCGCCCAGCGAGGACATCCGCAGCTTGCGCGCCACCATGCCGTCACACAGGTCGCACAGCGCGCCGACCAGCATCAGCACCACGGCCGCGGCCAGGCTGCGCTCGGCCGAGACGCCCACGTCGCCACCGCGCGCGGCCATGACCGAACAGGCGAGGAAGTAGATCGCCATGAAGCCACTCGCCGCGTTGCCCAGCGTGAGCACGTCCGCGACCGAGATCCGCGCGGACAGGCACGCCTGCGGATCGTCCTCGACCGGGGTGCCCAGAATGTTCAGTTCGGAGGCGTCCAGGTCGGTCGTATCGTCGTAATCAGTCCCGGTCAAGACGTGTCTCTCCCGCCGTTGTCCGTTGTCCCACGGTCACCGCGGGCTCGATGCCCGGCGGCAGGTACACGTCCACGCGTGAACCGAACCGGATCAGCCCGATCCGGTCGCCACAGGCGACCTCGGTACCCGGCTCCAGATACGGCACGATGCGCCGCGCCACGGTGCCGGCGATCTGCACGAGCTCCACATCGCCGATCGCGGTGTCGAAGATCCACACAACGCGTTCGTTGTGCTCGCTTTCCTTGTTGAATGCCGGGACGAATCCGCCGGCCTTGTGCTCCACGGACTTCACGACGCCGTCGAGCGGCGCACGGTTCACGTGCACGTTCAACGGGCTCATGAAGGTCGCGATCCGGGTGCGGCCGTCGGGCCAGGCGTCGATGCTCTGGACCACGCCATCGGCCGAGGCGATCACGCCGTCGGCGGGGATGGTGCGCTCCGGGTCACGGAAGAACCACAGCATGCCACCGGTCAGCGCCAGCGTCGGCACGGCCGCGAAGGCCCAGCGCCGGTTGCGCAGTGCGGCCAAGCCGGTCAACGCGCCGGTCACAGCCGTCGGCACGAGCCAGGGAGAAGCTCCCTTGGCCAGGCGCGGCTGTTGCCTCGGCGCGAACCCCGCCGAAGCCGGCGAGGGGGAATCGTCACTCATCGAGAACCTTTGTCGGGGGGCGTGCCCGTCGGTAACGGGCGGCACTCGGCGGATGCTACCTAGACGGAGGGCCATCGCGCTTCCGGCGGTGATCGCTCACGGCGAACCGGTCCTGCTCGAACCCGCGTAATTCGGACGCTGTTCGAGTCTATTTCGGCCGTGGACCCGGTTGCCCGTATCCACAAGGTTGCCCTCCGCGCATGCCTGCTGTGAAGAGGCCGCAGGTCCCGCTCCCCGTACGCGGTCCGTGGCATCGATCACGTTGGCCGTAGCGTTCCTTCGACTCGCGTCCCTTGACGGTGCCTATGGTGGATCGTCACAAAAATGTGACACGGCGGTAGGTCGGTCGACCCACCGCCGTACCCCAAGGGTAAACGCGCTTATGTGACGTTCCGTCAGTTCTGCAACGAAACAAGCCCCACCATCGTGCCCGGCCGCTCCCCGGTGGGCTCGGTGTCCAGCACCGTGGGCACGCCGCGCACGATGGTGGCCCGGACGCCGGCCGGGCCGCGGGTGAAGCGCCACGAGCCGTCGGGGTTGTCGTACCGCTTCTCCTCGGGCCGCACCTCGATCTCGTCGAGCGCGAACACCACCAGGTCGCCCGCCCGGCCCGGGGCGATCACCCCCCGGTCGTTCAGGCCGAAGAAGCCGGCGAGCTTGCCGGTCAGGTTGTGCACGGCCTCCTCGACCGTCATCAGGCCGGTGTCGCGCACGTAGCGGGTGAGCAGGTAGACGTTCTCGCCCGAGCCGCAGAACAGCTGCAGGTGCGCGCCGGAGTCGTTGATGTTGGTCAGCGTGTGCGGCTCGTTGAACAGGCCGGCCACGACCGGCTCGTCGAACTCGTCCGGGATGCCGCGCAGGCAGGACAGGATGCCGTTGTTGCCGATCCAGGTGGCCAGTGCGTCGGAGATGTGCAGTCCCTCCCGGTCCGCGTACTCCTTGAGCGAGATGTCCAGAGGGCCGTGGCCGGTCTCGGAGATCGCGAGGATCAGCGACTCGGGGCGATCCAGTCGAGATGTCGACGACGAGACCCGGTTGTCCCAGTCCTCGCGGGCCTGCGCCCGCCACTGCGGATCGGCGAGCGTGGCGAGCTTGGTCTCGGCCGGACCGTTGATCCAGTGGTTCCAGGCGGCCACCCGCTGGAAGGTGAGCGCGCGCTCGAAGTTGAAGAACGGCTCCAGCGGCTTATGCGGGACATTGGGCCAGAAGTCCACGCCGTCGGCACGCAGCCGTCGATGCAGCGCGATCGTCTGTTCGCGCAGGTAGTCCTCCCGCACGGTGGACGGAATCGCGGTCCACTGGGCGCGGATCCCGCGCGGCTTGCAGATTCGGGCGAATCGCTCCACATCGGCGTCGATGCTCTCCGGCTCGTTGAACCTGGTGATCATCTGGAGCGTCGCGCCGGGGTGCCGGGCGAGCACGTCGGCGAGCGCCTCGAACTCGGCGTCCTCGGCCAGTCGGGTCGGTACCGGCTTGAGGTAGCGATCCTTGTCGAACACATTGGTCGACAAACCGATTGCTCCATGAGTCAACGATTCATCGAGCAGCGCGGCCATCTCCGCGATCTCCTCGGGCGTCGCCGCGCGGGACCAGGACGCCTCTGCGCCCATCACCGTGGTGCGCAGGGTCAGGTGCCCGACGAAGCCGGCCACGTTGACCGAGACGGCCTGACCCTTGACCGCGCTGCTGTACTCGGGCCAGCGCTCCCACGTCCACGGCACCTTGTCCTGGAAGGCCGACAGCGGGAGGTCCTCCAGGAAGCAGAACAGGTCGAGCACCGGTCCGCGCGCGCTCTCCTGGAGCGGTGCCACCGACATGCCGCAGTTGCCGAAGACGACCGTGGTGGTGCCGTAGGCGGGCAGCGGGTCCAGGTCCGGGTTCCACCACATGGCACCGTCGACGTGGGTGTGCGCCTCGATGAAGCCGGGTGCGACGTAGGCGCCGGCCGCCTCGACGACCCGCTCGCCGCCGCTCGGGGCCAGGTCGGGCCCGACCTCGACGATCACGCCGTCCTTGACGCGCACGTCGGCTCGGAACGGGGCCGCCCCCGTTCCGTCCACGACGGTTCCTCCGCGTACCAGCAGATCGGCCATGGGCTGTTCTCCCTATTACTTGTGCCGGATCACGGGTGCCGACGTGGGCGGGTCCGATCCGACGGCGAGTCTCGGGGCCGGGTGCGCTCCTCGGGATTTACGTTACGTGTTGTAACTTAACCTGGTGAACTATTCAAGGGGCGTGGTGCGTCGGGCTTCGGCCCGGACGTGGTGAGGCCCGATCCCGCCGCGTGGTTCGGAGTGCGGGGATCGGGCCGGGTGGGGTCGAGCCGGGGTGGGCGGGTCGGGTCGGGATGGGTGGGGGGTGCGTGCGCCTTCGGGTCGGGGACCCGTGCGGGCCCTTGGGCCAGGGGCCGTGCGGGCTGCGGGTCAGGATGCGTCGGCCGGGCGGCGGATGCTCTCGAAGATCCGGGCGAAGCTGTCCTTGCCATGGCCGGCCGCCACCTGACGGTCGATCAGGGTCTGTACGGCGGCGATCACGTCGGTGCCGACACCCTGCTCTCGGCTCGTCTCGGCGATGGTGTCGAGGGCCGCCTTGTTGAAGTCCAGGCTCTGTACCTCGGCGGCGTAGTCGCCGCTGTCGAAGTACTCCGCGTGTCTGGGCAGGCCCGTGGTCATCGCGCTGATCCAGGGCCCGGCCATGGCCACGAACTCGGCCGTCGGCAACCCCTCGGAGGCCACCATCGCGGCGCCGTGCGCGACGCCGGCGAACATCGCGTACATCGACCCGAGCAGCGCCAGGTCGTACAGCGCGGCGCGCCCCGCGTCGCCGCCGAAAAAGCGCGCGCCGCCGAGCAGTTCGAGCAGCGGGCGATGCGTGTCGAAAGCCGCCGTCGAGCCGCTGTAGAGCAGCGAGGCGACCGGCAGACCGATCATCTGCGGGATGGCCATGATCGCGCCGGCGAGGTACTCGATGCCGTGCTCGGCGGCCCAGGCGGCGGCCTCCCTGGCCTGCCGCGGAGTCATCGTGGTCACGTTGATCACCAGGCGGCCGGCCAGCGAGTCGGCCAGGGGGGTCAGCGTGGCGCGTACCGACGCGTCGTCGAGCAGGCACACCACGATCACGGGCGACGCCTCGACCGCGGCGGTCGCGGTGGGGGCGAGGGCCAGGCCCTTGGCGACCAGGGAGTCGGCGCGGCCTGCGGTGCGGTTCCAGACGGTGGTGGGGTGGCCGCCCCGGTGGATCGCGTCGGCGATCGCCCGGCCCATCGCACCGAGGCCGAGGACGCTCACGGGGATCGGGTGCTGCTCGCTCACGGGGGTTTCTCCAAGCGTCGGTGGGGTGGGGGAGGCGGGGCGTCCGCCACCGGCACCATGCTTGATCGACACACTCCTTCCCACAAGTACCTACTAATTTGTCAGGTACTGACATAGAGGTAAGCATCGAGCTCATCGGCCATGTCGACGACCCGGTGGCCGAGCGGGGCGTTTAACCGGCCGCCGTGTGGACACTCGTGCCTTTCGTATGCGGGCACCCCTTTTGCCCCGTGGCCCCAGGCGAGGAGCAACGACCATGGCGAGCAAGTACGGCCGTACCGTCGGCGCGCTGTCGATCGCCGCCGTACTGGCCCTGACCTCGGCGGCGTGCGGCGACGACAACGACGGCGGCGCCGACGACTCGGCGCCCACCTCGATCGCCTCCGCGCTGGAGTCGGCCGGATCGGAGGCAAAGGACGCGTTGTCCTCGGCGAGCGCGGCGGCGGCTTCGAAACTGGCCGAGATCAAGGGCGGCCTCGACGCGACGGCCGACGCCTCGGTCGGCCCGATCCGGACCGAGGGCGATCGCACCACCGCCGAGGTCACCGTCGAGAACAAGACCGCCGAGACCGCCGACTACACCATCGCGGTCGAGTTCCGCGACGCCGGCGGCAAGCTGCTGGACGCGATCGTGCTGAACATCGACAACGTCGAGGCCGGCAAGCAGGCCAAGGGCACCGCGAAGAGCAACCGAAAGCTGACCGACGTGAACAAGGCCGAAATCGGCCACGCGATCCGCCACTGAGGCGGGTCGGGTCGGGCCGAGCGGGGCGGCTGCCGAGGGGCCGCGCGTCGCGGGTGGGCGGATGCCGGATCGGCCGCGTGGTCGGGCGGCGCGGGCCGGGCGGCGCGGAGCGGCGGTGCGGGGTCGGGCGTCGCGGCGTGCGCGGGCTCGGTGGTGCCGGCGGGGCCGTGGTTTCGGGGCGGTGGATCGCCTGTCGTGGGGTGGTGTGCGGCACTGATTCGGGGGATCTCCCCACGTCCCCGGAGCCGGGATCCGCATTTCGCCCGGGCGCCTTTCGCCGTCCATCCGCGCCCGGCACAATCGCCGCCATGGCGATCATCGAAACCCGCAAGAGTTCCGCCGGCGCGCGGTTCAGGGCCGCCGTGGGCGGATTTCTCGGCGGGGGCGTGATCGGCATCGCGCTGGCCGGCTTCGTGGTCGGGGGCATTCTCGAACGCCCGCTCGTGGTCGCGATCGGCGTCGGGCTCTTCGTACTCGACGTCGTCGTCGTGAGCGTCGCGGGACGCATCCATCGTGCGCGCAACCCGCGCGGCCCGGCCCTGCCCGCACTGGCCGTGATCGAGAGCCGGCGGGCCATCGGCGGCGAATCCGCCAACGTGCCGGTCGAGTTCGTACTGACCGTCGCGCCGGACGAGCGGGCCGCGTACCGGGTCGAGACGAGCCAGGACATCAACCTGGTGGACATCCCCGACTACCGGCCGCGCGGCGTGATCGTGGTCGAGTACCGCCGCGACGAGCCGTGGGACGTCAAGATCCTCACCTCGCCGCCCGGCGAGTGGGCCCGCCGAGCGGCGACCGAATCGGTGGATTCGGCCCCGGAGTCCGCACTCGTGGCGGGTCCGAAGGCGGAAGGCGCGTTCTGCCTGCTCGCCACCGCGGGTCTGCTGCTCGGCGCCGCGGCCGTGGTCCTGTTCTTCCGCGCGGACCTGTTCGAGCAGGACGACCGCCCCAGCACGGTGTCCTCCTCGTCCTCGACGACCACCACCGACAGCCACTCGTCCTCGTCCACCACCTCGACCTCGACGGTCACCGGGACGGCGACCTCGGGATCGATGCTCGACAACGGCGAGATGCGACGCGCCGCCGGTTCGCTGATCACCGGGATGCACACCGGCATCGCCAGTGAATTCAGCATCGACGAACACGTGATGGCGGTCCGCGGCATCCGGGGCACCCCGCCGCAACCCGGTGCGGTGATCGACCTGAACGCCCTGCCCTACGAACGCCTCCCCGCCCTGGTCCGCGAGGCACAGACCAAACTGGGCATCAGCGACCCCACCTCGTGGCGGATCACCTTCGACCCCGACGCCGCGACCGGCACGCTCACCATCCGGGTCACCGTCACGGACTCCGCCGGCAAGGCATCCCTCGAAGCCGACGCCCAGGGCAAGGTCACCAAACGCAACCCCCGCTGAGGCCCCTCCGCGCCGCAGCCGGGCTCGCCTACCCGCCGCTCCGTGTCCCGCTCACATCCGCGACATGGTGAGCAGATCGCCGTTCCCGTAGCCCGGGATCACCTGCTCGTACGTCTCGTACGGGTTCGTCACGTCGAAGATGCGCGGATTGTCGAACTGCACGTACAGCGTGCGGCGGCGGGCCGGGCCGGTCGCCGTGGGTCCCGCGTGCAGGCCGCAGCCCATGTGTACGGTCACATCGCCGGGTTCGGTGGTGATCCCGACCACCGGCAACTCCGCCCACTGGGCCGGTGTGTACCGCTCGTGCGCGACCGTGCCCCACGAGCCGGCCAGCGCGTAGAGCTGGGAGCTGTCCTGGCTCACCGCGTCCAGCCGGATGCCCACGTGCACGCGCGGACACGTGATCGGACAACCACCGAGCGCACAGTCCTTGTGCCAGGGCAGGTCCGGAACGGACAGCGGTTCGGGCGTGGTGCCGAACTCCTTGAGCACGGCGATCTGTCCGGAGTCGCGGTCGGTCACCGCGACCACGTCCTGCCCGGCCAGACCGCACAACATGCGTACGGTCGGGTCGTCGGCCAGCGCGGCGATCCGCGGCGAGCGCATGCCCAGATAGGTCAACCGGTAGGGCGCGCGCAGCCCGCCGGGCCCGTCCGCCCACAACGATCCCCGGTCGCCCTCGCGGCACAGACCCCGGATCCGGTCCACCTCGCCCGCCAACTCCTCGACCCGGTCCGCGTCGAAGACCTGACGCACCACCAGATAGCCGGTGGCCCGCAGGAAATGCGCCATCTCGTCGGGGTCGTCGTGGGTGGTGAAGTCCCGGTGCAGGTCGATCGGCCGATCCGCGAGGTCGCGAAGATCCAGTGCCTCGGGGTGGTAGATCGGCGTGCCGGAGTACATGCAACGGATCGCCGGCTCCCATACGTCCCAGTCGTCGAACCCGCCGCGCACGAACCGCACCGCGTGCGACTCGACCAGCCCCCGGCTGGTGCGCAGTTCGTAGAGGTAGTCCTGCCACGCACCGGATTCGAGCTCGACCACCAGTTCGGCGTCCGCGCTCACCCCGGACACGATCCGCACCTCGCCGCGGTCCTCGACGTAGCTGTATGCCCGACCGTTGGGCATGCACAGCGCGATCGGGGCCTTGCCGGCCACGTCCCAGGCGACCCGTTCGCCCAGTCCGCCCTCCAGGCGGCGCGGCAACTCCACTCGATGGAACGATTCGAAGCACACCACCGGCCAACCCAACACACTGAACGTGCCACGTTCGGCGTCGTGTGCCACCGCCGATCCGGCGCCCGCAATCCCCATTGCCCCGTCCTCCCCGTTCCGCACCCGATACACCGACCGGGTCGTCACCAACGGTAGGCAAACAGCGTCAGAACAGCGTCAGAGCAGCGCGAAAGCGCAAGGTGACAGCCAGTCAACGCAGCGAGGAGACGCCGGTGTCCAGCGGTTCGCCGAGCAGACGCACAGCGTCCCCGAGCGTGCGCTCGGCGTGTCCGGGCAACCCCAGTTCCACGCACCGGGCGTACGCGGCCTCGAACTGCGCGCGTGCCGCGGCCCCGTCGCCGACGAGCGCGGCCAACCCGCCGAGCACCCGGCGCACCGGGCCGAGCGAGGAGCCGGTCCAGTCCAGGTGCTCAGCGTACGGGGTCAGCGCCTCGCTCACGAGCAGACCGCGTTCCACATCGCCCAGTTCGATCGCGACCTCGCCGAGCCGCATCAGCGAACCGGTCCACAACAGGTCCATCGGGATGCCCGCGAAACCCGGCACGCACAACGTGTGGAACTCCTCGCGCGCCGCCTTGGGATCCGTCGACGCGGACGCCGCCCAGCACGCCTGGATCCGCCACCAGGAAACGTCCCGCGACCAGTCCGCGGCCACCGCGGCCCGGCGCGCCATCATGCCCAACCGGCCCTGCTCCCAGCGCACCGCCAGGATCTGCGCGAGGTTGAACGAGCGCACCGCCTCGCGCGGCAGCCCCGATCGGCGGGCCAACCGCAGCGCGTCGGCCAGGACGTCGGCCGCCCGCGCGGTCCGCCCGCGCAGCAGTTCCAGGCCGCAGCGGTAGATCAACACCTCCCAGGTGAACCACGGATGCCGCAGCCGCCGGGCCACCCGCTGCGCCTGCGCGTACTCGCGCTCGGCGGCCGGGATCGCGCCGCGCACCACCAGGTCGTAGGCCTGGTTCAAGTGGCTGCGGAACAACGATTCCTGATCACCGGTCAGTCCGGAGAGCACGGTCAACTCGCTGCTCATCCGCAACCGTTCGTCGACCAGATCCGGGCCGGACGCGGCCAGGTGGTGCGCCTCCAGACCCTGTGCCAGCGCATCGTGCGAGCCCGATTCGCGGGCGGTGTCCAGCGCTTCGTAGAGCATGGTCAGCCGTGCCTCGCGATCGTGCCCGAAGGTGAGCGCCACCGCGAGCGCGGCCAGCAGCAGCGAACGCAGGGCGACATCGGCCGGCAGGCCGGACGCGATCGGCAGCGCCGCCAGCGCCTCGCGCAGCAGCGCGACCAACTCCAGGTCCACGCCCACCTGGTAGACCTGCCCCAGGCGCACCATGGCGAGCGCGACCCGGCCCAGCCGGCGCGGGTCGGACAACGCCCGGGCCTCCTCGGCGGCCCGGCGCAGCACCTCCCGGCAGCGCCGATCGCCGCACCGGTCCAGCGCGGCGCCGCGCGAGAGCAGCAGGTCGCAGCGGGTCTCCGGGGCCGGATCGCTCACCATCGGCAGCACCTCCAGGGCCTGCCGGTAGTGTTCGGCGGCCACCTCGAACGCGCCGCCGTCGCGCGCCTCGTCGCCCGCCCGCCAGGCGTAGTCCAGGGCGCGACGGGCCTCGCCGAACCGGCAGGCCAGCCGGAAGTGGTGGGCCAGTTCGGGCAGGTGCGCGTCCCGGTCGCCGCGTGCCTCCAGGGCCAGGCCGACCTTGCGGTGCAGTTGCAGCCGGCGGGCGGTGGGCAACTCCTGGTAGAGCGTGGAGCGGACCAGGGCGTGGACGAAGGTGAAGCGGCCCGGGCGGTCGGTCTCCTCGGCCCGCACCACGTGTGCGCGCTCGGCGTCGTCGAGGGCATCCACGACGGTGTCGAAGCCGCCCGGATGCACCGCGGCGACCAGGTCGATGTCGAACGCCGGGCCGACCACGGCGGCCACCGTGAGCGCCTCCAGGGTGGACTGCGGCAGGCCCAGAAGCCGCTGACGGAGCACGTTGCGCACCCGGCGCGGGACGTCCGCGGGCACGCTCTTGCCCAGCGCCGACCAGTCGCTGACGTCCGCCCACTGGCGCAGCAGTTCGGTCGCCAGCAGCGGGTTGCCGTCGCTGAGTTCGCGCAGGACGTGCGCCCGGACGCCCTCCGCGCGCGGCGGCAGCGGGCCGGCCAGCACGTGCGCGAGTTCGACCAGGGCCGCCACGTCCAGGCCGCCGAGCGGCACGTGCAGCGGATGCAGGTCGCGGTAGAGGTCGGCGATCAGCCTGGTCATCGGGTGCACCGGGCCGAGCCCGGTGTCGCGGTAGGCGATCACCAGCACCGCGCGGGTGCCGACCAGGGCCCGGGCCACATGGCGCAGCATCAGCATGGTCGAGGTCGAGGACCAGTGCACGTCGTCGAGCAGCAGGACCAGGTCGCCCCGGCCGGCCGCGTGCCGGAACACCCCGGCCACCGCCTCGAACAGCCGATAGCGCTCGGTGTTCGAGTCGGGTGGGCCCTGAGGCTGGGTCAGGCCGGCCGGCGCCAGGGGCAGTTCGGGGAGCAGCCGGTGCAACTCCCCGCCCAGGTCGCCGACCCGCTCGCGCAACTCGTCGGCCGCGACGTCGGCGAGGTGCGCGCGCAGCATCGTCACGAAGGGTTGGAACGGCGCCGCCACGCCCTCGTCGCTGCGGCCGGTCAGCACCAGTGCGTTGCGGCCGGCGCGGGTGGCGAATTCGCTCAGCAGGAAGGACTTGCCGATGCCGGCGTCGCCGCTGACCAGCACCACGCGCGAACCGACGTCGGCCCCGGTGGATTCCTCCAGCAGGCGCAGTTCGGCGGAGCGGCCCACGATCGGGCCCGGGGCGCCGTGCGGGAACACGTCGTGCGCCGAGCGGGTGGGCGCCGGGGCGGGCGGGGCGTCCCCGCCGGGCGTGGGCGAGGCGAACCGCGCGGCGGGTGCGGGCACCGGCAGCGGTTGCGGCGTGGCGTCGCCGAGCAGGCGCAGGAAGGCCGACTCGGTCTCCGGGGAGGGGCCCACACCCAACTCGGTGGCCAACAGGCGCCGACATCGCTCGTACGCACGCAGCGCCGCCGCCCGGTCGCCGCCGGCCGCGTGTGCGGTCATCAGCAGGCGGTGGCTGCTCTCCCGGAACGGATCCAGATCGACGAGTTGGCCCGCGCGGGTCACCGCCGCGTCGGCCCGGCCCAGGTGCAATTCGGTGGTCACCGACACGGCGAGCGCGCGCAGCCTGGCCGAGCGCCAGCGGGTGCGCCGCTCGTTGACCCAGTCGCCGTCCTGACCGGGCAGAAACGGCAGGGCGAGGATCTCGTGCGCGTCGTGGGCCCGGGAGCGGGCCTGGGCGAAGGCGCCGTGCACCGCGAGTGCCTCGGCCTCGATCAGCGCGCTCTCGGCGGCCTCCACGTCGACCTCGGTGCCCTCGGGCAGGGACAACACGTAGCAGCCGGCCCGGTGGCGCAGCACCGACGAGGCGTCGTATCCGGCCTGGCCCAGGAAGCCGCGCACCCGGCTGAGCACGCCGCGCAGCGCGCCCTCCCAGGACTTGGGCGCCTGCTCGGGCCACAGCAGGGCGGCCAGTTCCTCGCGCGGCACCGGATGCCGGCGCCCCAGCGCCAGCGCGGCGAAGACGAGTTGGGCCTGCGGGCCGCCCAGGAGATCCTCCGCGGCGCGCCCCGCGGGGCCGTCTACGCAGACATGGCCGAGAACACGCACCCGGACCACCATGTGACGGACCCCCCTCCTGCTGTCGTCTTCGCGACAACCGATTCCCCGGCGCCGGTCCGGGAGCGGTTCGAAGGACCCCGCGCGCCACATGGTACGAACCGAACGGTGCACCCGGCGGCCAATTGCGCCGGCCCCATGTCACAACCCGGCCAATCACTTGATCCGTACTCGGGTTTCCCCGAGGCTGTCGGCCGCACGGCACCGTCGGGTACGGACCCGGACAGTCGGTCCGTTGCCGGGCGTGCGGGATCCGGTATCGGGGCAGCCGTCGGGTGGGCATCGGGTGTGTGGACACTCGGGTTTCGGTTGGGGAGGGGCACGGATGAGCCTGGATGGTTGGAATCTGCCGCCGGTACGCGAAGGGCGGGCGGCGTCGGACGAACTGGACGCGCGGCGGCGTGGCACCGCGGCGTATCGGCAGGAGCCGGAAGCCGGCGTGACGGTGCGTCAGGAGTTGGTGGGCGGCGTGCCGTGCACGTTCCTGGAGGTGCCGGACCCGGCGCTGACACTGCTCTACTTCCATGGCGGCGGCTACCGGATGGGCGATGCCACGGGCTGGTTGGGCATCGGTTCGCGGCTCGCGCTGGCCGCGCGGGCCCGGGTGGTGCTGGTCGAATACCGCCTCGCGCCGGAGGCGCCGTATCCGGCCGCGCTGCACGACGTGGCGAACGTGTACGACACGATCGTGGACACGGGCGGCGACACGCATCCGGCTCCGTTCGTGGGCGGCGACTCGGCGGGCGGCGGGCTGGCGGCGGCGCTGGCCATCGCGGCCCGGGGCGCCCGGGTGCCGTTGCCGTCCGGCATGGTGCTGCTGTCGCCGTGGCTGGACCTGACCGTGACCAAGCCCACGTACGACTCGAACGCGGACACCGACCAACTGATCTCGAAGAAGTCGCTGCGCGAGGCCGCCGAGATCTACCTGCAACTGCACGATCCGGGCGATCCGTTGGCATCCCCGCTGTTCGCCGACCTGTCCGGCCTGCCGCCGGTCCTGCTCCTGGCCTCCTGCCACGAGGCCCTGCTCGGCGACAGCACCGCGTTCGCCGCCCGGGCCGCCGCGGCGGGTGTCGCGGTCCAGGCCCATCTGGTCCCCGACGTCCCGCACGCCTGGCCCGCGATCGACCCGACCATGCCCGAATCCCAGGAAGCCATCGGCACCATCGCCCGCTTCCTGACCACAAGGGCAATGGAAGCCTAGGCCGGACACGGCCCAGAAGCCGCCGAGGGCCTCGGGGCGCGCACAGCCGGCCCCGAGGCCCTCCGACCCCGGCCTCCGCACCCGAGGCAACGGGTGGGCGGGCGGGCAAAAGAACTCCCCACCCGAATCGCAACGGCAACCGCGCCACGAGACCGAGGACTCCCAACGGGGCCACGCGGCCACGAGCAGGGCATGATCGACTCGTGAGCACCATCGAATACGTCCTCCCCCTCGTGGCGCACATCGAGAAGGACGACCCGCCGGCCCGAACGGACGCCCTGGAGGCCGCCGCACGCGCGGTCCTGGTCCTGTTGGCCGACCCCAGGTCCACCGACCCCGACGGCGAATGGCACGACGTGGTCGAGGCCTGGCAGGGCCACCGCATCCGCAAGGTGGTCCGGCGCGCCCGCGGCGGCGAGTGGCGGCGGGCGAACACGCTGCCGGGCATCACGGTGGCCCACCGTACGGCGGAGGTTCGGGTGTACCCGCCGATCCCGCTCGACGGATGGCCCAAGGATCTGGCCAAACTGCAGGTCTCGGGCACCGACCTGGACGAACCGGCCGCGCCGCCCGCCGCCGCGCCCGGGCAGCCCGTGTTGTGGCTGAACCCGACGCTGGAGATGACCGCCGGCAAGGCCATGGCGCAGGTGGGGCACGGCAGTCACCTCGCGTGGCTGGGCATGGGCCCGGCCGGGCGCAAGGAATGGGCGGAGCGTGACTTCGATCTCGCGGTCCGGGTCGCCGAACCGGCCGCGTGGCCGGCGTTGACGACGAGCGGTCGGCCGATCGTGCGCGACGCGGGTTTCACCGAGATCGCGCCGGGTTCGTGCACGGTGGTCGCGGACGTGCCGTGGACGACCCGCTGAGCAGCGCTTTCCCGATCCGGTCGCACACTTTGCCGGCGCGTCGGGCGATGTGACGTTGCGTCATCGAGTGGGTCGGCAAAGTGGAAGACGCCGCTCCGGAGCGGCTTCCGACGATCCGTGTACGCTGCAACCGAGACCCGTACGTGACCGGATCGTCACTGCCCCGGCTCCCGGGGCCCACTACGGTAGGTCACAGGCCGGGCCGACCACCCGGCTCCCGAGCCACGTGTCCAGGGCCTCCCCGGATCCGTCGGCGCATCCGATGGGGGACGGGTCGCCGATCGTTGCGGGCATCCTGTGTCGCGGCTCAGGACACCATGGGCGAGGGGAATGCCGGCGCGTGACTCTTCAGGTGATCAAGGACGATCTCCAGGGCTGGACCGTGCTGCACGTGCTCGGGGAGGTCGACTACGCGGTCGTCCCCGAACTGCGCGAGCACGTCAGACGCGCGGTCGCCGACGGCGACCACCGGATCGTCCTCGAACTCACCGGGGTGGAATTCCTCGACTCCACCGGCATCGGCACCCTGGTCGCCGCGCGTCGCCTGCTCCGCTCCACCGGCGGCACCCTGCGACTGGTCATGCCCAGCAACAACGACCATCACGTCAACCGCGTCTTCACCGCCCTCGGCCTGCGCCGCCTCTTCGACGTCCACCCGCACCTGGACGAGGCCCTGTGCGAGGACACCCCCACGGACGAGGACCTGAGCGCCGCGGGCTGACCCGCCGGGGCCGTGCCCCGCACCCTCGCTCCTACAACACCGCCCCCGCCGCCGTCAGGGTGCTGCCCGCTCGCGGCATGTGGGCCAGCTGCGCGGCGAAGGCGCGGTAGGCCGCGGCGAGAGCCTCCCGCTTGACCTGGCGGTGCTCCAGGACGTCGGCGAACCAGCGGGTGAAGTCGACGAAGAGCACGTGGTCGTCGAGGAAGAGCGAGACCGCGAGCGCGTCGACGGCGCTCACCAGGCCGTCCCGCATCGTGCTGTCCGAGCGTTGACCCTCGATCGGGACCAGGGCCGCCATGCCGGCGGCGACCAGCGGGGTGCGCAGCAGGCCGACACTGTCGTGGGCGGCGTCCGGGAGGTGGCGCAGCCGCGGGGCCGGGGTGGTGATCGTGGGCCAGTCCGGGCTCGCCAGCACGTCGGCGGCCTGCCGGGCGTCCCGTGCCCAGCCGTTCGCGCCGACCAGGCCCGCCCACCGGCCGTCCGGACCGAAGCCCGGGCCGCCG
Organism: Embleya sp. NPDC008237; assembly: GCF_042956465.1. Taxonomy (NCBI): domain Bacteria; kingdom Bacillati; phylum Actinomycetota; class Actinomycetes; order Kitasatosporales; family Streptomycetaceae; genus Embleya; species Embleya sp. NPDC008237. Next base: position 255,629 of record NZ_JBIBGL010000013.1, read on the forward strand.
ACCAGGACCGGTACGCCGACCCGCCGGGCCACCTCGACCATCGCCCGCGCGCCCGGCAGCGCGGTGGAGACCATACAGCCGATCGCGACCGAATCCGCTCCCGCATCGGGCAGTACGCGGGCCAGTTCGCCCGCGCCGGTGCCCGGCGGCAGGACCATCGCCTCGATGCCGCGCACCCGCAACAGCGCGGCCAGGATCGTGGACGCCAGGCCATGCCAGTCGCCCTGCGCGCAACACACCACGACCCGGGCCGCGGAGCGTGGCCGCGGCGTCGCGTCCGCGATCAGGTGCACCACCCGACCGGTGATGTGCGAGGCGCCGTGTTCGCGCGCCACGCTCCACTCGCCGTTCGCCCACCGGTCGCCCACCGTGCGCAGCGCCGGGATCACCAGGTCGGTCAACACCCGTTCGCCGGGCACCCCCCTGCCGAGCAGGTTGCGAACCAGGGTCAGTGCCTCGACCTCGTCCGCCCGTCCGATGTGCGCGAGGAACAGGTCGAGTTCGTCGGAGACCACGTGCGTCATGCGCCGTCCGGATGCTCGTCGGGAACCGGGCAGCCGAGCTCCGCCGGATTCGGCAGCGCCTCGTCGTCGTCCCGGTAGGGGATGTGAACGGCCAGCAGGACCACGTCGTCCACGACCGGGGCGTCGCCCAGGTGCACCATCAGCCGCTGTTCCAGGCGTTCCACGAGCGCGTCCACCGGCATGCCCGCGCAGGACGCCAGGTCGTGCCGCAGCGCCTGCACGCCGTACGCCTCGCCGTCCGCGTCGCGCGCCTCGGTGACCCCGTCGCTGTACAGCAGCAGCGTCGAGCCCGGTGCCAGTGGTAACTCCCGCTCGCCGAACACGGTGCCCGGGATGCCCGCCACGAGCGGATCGGTGAACGCCATCGCCCGTACCCGACCCGCCGGATCCATCCACAGCGGCGGCGGATGCCCGGCGCAGGTCAGCCGGATCAGCGCCGAGCCGTCCGGGTGCACCGAGCAGTCGCCGGTGATCGCGGTGAGCACGAGGGAGGGGTCGCCGAGGGTCAACTCGGCGTCCAGGAGCGCCATGCGGTGCGCGGGCGCGCAGCCGGCGCTCGCCGCGGTGCGCAGGATCAGCAGCGACCGCGAGCTGAACATGCCCACCGGCGTGCCGCGTCCGCACACGTCGCCGATCGAGAACGCCCAGGTGCCGTCGACCGGGGTCGGGTGCACGGCGTAGAAGTCGCCGCCCAGGCCGTCGGTCAGCGCGACGGGTCGATAGCGGGCGGCGATCCGGGCACCGGGCACCTCCGGCAGTGGGCCGGGTACGAGCGCCTGGGCCAACAGCATGGTGCGCCTGTCCTGTTCGACGTACAACCGCGACGTGCGCAGCGCGACACCCACCCGTTCGGCGTAGTCGACGGCGAGCGTGATCTCCTCCTCGGTGAACGGCTCCGAGGTCGCCGAGCGCACGAACGTCAGTACGGAGGGCGCGTCGTCGTCGGTGTGCACCGGGACCACCAGCGCGCAGCGGGCGTCCACCGCGACCAGATCGGCGACCGCCTCGTCCGGTACCAGTCGGGCGAGCAACGCCCGGTCCATCAGCGGGTGCAGCTCCTGCCGCCGGGTGCGGAGCACCCGGCCGACCCCCGCCGGGGCGGTCCACGCGGCGCCCAGACCACTGGTCACCCGGGCGATCGGGCTGCCGGTGGCGGGTGCGTACGTGGTGCGCAGCCGGCCGTCCTCCATGCTCGGCACGGACAGCGCGACCCAGTCGGCCAGTTCCCGGGCCGGCAGCGTGGTCACCAGATCGGTGAGCCGGCGCGGATGGGTGGTCGCGGACAACATGCGGCCCGCCTCGGCGAGGAAGACCTTGCGCCGGCGCTCGGCCAACAGCGCGTCCTCGCGCCGCCGTTCGGCGGTGGTATCCAGTACGTACCAGGCGTAGTGACCGTCGGCCAGCACCGCCCGCCGACCGCGCACGCGCCGGTCGAAGATCTCGCCCTGCCACGTGGTTCCGGTCGCGGGCAACAACGGAAGGGCCGTGCCCACGGCGCAATCCGGCAACAGTCGCCCCGCCGCGGCGTTGAGGTAGCACACGGTGCCCTCGGGCGTGAAGACGACCACGCCGGTGTCGCTCTGGTCGAGCACGTCGCCGAGCGACCACGAGGGCGGCGCGGGCTCGTCCGGGATGCGCGGCGGCTTGAAGCCGTTGGTCCGCCGATCGGCGGCCGGCTCCCGCGTGTCGCCGCCGCGCTCGTCCCCGGAGGGGCGTTGTCCGGTCATGGCTGGGGAATCCCTTGCGTCCGTGCGCTTCGAGCCGGCTCGCGCCGGCGCTCGCGCAACCTTCACCGTACGACCGGAAACGTCGCGCGGGTGTGGGTTCCGCCGGAATCACACCTATAGGGGAAGACGGTCCACGAGGGGCCGATGCGACGAGTAGGGTGCCGATGCGGTCCTGTCGTTTCCGGGAGGGATGCGGAGATTCCTCCCGAGACGTGCGAACCGTACCGAGCGGTCGCGCGGTACGCGACCGAACCGACACTTGATCAGGTGGAGTGCTCCCCATGAGCCTTGACGATCTCCCACCGGACGACGTCGATCACACATCGTTCTCGGCCAGGCCGTGCATCGTGCACACCACGATGGAAGCCGACCTCGGCGGCACGGTGTCCGTACAGGGCGACATGGACATGACGGCCGCGCCGGTGTTCCGGCAGGCGGTGGACCGGCTCGTCGACGAGGGCGCGCGCAGTCTGCGGATCGACCTGTCGGGCGTGCCCTTCATCGACTCGTCCGGCCTGGGCAGCCTGGTGTACGGCTACCGCCGTTTGCGCGACCGCGACGGCGACGTCGTGGTGTGCGGCGTCGGCCCGCAGCCCGCGCGGGTGCTGCGGATCACCCATTTGGACCGCATCCTCAGTGTGGAATCCGCAGCCGTCCCCACCGCACCGCACCGCTGAGCCGAACCCGGCCGCGGCCGCGCCACGACCGACCGCGGGGCTCAACGCCCCAGCCCGGCCTCCAATTCGCCCGCACTGCGACTGCGGATCAGGTCGTTGACCGCCTCACCGGGACCGACGTGCTCGAACAGGGTCGGCGGATGGAAGGTGACGTACATCGTGCGTCGTCCGCCCACCCCCATCGGTGCGGGGGAGGCGTGCAGCACGTCGGTCATGTGCACCGTCACGTCGCCCGGATCGGTGGGCACCGTCAGGTGCGGCAATTCGGCGAGTTCGGCGGCGCTCGGTTGCGGACAGGTGCGGCCCTGTGAGCCCGGGATCGCCTCCAGGTAGCCGTTCTCGGCGGAGGAGCCGGTCAGTTGGATGCCGATGGCCACCGACGGGCACATGATGTGATGGCCGCCGAGCCCGCAGTCGGTGTGCCACGGGATGTTGGCCAGGCCCTTGAGCCGACCGGGCGGCTTGAGCAGGACCGAGATCCCCTCCATCCGGTCGGTGGACGCCGCGAGGTCCTCGTGCACCAGCGTGGCCAGCCGGACCAGACGCGGATCCTGGGCCAGCGCGCCGATCGGCGCCGAGCGCTCGCTCGCGTAGACGATCCGGCACAACACCTGTTCGCCGCTTTCACGCTCCGCCCACCAGGACCGGTCGTCGTCCGGTCGGGCCTCGGCGGCGAGCCGATCCACCTCGGCCTCGAACACGGCGATCTCGGCGGGAGAGAACACCCCGCGCACCCGCATCACCCCGGTTGCCTCGAAGTGGTCGGCGAGTTCGCGATCCGAGTGATCGAGCGTCAGTTCGGCAGCGGGGTCCACGGGTCGACCGTGCCGATCGAACACCTCCCTGCCGTGCGGAAGGTAGATCTCGATGCCCTGATAGAGCGCGCGCAGCACCGGCTCCCAGCGGAACAACTCGTGCACACTCCCGCGTTCGGTGTGCACGTCGCCCGCGATGGCGAGCGCCGCCGCGGTGCGCAGCAGGGTGACCAGGTCGGTCCACGCGTCGGGGGACAACCGCACCACACATGTGGCGTCCGGGTCGATCCCCTCCACGATCCGCAGCCGTGCGCCGTGCGCGCGGTACGTCCACGCGCCCTCGCCGATCCGCATGCCGAGCGGATCGAGCCCGCGCAGTCCCGCCTCGGCCCGTTTGCCGGGCTCCCCGATGAGCAATCCCGGGACGATGTCCCGATGGTACGTCTCCGCGTCGATCCGGTCGTGCCCGAGCATCCTCGCGACCTCCTGCGCTGTACGTTGCCGCGCAGTATGCCGGGCGAACGCGGTGGGTTACCAGACCGTTCCAAGCTTTCCCCGGAACCGGACCACAGGACGGGTGTTTCCCACCCGCCCCGCCCACTCCCAAAACGGATCGCCTTACCCCACAAGGCACATGACGCACCGTCAGTCCGAATTCCGGTCCCCCGACCGGTCCGCGCGAATCCGCGCCACCCGGGGATACGCGCGGCGCAGGTGGGCGGCCAGCGCCGCGGCGGCCGCATGCGGGTCGTGGGCCTCGATCGCGGCCAGGATCGCCCGGTGATCCGCACGCAACGCGCCGGTGTCCGGGCCCAGTTCGGCAACCGCGCGCTGCTGGTGCCGACGTACCGTGTCGCGCAGTGCGCGCATGAACGTGGCGACCAGCGCATTGCCGGACAACTCCGCGATCGCGGTGTGGAATTCGGTGTCCTGCTCGTTGAACCGTTCCGCCGACACATCCGGCGCGTCCATCGCGGTCACGATCGCGCGCAGCCGGTCGAGGTCGGCCTCGCTCGCGTGGCGTGCGGCGGCCTCGACGGCCCAGGACTCGATCAACAGCCGGGTCTCCACGACGTCGTCCACCGCGAAGTTGGCCAGGCCCAGGTGCAGGCCCAGCACGCCGGTCAGCGCCGGGCCCGCCGATCCGGCCAGGATCGCACCCGCCTCGGGGCCGCTGCCGGTGTTGGCGACCAGGACGCCCATGGCCTCCAGGACGCGCATCGCCTCGCGGACCGACGGGCGGCCGACCCCGAGTGCGGCGGCCAGTGCCCGCTCGCCCGGGAGCTTGTCGCCCGCGCGCAGCCGGCCGGTCGAGATCTGCTCCTCGATCTGCGCGACGACTTCCTCGAACGCACGCACGCGCTTGACCGGGCGCCAGTCCGGGCCGTCGTTCACAGGGGCTCCTCGGGAGCGAGTCCGGGTGCGGGTCGGGACCCGCGTCTTGTGGCACAGCATGACATGCCCTTACCGTGTGCACACCACACTGTGGTCCGACCACACGTTTCCCGACTTCGAGTCCAGGACCGAAGCCCCAAGGCCGGGCCCCGGGCTCCCGATCCGCACCCACCCACCACGAGGAGGCCGCCCGCATGCGCGTCGGGCTGTTCATCACCTGCGTGAACGACACCCTCTATCCCCGCACGGGGCAGGCCGTCGTCCGCCTCCTGGAGCGACTGGGCTGCGAGGTCGACTTCCCACTCGCCCAGACCTGCTGCGGACAGATGCACTGGAACACCGGCTACGGCCCGCGGATCGAGCCGATGGTCCGCCGGTTCACGGACACCTTCGCCGGCTACGACGCGGTGGTCACCCCGTCCGGGTCGTGCGGCGCGATGATCCGGGACAACCACCCGCGTGCCGCCGCCCGAGCCCAGGACCCCACCCTCGCCGCCGACGTCGCGGCGGTGGTCCCGAAGGTGTACGACCTCACCGAGTTCATCGTCGACGTGCTCGGCGTCACCGACGTCGGCGCCTACTTCCCGCACCGGGTCGCCTATCACCCCACCTGCCACTCGCGCCGCCTGATGAAGCTCGGCGACCGGCCGAGCGCGCTGCTGCGCGAGGTGCGCGGCCTGGAACTGCTCGACCTGCCCGGCGAGGAGGAGTGCTGCGGCTTCGGCGGCACCTTCGCGGTCAAGAACCCGGACGTGTCCACCGCGATGGGCGCCGACAAGGTCCGGCACGCGGCCGGCACCGGAGCCGAGGTGCTGTGCGCGGCGGACAACTCGTGCCTGATGCACATCGGCGGCCTGATGGACCGTCAACGCACCGGGATGCGCGTCCTGCACCTCGCGGAGATCCTCGCCTCCACCGAGAAGGAGCCGGCATGAGCAAGGCCGTCCCGCCGACGGGCGCCACCTTCGTCGGCATGCCCCCGTTCCCGCAGGCGGCCCGGGCCGCGGTCGGCGACGCCCAACTGCGGCACAACCTGCGCAAGGCCACCCACACCATCCGGGACAAGCGGGCCCTGGTGGTCGACGAACTCGCCGACTGGGCCGAACTGCGCGCGGCCGGCGCGGCGATCAAGGACCGCACGCTGCGCCGCCTCGACGAACACCTGCTCGCGGTCGAGGCCGCGGTCACCGCCGCCGGCGGCACCGTGCACTGGGCCGCCGACGCGGCCGAGGCCAACCGGATCGTCGCCGACCTGGTCCGGGCCACCGGCGAGACCGAGGTGGTCAAGGTCAAGTCGATGGTCACCCAGGAGATCGGGCTCAACGAGGCGCTCGCCGCCGAGGGCATCCGGGCCTACGAGACCGATCTGGCCGAGTTGATCGTGCAGCTGGGCGAGGACCTGCCGTCGCACATCCTGGTCCCCGCGATCCATCGCAATCGGGCCGAGATCCGGGAGATCTTCGTCCGCGAGATGGGCGAATGGGGCGTGCCGGCACCGGCCGGCCTGACCGACGAACCGGCCGCGCTGGCCGAGGCCGCGCGCCGGCACCTGCGCGAGCGCTTCCTGTCCGCGAAGGTCGCGGTCTCCGGCGCCAACTTCGTCGTCGCCGAGACCGGCACGCTCGTGGTGGTCGAGTCGGAGGGCAACGGGCGGATGTGTCTGACCCTCCCGGACACGCTGATCTCGGTGGTCGGGATCGAGAAGGTGGTGCCGACCTGGGCCGACCTGGAGGTGTTCCTGCAACTGCTGCCCAGGAGTTCGACCGGCGAGCGGATGAACCCCTACACCTCGATGTGGACGGGGGTCACGCCCGGCGACGGCCCGCAGGACTTCCACCTGGTGCTGCTCGACAACGGCCGAACCGACGTGCTGGCGGATCGAACCGGCCGGCAGGCGCTGCGCTGCATTCGCTGCTCGGCCTGCCTGAACGTGTGTCCGGTGTACGAGCGCACCGGCGGCCACGCGTACGGGTCGGTGTATCCCGGGCCGATCGGCGCGATCCTGGTGCCGCAACTGGGCGGCATCGCGACCGGGAAGGTGGACGCGCAGACCGCGTCGCTGCCGTACGCGTCCTCGCTGTGCGGCGCGTGCTACGAGGTGTGCCCGGTCGCGATCGACATCCCCGAGGTGCTGGTGCATCTGCGCGAAAAGGTGGTCGAGGGCGGCGGTCATCGGGCCGAGAAGGCGGCGATGCGAGCGGCCGAGTGGGTGCTCGACGACCCCGGGCGACTGCGCCGGGTACAGCGGGTCGCGGCCCGCTCGCGCAAGCTGATCCCCAAGCGGGCACCCGGCCCGGGCGCGGCCTGGACGGACAGCCGGTCGATCCCGGCGGTGCCGGCGGAATCGTTCCGGGACTGGTGGGTGCGGGAGCGGAGCGGACCCGCGGACGCGTCGCAGGGGGGCGTACACCCGGCGGGTCCGGCGCCGGCGGCCTCGGTCGGCCGGTCGGAGGTCGGCCGACCGGATGGGATCGGGGCAGACGGGATCACGGACGGGATCGAGGCGAACGGCATCGAGACGGACGGGATCGAGATCAAGGCCGCCCGGATCCGGGACGGCGGCAGCGCCGACGAGATCGAGGGGGACGGGCGATGAGTTCGCGCGAGGTGATCCTGAACCGGGTGCGGCGGGCGCTGGTGGACGTGCCGCGGGACGAGGTGTTCCCGGTCCCGCGCGACTACGCGCGGGCGCACGTGGTCGAGGGCGTGCTCGAACTGTTCGCCGAACATCTGCGCGATTACCGGGCGGTCGTCCACGAGGTCGCCGAGAGCGGGCTCGCGGACGCGGTCGCCGGGGCGGTCGAACGGCGCGGGGCGCGACGGGTGGTGACACCGGCCGGGCTGCCGGCGGCATGGACGGCGGGGCTCGCGGCGGGGGTGTGTGTACCGGACGGCTGGATGTATGGATCGATCGGTGATTTGTCCGATGATCCTATTAATAACAGGCCTGAGCATCCTCTCCCACATCTCACGACCGCCGACCTGGACGCCGCGGACGGCGTGCTCACCGGCGCCGCCGTTGCCATCGCCGAGACCGGCACGATCGTGCTCGACGCGGGACCGGGACAGGGCCGCCGGGCGTTGACCCTGGTGCCGGACTGGCACCTGTGCGTGGTCCGGGCCCGGGACGTGGTCGCGTCCGTGCCGCAGGCACTGGAGCGGCTGGCCCCGGGTCGACCGCTGACCTGGATCTCCGGCCCGTCCGCGACCAGCGACATCGAGCTGAACCGGGTCGAGGGGGTGCACGGGCCGCGCACCCTCGAAGTCCTGATCGTGCGGTGATGTCCCGCCGATCATTTACAGTCCATAGGCGTGGCACCTGATACGAAGGCACTCGTCCGCTCGACCAAGAACCTGATGGAGATGGTCGACCTCCTGGGCAACACCAGCCCACCCGAGGCATACGACGCGATCGCCGAACAACTGGCGAACACGCGCCGACTCCTCGGCCAGTTGGCCGCGCCCGCGCCGACCACGCTGTGCAACGAGCACCCGTACGGCCCGGTCGACGAGGACGCCCGGGACAAGTGCCTGTTCTGTGAGAACCGGCGGCGGCGCGGTCGGGCCCGGGACGCGGCGGACGCGCGTCCGCGTTCGGCGCCGTGCCCCAGACACCCGGAGCGCGGTCTGCTCGCGCTCGGCGAGGTGTGCCCGCTGTGCGGGACGCCGGAGGGTGTGCCGACCCCGCGCCAGGGCGTGCCGAGCGTGCGCGATCCGCGGCCGGCCCCGCTGTCCGGCGCCCGCGGCGTGGACATGCGGCTGACCGTGCTCACCCAGCAGCTCGCCCACCTGGCGGGCGAGGCCGGCCAGGACGCGCGCGGCGAGGCGCTGCTCGCGGCGGCGGTCGACGTGCTCAAGGGTGCCCAGGGCCTGATCCAGGCGGCCAACGCGTTCGCCGACGGACGCGGCGACGAGGCGTACAACACCGCGACCCGGGCTGCTCGGGGGCTGCGGGCGAGGGCGGCCGAGGTGCTCGAGGACCTGTAGCCGGTCGGGCTGCGGGTTCGGAGCGCGCTCGAACGCGGGGTGGGCCGGGCGTCGGGTCGGATGGGCGTCGGGTCGGATCGGCCCGGTCCGGGTGCGATCGGGCTGCGGATGTGGTCGGGCCCGCGGACCGGACAGACCGGTTCGGTTTTCCGTCCGGTGTCGTGCCCGTGCTGCGTTTGTCGTGCGGCCGGTAGGGCAGGCGGTCCCGAGGCAACCGTTGCCGCCGCACCGCACGGAGGGATGTGCCGCATGGCATCCGAGCTTCAGGGTCTGAGCGTGGCGTTTCTCGTCGCCCCCGAAGGCTTCGAGCAGGTGGAGCTGACGGAGCCGTGGCAGGCCGTGGAACGGGCCGGCGGCCTGCCGAAACTGATCTCCACCAAGGCCGGCGAGGCGCGGGGCTTCGCCCACCTCGACCGGGCCGACGCGTTCCACGTGGACGCCGGAATCGACGCGGTGGGATCCGGCGACTTCGACGCGCTCGTCCTGCCCGGCGGTCTGGCCAACCCGGACTTCCTGCGCACGCAGCCGAAGGCCGTGGAGTTCGTCCGGCGCTTCTTCGCCGAGGGCAAGCCGGTCGCGGCGATCTGCCACGCGTTGTGGATCCTGGTGGAGGCCGACGTGGTGCGCGGACGGCAACTCACCTCGTGGCCGAGCCTGCGCACCGACCTGGAGAACGCGGGCGCGACCTGGGTCGACGAGGCGGTGGTGGTGTGTACGGCGGGCACCAACACGCTGATCACCAGCCGCAAGCCGGACGACCTGCCGGCCTTCGACAAGGCGATCGTCGCCGAATTCGCCGAGTTCGTCAGGGTCGGGAAGAACCGGTAGCGCGGCCGATCCGCCCCGGCCCGGCGGGCCGGATCCTCATGGCTCAATCCTCGTAGGTCGACGCGATCGGCTGGTGTCCGTTCCAGACCACGAACACGGACGAGGTCCGCCGGTTGCTGACGAAGTCCACTCGGATCCACTTGTCGCCGGGCCACACCTTCACCGACCACCCCGGGTTCGGGGTCGCGGCGATCAGCGTCACGCTCGTGGCCTGATACCGGAACGAGGCCCGCCCGCCCCGCACCTCGAAGCTCTGCACCGCCGGAGTCGGTGGATCCTCCCGAAGTTGTGCCGGCGGTACGACCGGCGTCGTCACGGGCTTCGGCGACGGCGGGGCGGTGGACGCGGACGGCGACGGGGGCGCGGAGGTCGGCGGCGGAGTGCGGTTGATGGCGGAGATCAGGTCGGGCGCCTCGCCGGCCTGCGGTGCGACCGATGTCGGCGGCGGAGAACTCATCGTCGGCGGCGGTTCGTCCCCGGCGACCAGGGTCGGTGCCCGCGGCGGCTGGAACACGGTGTCGCGCAGCACACTGCGCACGCCCCACCAGGACAGCGCGACGGCCATCGCGGTGACCGCGAGCCACACCGAGATCGATGTGATGGTTCTGCGCACGAGCCCTGTCCTCCAGCCTCTGTTCCAGCCCCGGTGTTCGCCTCCCGGGCCGGCCGGATCGGAGACTACGGGTACGGTTCCGAACCATGGCACAGGTGCTCGTGGTCGAGGACGACCAATTCGTACGTTCGGCGCTGATCCGCTATCTCACGTCGTCCTCACACGCCGTTCGCAGCGTCGGAACGGCTCTCGAAGCGTTGCGCGAAGTGGCCCAATACCCTTTCGATGTGGTCATCCTGGACCTCGGTCTGCCGGATCTGGACGGTTCCGAGGCATTGAAGATGTTGCGTGGCATATCCGACGTCCCGGTGATCATCGCGACCGCCCGGGACGACGAGGCCGAGGTGGTCCGGCTGCTCAACGCGGGTGCCGACGACTACGTGACGAAGCCGTTCTCCGGCGAACACCTGGGCGCGCGCCTGTCGGCCGTGCTGCGCCGCGCGCGGGGGCGGACCACGCCGGACGTGTTCACGGTCGGCGGACTGCTGATCGACACCAGGCGCCGTGAGGCACACCTGGACGGGCGGGAGCTGGAGCTGACCCGGCGCGAGTTCGACCTGCTGGCGTTCCTGGCCGCGCGGGCCGGGACGGTGGTGCCGCGACGGGAGATCCTTGCCGAGGTGTGGGGCCAGTCGTACGGTGACGACCAGACCATCGACGTGCACCTGTCCTGGCTGCGTCGCAAGCTCGGGGAGAAGGCGCGGGAGCCGAGGTATCTGCATACCGTGCGGGGTGTCGGGGTGAGACTGGAGCCGCCGGCGTGAGGCCGACGTCGGGCTCGGACGCGGGGGCCGGGTCGGGCGGGGACGGGTCGGCGGGTTCGCGTACGGCCGGCCGGGCGCAGGCCTCGGGGGGTCGAGCGCAGGCTTCGGCGGGTCGGGAGAGCAAGCCGCCCCGGGCGCCGAAGGGGGTGCGGGGAACGCTGGTGCGGGTCTCGCTGGCGGTCACCACGATGGTCGCGCTGGCGTTCTTGATCCCGTTGGTCCTGGTGATCCGGGAGATCGCCGCGGACCGTACGTTCACCGACGCCGAGCGGCAGGCCGCCGCGTTGCAGCCGGCGCTGGTGATCACCACCGACCGGGCGGCGCTGGAACCGGCGATCGCGAGCGTGCCGGCCGGTTCCGGCGGCCGGATCGCGATCCATCTGCCGGACGGTTCGGTGCTGGGTCGCCCGCGGGCCGGCGAGCGCAGTGTGGCCACCGCGCGGGAGTCGGCACGTTCGTTCCGGGTCCGGGCGGGCGGCGGATGGGCGCTGTTGCAACCGCTGCTGTTGGACCAGGGGCGGATCACCGTGATCGAGGTGTACGTCCCGGACGGCGATCTGGAGAACGGCGTCAACACCGCCTGGATGGTGCTCACCGGCGTGGCGGTGGTGCTGGTGGGCGGCTCCGTGGTGGTCGCCGACCGGCTCGGTGCGCAGGTGGTGCGCTCGGCGCGGGGACTGGCCGCGGCGGCCCGTTCGCTGGGTACGGGCGACCTGGCGGCCAGGATCGCGCCGCAGGGCCCCTCCGAACTCCAGGAAGCCGCCACCTCGTTCAACACGATGGCGGATCGGGTGGAACAACTGCTGGCCAACGAAAGGGAGATGGCCGCCGACCTGTCGCATCGGCTGCGCACTCCGCTGACCGCGCTGCGGTTGAACGCGGCGGCGTTGGGCGAGGACCCGGTGGCGGAACAGACCCGGAACGCGGTGGCGCAGTTGGAGCGCGAGGTCGACGAACTGATCCGAACGGCAAGGCGATCGAGCGCGAGCATCGAGGCGGTGGGTTGCGACGCGGCCGAAGTGGTGCGCGAGCGGATGGACTTCTGGTCGGCGCTGGCCGAGGACGAGGACCGACCGTGGCAACTGGTGGGCGCGGAGCAGCCGGTGCGGGTTCCGGTGCCCCGGGGCGACCTGGCGGCCGGGCTCGACGCGATGCTGGGCAACGTGTTCCGGCACACGGATGAGGGCGTGCCGTTCTCGGTCACCCTGCACTCGGGTCGGGACGCGGTGATCCTGCTCGTGGCCGACGGCGGCCAGGGGATCGCCGATCCGGAGAGCGCGCTGCGGCGCGGGCACGGGCAGGGCGGCGACGGCTCCACGGGACTGGGGCTGGACATCGTCCGGCGCCTTGCCGAGGCCACGGGTGGGGAGGTCGGGTTGGGGCGGTCGGTGCTGGGGGGCGCGGAGATCAGCGTGCGACTGGGCGGCGGGCGCACGGAGGCGGTCGTCCGGCGCAGTCGGCGGGCGGGGAAGGGTGGGCGGGGTCGACGACGGATGGGGGTCGGGTGAGTGGGCGGGGGCTGGTTCGGGAGCGGCACGGAGGCGGGCCGGGCTGGTTCGGCGACGGTTCGGGGTTGCTCTGTCGGTGGTCGGCGGCCGGTTCGGAGTCGGCCTGCCGACTGGTTAGTTGTTCGGTTCGAGTCCCGGTTTGCGGGCGTCCCGACCTTGGTTCGACTGCGGGGGAGAGTGCTTGAATGCGGGGATCTTCTCACTGTGAGTCACCGCGCATGTGCCGCCCGGTACCGCGAACCCGATCGACCCTTAAGTGCGCCTTAAACCCTTGCCTCGGGCCGAATCCGGTCGGGTCGACAGGTGTTCTTCGGCCACGGTTTTCACTAGCCTTCAGAACGACGGTCCATTCGGAACCAACGGGACTCCCCCCTTTCCGAGTGGCCCAGGCGCAGCCCAATCCCCCCCAGGGTCTGTAGCCGTTCGGGGATCTCGCATCCCCGGCCGCTCGTGTCCCCACCCCCACCCGGGGCACGACGGCATCCCGACCCGAGAGCGAAAACTCTCGGGTCGGGCTTTTTTATTGGGCGACTCTGCTGCCGACTCGCGAGGGTGGTGAAGCGCCGATGCCCGGGGCGCAGGGGCGTGGATGCGGCGAAGCGGTGCGCCCGGTCGGGCGTCAGGCGTTGTGTCGGGGGCGTTTGATGCGGACCTCGTGGGCGGTGGACAGGGCCGGGTGGTAGGGGAGTTCGAGGTGGCGGACCGTGGTCACGGTCACCGTCGCGTCGTTGCTCCACAACACGGGGATACCGAAGTCGACCGTGCCGTCGCGGCGGGTGAGGCCGAAGTGCTTCAGGGTGTGGCCGTCGGAGCGGACCTCGGCGGTGACCCAGGCGCCGGCGACCGGGTTGCCGCTCGTGGTGGTGATCTCGGCGGTTGCGGTGGCCCACCACGGGCCCTGGCCGTCGGGGCGGCCGAGTTCGCTCGCCTTGCCGGTGACGGACGTCACGGCCAGGCCCGGCCCGGGGTGCGCCGGGGTGGGCATCGGGAGCGATCGGGCTTCGCGGTCAGGGTGCATGGGACGGCTCTCCAGGGCATCGGCGATCCGTAGAGCCTGTCCGGAGCCGGCGTGCACGACTCGACGGCAGGGTTTTCGGTGGGTGAACGGAGCCCCAACATCGGTACGGACCCGTTACCGATTCTTGATCGTCGAGGGGATGAGCGGGTGGGACGGTGCCGCCGGGGCGGGAGGGCCTCGGCGGCACCGGGTGTGTGGTCAGGGGTTGATGGTGATGGTGAAGGTCGACGTGGTGTTGCGGATGTTCTGGACGTTGTCGCTCATCCGTAGACCGTTGAAGGTGACCGAGCCGACCGCGGGGCCCTGGCCGGGTTCGGGTAGCTCGTTGGCCCAGATGCCGAACCCGGACTTGGCGTCGTGGGCGTCGCCGCTGCGATGTGCGCCGGTGATCGAGATGTCGGTGAAGACGGTGTCCGCGACCGGGAACTGCGGTCGGCCGCCCACGTAGTTGGTCTGGAACATGATGCCGCCGTAGGTCGGGTCGACGATGTCCACGTCGCTCACCCGGATGCCCTGGAAGATCTTCGAGGCGGAGAAGAGCCAGATCGCCGGGAAGACCTGCCCGTTCCAGAAGTGGCCGCCTGCGCGGACGATGGAGATGTTCTCGAAGGCGGTCGGTTCGGTGCCGAAGCCGTTCATCGGGTAGTTGAAGTCGAGCGAGCTGATGGTGATGCCGGAGTAGACCAGGGTGTCCGCGATTCGGATGTTGCGGAACGTGTTGGCGTAGCCGCCGTAGACCGCGACGCCGGCCGCTCGCCAGGTCAGCATCGAGGTCAGGTTCTCGTACACGTTGTTCTTCTCGTCCGCGCCGCCGGCGTCGATCGCGGAGAACAGCGCGAAGCTGTCGTCCCCGGTGGAGCGGGCCTCGATGTTGTCGAGGTGGTTGTCCGTGCTGCCGTTGGTCATGTTCACGCCGTCGGCGAAGGTGTCCCGGATCCGGGTGTTGCGGATCGTGATGCCGTCGGTGTTGGCGCCCCAGTACAGGCAGACGGTGTGTTCGTTCCAGACGTTGTCGATCAGGATGTTCGACACGTTGGCGAAGTCGAACACCTTGCCCGGGCCGTCGATTCGCGAGGTGTAGTTGCCGAAGTAGGCGAAGCCGGTGAACGAGGAGCCGTTCGCGGACGCCTCGGCGCGGAAGCCGACGTCGGTGTTCTCCTGTGTGGTGGGTGCCTCGAACCTGGTGAACCAGGGGCCGGCGCCGACCACCCGGACCGCCTTCCCGTACACCTGGAACTTGCTTGCGGTCGGGTACGTGCCGGGCGGCAGGTAGACGCCGACCAGCGTGCCGGTGGGGTCCATCCGGACCCGGTCGAGCGCGTTCTGCACGTCTTGCTGGGAGAAGCCGGCCGGGACGGCATAGGTCGCCGGGTTCGGGTTCGCGATCGGGGCGACCTGCTCCAGGTTGACGAAGTCGATGGCATAGGTGGTGGTGTTGGCGGCGTTCTTTTGCAGTTTGATTCGGCTGCCGGCGCGCACGGTGGTCCCCAGCATGACGTTGGCCTCGTCGTAGATGTGCCGAGGGCCGCCGGCGCCGGGGGAGTTGCCGGGGCCGGCCTCGTTGCCGTACAGCCAGGCGTACTTCGAGGTGAGGTTGACGGCCCTGCGGAACGTGCCGTCCACGTACAGGTCGAGCGTGGCGTCGATGCCGCCCCCGCCCGGGGCGTCCGGAATGGAGAATCGGGTGACCAGGGTGTTGGTGTCCGCACGGGCGGTGAACTCGACCGAGCTGCCGGTGGAGTTCAGGGTGACCGCCCTGCGGCCGGATGCCTCGCCGGCCGGGTCGCCGATGACCCGGTTCGGGCCGACCACCGCCGCGCCGCCCGCCAACACGCCGTCCTCGGCCTCGTACATGTCGTAGGGCAGATGCGCGCCCCGGCCCACGAACAGCGGCCGGGTGCTCGTGTTGTTGCCCTGTTTGACCGGGAGTTCGGTGGCATCCGGGGCGATCACCGTGGTGACGGTGTACGTACCGTCCGCGGCGGGCCAACTCCCCAGCGGGATCCGCGGGGTGCTCGTGCCCGGGGCGAGTACGCCGGTGTACGTGCCGGTGAGGGTGCGCACGGAGGCGCCGGCGGCATCGGTCACGGTGAGCGTGACCGGGTGCGCGCCGGATGCGGTCGCCACCGTGCCCTGATTCCTGAGCGTGACCGTGAAGGCGACCGGGTTGCCGGCCGCCGGACTGTCGGGGGTCCATTCGACGGCCGAGGCGACCAGGTCGGAGCTGGGCACGGGGGTGACCAGGACCGGACCGGGCGCGGTGTACGCGTTGTCGGCCTCGTTCTGTTCGATCACGGTGTTCGCCTGGTCGACCCGGGCGCTCGGTGTATAGCTGCCGGCCGGACGGGTGCCGATGGTGGCGGACACGGTGGTGTGGTCGCCGGCGGCGAGGGCGCCGACCCGGGCGGTGCCGGCGAGGGTGCCGTCGAGGTAGAGGTCGACCGTGGTGGCGCCGGCGGCGACCGGACCGATGTTCCGCACCGTCGCGGACAGCGTGATCGGGTCGGACTCCACCGGCGCGGCGGGGCTCGCGGTCAGTGCGGTGACGGTGAGGTCCGGGTTGGGCGCGGGGACGCCGATCACCTGGAACTCGGCCACCTGGCCGCCCGGCACACCGGAGTTGGTGGTGATCCGCAGGCGCAGATCGGCGACCCGGCCGGTGACCGGGATGGTCACGGCATTGCCGCCGGAGCCGGGCGCGAAGTTGCGTACGGCCGCCGGGGCCAGGGTGCCGAAGGCACCGGCGCTCTGTTCCCGGCCGAGCACCTCGATGGTCTGGGTGCGCGGGCCCCAGACCGGATCCGGGTCGAGTCGGACCACGACGGCGCTGACGTCGGCGTTCGAACCCAGTGCCACGGTCAGCGTGTCGGGGTAATCGTTGCCCTCCCAATAGGTGTTCGTCCTGCCGTCGTTCGCGTTCGCGGCGACGAAGTTCTGCGTCGTGGAGGACGCGGTGATCGGCTTGCCGACGGCCAGGTTCGTGCCGCCGCCGGTACCGGTCCGGGTCACCGTGTCGCTGTTCGGCGAGCTGTTGCCGGCGGCGTCCCGGGCCACCACGTGGTAGCTCACCGTCGCGGTGTCCGGCTGGGTGTCGGTGTAGCTGCGCACGCTGCCGGCGACGGTGCCGCGCAGCACGCCGTCGGCGTACACGTCGTAGCCGGTCACCCCGACGTCGTCGGTCGCGGCGGCCCAGGTGAGCCGGATCTGCCCCGGGGCCGGCTGGGTGTAGGCCAGTGCGGTGGGCGCGGTGGGGGGTCGGGTGTCGCCGGTGGTCGGGCCGTAGATCTCGAATTCGGACACCTGGGCGGCGGGCCAACCGGTGTTGGCGGTGACCCGGACGCGCAGGTATCGGGTGGTCACCGGGTCGAAGGCGAGCGTGACGGTGTTGTCGGCTGCCGGGTCGAAGACCCGATCGGCCGAGGCGAGGACGTCGGTGTAGGTCGTCCCGTCGGTGCTGCCCTGGAGGGAGAGCGTCTGGGTCCGGCGCTCCCAGCCGGCGGGCAGCTTGAGCACCACCCTGTTCACCGGGATCGATGCCCCGAGGTCGGCCCGGATCCATTGCGGCAGCGCGTTGTTGGTGCTCTCCCAGTAGCTCGCCTGTGCGCCGTCGCCGGCATTGGCGGCGGTGTAGGGCGAGTCGGCGCTGCTCGCGGTCAGGGTTTTGCCGAGGGCGAGGTTGGTGGACGACTCGGCTGCGGTCTCCACGTCGAGTTCGGCCAGTTGTGCGGCGGATGCCTTGCTGTTCGCGGTGATGTCGAGCCGGACGAACCTGGCCAGGGTGGCCGGGAAGCGGATCCGGACGGTGTTCGCCGAGGCGGGTTCGAAGGTGTAGGTCGCCCGGCCGACGACGGTCTTGAAGCTCGCGCCGTCCTCGCTGCCCTGCACGGCCAGCGTCTGACTGCGCGCGGCCCAGTGGCGGGGCAGCTTGAGCACCACACCGTCGATCCGGGTGCTGCGCCCTCGGTCGACCTGGACGGCCTGGGGGAACGCCGTGCCGGCGCCCTGCCAGTAGGTCTCCTGGTCGCCGTCGGCTACGGCGGTGACGGCGGAACTGGCGCTCCGGGGCCGCCCGGCGGCTGTGGCCGACGTGGTGGCGCCGGCGGGCCCGACGGCTACGGCCAGCGCCAGTAGGCCGGTTGCGAGTGTGGTGATGGCCGATCTCGGTGCCGGTGGTTTCGTCCTCATCGCAATCCTCTGTTCTGTTCGCTCGCGGGGGAGGGGACGTGCCCGGGAGGTTCGATTCGGAGGTTGGCTTGTCGGGAGGTTCGATCCGAAGGCTCGTCCGGGAGGTCCCGGGGTCCCGGAGGTCCCGGAGGTCCCGGAGGTTCGAGGGTTCGGGAGGTTCGGTCGGGCGGTGTGTTCCGGAGGTTCGGAGCGCGCGGTGGTCCGTCCCGGGGCCGGGCAGGCCGGAGACCGGGTCGGCGTGTGGGCGACCGTTCGCAGGGGTGGCGAGGCGAAGCCGGACGTGCACCCGCCGGCCGGTGGGATCGCGCCGGGGGATCGGCGTGTTCGCGTCACGGATCGGAATTTGCGGACTGGCGCCGGTAGTTCCCAAGGATCTGTGAGGTTTTTGCAGTGACCGAGATCAGAGTTGCAGACGTGTTTCGAACCCGTCAACGCTCGGGACCCCGCGGGATCCCGGCGCGGGGCGGGCACCGGGGATCGCCCTGCGCGCGCTGTCGCCGCTTGCGTTGCGGTCGGCGGGCGACGGTGCTGGCCGGCGCGTCGCGGCAGGCCGAAGGCACGGCGAAGTCGCAAGTGACGGCGCAATTTTGCGCCGAAATTACATGCCGGTACGGGCGCCCGGCGGCCTGCTGCCGGTCGGGCGAGCCGGCGGGACGGGCATGCGTCGAAGCGGCCGGTGACACCTCGGCCGACGCGGCGCGCGAGGGGTCACCGGCTCCACCGTCGTCCGGTCGCCGCTCGGCGTGTGGTCGACGGGTCGGCGCGGAGAGGCCGGCCTACAGCGCGCCCACCTTCGTCAGGAACGCCATCGTCTTCTCCGGGTCGTACATGAACTCCTCGAACTCCACCGGGTTGTCGAAGGCGCTCATCACCGCGTCGCATACGGCCGGGCAGGTGTTGCCCGCGCCCATCAACATCTGCACGTGCTCCGGGGGCACGCCCAGGAGCGAGGTGGAGAACTTGACGCCGTGTCGGGCGCGGGACCAGAACGCGTCGAACACCGATTGCATCCAGGCGGCGTCGAACGGGCGATCGCCACGCGCGACGATCTCGTTCAGATATAGGTCGGCGGCCCGCGCGGCGTTGTTGGAACCCTGGCCGCTGATCGGGTCGTTGGTGACCAGGACGTCTCCGATGCCCAACGCGATCCCACCTGAGGGGAGTTCGGCGATCGGCTTGCGCACGATGGGGGCGAAGCCGCCGCTGAGCACGCACATCGGGTCGGTGAGTTCGGCGCGGCTGATCCGGTCGTAATCCCACGGCGCGAACTGCCGGACCAGGTCCCGCATCACCGCCCAGTGGGTGTCCGGGTCGCGCACGTCGCGGAACACGTCGAGCGGGCCGCCGGGCACGGCTTCGAGCAGGATGATGTCGCACGGGCCGGTCAGCGTCAGGCCCGGGAACATGATGATCTCGCCGATTCCGGGTATCGCGTTGACGTGCAGCGCGTCGTAGCCGACCTCGGGGCGCGGTGTCGCGCCGTGGAAGTATGAAACAGCCAACTGCCGTTGTGGGGTGGTGAATTGGGATCGGTCGTGATCCCGGTCGAACATCGACACCAGTTCGCCCTTGCCGGCGGCGACCACGACCAGGTCGTAGTTGCGGGTGTACCAGTCGATGTCGGAGACCGCGACCGGATGCACCACCAGGTTGCCGCCGCGGGTCACGAACAGGTCCATCCACGCGGGCATCTTCATCCGCTGGTCGACCGACTGCGCGCCACCCAGGTCGCCCAGCCAGTTCACCACCGGCGTGCCGTCCGGGCCGGGGATGGTGAACCCGGCCCGGGGAATCGGCGGTACCCGACCGGACCACAGGTCCAGGCCGTGCGGCTGCTCCAGCGCGATCGTCGACGGCATCATGATCTGCGTCGAGGTCACCCGCCCGGCGCGGATCTCGTCGGGCGTCCGCTCGGTCATCACGGTCACGTCGTAGCCGTGGGCCAGCAACCCCAGGCCGAGTTGGAGCCCGGATTGGCCGGCACCGACGATGAGGATCCTGCGCATGGCTGACGTCCCTTCCCCTGATCAAGGTCGACAGCATCGTATGGCTCGCGCTGCGTGTTCAGCGGTGTACCGACCGAGAAAGAAACCGCGGCCCACCGCGGCGTGTTCGACACCGGGCAGCAGCGCCACCGCACACCCGACCACCGCGCACCGGCACCACCCACGCACCCGAGGCCGCGCGCCCGACAACCGCGCAAGGGCCGCCGCCGCGCCCTACATGAACGAGGACTCCGCCGTGAGCCCCAGGGCCGGGTCCGCGCCCGTCACGATCGGCTGGCAGTTGCCCCAGCCGACCCCGCCGCCGACCGGGTCGGTCACCCGGACCACCGTGTCCCGGATCTGGTGCAGCCGGCGGGCCTGTTCGGGGGTCGAGCAGTCCGCGATCCGCTCGCCCTCCACGTGCAGGTCGCCGCGCCACTCGCCGTGGTGTCGGCCGTCCAGACCGAAGTACAGTCCCGCGCCGAGGTGGAAGCCGGTCGCCGAGACCACTTCCACCTCCAGCGGCCGGGCCGAACCGTCCGCCATCGTCGCGTGCAACTTCCCGCCGCGCAGCCGCCGGTTGGCCGGGTCGTAGCTCAAGTCCGGTACCAGGTCCGCCCATTCGTCCACCCGGCCGTCGGGGTGCTCCACCCCGCCCATCACCCGCTTCTGCGCGAAGCCGGGCCCACTGGTGATCTGGTAGTGCAGGAACAGCGCGTACCGACTGCCGTCTTGGCGCTCCATCAGGATGGGCGCCCAGATCATCCGGAACGACATCGACGCGGGCATCCCGGCCGGCTCCAGGTCGGCCGCGGGCGCACCCACGTCGTAGCGGGTGCCCCACGAGTGGTCCCGCGTGGACACCCACGTGTCGGGCGTGATCCCGGTGCGCTCGCCGTCCACTTCGACCCAGCCCGACGCCACCCCGGTCTGGTGATAGCGCACCAGGTCGGCGGTGGTGCGATAGGCGCGCCGGTTGTGCGTGCGGTCCTCGCAGACCGCCGGGACGACCGCCTCGAAGGTCCAGTCGAAGGCGATCGGCTGGGCCTCGTTCGCCTCCAGCACGAAGCGCACCACTCGGAGCGGCTCGACCACCTCGTAGCGGATCGGCCCCACCGTCGTGGTGTGCGGTGCGGGCGACAACCGGCGCGAGGCGCGCACGGTGAGCTGCTCGACGCCGCGCGAGACGCCCGCGTAGCCGTCCATCACGTTGCGGTTCGTGTACTTGCCCAGCCCGAAGCCCAGTTGCAGGCTGCCGTCCCGGGCCGCGGCCATCGCGCAGACCTTCTCGGTCCACGACGGGTCGGTGGTGGCCACCGTCGCGAACGTCTCGGCGACCTGGTGATGAAAGCCTTCGTCGGCCGCGGTGAGCGGCCCGATCGGGTTGGTCACGAATCCTCCGTCGATCGGCGTCGAGTCCCGAGTACCGGGACGCTGCCGGATTCTCCGCCGACCCTCGCCAACAGACCAGAGCCTTGACCTGTGAGAGAGAACCTGTTTTCGTCATCCGGGGCAGCCGAGCCGTCGGATGCCGTCGCGCCAGCGACATCGGAGGGGGAGCGGCAGCATGGAACGTGTTCCGATCGACGGGCCCCTTGCCGGCCTGCGCATCGTGGACCTGTCCACGGCCGCGACCGGTCCGTACGCGGTGACCCTGCTCGCCGATCAGGGCGCCGACGTGATCAAGGTCGAACGACCCGGGATCGGCGACATCTCCCGCTGGATCGGCACGGCGACGACCGGGGGCATCAGCGCGCTCTACCAGATGTGCAACCGCGGCAAGCGCTGCGTCGGGGTGGACCTGCGCACCGAGCGGGGTCGCGACCTGGTGCGCACCCTGATTGCCCGAGCCGACGTGGTGGTGCAGAACTGGCGGCCCGGTGTGGCCGAACGGCTCGGCCTGGGCTACGCCGACGTGCGTCGCGACGATCTCGTCTACTGCTCGATCTCCGGCTTCGGGGCACACGGGCCGTATGCCGGCAAAGGCGCCTACGACACGGTGATCCAGGCGTACGGAGGGGTCGCCGAGAACCAGAAGGACCCGGACACCGGCCGCCCGAGGTTCTCCAACCAGGCCCTCGCCGACAAGGTCACCGCCCTCACCGCCGCGCAGGCGATCACCGCGGCGCTGTACGCACGCGAGCGCGGGCGCGGCGGCCAGCACCTCGAACTGTCCATGCTGGATGCGGTGATCTCGTTCATGTGGGTCGACTCGGCCGGCAACGACGTGCTGCGCGACGGCGACGGCAGCCAACCCGGCAGCTTCGTCGCGGACGTACGCCCGTACGCCTTTCTGGACGGCTGGGGCATCGCCACGCCCACCTCGGACGCGGACTTCGCCGGGATGTGTCGTGCGTTCGGCGTCGAGGGGTACGACGACCCGCGGGTGGCCACGATCGCCGAACGCCGGCGCAACCGCGAGGTCGGCCACGCGCTGGTGACCCGCTGCCACGAGGCCGCGACCGGGCTCACCGTCGCCGAGGGCATCGCCCGCCTGGAGGCGGAGAACGTGCCCTGCGGGATCGTGCTGGGGCCCGGTGACCTGGCCGGCGATCCGCACATCGCCGCCGTGGGGGTGCTGGAGGACGACGTGCATCCGACCGCGGGGCGGCTGCGGCAGCCGCGACACCCGACGTTGTTCGGCGGTACGCCCGGGCGGCTGGGTGCACCGGCTCCCACGCTCGGGGCCGACACGGATGCGATCCTCGCCGACCTGGGCCTCGACCCGGATCAGGTGGCGGAGCTGAGGGCGGCCAAGGTCGTTTGTTAGGGCCTGCGGGCGGCTGCCGGGGCCTTGTTGCTCCGACCGCCGATGGGCGGCCGGCCGGGGTCGGCAGAGTCGTCGGCCGCGGTGTTCGAGTGGCTTGCGGCCCGTGTGTCCCCAAGCGCCGGACGGGCCGAATTCGGTGAGCCCGGGCTTGTCGGCTGCGGTTGTTCTCGAACGCCCGGCGGTCCGGGTTGTTTCAGGGGCGCATGACCGTCCACTGCTCTCTGGCGCTCCAGCCCGAGTCGTGGCCCTGGGCGTCCTGCACTCGGACGCTCCAGTAGTACGTCACTCCCTGCTCGACGCGGAGGCCGGAGGGGCGGAGGCCGGTGTGCTCGGTGGAGTGCACCACGCCGCTGTCCCAGGTGTTGGGGTCCACGCCGCCGTCGGTCACCGTGTCGACGGCGTGCGGGTCGGTCGAGACGACCAGGCGGTATGTGCGCTGTGGGTGGATCCGGCCGCCCAGACGGACCGTCCAGCCGATTCCGTCGGGATCCGCTTCCGGGTTGTGCGGCGGCGCGACCGCGGTCAGCGTGGCGGGTCGCGAGGGGCTCGCCGTGCACCCGAGGAGGGTCCCGGTCGACGCCAGGCCCAGGAGAACCACGAGGCCCATCCGACCCGCTCGTCGTACCGGCCTCACGCGCACCCCTGTCCCCGATGGCAAATGATCCCGGTGACCCTACGGATGTGACACGCGTCACCGGAAGTGCTCCGGCCGCGGTGTACGGGACGCGCGCGCACCGGCGGAATCCGGGTTGCGTCCGGGCGCGGGCTCGCGAGCAGGCAGGATAGACGGGTGACTCTCATCGATCTGCTCCCCGCCGAGGCCGACCCCGACGCCCTGTACGAAGCCTTCGCGTCGTACGCGGAGGAGCGCGGTCTCACCCTGTATCCCGCGCAGGAAGAGGCGCTGATCGAGTTGGTCTCGGGCAACAACGTCATCCTCAACACGCCGACCGGCTCGGGAAAGAGCCTGGTCGCCGCAGGCGGGCACTTCGCCGCGATGGCGCGCAAGGAGCGCAGCTTCTACACCGCGCCGATCAAGGCGCTGGTCTCGGAGAAGTTCTTCGACCTGGTCGCCCAGTTCGGCACCGAGAACGTCGGGATGATGACCGGCGACGCGTCGGTCAACGCGACCGCGCCGATCATCTGCTGTACCGCCGAGGTGCTGGCCAACATCGCGCTGCGCGACGGCGCGGACGCGGACGTCGGTTTCGTGGTGATGGACGAGTTCCACTACTACGGCGACCCGGACCGGGGCTGGGCCTGGCAGATCCCGCTGATCGAGCTGCCGAAGGCGCAGTTCCTGCTGATGTCCGCGACGCTCGGCGACATGGACCACTTCCAGCGCGACCTGAAGCGGCGCACCGGCCGGTCCACCGCGATCGTCAAGTCGGCCACGCGTCCGGTCCCGCTGTACTTCACCTACCGGGTCACCCCGCTGCACGAGACCATCGAGGAACTGCTGACCACGCGTGAGGCGCCGATCTACATCGTGCACTTCACCCAGGCGTCGGCGGTCGAGCGGGCTCAGTCGCTGATGAGCATCAACATGTGCACGCGCGAGGAGAAGGATCAGATCTCGTCGGTGATCGGCGGGTTCCGGTTCACCACCAAGTTCGGCCGGCAGCTCTCGCGCTGGGTGCGGCACGGGATCGGCGTGCACCACGCGGGCATGTTGCCCAAGTACCGCCGGCTGGTGGAGCGGCTGGCCCAGGCCGGGCTGCTCAAGGTGATCTGCGGCACCGACACGCTCGGCGTCGGGGTCAACGTGCCGATCCGCACCGTGCTGTTCACCGCGCTGTCCAAGTACGACGGTCAGCGGGTGCGCCGGCTGCGGGCGCGCGAGTTCCACCAGATCGCCGGGCGGGCCGGGCGGGCCGGCTTCGACACCGTGGGCAACGTGGTCGCGCAGGCCCCCGAGTACGAGATCGAGAACATCAAGGCGCTGGCCAAGGCCGGCGACGACCCGAAGAAGCGCCGCAAGGTGGTCCGCAAGAAGGCGCCGGAGGGCTTCGTCGGTTGGAACGACGAGACCTACAGCAAGCTCCAGGAAGCCGAGCCGGAGCCGCTGGCGTCCCGCTTCCGGGTCACCCACGCGATGCTGCTCGCGGTGATCAACCGGCCCGGCAACGCGTTCGAGGCGATGCGGCACCTGCTCACCGACAACGACGAGCCGCGCGCGCAGCAACTGCGGCACATCCGGCAGGCGATCGCGATCTATCGCTCGCTGCTGGACGGCGGCGTCGTGGAGAAGCTCGCCGAGCCGGACGAGGAGGGCCGGATCGTCCGGCTCACCGTGGACCTGCAGGCCGACTTCGCGCTCAACCAGCCGCTGTCCACGTTCGCGCTGGCCGCGTTCGATCTGCTCGACCCGGAGGCGCCGACCTACGCGTTGGACGTGCTCTCGGTGGTCGAGGCCACGCTCGACGACCCGCGCCAGATCCTCGCCGCGCAGCTGAACAAGGCCAAGGGCGAGGCGGTCGGCCAAATGAAGGCGGACGGGATCGAGTACGAGGAGCGGATGGAGCGGCTCGCCGACATCCAATACCCGCGTCCGCTCGAAGAGTTGCTCGAACACGCCTACGCGATCTACATGCGCAGCCACCCGTGGGTCGGTGACCACCCGCTGTCGCCCAAGTCGATCGTGCGGGACATGTACGAGCGGGCGATGACCTTCGGCGACTACGTCGGCTGGTACGAACTCGCGCGCACCGAGGGCATCGTGCTGCGCTACCTGGCGAGCGCGTACAAGGCGCTCAACCAGACCGTGCCGGACGACGCGAAGAACGAGGACCTGCACGATCTGATCGCGTGGCTTGGCGAGTTGGTCCGCCAGGTCGACTCCAGCCTGCTCGACGAGTGGGAGAAGCTGGCCAACCCGGACGCGACCCAGGAGGAACTCGACGACATCGAGGGCCGCACCACGCCGGTCACCGCGAACGAGCGGGCGTTTCGGGTGCTGGTGCGCAACGCGCTGTTTCGTCGGGTGGAACTCGCGGCGCTGCGACGCTACTTCCAGCTCGGCGAGCTGTCCGAGCAGGAGGGCGACGGCAACTGGGACGCGGAGCGCTGGCAGGACGCGCTGGAGGACTACTGGGACGAGCACGACTCGATCGGCACCGGCCCCGACGCGCGCGGTCCCAAGCTCATGCAGATCACCAAGGAGGATTCCGCATGGCGGGTCCGTCAGGTGTTCGACGACCCGGCCCGGGACCACGACTGGGGCATCACCGCCGAGGTCGACCTGACCGAGTCGGACGAGACCGGACGCGCGGTCCTGCGGGTGGTCGCGGTCGACCGGATGTGATCTCCCGCCCGCGGCGCGGCGGGTCGGGCAGACTGGGCCGATGACGAAGAAGCGCTCCACGGTCGACGCCCACGGTTCGATCCTGTCCTGCCGCTCGCACAACTCGGTGTTGTCGATCGCGTCGGAGGGCTCGGTGCTCTCGATCGGCTCGGTGGGGTCGGTGTTGTCGATCGGCTCGGTCGGCTCCGCGCTGTCGTTCGGGTCGATCGGCTCGGCCCTCTCGGCCGCGTCGATCGGCTCCTACCTGAGCGCGGCATCGGCGTTCTCGGCCCAGTCGGTGTGGTCCGCCTTCTCGATCCAGTCCAGCGGCGGCATCCTCGACCACCGCAACACCCGAAGGCTCACCCGCCGCGCAGCCCTCCCGGCGAGCGCCGCGCTCACCTGCGTGGTCGCCGCCGCGCTCCTGGCGCGCAACTCCCGCTGACCCGCCCGGCCCCTGGAAGGATCGCCGGACCACGCTCAGACGGCCGGCGGAGGGGGCGGGCTCAGCCCAGGTCCAGGTCGTCGGAGGATTTGGGGGCGGGGCGGAAGGTGGGGCCGGGGGTGCGTTTGGTGCCGGCGAAGGCGGTGAGGTCGTAGGCGGTTTCCGCGTGTACCGCCAGGTCCAGGCCCAGCTGTTCGTGGTCGGCGTGGGCGCGGAAGCCGACGGTGCGGTCGATCACCTTCGCGATCGTGTACGTGACGCCGAAGGAGAACGCGGACACCACCACGATCGCCACGAGCTGCTTGCCGAGCAGTGCGAGGCCGCCGCCGTGCAGCAGACCCTCCGGCCCGCCGGTGACGTCCCCGGCGGCGAACAGGCCGATCAGCAGCGTGCCGACCACCCCGCCGACATAGTGCACGCCGACCACGTCGAGCGAGTCGTCGTAGCCGAAGCGGTGCTTCCAGCCCACCGCGAAGCTGCACAGGACGCCCGCGACCAGGCCGATCACCAGTGCGCCGGGCAGGTCCACCACGCCGCAGGCCGGGGTGATCGCGACCAGGCCCGCGACCGCGCCGGAGGCCGCGCCGAGCGTGGTGGCGTGCCCGTCCCGGCGCTTTTCCACCGCGAGCCAGCCGATCAGCGCGGTGCACCCGGCCGCCTGGGTATTCACCAGCGCCTGTGCGGCCAGGCCGTTCGCCCCCAGGGCCGAGCCGCCGTTGAAGCCGAACCAGCCGAACCACAGCAGGCCCGCGCCGAGCACCACGAGCGGCAGGTTGTGCGGCCGCATCGGATCGCGCTTGAAGCCGATCCGCGGGCCGAGCACCAGGGCCACCGCCATGCCCGCCGCGCCGCAGTTGATCTCGACCACCAGGCCGCCCGCGAAGTCGAGCGCGCCGAGCCGGTGCGCGATCCAGCCGTCCGGCCCCCACACCCAGTGCGCGAGAGGCACGTACACGCAGACGACCCACACCGCGCAGAAGAGCACCCACGCCTTGAACCGGGTGCGGTCCGCGATCGCCCCGGAGATCAGCGCCACGGTCAGGATCGCGAAGGTCAACTGGAACGCCATGAACAGCAGCTCGGGCACCGTGCCGTGCAGGTCGGTGGGCTTGGTGCCGGCCATGAACACGGAGCCGAGATCGCCGAGCAGTCCGCCGCCCACGTCGCCGCCGAAGGCCAGGGTGTAGCCGAAGGCGATCCAGACCACGGTCACCACCGCGATCGCCACGAAGCTCATCATCAGCATGTTGAGCACGCTCTTGGCCCGGACCATGCCGCCGTAGAAGATCGCCAGGGCGGGGGTCATCAGCAGCACGAGCGCGGTGGCCACGAGCAGCCACGCGGTGTCTCCGGCGTTCAGGGCGTCGGTCGCGACGGTCATGCGGCTCCCTCGTGGGCCTGATGGGGTCTCAGGTCAGGGTGGGCAGCCCGGGTTTCCTGGCGTATACCTCGGTGTTACGCGCGGGTTAAGGAACCCGCCCCGTGTTACGTGCGGATTGCCCGACGATAAGCGAGTGCTCACGCGGTGAGCGCCTCGACACGCTCACGAAACACACGTCCGGGGGCCACCCGTGCCGTGCCGCGGCACCCCCGGGCTACTCCGGCGCTCGTCCGCCCGAGCGTCGGGTCACCAGGCGGGCGACCGAGGCCAACCGCTCGCCGTGGGTCGTCACCCGGCGGCCGGTCACGCCCTCGAGCCCGTTGAGGGTGAGGGCGACGGCGACCCGACCGGCGGCGTCGAAGACCGGGGCGACCAGGGTCGAGATGTCGTAGACGGTGTCCGGCTCGACCGCGATCAGCTCGTACTCCTCCTCCCCGAGCGCGGCGGCCAACTCGGCCAACCGGTCGCGCAACAGCGTCGCCTCGCGCGGGTGTTCGGCCATGCGCTCCAGCGTGTCGCCGATCCGGGTGCGGGTCGGACTGTCCAGGGTGATCGAGTACCCGCGTTCGCGGACCGCCGCCAGTGTCGGCGGCAGGTGGATCCGGGCCGTGCCGCGCACCCGCTCGTCCAGCCGGTCCAGCCACGCGTCCACCTCCGCCGGCGGGGACCATGCGTGGAAGACCTGGCCGAGCGGCGGCACCATGCGCAACCGCTGACCCACCCGGACGTCGGCGGAGGCCAACTGCGGCCGGCCCTCCACGGCCAGGATGACGATCTCGTCGCCCACCGCGACGCTGGCGATCAGCTCGGTCTCGAACTCGTCGGCCAACTCGCGCAGGTGGGCCCGGGCCAGGTCGACCGCCGGGTTGCCGCGCAGCGCCGCGTCGCCGAGCGCGACCAGGGCCGGACCCAGTTCGTAGGTCTTGCGGCGTGGGTGCCGCACCAGGTAGCCGGCGTCCTCCAGGGCCTGGAGCACCGACAGCGCGGACGCGAGGTTGATGCCGAGCGCGGTGTGCAGCTCGGAGAGCGTGTATGCGCCGCCCGGGTGCGCGGCGAAGAAGTTCAGGATCTCGACCGCACGACCGGCGGCGAGGGCGGGACGAACCATGTCGGCGACTCTCCGACCCTGCGGGCACCTTGTGGCCGGTACCTGGGCGGGTCACACTCGGGACCACGAAATACGGGATTCGAAAACATTTTTCAATATACCGAAAATGGAGTGGCTCGATGAAGCTCGACGTGCTCTACGAAGTGGACGTGCCGCGCCCGTGGCACGGCGAACACCCGCACGGCCAGCGGCGCGAGGAACAGCGCGCGTATCGCGAGGCGGTCGAGCAGATCCGGCTGGCCGACCGGATGGGCTTCAACACCGTCTGGGCGGTGGAGCACCACTTCCGCGAGGGTCGCTCGCACATGCCGGCCTCCGAGGTCTTCCTGGGTCACCTGGCCGGGATCACCGAGCGCATCCGGATGGGCTTCGGCGTCACGCTGACCCCGTTCGGCTTCACCCCGCCGCAGCGGATCGCGGAGAAGGTCGCGACGGTGGACATCCTGTCCGGCGGCCGGGTCGAGTGGGGGACCGGCCGATCCACCCCGATGGAGCAGACCGCGTTCGGCGTGGACATCGCGCGGTCGCGGGACGACTGGCGCGAGGCGATCGAGATCGTCACCGGCATGTGGCGCGAGGAGTACTTCGAGTACGAGTCGGAGCGCTTCTCCTTCCCGCGCCGGATGGTCACCCCCAAGCCGTTCCAGGACCCGCACCCGCCGTGCTGGATGGCCGCCACGTCGCAGGGTTCGGCGGAGATCGCCGGCCGCAACGGGCTGGGCATGTTGTCCTTCTCGATCATGCAGCCGCTGGAGACCATGGCCGCCCAGGTCGCCGCCTACCGCGCCGCGGCGGCGACCCCGACGCCGCTCACCGACGTGACCACGAACAAGGTCGCGGCCTACACCCTGGTGCACACGACCGGGCGCAAGCAGATCGACCGGCGGGTCTGGGACTCGGTCGCGTGGTGGTACAAGAACCTCGCGATGTTCACCCTCGAATGGGAGCTGCCGCATCTGTCCCCCGAGGAGCAGGACAAGACCTTCCCGCTGCTGAAGCCGATGTTCGAGGGCAACGTCCCGGTGGAGACCTTCGACGCCGCGGACATGATCGTGATCGGCGACGTGGAGACCTGCATCCGCAAGATGAAGCGCTACGCGGACCTGGGCGTGGACGAACTGATCTGCTACGTCCAGTGGGGCTTCCTGGAACACCGGGACATCCTGCGGACGATCGAGATCCTCGGCAAGGAGGTCATCCCGGAACTGGAGAAGTACCAGCCGACCCCGCAGTCGTAGGCCGGGTCCGGCGGCACCTCGGGACGAGCCGGGCAAACCGGATCCATCCCCGGATTGCGGGCCTCGGCCGCCGGCTTCCACCCGCGCGTTGTACGGTCCGTGAGTGACAGTCACACCGCTTGCCCACTGGCCCGCCGACTACCCGAGCGACTACGCCGTGGTGGACGTGGAGACCACCGGGCTCCGGAGTTCGGATCGGATCGTCTCGGTCGCCGTGGAGTTGCTCGATCGGGCCGGTACGGTGACCGACCGGTGGTCGACGCTGGTGGATCCGCGGCGCGATCCCGGGCCCGTGCACATCCACGGGCTGACCCCGGAACGGCTCGCGGGCGCACCCACGTTCGACCGGATCGCGGACGACCTGGCCGAGTACCTGGACGGGCGGGTGCTGGTCGCGCACAACGCGCCGTTCGACTGGGGAATGCTGACCTCGGAGTACCGCCGCCTGGACACGCCGTGGCCGATGCAGCGGCGGTTGTGCACGATGGCGCTGGCGCGGCACCTGGAACTGCCGATCGACGACTACCGGCTGGCCACCCTCGCGGCGCACTATCGGGTCCGCCAACTGCGCGCGCACGACGCGGTGGACGACGCCCGGGTGCTCGGCGAGATCTTCCGCCTCAGCCTGCACGAGGCGGCCGGCGCCGGCCTGCCGCTGCCGCTGACCGTGCCCGACAGCGGGTCCGGGCTGCGTCGCGGGGCGGCCGCGCGCAAGCGCTTCCCGGAGCGTGCCGCCGCCGCGAAGGCGCCTTGTCCGTGGACGAATCCGGGCCGGCTCGACCTCGCGGTCGGCCTGGTCCAGGGCATGCGGGTGGCCTTCACCGGCGACGCGGGCCACGCGCGCGAGGAGTTGGAGCGGCAGGCGGCCGAGGCCGGTCTGTATGTGGCGACTTCGGTCAGCGGCAAGACCTCGGTCCTGGTGACCAACGACCCGGGCAGCGGCAGCGGCAAGAACCGTACGGCCGCCCGACTGGGCACGCCGGTGATCGACGAGGCCACCTACACACGGTTGTTGGCCCGGGTGCGGCCGGGCACGCCGGTCGACGGATCGGCGGCGGTCGTGCTGCCGGCGCCGCGCACCGAGCCCGAGCCGACCTCCCGGGACGGCGAGGTCCCGCCGGCCGCGCCGGTCGAGGCCGTCGTCCCGCCGAACACACCCGCGCCCGCCGTCGACGCCCCGCCGTCCGTCCGCTCGACGGTGCGTCAGGTCCTGGTCCTCCAGGGGCGGGACGAGCACGGCGAGGGCGGCCGGGTGCGCCAGCTCGTGCTCGAATCGGGCGCCCGGTTGCGGATCAACCTGACCTCGACGGTGGACACCGTGGTGGTGTTGCCGGGCGCGGCGGCCGACCCCCGGATCGCCCGTGCGCAGGCGTTCGGCGCGGTCTGCCTGACCGAGGCACAATGGCATGCCGCACTGGCCGAGGCGCCCGCGCCGGAGCGGGCCGGCGCGGATCCGGGCACCGACGCGGGCACGAGCGCGGGCAACCTCCCGCGCGGCGGCACGGTGCAACTGCCCGGCGGCGCCGAGCCCGGCCGGTGGACGCTGAACGCCTCCTGGGCCTGGGAGCGCCCCGACGAGGACATCGACATCGTGGCGTTCCTGCTGGACGAGCACGAACGGGTCCGCGGCGATTCCGATTTCGTGTTCTGGAACCAGCCGGTCGCTCCGCTGGACGTGGTCGCCCTGGACGCATCCGGCCCCGCCGAGCAGACCGTCACGCTCGAACTGGATGCGCTGCCACGTGATGTACGTCGCGTCGTGATCGCGGCCTCGGTCGACGGAACGAGCACGTTCGCGGCGGTCGGGCCGATCGAGATCGACGTGGCGCCGTTCCAGGCCACCTCGTTCGTCCGCTCGGTACTGGACGCCGCCACGGTCGAACGGGTGTTGCTGCTCGGCACGTTCTACCGCCACGGCGCCGGTTGGAAGTTCCGTACCGAGGGCCAGGGCTACGAGTTCGACCTGGCCGGGCTGGCCGGTTCGTTCGGCGTGGAGATCGCCTGAGACCCGGCACGGACCGACGGGTAACCCGGGTGCGATTCGGTGCCCGGGCGGCGGAGTGGTTTGCTTGACCCGGCCGACAGCAATCGAGGGCAAGGAGTGGTCATGGCGCAGGTCAGGGCAACCGCACACACGACTGTGGCGGCGGAACCGGAGGCGGTTTTCGCGGCCGTCGCGGATTACGCGGTCGTGCGGCCCAAGCTGCTCACCGAGCACTTCTCGGAGTACGACGTGCGCGAGGGCGGCAAGGGTGCCGGCACGGTGGCGCACTGGCGGTTGCAGGCCACCAGCAAGCGTTCGCGCGACTGCCTGGTGACGGTCACCGAGCCGGCCGCCCTGACGCTGGTGGAGACCGACGCCAACTCGTCGATGGTCACCACGTGGACCGTGTCCGCGGCCGGTGTGGGCAGCCGGGTCGAGATCGTCACGGTGTGGAACGGAGCCGGGGGCATCGGGGGCTTCTTCGAGAAGACCTTCGCGCCGGCCGGGCTCAAGCGGATCTACGACGGCGTGCTCGCGAAGCTGCCCGACGCGCTCTGAGCAGACCTCGACCGCACGAAGGACGACGCCGGCCGACCCCACCACCGGGTGGAGCCGGCCGGCGTCGGGCCGATCGGGTCAGGTGAGCAGCGACCCCGCGCCGATGCCCAGGGCCGCGGCCGAGACCAACCCGAAGAAGCCGACCCACACCGCCCCGGGGATCCGGGTCAGGTCGGCGAGCTGATCCGCGTCCGACCACGGCGCCCGGCCGCGACTGCGCATCTGCTGGAGTTCGAACACCGGCCGCACCCCGGACACCAACAGGAACCACACCAGCAGGTAGGCGAACGCCGCCTGGATCCGCGCACTGGCCAACCAGGAGATCGCGAAGATCACCCCGCCGGTCACCAGCAACACCAGCGCGCCGAACCAGTTGCGTATCGCGATGAACATCAGCCCGAGCAGCACCAGCGCCACCCACAACACCATGGTTATGTGCGCGCCCGCCAGCAGTGCCGCGCCGCCCGCACCCAGGATGGACGGCGTGATGTAGCCGGCCATCGCGGTGAGCACCATTCCCGGGCCGGTCGGCCTGCCCACGGACACGGTCACGCCCGAGGTGTCCGAGTGCAGCCGGATGCCGGACAATCGGCGCCCGCTGAGCAGCGCGACCATCGCGTGACCGCCCTCGTGCGCGATCGTCACCACCGACCGCAACGGCCGCCACGTCGGGCGATACAGCACCACCACGACCGCGACCGCCCCGGTCACGAGCGCGAGCCAACTCGGCGGATCCGGTTGGGTCCCGACCACCCGGTCCCACAGATCCTGCAACGACACCGTGTCGACGCTGCTCACGCCGCCCCTCTCGTCCTACGTCCGTCCCCGACCCGAAACGCTACCGCCCACGCCACCCCGCCCACCGCGCCCGGACCTCCCCGTGACGCGACTGTCGCCGACTCGATTCCCCCGCCGCGCCCCGACCCCGCGCCTCGGCTCCCCCTCCACGCCCCGGCACCGTCGCCTGCCCGCCGTCGTCGTCGGTGAGGCGTGGGAGGCCGTCGGGGTCGAATCGCCGTCCGGGTTCCGGCAACCCACCACAACCGCCGACCTGTTGGCCGTGCCGCCACCACCCGCGGGATGTCGGTCGCGGTGCTCGCCGGCCCGCGTCCGGACCCGGCCGGATTCGCGGCCTGCTACGGGCGGACCGCGATTCGCCGACACCCGCGCGTGGTCCGGGGTCGGGTGAGCGGATGGGGCAGCGGCGGACCCGGATGCGCCCGTGGTCCCCGGAGGGGTGTCAGGCGGCGGGGGCGGGGTGGGCGGATTCGGCGTGCAGGTAGGCGGCGGCCAACGTGGTGACGCAGGTCAGGTTGGTGCCCAGGCCCGGGCGGACGATCCAGGTCATTGACGAGCCGGGATGGGGGTGCGGGCCGGGCAGGGTGAGGCAGCCGCCGTGCCCGACGTAGTGGTACCGCGTCCCGTCGGAGGGGCCCACCGCGGCAAGCCACACCTCGGCGCTGCCCGGGCCGACCAGGTAGGCCCACTTGCCCGCGTGCTCCTCGGCGATCACCGCGCCGGTGGGTTCGGCCGCGGCGGTGAGCAGGTCGAGCACGGCGGCACCCAGCTCGGCCCGCATCACGACGGCGTCGAACAACCGGCCCGTGTCCGCCGCGCGGCGTGCTCCCGGGTTGGTCAGCCAGGTGTACCGCGTGTCGCGCGGATCGCGGGTGGCGGCGCTGATCCATGCGATGCCTTCCCGGTTCACGCCGGCGTCTTGCTCCTGCAGCATGTTCCCTCGCCTCCCAACGGTCGGGAAAAGGCGCGACCGGTCGCTCGCGAGCGCCCCGGCAGGTGGTCGAGGGGTCGCTGTAAGTAGCGTCCCCGGTGGGCGTAATAAGTGCAAGTCAAACAACTCACTCGACTTGCAACGTATCGGATATGAGTACCATGACGGCGACTCGCGGGGTGCAATCCCCGAAGAATCGCAAATACGGAAGCTCGAAAAGGTTCCAAGCGGGCTCACGAAAAGCTCGAACGCGGCTCCGGAGAAGCACGGCGCAGTTCGAACGCAGCTCGAAAGAAGGCTCGAACGAAAGCTCGAACGACCTGGAGAACCGCGGCACGGGCGGTGCGGGATCGGGAGGAAACATGGGCGCCGAGCAATATCCGACGGTGCGCAGGCGCGTTCTGGGCGCCAACCTGCGTCGCCTGCGCGAGGATGCGTCGCTGCTGCTCGAAGACGCCGCCGATGCCCTCTCCTGCCATCCCGCGAAGGTGAGCCGGATCGAGTCCGGCCGCAGCGGGATCCGTGCGCTCGACCTGAAGGCGTTGCTCGACCTGTACGAGGTGCACGATCCGACCGCGCGCGAGGGCTGGCTGGCGCTCGCCCGCGAGGGGCGTCGGCAGCGCTGGTGGCGCGATCTGGCCGACCGACTGCCGCAGGACTTCCTGGACTTGATCGGACTGGAGGCCGAGGTGGCCTCCTGTCTGGGATTCCAGCCCAGCATCATCCCGGGGTTGTTCCAGACCGAGGAGTACGCCACGGCGGTGATCCGCGGCGGCACGGTGGGGCCGGTCGACGAACAGTGCCGTACCCGGGTCCGGGTACGCCTGGATCGACAGCGCGTGCTCACCCGCGAGGAACCCGCGCCGCTGGAGGTGTTGATGGTGATCGGCGAGGCCGCGCTGCGCCAGGAAATAGGCGGCCGACGGGTGCTGCGCGAGCAACTCGTGCGCTTGATCGAAATTGCACAACTATCGAACGTGACCGTGCAAGTACTACCCTTTTCGGCAGGCGCCTATCCGGGCGGCCCCACGCCGTTCTCGATCTACGGATTCCCTCCCCCGTCGGGGATGGAAGTGGTCTCGCTGGAGAACATCACCAGCCACGCGTACCTGGAAAGAGCCCAGGACACCGCTCACTACGGCAAGGTCTTCGCCGACTTGCGGGGCATCGCACTCAGTCCCGTCGAGTCCGAGGCCTTCATCGCGGCCAGTGCCCAGCAACTCGCAGACCGAGTCACTCGACCGGAGCGACTCGCCGACTGAGTAGGAAGAACGCCATGCCCCAGAACACCTTGCCCGCGAACTCCTCGCCACGGAACACCTCGTCCCGTT
The DNA here is from genome assembly GCF_042956465.1 of Embleya sp. NPDC008237. Classification (NCBI taxonomy): domain Bacteria; kingdom Bacillati; phylum Actinomycetota; class Actinomycetes; order Kitasatosporales; family Streptomycetaceae; genus Embleya; species Embleya sp. NPDC008237. Next base: position 291,422 of record NZ_JBIBGL010000013.1, read on the forward strand.
GGGTCAAGAGCTCCTACAGCATGCAGAACGGCGACTGCACCGAGATCCGTCCGCACCCGGACGGCACCGTCGACGTCCGGGACAGCAAGGACCCGGCCGTGGGCCGGTTGACGATCGCCCGTACCCCCTGGACCACGTTCGTCGGCACCCTGCGCACGAACGCCTGACCGACCACCGCCGATCGACCGCTCCAGCCGATCACCCGACCGAGGTCCGCGGGCCGCCCCACCCCCCGAAGGGCGGCCCGCCGACCCGCCCGCAGGCCCCACCGACTCGCCGCGCCGCCACCGCCGACCGGGCCCACGTGCACGCCGCCACGCCACGCCGCCACGCCGCCGCGCGGGAATCGGGTCGAGTCGGGCCGCGGCTCCCGGTACGCTCCGGGGGCATGGTCGCCCCCTCCGGTTCCCCCCGCATGCCCGACAAGCCCACCCTCGACGGGCTGGAAGCGAAATGGTCGCGCGTCTGGGAAGAGACGGGCGTATACCGCTTCGACCGGAGCCGGACCCGCGACGAGGTCTACTCCATCGACACCCCACCGCCCACGGTCAGCGGATCGCTGCACGTGGGACACGTGTTCTCGTACACCCACACCGACGCCGTCGCCCGCTACCGCCGGATGTGCGGACGCGAGGTCTTCTATCCGATGGGATGGGACGACAACGGTCTGCCCACCGAGCGGCGGGTGCAGAACCACTTCGGCGTGCGCTGCGACCCGGCGCTGCCGTACGACGCCGACTTCGTGCCGCCCGAGCAGCCGGGCAAACAGCAGATCCCGGTCTCCCGGCGGAACTTCATCGAACTGTGCGAAAAACTGACGCACGAGGACGAGAAGGCGTTCGAGGAACTGTGGCGACTGCTGGGCCTGTCCGTCGACTGGACGATGACCTACCAGACCATCGACGCGGTCTCGCGTACCGCCTCGCAACGGGCCTTCCTGCGCAACCTGGAGCGCGGCGAGGCCTACCCGGCCGAGGCGCCCACGCTGTGGGACGTCAGCTTTCGCACCGCGGTCGCGCAGGCCGAGTTGGAGGACCGGGAGCGTCCCGGCGCCTTCCACCGACTGGTCTTTCGCGGGCCGGCCGGCGACGCGCTGGAAATCGCGACCACCCGGCCGGAGTTGTTGCCCGCGTGCGTCGCCCTGGTGGCGCATCCCGACGACACGCGCTACACGCACCTGTTCGGAAGCAGCGTGCGCACGCCGCTGTTCCGCGTGCCGGTGCCGGTGTACGCACACCCGCTGGCCGACCCGGAGAAGGGCTCCGGGATCGCCATGGTGTGCACCTTCGGCGACACCACCGACGTCACCTGGTGGCGTGAACTGCGCCTGGACACCCGGGCCGTGCTCGGCCGGGACGGCCGCTTCCTGAGCGATCCGCCGGCCGGGCTCGACACGCCCGAGGCGGTCGAGGCGTACGCCCGCCTGGCCGGTGCGACGGTGTTCACCGCGCGCGAGCGGATCGTGGCGATGTTGCGCGAGAGCGGCGAACTCGTCGGCGAGCCCAAGCCGATCACGCACGCGGTCAAGTTCTACGAGAAGGGCGACAAGCCGCTCGAAATCGTCACCACCCGACAGTGGTACCTGCGCAACGGCGGGCGCGATGCCGAGCTGCGGGCCCGACTGCTGGCCCGGGGCGCGGAGTTGGCCTGGCACCCCGCGCACATGAAGGTCCGTTACGACAACTGGGTCGAGGGCCTCAACGGTGACTGGTTGATCAGCCGGCAGCGCTTCTTCGGGGTCCCGGTGCCGCTGTGGTATCCGCTGGACGAGGCCGGACAGCCGCGCCACGACGCGCCGTTGCGCCCGGCCGAGGCGGATCTGCCGATCGACCCGTACACCGACGTGCCGCCCGGCTACCGGGCCGAACAGCGCGGCGAGCCGGGCGGGTTCGTCGGCGACGCGGACGTGATGGACACATGGGCGACCTCCTCGCTCACGCCGCAGATCGCGGGCGGCTGGTGTCGCGACGACGACCTGTTCGCCCGGGTCTTCCCGATGGACCTGCGTCCGCAGGCGCACGAGATCATCCGTACCTGGTTGTTCTCCGCCGTGGTGCGTGCGGACGCGGAGAACCACAGCCTGCCGTTCGCACACGCGGCGATCTCCGGCTGGATCCTGGACCCGGACCGCAAGAAGATGTCCAAGTCCAAGGGCAACGTGGTCACTCCGGTGGACCTGCTCGCGCAGCACGGTTCGGATGCGGTGCGCTACTGGGCGGCGAGCGGCCGGCCGGGTGTGGACACCGCGTTCGACGTCGGGCAGATGAAGGTCGGCCGCCGGTTGGCGATCAAGCTGCTCAATGTCGGCCGGTTCGTGCTCTCGATCGGCGCGGCCGAGGCGCCCGACGCGGTGCGCGAACCGCTCGACCTGGCCCTGCTCGCCGAGGTCGCGGAGGTGGCCCGCGCGGCGACGGAGGCATTCGAGGACTACGACTACGCCCGGGCGCTGGAGCGGACCGAGCGGTTCTTCTGGTACTTCTGCGACGACTACGTCGAGTTGGTCAAGGCCCGCGCCTACGGCGAGGCGGGCACCGCGGCGGGTGCCGAGTCGGCCCGGGCGGCGCTCGCGAGTGCGCTGTCCGTACTGCTGCGACTGCTCGCGCCGGTGTTGCCGTTCGCGACCGAAGAGGTGTGGTCGTGGTGGCAGGACGGATCGGTGCACCGGGCGGTTTGGCCGGCCCCGCAGCCGCCGGCGGCGGACCGGGCCCTGCCGGGCGTCGCGTCCGAGCTGATCGCCGCGGTGCGCAAGGCCAAGTCCGCCGCGCGGCTGTCGATGCGTGCCGCCGTCGCGGGCGTCACCATCACCGGCGACCCGGCCGAACTGGCCCGGGTGGCCCTGGTCGAGACGGACCTGCGCGCGGCCGGACACATCGCCCGCATCGACCTGGTGCCGGCGGACGGGCCGCTCACCGTGGAGGTCGACCTCGCACAATGATCGTCGGCCGGGATCGCCCGGCCGCATCGATCGTCGGGAGCGCTCGCCGTGGATCGACGGCAATAATCATTGACTCGGCCAAGTACCCGTAGTACCCGTTGGCCATGACCCCTGAGCATGTCGAGCACCACCCCGACGATCGTTTCCACCCGCCGACCAGCGACGACCCGTACTGGTCGGAGACCTCCTGGTTCACCTTCACGGTTCCGGAAAAGCGGCTGTCCGGGCAGCTGTATCCGTTCTTCCGGGCGAACCAGGTGGTTGCGGCGGGCGGCGCGTACTTCTGGGACGACAGCGGGCAGCACCCGCACGAGGCGGTCTACGCCAAGAACTTCTGGCATCTGCCGATCCCCGACCAGGACCTGACCGACCTGCGGCTGCCGAACGGGTTCCGGGTGCGCTGTGTGCGGCCGCAGGCGGTGTACGAGGTCGGCTACGACGACCCGGACGGCGGCGACGAGATCCACGTCGACCTGACCTTCACCGCAGTGCTGCCGCCGCACTACCTCGGCGACAAGCACGTGGACCAGCCCGGCCGGTACACCGGCACGGTGGTGCTGCGCGGCGAGGAGATCCGGGTCGACTCGTACGGCTTCCGGGACCGTTCGTGGGGGCCGCGCTCGCAGTTCGGTCCGGGCCTGATGCAGTCGCCCGCCAAGCGGGGCGGCTACAGCTACGCGACCGCCTCGGAGCGGGACGCCTTCCACAGCATCACCATGGACTTCGGTTCGGGGTGCGTGTCCATCCACGGCTATCTGCTCCGCGACGGCACCTGGGCCAAGCTCGCCAAGGGGCGCCGCGAAGTGGTCGAACGCGAGAACGCCACCGGCTGGGCCACCCGGATCGTGCTGGAGGGGGTCGACGAACTCGGCCGCGAACTGCACGCCGAAGGGCGCATGCACAACCGGCTCGGCTTCTTCCTGAACCCGAACCTGTTCACCGTCAACGGCCTCACCGAGTGGACCTTCGACGGCGTCACCGCATGGGGCGAGGACCACGAGAACTTCTCCGCGGCCGAGATCCGCCGGCACAGCCGCGCCTGGCGCGAGCGCTGACCGGATCGACCGACGCGGGACGGACGCGGGACGGACGCGGGGCGAAGGGCCGAGCCTCCTGCGCACGGGGTGCTCGGTCCCGCCCGCCGCCGGGGGAGCGCGCCGCCGCCCGCGTGTGACGTTGTCCACCCGGCCCGGGCTTGAAGTTAGGCAAGCCTCACCTTTAGGTTGCGGAGTGGGACAAGGCAAGGCTTGCCTAAGAACGGAACCTCCTCGTCCGCTCACTCCACAGCTCGAAAGGCCGCCTGATGCGTCTGCGTCGAACAAGCTTGAAGGTGGCCGCGGCCGTCCTCGCCGTCACCGCGTTCGCCACGGCGTGCGGCGACGACGACAAGAAGTCCGACGGCAAGTCCGACAAGGCCCCGGCGGGTTCGGTACTGCCCGCCACCGTGGACACCACGATGGGCAAGGTCACCGTCGAGGACGCGAGCCGGATCGTTCCGCTCGGCGGCGACGTCGCGCAGACCGTATACGCACTGGGCCTGGCCTCGAACGTCGTCGGCGTGGACACCTCGGGTGCGGTCCTGCCGGAGAGCAAGGGCAAGCCGACCTTCGGCAACTCGCGCGGCCTCAACCCCGAGGGCATCCTCGCCCAGCGGCCCACGGTCGCCATCGGCAGCGCCTCGGTCGGCCCGCGCACCGCGATCGACCAGCTCAAGGCGGCCGGCGTGCCGATCGTGCTGATCCCGGACAGCAGCAAGCCCGAGGACGCGGTCACCCGGATCACCACCATCGCCACCGCGCTGGGCGTGCCGGACAAGGGCAGGACACTCGCCGACCGGACCGCCGGCGAGATCGCCACGGCCAAGGCCAAGGGCGCCCGGGCCGCCACCAAGCCGCGCGTGGCGTTCCTCTACATCCGCGGGCAGGCCAACCTGTACCAGATCGGCGGCAAAGGCCTGGGCCCGGACAGCATGATCACCGCTGCCGGCGGCATCGACACCGGCACCGAGCTCGGCGTGCAGATGTCCGCCGCGCTGACCCCCGAGGCGATGGTCTCGGCCAAGCCCGACGTCATCCTCGTCTTCCAGAAGGGCCTGGAGTCGGTCGGCGGCGTCGACGGCGTGCTCAAACTGCCCGGCGTCGCCCAGACGCCTGCCGGCCGGAACCGCAAGGTCGTTGCGATGGACGACCTGGAGCTGGGCGGCGGCGGGCCGACGGCCGGTGTCGCGCTGAACAAGCTCGTCGATCTGCTGCATGGCTAGGGTCACCCGGGTCGGCCGTCCGCAAGCGCCGGACGGGCCGACTCGGCTCGTCCGGACCGCCAGGACACCCGACGGGAAGATGCGGGGGAGACCGTGGCCACGGTGACGGAGCGTCAGGAACCCGCGGACGAACCGGGTTCACCGGCACCGGCGGTCGAACTCGCCGAGACGACGGTCGTGGTGTCGGCGGCGCCGCGTCGACACGGTCGTTGGCTGATCCCGACCCTGGTGGTGCTGCTCCTGGCCACGAGTGTCGTCTCGGCCGGCATGGGCGCCTTCGACATCCCCTCCGACCAGGTGCTCTCCTCGGTGCTGCACCATCTCGGCCTGGACGTCGGTCACGTGTCGCAGGCCAACGAGGCCGTGTTGTGGAACATCCGCTTCCCGCGCATCGTGCTCGGCATCATGGTCGGCGCGTGTTTGGGCTGCGCCGGGGCCGCCATGCAGGGCGTGTTCGGCAACCCGCTCGCCGAGCCCGGCGTGATCGGGGTGTCCTCCGGCGCGGCGCTCGGCGCGGTCGGCGCGATCGTGCTGGGTGTGTCCACCTTCGGCTCCTGGACGGTGACCGCGTTCGCCTTCGCCGGCGGCCTGCTCACCACGCTCTTCGTCTACCTGCTCTCCCGCTCCGACGGTCGCACCGAAGTGGTCACCCTGGTCCTGACCGGCATCGCGATCAACGCGCTGGCCGGCGCCGCGATCGGGCTGTTCACCTTCGTCGCCGACGATGCCGAACTGCGCAGCATCACCTTCTGGAACCTGGGCAGCGTCGGCGGGGCGAGCTGGAAGATCATCGGCGCGCTCGCACCGTTCGCGATCGTCGGCCTGCTGATCCTGCCCCGGTACGCCCGGGCGCTGGACATCATGGCACTCGGCGAACGCGGCGCCCGGCACCTGGGCGTGGACACCGAACGGGTACGCATCGTGGTGGTCGTGCTCAGCGCCACCCTGGTCGGCGCGGCCGTAGCCGCGGCCGGCGTGATCACCTTCGTCGGCCTGGTCGTCCCGCACATCATCCGGCTGATCGCCGGCCCGCGACACCGGCTGCTGTTGCCCGCGAGCGCCGTGCTCGGTGCGCTGGTCACCGTCGGCGCCGACCTCGCGGCGCGCACCGTCGCGATGCCCAAGGAGGTCCCGCTCGGCGTGCTCACCGCGCTGATCGGGGCCCCGTTCTTCCTGTGGCTGCTGCGCAGGACCCGTTCCCGGCAAGGAGGTTGGGCCTGATGAGGCTGCTCGCCCGGAACCGGACCGCGGCACTCGCGCCGGCGCCCGAAGTCGGCGCGATCGGCGTCCGGGCCGAGGACGTCGGCTACGCCATCGCCGGCCGCAACCTGGTCGACGGTGTCTCGTTGACCGTGCGCCACGGCGAGATCGTCGCGGTGCTCGGCCCCAACGGCGCGGGCAAGTCCACCCTGCTCGGCCTGCTCACCGGCGACCTGACGCCGCATCACGGCAGCGTGCGGATCGCCGATCGGGCGTTGTCCGACTACTCGCAGCGCGAACTGGCGCTGCGCCGCGGGGTATTGCCGCAGAGCGTCACGCTGTCCTTCCCGTTCACCGTGGACGAGGTGGTGCGGATGGGCCGCGCGCCGCACGCGGGGCTGCCGAGTGAGGAGTCCGAGGACACGATCGTGGCCCGGGCCCTGGCCGAGACCGACGTGGCGCACCTGGCCGACCGCGCGTACCCGTCGCTGTCCGGCGGCGAGCGGGCCCGGGTCTCGCTGGCCCGAGTGCTCGCGCAGGGCGCGCCCGTACTCTTCCTCGACGAACCCACCGCCGCCCTGGACCTCAAGCACACCGAGGACGTGCTGCGGTTGGCCCGGGACCGGGCCCGGCGGGGCGACGCGGTGGTGATCGTGCTGCACGACCTCAACCTGGCCGCCGCCTACGCGGATCGCATCGCCCTGCTCGCCCAGGGCCGACTGGTCGCCTGCGGCCCGCCCGAACAGGTCTGCACCGCACCGGTGTTGTCCGAGTTGTACGGCCATCCGGTGGAGGTGCTGCGCCGACCCGGCACGGACGAGTTGCTGATCCTGCCGTCGCGCCGAGGCGGCCCCACGGCTTAGGGATGCAGCGCCTTGCGCAGTGCGGCGAAGGAGCCCGAGGCGCACTCCGCGCAGCGCGGCACCAGGTCCACGAAGCTCATGAAGCCGTGCACCATGTCGTCGAACAGTTCGCACTCGACCGTGCCGCCCGCCTCGCGCAGCCGCTCGGCGAAGTCCGCCCCCTCGTCGCGCAGTGGATCGTGGCCGGCCAGGACCACGTGCGCCGGCGCCAGGCCGGACAGGTCCGCGATGGTGCCGATCGAGGCGTACGGGCCCAGTTCGTCGAGCCCGCGCCCGCCGAGGTAGTGCGCCATGAACCACGCGATCGACTCGGCGGTGAGCAGCGGCGCGTTCGCGTTCTCGATCCGCGACGCGGTGCCCTCGACGCCGGTCGCCGGGTACCACAACATCTGCAACGCCGGTTGCCGAAGCCCGTGTTCGCGGGCCAGCAGGCATGTGGTCGCGGACAGCGTGGCGCCCGCGCTGTCGCCGGCCAGCGCGATCCGGTCGGGGTCGACACCGAGTTCCGCGGCGTTGTCGAGCACCCATCGGTACGCGGCGAGCGCGTCCTCGATCGCGGCCGGGAACGGGTGTTCCGGGGCGAGTCGATAGTCCACCGAGAGCACCACACACTCGGCGTGCCGGGCGATCCGCCGAGCCAGCGCATCGTGACTGTCCAGGCCGCCGATCACGAACCCGCCGCCGTGGAAGAACACGGTCACCGGCAGATCGGGGTCCGTCGAGGGCCGGTACACCCGAACGGGCAGCGCGTCGACGGCGCCCGGGATGGTGCGATCGTGCACCCGGGCCAGCTCGGTCATCACCGGAAGCAGACCGATCCCGGCGTCGATGGTCGCCCGCGCGGTGGCCGCGTCGCCCACGAACAGATCCTCCGGCATGACACTCAACAACTCCACGAGCTGCGGATCGATCGACACCGTGTTCCCTCTCCGTCATCCACATACCGGCCGGTACGGAATGTACGACGCATCCCTTCCCGGGGGAACCGGCAGAGCCCACCCATTGCCGTCGAGGGCCCGACGCCACCGACGCCGGTGCGGGCAGGCGCGGGTGGGGCGGATCGATTCCGACGGCGAGTCGCGATGGGCCCGGCCGGGTTCGAGGCCGGGGCATGTCAGGCGAAGTCCACCGGCGGGCGCCAACTCAGGATCGAGTCCAACGGCCGCAGGGCCGCGTCCGGCGCCAATCGCCCGGCCATCCGCAGGAGCCCGTCCCGGATCGCCACGGCGCCCCGGCCCTCCCATTGCGCCATGGCCCCCAGCCGGCGCGACTTCCGCACGACCTCCGAGGTCCGGGCCAACCTGCGCTCGGTGTACTCCGGGAGCGCCCGAACCACCCCGTCGGCGGGCACTCGTGTGAGTACGTCGGCGAGTTCGATGGCGTCCTCCAAGGCCTGGTTGCCGCCCTGACCCAGGTTGGGTGTCATCGCGTGTGCCGCGTCGCCGATCAGCACGACCCGTCCCCGGTGGTGCGCGGGCAGCGGATCGGCCATCTCGTGTACGTCCAGGTGCAGGATCCGCTCCGGCGTCGCGGCCTCGATCAACCGGCCGATCGGCGCGTGGAAGTCCCGGTACAGGCGCAGCAGTTCGGCCCGCTCGTCGCCGTGCGTGACACCGGCCGGGCGGTTTGCGGTCGCGTACCAGTACACCCGGCCGTCGGCCAGCGGCATCGCGCCGAAGACCAGGCCGCGACCCCACGTCTCGCCCGGCACGATCTCGATTCCCGGCACGATCGCGCGCCACGTGGTGAATCCGGCGTAGCGCGGGCCGGGGTGCTCCGGGAAGAGCGCGTGTCGGATCGGCGAGCGGATTCCGTCGGCGCCGACCACGAGATCGGCGGTCAGCGTCTCGCCGGTCGTGGTGGTCACCGACGCCCGCTCATCGGGGCCGCCCGGCCGGGCGGTCAGCACGGCCGTCCCGGTGCGCAGCGCGTCCGCCGGCAGGCCCGCGAGCAGCACTCGCATCAGCTCGGCCCGCGGCGCCAGGACCATCGGTTCGCCGAAACGCTCGACGAATGCCTCGCCGCTGGTGGGCGCGAGCACCCGCCCGTCCGGTCGTCGCAGCGTCGCGGCGCCCCGGATCGCGGCCAACCCGCGGAGCGGCTCGCCCGCGCCGACGGCGTCCAGCGCGCGCAGCCCGTTCGGCGCGAGGGCGATGGCTGCGCCGATCGGCTCCAGGGTGGCGGCGCGTTCCAGGACCACCACCGACCATCCCTTGCGATGCAGGGCGGTCGCGGCGGTGAGCCCGCCGGGGCCGGCGCCGACGACGATCGCTTCGGGCTTGGTGACGGACATGCTTCCCCCAGTGTCGGTGCCGGTGTTGGTACCGGTCTCGGCGTCGATGCCGATGCCTCGATGGCGGTGTTTCGACGTCGATGCCTCGTGGTGAGGTCGACGTCGGTGTTTCGACGGCGGCGCCTCGATGCCCACTACAGGTGTAGAGGTCGTGACATTGACTCTACACCTGTAGTGGCGATTGCCTCTACGGATGTAGCGCTCGGATCTCTACAGGCGTAGCGGGCATGGCAGGCTGGCGCGGTGACCACCGCGAAGCGCACCAGCCCGTACCGTCCGGACCGTCTCGTGCTGATCGGCGACACCGCGATCCGCCTGCTCGTCGAGCGCGGCATGCGCGGTCTGACCCATCGCGCCGTCGACGAGAGCGCGGGCCTGCCGCCCGGATCCACCTCGTACTACGCGCGCACGCGCGCCGCGCTCCTGGAGGTGGCGCTTGCCCGGATGACCGTCCTGGAGGCGGGCGAGTTCGCCCCGGCGTTGGCCGACGGCGAGTCGCCCCCCGCGCTGCCGGGCGACCCGGCGGGCGTCGCGGACCTGGTCGCGGAGATCGTGGACGCCGCGATCCGGGACGGGCGGGACCAGAAGATCGCCCGCTACGAGCTGGCTCTGGAGGCGACTCGCCGGCCCGAGCTGCGCACGGTGTACGACGAGGCGGGTGCGGTGTTCCGAGGTGCGGCGGCGGCCATGCTCGCCGCCCTCGGCTCGCCCGCGCCCGAGCGGCACGGCCGTTTTCTGGTCGCGTGGTGCGAAGGGGTGATGTTCGACGCGATCGCCGGCGCGGGGTGGGCGACGCCGCCGTCCCGGGCCGACATCCGGGTCGGAGTCACCGAACTCCTGGCCGGGATGCTCGTCGGTGCGGCCCCTTCGGCTCCCGGTCCGCTCGACGGAAAAGCCCCAATGAGTGACATGAACGACTCACCGGATCGTTCGTGACCCCCTTGGTCAAAAGTCGTTTCATCCTGACTTAGTCTGTTCGCTTGTGAGTAATGAGCACGTGCGCCAAAAGGGCGATAGGCACCACCGGGTAGGCGAGTCGCACTACCTCCCGGAGTCCGATCTCAAGGACAAGGGGCTGAACCGAAATTCCATCGGGCTGTTGGGGAGCGTGGTCGTCGCCATCTCCACGGTGGCGCCGGTGTACACCCTCACCGGCGCCCTCGGGCCCACGGTCAACAAGGTCGGCACCCACGCCCCGGCGATCTTCCTGGTCGGCTTCGTCCCGATGTTGCTCGTCGCCTTCGCCTACCGCGAGCTCAGCAAGGCGGTGCCGGACGCGGGTACCTCGTTCACCTGGACGGTCAAGGCGTTCGGCCCGCGGGTGGGCTGGATGTGCGGCTGGGGCCTGGTGATGGCCACCGTCATCGTGTTGTCCAACCTGGCCGGCATCGGCACGTCGTTTTTTTATCTCGCGCTCGGCGAGGCGGTCGACAGCGACTGGGTCAAGGAGCTGGACGACAACAAGCTGGTGCACGTGCCCACGTGTCTGGTCTTCATCGCGATCGCCACCGCGATCAGCTATCGCGGCATGACGGTGACCAAGCGGGTCCAGTACGTGCTCGTCGCACTGCAACTCGCGGTGCTCGCCCTGTTCGTCGTGATGGCGATCGGCAAGGCCACGGCCGGCGACGTACCCACCTCGATCCCGTTCTCGTGGGACTGGTTCAACCCGTTCGGGATCGACGGCGGCTTCACCGCGCTGACGGCGGGCCTGTCGTTGTCGATCTTCATGTACTGGGGCTGGGACACGGCCCTGAGCATCAACGAGGAAACCGCCGGCGGCCCCAAGGTCCCGGGTCGGGCCGCGATCATCTCGGTGCTGTTCATCGTGGTGGCCTACCTGATGACCGGCGTCGCCACGCTGATGTACGCGGGTACCGGAACCACCGGGCTGGGCCTGAACAACGACGAGGACGACAACATCTTCGCGAAGCTGGCCGACCCGGTGATGGGTTCGGGTCTGGGCATCCTGATGTTCGTCGCGGTGCTCGCCAGTTCGGTCGCCAGCCTGCAGACCACCTTCATCCCGGTCGCCCGCACGCTGTTGTCGATGAGCGCGTACGAGGCGGTGCCCAAGGTGTTCTCCCGGGTGCATCCCACCTTCAAGACACCGGGCTTCGCGACCATCTCGGCCGGGGTCGCGACGGGCGCGTTCTACACGATCATGACGATCCTGTCGGAGAACGTGCTCACCGACACCATCTACGCGCTCGGCCTGATGATCTGCTTCTACTACTCGCTGACCGCGTTCTCCTGCGTGTGGTACTTCCGCAAGGACCTCTCGCGCAGCTTCGAGGACCTGATGGTCAAGGGCGTCATGCCGGCGCTCGGCGGGCTGATGCTGGGCGCGATCTTCATGAAGACGCTGGTGGACGTGGCCGACCCGAACTACGGCGACGGCAACCGGGTGGCCGGGGTGGGCAGCGTGTTCATCATCGGCGTCGGCCTGTTGCTGCTCGGCGCGGTACTGATGGAGGTCCGTCGAATCGTGAGCCCGGCGTTCTTCCGGGGCGAGATCCTCAAGCGGGACACACCCGTACTGGTGCCGGACGAGGGCTGAGACATCGTCGTCGGTCGCGCGCGCCACGGGGTGTAGCGCGACCGTGCGGCCCTCGCCCGGTCCCGGACAGGGGCTACTAGCGATTCTGGATGGCGTCCATCGCGACCGCGACGCAGATCGCCAGGCGGCGGTCCATGGTCGGGTCGGGCAGCTTCACCAGGTACTGGTCGCGCAGCTTCATCTGCCGCTCGACGGTCAGCACCGCGTTGCCGCCCTCGTCGACGAAGTCGAAGTGGTAGGTCGGCGCCGGCAGCCACGCGCCGACCACGGGTATGAAGCCCCACACGCGGCGCAGTATCGCGCCGAACAGGCTGCGCTCCTGGCCCACCGCCTTGGCCGCGTCCGGGCGTTCCAGGTTCCAGGTGGAGCGCAGGAGGGACTTCTTGAAGTCCTTCGAGAACATGCCGAGGTTGCTGCCCTCGACGCCGATCACGTCGTGCTGGGCACGGACGTCGAGCATCTGGCGCGCCTTGAACCGGGCGAGTTCGGTGGTCTTGGTGTCATCCGTGTAGAGGATGACCTCTTCCTTGAGCTTGCCGCGCTTTTGCTGCGCGAACGCGATCACCGGTCCGTGCTTCCCGTCCGGTCCGACCAGGTGCACCACGTACTGGTTCACGATCGGGCGGAAGTTCTGGCGGATGATCAGCTGTGTTTCGTTCTGGAACGGCATGGTCATGACGTGCGGGATCCCCCAGGAAAACGGAGCGTTGGCGAATCTGTCCGCCGGAAGCGCACAACCTACAGGTGTTCGAACGACATGGGCAGCCGAGATTTCGAGCGCTCGCTCCTCGTTGCGCATTCGTGTTCGGCGCGCCCGCGCGAACTCGCCGACCGGAAGTCGCGGCGGAGACTTCGGGGTTCACCACGCCGCTTCCGGGGGTGACGCAGAGTCAGAGTGTGTGCCGGATGCCTCCGGCGACGGGAACGAGCTTGTCGGGGTTGGCGATCACCCGGATCCCCACGATCCGGCCCGACGCGTCCGGCTCGACCGTGACCACCGTGATGGGCCGTCCGTTGCCCAGGGCCAGGACGGCCGGCTCGCCGTTGATCTGCACCACCTCGGCGCGCATGTCCTCCAGGGCCACCCCCTGGTAGGGGCGCTTGCCGATGCCGATCAGCCAGGCCGCCACCTTCTCGGCGCCGTGGATGGGGCGGAGCGCGGCGCGTACCTTGCCGCCGCCGTCGGTCCAGATCGTCACATCGGGGGCGAGCACCTGCATCAGCTCGTTCAGGTCGCCGCCCATCGAGGCGGCGAAGAATCTCTCGGTGACGACTCTGCGGGATTCGCGGTCGGCGGAGAACCGGGGCCGCCTGGCCTGGACGTGTGAACGGGCCCGATGTCCCAACTGCCGGACGGTCGCCTCGGACCGGTCGATCGCCTCGGCGATCTCGCCGTAGGGAAAGCCGAAGACCTCCTTGAGGATGAACACCGCCCGTTCCAACTCGGTCAGCGATTCGAGCACGACGAGCATGGCCAACGAGACGGACTCGGCCCGGGCCGCATCCTCCGCGATGTCCGGGCCGGTCAGGATCGGCTCCGGGAGCCAGGGGCCGACATAGCTCTCCCGCTGCACCCGTGCCGAGCGCAGCGTGTCGACCGCCAGATTGGTGACGATCCGTACCAGGTACGCCTTCGGCTGGGTGATCTGTGCACGGTCCGCGGAGGACCAGCGCAGCCACGCGTCCTGGACGACGTCCTCCGCATCGGCCGCGCTGCCCAGCATCCGATAGGCCACCGAGAACAGCAGGCTCCGGTGCTCCTCGAAAATGCTCGTCGCTTCCACGTGACTTCCCATGCGCCGGGATCATTCCGCGTTGCGGGTGATCTTGCCGCCGTGCGACCACACGGCCCGGACACCGTACTTCTTGTTCAGTCGCAGACCCTTCCACGGGCTGCTGCTGACGAACTCCTTGTAGGCGACCGCCGGCCTGCCGGTCAGGACGAAGCCGCGCGGGGTGTCGTCCGGCCGAGTGAACTGGATCACCGCGTCGTTGCGGCCCAGGCTCACCGGCTGGTGGATGTAGCCGAACCGGAACGGCTCGGGCTCCTTGCCGCGCACCTGCCGGGCGATCGAGTCGGCGGCGTGCTGCGCGGTCGGGATGCCGCTCTGGCAGGTGCCGTGGATGACGCCGTAGGTCTGCCGGACGGCGGCGGCGTCGCCGATCGCGTACACGTCCGGATGCGACACCGACCGCAGGGTCGCGTCGACGACGATGCGGCCCCGGTCGTCCACCGTGAATCCGGCGTTCTCGGCAAGTGGCGACACCCGCACCCCGGCCGTCCACAGGCAGGCGTCGGCGAACACGCTCTCGCCGCCCTCCAATTCGACCGTGTCCGGCAGCACCTTGCCGATCGACACGCCGGTCCGCACTTCGACGCCGAGACGGGCCAGCGCGGCGAGCAGGTAGGCGCGTGCCTTCTCTCCCATCATCGAACCGGGTACGTTCCGGCTCAGCAGGACCACCCGCGACTCCGGGTGGCGCTCGGCGATCTCGGCGGCCGCTTCGACACCGGTCAGACCGCCGCCGACGACGACCACGGTTCCGCCGGTCGCATCGAGTTCGGCGAGCCTTGCGGCCAGGCGCCGGGCCTCGGCCGCGGTATCGAGGGTGTACGCGTGCTCGGCCACACCCGGCACCGTCCCGGTGTCGGTGATGCCGCCCAGCGCATAGACCAGCTTGTCGTAGCCGAGCACCCGGGTCCCGTCCACGCGGACCTCGCGGGCGTCGGGGTCGATGCCGGTCACCCGGCCGAGCACGAACCGCACGCCGCTGCCGTCCAACATCTCGGGGATCCGCAGGTCCGCCGGCTCCTGCCCCGAAGCCGTCTGGTGCAGCCGCAGCCGCTCGGTGAACCGCGCGACGGGGTTGACCAGAGTCACCTCGACATCCCGCCCGCGGGTCGCCCGCGCCGTACCGATGGCCGCCTGCATCCCGGTATAGCCGGCCCCGATCACCAAAATCCGCTCGCTCATCACAGTCCCCTCGATCGTCGTGAACCTTCGCCCCCGTCGACGGGAGGGGAAACGAGAACGTGACATGCGAGCGAGAGTGATCCGGGTCACGCGGCGGGTGGTCACCGTCGGGACGGTCGACGGGTGCGTACCGGTGGGAAGGATGCCGACACCGCGACGTCGCGATCGCGGGGCGCAGCGCGAGCAGGCTTTCCGGGTTCAGTCCGCGAGCGCGGCCAGGCGGAGGTCGACGACCAGGGTTTCGATCGCCTCGCGGTCCGGGCGGTCGGGGAGGACCGAGTCGATGGCGTCGAGGGCGGCCTTCTCCTGTTCGAAGCGCAGCGTGAAGGCCGCGGGATCCTCGGCGGCCAAGCGGCCCACGGCGAACAGGTCTTCGCGGTGGGCGCTCACGTCGAGAAGCAATTCGCCTGTGCGCAGCAGCTGTTGCCCCTGGAACAGCAGCCGCAGGCAGTGTCGGCCGTGTTTGGCGGTGCGCTTGGCCGTGTCGGCGGAGAAGCCCTCCTTGCCCGCCTCGTGCCGGCCGAGCAGCCGCCTGGCCTGCTGGACGGCGTAGCCGCCGTAGGCGGACCGTACGTACTCCGTGGACAGGAACGCACCACGCAGCGCCCGGAGTCGGCGGCCGGCCTCGGTCTCGACCCGGTACTCGGGAAGCCAGAGCAGCTCGGTCACCGTCGGGTTGCACTTGAGGGCCAGCCCGCAGTACTTGCCCAGCTCGTGCATCGTCACGTCGGGCTTCGTGGTCACCCGCGAGCCGCTGGTCACGTTGGCGCCGTCCAGCCCGAGGACCTTGCGCGTGTCGGCGATGTACAGGCCGAGCAGGTCCTCGTCCGACTCTGCCGTGGCCAGCCCGTAGGCGGTCGAGCCGACCACCCCCATCAGCAGTGTGTGCATCTCGCCGATCCTCGTTTCCCCGTGGTCCTGGCGCCGAGTCCGCAGTATCCGACATCGCGGGTGCGATGCGAATCCCGTTTTCCCGCCCGGTCGCCGCGTCGGGACCGCCGGGACGGTGCCCGGCCCGGGGCGGCGACCCGGATCGGCGGCAGCGGCGGGGAGAGCAGAGCGAACCGCGCGAGTGCGGTGCTCGGGGGGCAGGCGGCCGGTGCCGGTGCCCCGGTGCCCCGGTGCCCCGGTGCCCCGGTGCCCCGGTGCCCGAATGATGCCAACGGCGTTGGCAGCCAAGTGGTCCCGACCATGCTCCCACCACTTGCGACATACCCCAGGGGGGTATAGATTTCGGTTGTGGCCGCCACCAAGGCCACCGAGCGGCCCGACCCGGGACCCGCTCGGACGCACCGCTCGATGCCCGGGAGATCGCCATGACCGTCCACGCCCACCACGCCGCCGCCCCCACCACCCCCGAGGGCCTCCGGGTCTCCCGTGACGGCTACACGCTGGTCCCGGTCGCCGCCCCCACCGGGACCTTCGCGTTCCGCATCGACGGTCCCGACGGAGCCCCGGTGCGCGAATACCTACCGCAGCACGACAAGGACCTGCATCTGATCGTGGTCCGCCGCGACCTGAGCGGCTTCCGCCACGTGCACCCGGTGCTGGGCGAGGACGGCGTCTGGACGCAGGAGCTGACCCTCGACCGAGCCGGCACGTACCGGGTCTTCACCGACTTCGCCCCGGCCGCGACCGGGACCCCGCTCACCCTCGGCGTGGACGTGCACGTGGCCGGCGACTTCCGTCCGGTGCCGCTGCCCGCGCCCGCCCCGACCGCCGAGGTGGACGGCTACACGGTGACCCTGGCCGGCGAGCCGGCCGCCGGGCAGGGTGCGCACATCACCCTCTCGGTCGCCCGGGACGGCCGGCCCGTCACCGACCTGGAGCCCTACCTCGCCGCGTTCGGCCACCTCGTGGTGCTGCGTGAGGGCGACCTCGCCTACCTGCACGTACACCCGGGCGGCGCGCCAGGCGACGGGGTGACCCCGGCCGGCCCGGAGATCGCCTTCCACACCGAGCTGCCCAGCGTCGGCACGTACCGGTTCTTCCTCGACTTCAAGCACGGCGGGGTGGTGCGGACCGCCGAGTTCACCGTCGAGGCCGGCAAGCCCGCCGCGACGGCCGGCGAGTCCGGACACGGGCAGCCCGCGGCCGCGGACCCGCACGCGGGCCGGCACGGGCACCACGGCCACCACCACGGGTGATCCGGACCCGACACCGATACCGACCTCCGCACCGACGCGGCCCGCGGCATTCCCGGGCCGCGTCGGTGTCGTGTTTTTCCGGACAGGGGGTACCGGAGCGATGCCCACCGCCCGACCCGCCCCGCCCGGAGGACCCACATGGCCGACGACCGGCCGCAAGCGGCCCGAGCCGCCACCCGAACGGCCCATCCGGCTCGTCCGGGCCGCTCGGTCCATGTGGTTCGCCCGGCCCGGCTCGCCCATTCGGCACGCCCCGGGGACCGCGGACGCCCGGCGCGCGGCATATCGCCCGACCCTTCCGTAGCCAAGTGACCGGCCGTTAACATCCGGAAGTTGCCTTGGACACGCGTCGAGATGCGTCGACACGCGTGGAGATGCACGAGTGGCATGAGAACCGTCGCGATCCGTCGTGATCCGTCGACATGCTTCGTCAGGCGAGGAGGCGAGTTCGTGCCCGTTCTTCGTTCCCGGCTCGATCCCCGGTCGGACACCTACCGGGACAACCGCACGGCACAGCTCGCCGCGCTCGCGGCGCTGCACGAACAGCTCGACCTGGCCCGCGCCGGCGGCGGCGAGCGCTACGTCGAACGGCACCTGGCGCGGGGTCGGCTGACCGCGCGTCAGCGGATCGAGCTGCTGCTCGACCAGGACGCGCCCTTCCTCGAACTGTCCTCGCTCGCCGCGTGGGGCACCGAGTTCACCGTCGGCGCGGGCCTGGTCACCGGAATCGGTCCGGTTGCCGGCGCGGAGTGCGTGCTGATCGCCAACGACCCGACGGTGCGCGGCGGTTCGCTCAACCCGTACGCGCTCCGCAAGAACCTGCGCGCGCTGGAGATCGCCCGCCGCAACCGGCTGCCGGTGATCAGCCTGGTCGAGTCCGGCGGGGCCGATCTGCCCACCCAGGCCGAGCTGTTCGTGCCCGGCGGGCGGGTCTTCCACGACCTGACCGAGCTGTCCGCGCTGGGCATCCCCACCATTGCGCTGGTGTTCGGCAACTCGACGGCGGGCGGTGCGTACATCCCGGGCCTGTGCGACCACTCGGTGCTCGTGGCGGGGCAGGCCAAGGTGTTCCTGGGCGGCCCGCCGCTGGTGCGGATGGCCACGGGCGAGGAGGCCGACGACGAGGAACTGGGCGGCGCCGCGATGCACGCGCGGGTGTCCGGTCTGGCCGACCACTACGCCGTGGACGAGTACGACTGCCTGCGGATCGGCCGGCGGATCGTGTCCGAGCTGAACTGGCGCAAGCACGGCCCAGGGCCGAGCCGGCCGGCGGACGATCCGCTGTACGACATCGACGAGGTGCTCGGCCTGGTCTCGGCGGACCTGCGCGTCCCGTTCGATCCGCGCGAGGTGTTGGCCCGGGTGGTGGACGGTTCGCGGTTCGGCGAGTACAAGCCCGGCTACGGGACCAGCCTGGTCACCGGGTGGGCGTCGGTGCACGGCTTCCCGGTCGGGGTGTTGGCCAACGCGCGCGGTGTGCTGTTCGGCGAGGAGTCCAGGAAGGCCGCCGAGTTCATCCAGTTGGCCAACCGCTCGGACACCCCGCTGCTGTTCCTGCAGAACACCACCGGCTACATGGTCGGCACCGCGTACGAGCAGGGCGGCATCGTCAAGGACGGCGCCAAGATGATCAACGCGGTGACCAACTCGACCGTGCCGCACCTGACCCTGAACATCGGTGCGTCCTTCGGCGCGGGCAACTACGGCATGTCGGGCCGCGCCTTCGACCCTCGGCTGCTGTTCGCCTGGCCGACCGCGAAGCTCGCGGTGATGGGCGCCGCGCAACTGGCCGGCGTGTTGTCCATCGTCGGCCGACAGGCCGCCGCGGCGCGCGGGATCGCCTTCGACGAGGAGGTGGACGAACTGCGCCGGAGTGCGATCGAGGCGCAGATCGAGCGCGAGTCGCACGCGTTCTTCGTCACCGCGCGGCTGTACGACGACGGTGTGATCGATCCACGCGACACCCGCACCGTGCTCGGCATCGCACTGTCCGCGGCCCACTCGGCACCGGTCGCGGGCACCACCGGATACGGGGTCTTCCGCATGTGACGCCGCCCGAAGACACCGCACGCAGCCCGAGGACCCGGAACCCGGCCGAAGAGCACCGCACGCAACCCGCCGCTCGGGACCCGACCGAACAGCAGCGCACGCAACCCGCCCACCGGGAAACCGATTCCGTTCCCGACCCGACCCGACCCGACCCGACCCGACCCGGCGCGCAAGCGCCCCCCGCACCGACCCGGAACCCGCACCCCGAGGGGATCGTATGCCGCTCATCCGCAGGCTGTTGATCGCCAACCGCGGCGAGATCGCGGTCCGGATCGCCCGCACCGCGCACGCCATGGGCATCGACACCGTGGCCGTGTACGCCGATCCGGACACCGACTCGCCACACGTCGCGGCTGCCGATCAGGCGGTCCGGCTGCCCGGCGCCGCCGCCGTGGACACCTACCTGCGCGGCGATCTGCTGATCGAGGCGGCCCGCACGACCGGCGCCGACGGGGTGCACCCGGGCTACGGATTCCTCTCCGAGAACGCCGACTTCGTACGGCGGGTGGAGGCCGCCGGGCTCGTCTTCGTGGGACCCGCGGCGGAGACCGTCGCCGCGATGGGCGACAAGCTCGCCGCGAAGGAACTGCTCGGCGCGGCCGGCGTGCCGGTGCTGCCCGGCGGGATCGTCCGCGAGGACGGCGACGCACCCGAACTGGCCGCCCGGATAGGCTTCCCGCTCCTGGTCAAGGCCGCCTTCGGCGGTGGAGGCCGAGGCATGCGCGCGGTACACGAACCGGCCGCACTGGCCGAGGCGGTGGCCGCCGCGCGGCGCGAGGCGGGCGCCGCGTTCGGCGACGACACCGTCTTCCTGGAGCGCCTGGTGGAGCGCCCCCGGCACGTCGAGGTGCAGATCTTCGGGGACACCCACGGGAAGGTGCTCGCGCTCTTCGAACGGGACTGCTCGATCCAGCGCCGGCACCAGAAGCTGATCGAGGAGAGCCCGTCGCCGGCCGTCGACCCGGCGCTGCGCGAGCGGTTGTGCGCGGCTGCGGTGGCCGCCGGTCGGGCGATCGGCTATGTCGGGGCGGGCACCGTGGAGTTCGTGCTCGACCCGGCCGGCGCGTTCCACCTTTTGGAGGTCAACACCCGACTCCAGGTCGAGCACCCGGTCACCGAACTGACCACCGGCCTGGACCTGGTGCGGCTGCAACTCCTGGTCGCCCAGGGCCATCCGCTGCCCACCGAACCGGTCGCCACGGGCCACGCGATCGAGGCCCGGCTGTACGCGGAGGACCCGATCCGCGACTACGCGCCTTCGGTCGGCACGTTGCACCGCTTCCACATCGCCGAGCGGGACGGCATCCGGGTGGACGCCGGGGTGGCCGACGGCAGTCTGGTCGGATCGCACTACGACGCACTGCTGGCCAAGGTGATCGCGTACGCGCCGACCCGTGACGAGGCGTGTCGCAGGCTCGCCCACGCGCTCTCCCGGGCCCGGCTGCACGGCGTCCGCACCAACCGCGACCTGCTCGTGGGCATCCTGCGCTCGCCCGAATTCGTCGCCGGTGACGCGGACACCGGCTTCCTGGACCGGCATCCCGCCGCCGAACTGTGCGCCGCTGACCCGGCGGCGCCGGCGATCCACGCCGCCGCCGCGGCGCTCGCGGGGCAGGCCGAACGACGCGCGGCGGCCCCGGTCCTGGGCGGTATCCCGAGCGGCTGGCGCAACGTCCGCAGCGCCGACCAGGAGGTGACCTACGCAGACGCAGGCGGCGGCCGCACGGTCGTGTGCTACCGCCTCCCCGACCATGTCGCGATCGACGGAAAGCCGCTGCCCGGGCTGGTCGTTCACGCCGCCCACGCGGATCGGGTGGACCTGACGGCGGACGGTGTGCGGCGCACGATCGAGGTACATCGGGTCGGCGACACGATCCACCTGGACAGCCCGCTGGGCGCGAGCGAACTCACCGAGCTGCCACGGCTGCCGGAACCGGCCGAACCCGCCGCCGAACCCGCCGGTTCGCTGTTGGCCGCGATGCCCGGCACGGTGGTCCGGGTGGCGGTGGCCGAGGGCGAACACGTGACGGCCGGACAACTCGTGCTGGCCGTGGAGGCGATGAAGATGGAACACGAGGTGACCGCACCGCACTCGGGCATCGTTCGCCGACTGCCGGTCGGCCCCGGCGAACCGGTGGACGCCGGAGCGGTGTTGGCCATCGTGACCGCCGACGCGGAGGAGGCCGGATGAACGAGAGGACGGCCGAGCCGACGAACGAGCCCACCGACGGGCCGACGCACGAGCCGACGAACGACACCCCACCCGACGCGCCCACTCCCCGCCGCCCGGTCCGGATCGCGAACTGCTCCGGCTTCTACGGCGATCGCCGGGCCGCCGCGCGCGAGATGGTCGAGGGCGGCCCGATCGACGTACTCACCGGCGACTACCTGGCCGAACTGACCATGTCCATCCTGTGGAAAGCCCGCGCCAAGGACCCGACCGCCGGCTACGCGCGCACCTTCGTGGCCCAACTGGAAGAGGTCATGGGTACCTGCCTGGACCGGGGCATCCGGATCGTCTCCAACGCCGGCGGACTGAACCCGGCGGGCCTGGCCGAGCGATTGCGGGCGAGTGCGCAACGCCTGGGCCTGGCCCCGCGGATCGCCCACGTGACCGGCGACGACGTGCTGGACCGGATCGACGCCGGGCCGCGGGCGGTGACCGCCAACGCCTACCTCGGCGGCTGGGGCATCGCCGAGGCGCTCGCCGAGGGCGCCGACATCGTGGTCTGCCCGCGCGTGACCGACGCCTCCCTGGTGGTCGGCCCGGCAGCATGGTGGCACGGCTGGCGGCGCACCGACTACGACCGGCTCGCCGGCGCGATCGTCGCGGGCCACGTGATCGAGTGCGGCCCCCAGGCCACCGGCGGCAACTACCCATTCGGCGAGCCCCCGCAGCGGCAACGCCCCGGCCGGACCACCGATTTCGCGCTGGACACCCGCCGTCCCGGCTTCCCGATCGCGGAGGTGGCCGCCGACGGTTCGTCGGTGATCACCAAGCACCACGGCACCGGCGGCCTGGTGTCGATCGGCACGGTCACCGCGCAACTCCTGTACGAGATCGCCGGACCCGCCTACGCCAACCCCGACGCGGTGGCCCGCTTCGACACCATCACGCTCGACCGGGCCGGCCCCGACCGGGTGCGGATCCGCGGGGTGCGCGGGCTGCCGCCGCCGCCCACGCTCAAGGTCGCCGTCAACGAACTCGGCGGCTACCGCAACACCATGACCATGGTGCTCACCGGCCTGGACATCGAGGCCAAGGCCGCACACGCCGAACGCATGCTCTTCGACACGCTCGGGGGCCGGGACCGGTTCGCCGAGGTCGACGTGCGGCTGCTGCGCTACGACCGACCCGACGCGCCGACCAACGAGCAGGCCACCGCGCATCTGCGGGTCACCGTCAAGGATCCCGATCCCGGCAAGGTCGGTCGGGCCTTCTCCGGCGCGGTGGTCGAACTCGCGCTGGCCGGCTACCCGGGTTTTCACACCACCACCCCGCCCACCGCCGAGACCGCCTACGGCGTTTTTCGCGCCGCGTGGATCCCGGCGACCGAGGTCGAGCACGCCGTGGTGCTGCCCGACGGCACCTCCCGCCCGATCGCGCCGCCCGAGCACACCGCGCCGCTGCCCGATGCGATCCCGCCGCCCGAACCACCCGTGCACACCGCGGAACCGACCCGCCGGGTCCCGCTCGGGCTGGTCTGCGGCGCCCGCTCCGGCGACAAGGGCGGCGACGCCAACCTGGGCCTGTGGGCCCGTGACGATGCCGGATTCCGTTGGCTGCGCGGACATCTGACGGTGGATCGGCTGCGCGAGCTGCTCCCGGAGGCGGCCGCCCTGCCGATCGAGCGGTACGTGCTGGCGAACCTGCGCGCGCTCAACTTCGTGATCGTGGGCCTGCTCGGCGAGGGTGTCGCGGCCTCCACCCGCCCGGACCCGCAGGCCAAGGGCCTGGCCGAGTACATCCGGTCCCGGCACACCGACATCCCCACGACGCTGTTGGACGGGTGAGCCATGCACTTCGAGGAGAGCGACGAACACCGAGCCCTGCGCGCGGCGGTGGGCGCGATCACCGACGGATTCGGCCCCGGCTACTTCGCCGAGCACAGCCGCGACCGCACACCCACCACCGAGTTGTGGCAGGCGCTCGGCAGACACGGCTACATCGGCGTCAATCTGCCCGAGGAGTACGGCGGTGGCGGTGGCGGCCTGGTGGAACTGGCGATCGTGTGCGAAGAGGTGGCCGCGCACGGCTGCCCGTTGCTGCTGCTCCTGGTCTCCGGCGCGATCGCCGGCGAGGTGCTCACCCGGTTCGGCACCGCCGAGCAGAAGAGCACCTGGCTGCCGCGCCTGGCGGCGGGCCTGGGCAAGATCGTGTTCGCGATCACCGAACCGGACGCCGGCTCCAACACCCACCGCCTGGCCACCACGGCCACCCGGGACGGCGACCGCTGGTTGTTGCGCGGCACCAAGCAGTTCATCTCCGGAGTCGACGAGGCCGACGCCATCCTGGTGGTCGCCCGCACCGGCACCGACCCCGGCTCCGGTCGCGGCCGGCTCTCGCTGTTCCTGGTCGACGCCGCCGACCCGCGGCTGAGCGCAACCCCGCTGGCGATCGAAGGCTCGGCACCCGAGCGGCAGTTCACGCTCTTCTTCGACGACGTACCGGTGCCCGCCGACCGGTTGATCGGCACCGAGGGCGACGGGCTGCGCCAGGTCTTCCACGGCCTCAACCCGGAGCGGGTGACCGGCGCGGCACTGGGAGTGGGCATCGCCCGGTACGCGCTCGCCCGCGCCGTCGACTACGCCCGCACCCGCGAGGTGTGGGGCCGCCCGATCGGCACCCACCAGGCGATCGCCCACCCGCTCGCCGAGGCCGCCATCGAGGTCGAACTGGCCGCGTTGATGACGGCCCGGGCCGCCCGGCTGCACGACGCGGGCGCGGCGATGGCCAAGGCCGCCGGGGAGGCCGCCAACATGGCCAAGTACGCCGCCGCCGAGGCCGCCATCCACGCGGTGGACGCCGCCATCCAGACCCACGGCGGCAACGGCATGAGCCGCGACTACGGCCTGGTCCCGCTGTGGGGCATGGCCCGGACACTGCGGATCGCGCCGGTGAGCCGGGAGATGATCCTCAATCACGTGGCGCAGCACACCCTCGGATTGCCGCGTTCGTACTGATCGCCCCGTATGAGGGGGGTTCGCGGTGGTCACCCCCTACGCGCGTACCCCTCACCCCTGTGACCACGGAGGACTCGGCCCGCTCGCGTGCGACTTGTGAATGACCCGGTTCGGGACTCGGGATCGACGCGGCAGGATGTGGCCGGGCACAAAATAGACAGGCAGGCTGCTCCGCTCCCGGCGCGACTGTGCGGGTGCTCGCCGGGACCGGCGCCATCGGTCGGCCCGGCGAAGAAGGCAGTGGGAGCGTGGATCAAGTATTGGCGGGGCGCCCCTTCTGGGACGTGGACATCACGAGCGTGTGGTTCGTCATAGGCATGGCTGTGGCCACCGCCGGTACCGCCTTCGCCACCATCTGGTTCTGGAACCGCCCCACGCTCCAACGCACCCGCCGGATCTGCACGCTGCTGTTCACCCAGCTCATGGTCACCTTCACCATCCTGGCCGCGGTCAACGCGCAGATGTACTTCTACTCGACCCTGTCCGACCTGATGCACATCGCGGACGGGCCGCCGGTGCCGGACGTGCCGGTGTCCACCGTCAAGGTCAAGCACCTCGACCCCAGGCCGGCCGTCCCGTTCTCCGACGACAACGGCAAGGGCCTGCCGTTCATGGTCACCAAGCCCCCGCTGACCGACCAGCCCAGGACCCCGCACCCGCGGCGGCGCGGCGCGGACCCCAAACACGGGGTGCTGGTCAACACCACCATCCAGGGCACCCGCACCGGCTACAAGCTGGACACCTTCGTCTACCTGCCCGCCGCCTACTTCACCCAGGAGAACGCCCGCGCCCGCTTCCCGGTGATCCAGCTCACCTC
This sequence comes from Embleya sp. NPDC008237, assembly GCF_042956465.1. Taxonomy (NCBI): domain Bacteria; kingdom Bacillati; phylum Actinomycetota; class Actinomycetes; order Kitasatosporales; family Streptomycetaceae; genus Embleya; species Embleya sp. NPDC008237. Next base: position 316,705 of record NZ_JBIBGL010000013.1, read on the forward strand.
CGGCTTCCCCGGCACCCCCGACACGTGGCTGCGCCGGATGAAGGTGCACCAGATGCTCTCCGGGCTGATGGAATCGGGCCGGATGCCGCCGACGATCGTGGTGATCGCCGCGCAGAACCCGATCGCGGGCCGGGACAGCGAGTGTGTGGACGCCCCCGGCGGTGCCCGGGCCGACACCTATCTCGGCCAGGACGTGCCGGACGCGATAGCGGCCAACTTCCGCACCGCGCCCGCGCCGGCCGGGTGGGGCCTGATGGGCTACTCCACCGGCGGCTTCTGCTCGGTGAACCTGGCCCTGCGCCACCCCGACCGCTACATCGCCGCGGCCAGCCTGTCCGGCTACTTCAAGGCGATCACCGACATGACCACCGGCGACCTGTACCGGGGCGACGAGGCGCTGCGCCGGGCCAACAGCCCGCTGCACACCATCGACGACGCGCGCAGGCCGCCGGTACGGATGTACCTGTTCGCGGCCAAGGGTGAGGGCAAGACGGCCCGGGAGGCGCGCGAGTTCGCCCGCAAGATGCGGCCGACGGACACCGTGAAGGTGCGGATAGAGCCGTCCGGCGGGCACAACTTCGGCACCTGGGCCAGGGGCCTGCCGGCCGCGTTCGAGTGGCTGGGGCGCGAGTTGGCCACGGCACCGGGCGGCGAGGTGCGCGGGCCGGCCTTCACGGGCGGCCGACCGCTGCACTGAGGGCGTGCCGCGCCCGGCGCGGCCGGTCCGACCCGGTCGATCTCTTCAATACGGGCAGGTACGGTGCGAGACTTCTGCGGCGCCATCCGAACGGAAGCTCAGGAGCCCGCGCCCGGCTCGGGGGGCGGGACACCGTCGCACCGAGACGAGGATCGCCATGCATCCCGGTGTCATCGCCGCCGCGCACCCCCACCGCCCCGCCGTGATCATGGCCGGCACCGGCCGGGTCGTCCGCTATGCCGAACTGGACGCGGAATCCAACCGCTTCGCCCACCTGCTGTACGACGCCGGGCTGCGCCCGGGGGACCACCTCGCCATCGCGCTGGAGAACCATCCGCTCTACCTCGCGCTCACGTGGGCCGCGCAGCGCTCCGGGCTGATCTACACGCCGGTGGGCGTACGGCTGCACCCCGACGAACTGGCCTACGTCGTGGACAACTGCGGAGCCCGCGTGTTCGTCTCCTCCGCCGCGCTGGCCGCCCTGGCGAGCGCCATCCGCGACCGGGCGCCCCGGGTGGAACGGTGGCTGATGCTGGACGGCGCGGCACCCGGTTTCGAACCGTACGAGGTGGCGGTCCGCACCTGTCCGAGCACGCCGATCGCCACCGAGGTCGAGGGCGCGGACATGCTCTACTCCTCCGGCACCACCGGCCGGCCCAAGGGCGTACTGCCCGACCGAGCGCGCCACCCGCTGGGCACCGGCCCGGCCCTGACGCTGTATCACCTGATCGGTGCGCTGTACGGGATGAACACCTCGGGCGAGGGCGGTGACGTCTACCTGTGTCCCGCGCCGCTCTACCACGCGGCGCCGCTGCGCTACTGCATGCAGTTCCTGCGCGGCGGGCACACCGTGGTCGTCCTGGACCGCTTCGACCCGGAGGCCGCGCTGGCCGCGATCGAACGCCATCGGGTGACGCACAGCCAGTGGGTGCCGACGATGTTCGTCCGGATGCTCAAGCTGCCCGCCGAGGTGCGCGAACGCTACGACCTGTCGTCGCTGCGCTACGCGGTGCACGCCGCCGCGCCGTGTCCGCCCGAGGTCAAGGAACGCATGCTGGACTGGTGGGGACCGGTGCTGTACGAGTACTACGCCGGCACCGAGGGCAACGGCTACATCGGCTGCACCCCCGAGGAATGGCTCGCGCATCGGGGCACGGTGGGGCGGCCGATCCTGGGCACGCCGCACATCTGCGACGACGCGGGCCGCGAACTGCCGGTGGGTCGGGACGGCATCGTCTACTTCGCCGACGGGCCGCAGTTCTCGTATCACCGCGACCCGGCCAGGACCGAGGCCGGCCGCGACCCGGCCGGCCGGGGGTGGACCACCCTGGGCGACATCGGCCACCTGGACGCGGACGGCTACCTGTATCTGACGGACCGCCAATCACACACGATCATCAGCGGCGGGGTGAACGTCTATCCGCAGGAAGTGGAGAACCTGCTCGCGCTGCATCCCGCGATCGCCGACGTCGCGGTGTTCGGTGTCCCGGACGCGGAACTGGGCGAACAGGTCAAGGCGGTCGTACAGCCGGCCGAAGGCACCGCGGCGGGGCCGGAGTTGGCACACGAGCTGATCGCCTACTGCCGGGCGCGGATCGCGCACTACAAATGCCCCCGCTCGGTGGACTTCCGCACCGAGTTGCCGCGGCACCCGACCGGAAAGCTGTACAAACGCCTGCTCGTCGACGAGTACCGGGCGGCGGCGCGGGGTTCGGCCTGAGCCCCCCGAAACCGCCTTGACGCACGACGTGACCGCCTTGGTACGGTCCGCGCGTGTTCACCGCGCAGGCGATTCCGCACTGAGGGGCGGCCGGTGGGGGTGGTGTCGGGTGTGCCGGGTCGGTGGCGGTGGCTGGGCGCGGTCGCGGTGATCGGGCGTCAGGTCTCGTGCAGTGGGCGGTAGTTCTCCGGGCTCAGGCCGAAGGTCCAGGCGACGCCCTCGCGGGCGGTTCGGGTGTCCGGGGGCACGCGCAGCCAGTACGTGCGGGTGCTGCCGTCGGGTTCGGGGGTGGAGTTGAGCACCTCGACCATCACGATCGGCTCGTCGTCGTCGAGTTCGATCTCCCACAACACGCCGGTCTCGTCCCGGTCCAGCGGCTGGGCGCCGACCTCGCGCAGGTAGCGGTCGTAGCCGTAGATCTCCAGCATCACCCGGCGCAGTTCGGCGTTGTCCTCGTTGTGGATCGCGCGCACGGTCAGCCGGCTGCCGCCGGGGCCCAGGCCGCCGACGAAGTCGGCCGGGACGGGCATGCCGCGCCACGCGTGCAACGCGAAGCCGTCGGCGTAGGTCAGTGCCGGGCCGTCGCCGTTGTGCAGCCGCGACTGGTCGTCCCGGTGCATCGTGGTGGGCCGCTCGCTGACCAGCACGACCCGCTCGTACGGCCACCACCAGCCGATGTGCCGGGCCACCTCGCCGAGTTCGGCCAGGACCGGGAAGTCGAACTGCGGGAAGCGCTCCTTGAGCCCGTCGAAGACCGCGAGCCAGGCCGCGTCGTGCTGGCCGCCCAGGGCGCTGTGTGTGGTCGCGCGGACCTTGTCCGCGACGTCCCACCGACCGCGCGAGGCGGGGGTGCGCACGGAGGGATCCCACGCGCCCACGCCGGAATGCACGGCCTCGCGGATCCGCTCGGTCAGCTGCCGGGTGGGCTCCCACAGCCGATCGGCGCCCTCGGCCCAGGCCAGATCCCAGCCGGCCGGGCCCAGCAACGCGGTGGCCTCGGCCTTGGCGGCCGTCCAGGGGCCGCTCCAGAGCCGTTCCTGCACGGGACGGCCCGGGCGGCCGGGCACCTTCACCGACAGCCGGGTGGCGGCCAGATCGGCGGGCTTGCAACTGCCCGCCGCCACGGCCGCGGCCACCGCCGCCGCGAGCGGCGAGTCGTACCAGACCACCCGCTCCGGTTCGGGCAATCCCGCGGCCCGGTACACGGCCCGGATGGCCTCCTCGGCGGCGGGTCGATCGGCGGGGCCGGTGGCGGCGGCGACGTGCGCCCAGTCCGTGGTGGCCTCGGCCAGCGCCAACCGGTCGGCCAGGCCGAGCACGGAAGCGTGCCGCGGAGCCGGGGCGTGATGCGGGGTGGGCCTCCTGCGCTCGCCGGCCGGGGCCGACCGCGCGCCCTCGGAGGCCGTCCGGGCGGGCTCGTCGGTCGCGCGGCCCGGGGCGTGCAGCGGGGTTCGATGCGCCCGGTCGGCGATCGGTGCCGCTCCTCGGGCGGCCGGCCGCGCCGAGTCGGCGGCCGTCCCGGCGGGAGCGGAGGCCGGTGTCGGGGCGGCGACGCGTGGGCGCGGGGGAGCGGGCGCCGGTGCGGCCGCGCGGGCGGCCTCGGCCTCGCGGGCCCGCAGCGCCGCCCAGGCGGCGGCCGCCGGGTTGGCGGGCGCGGCGGGCGGGGCCGGCGGTCGCGGCGCGGGCGCCTTGCGGGGCAGCGCGATCCCGGGCAACTTGCGGGGCGGCGTGGCCATCGTGTCTCCCATGACTTGCGGTTGCGTCCGGGTCGGGTCGGGATGCGTACGCCCGGTGCTCGGGCCGGCCGGCCGGGCGGGCGGCACGATCGCGCCGAGTTCCGCCGAACACGGCCTAATCGGCGACCATCCGGACCGCGCCCGGGATGTATTCGCGTTGGCGGACCACGCGGTACCAGCCCTTGGGGAGGTCGATCGTGGCATGTTCCTCGTGCACGATCCGGGTGGCCTCGTCCAGGTGCAGGTGGCCGATCAGCATCGGTTCCGGGGCCAGGTAGAGGGTGCCCTCGCCGACGACCGCGTGGGCGTGCCCGGTGGCCTCACCGAGCGCCAGCACCAGCCGGCCGCGCGCGTCCCGGGGCTTGGTCGGCAGCGCCTCGACGCCGGTCGGCACGGCCCGCTCGCCGATCGGCTGCAACAGGATGTCGCCTTGACGGAACACGGCGAACCTCCATCGGGATAGTCGAATTGACGGTGGCTCAACTCCACCGCCGCACACGCTAACCACCTCGACCGACAACCCACGCCCGCCCACGAAGCCCAACAAGCCCCCGACGTCGGCACCGCAACCCCGAAGGGCCCGAGCACCGCCCCCTCTCCAGTCGCACGCTCAGTAGCCCGCCGGTCGCACCAGGCCGGTTTCATAGGCGTAGACCGCGGCCTGGGTTCGGTCGCGGAGGCCGAGTTTGACCAGGATGCGGCCGACGTGGGTCTTCACCGTCTGCTCGGCCACCACCAGGCGGGCGGCGATCTCGGCGTTGGACAGGCCCTGGGCGATCAGGGACAGGACCTCGGTCTCGCGTTCGGTGAGGTCGCCGACGCGGTCCTTGAGCGGGGCCCGCGGGGCGCCGGCCAGGCGGGAGAACTCGCCGATCAGCCGCTTGGTCAGGTTCGGCGCGAGCAGCGCGTCGCCGGCCGCCACCACCCGTACCGCGTGGGCGAGTTCCTCGGCCGAGGCGTCCTTGAGCAGGAAGCCGGACGCGCCCGCGCGCAGCGCCTCGTACACGTATTCGTCCAGGTCGAACGTGGTCAGCACGAGCACCTTGGCCACCGCGTCGGCGGAGCCGGTGATCCGCCCGGTGGCCTCGATGCCGCCGAGCCGAGGCATCCGGACGTCCATCAGCACCACGTCGGGCGCCAGTTCGGCCACCTGTTCGACCGCGTCGAGGCCGTCCACGGCCTGACCGACCACCTCGATGTCGGGCTCCGCGTTGAGCAGTACGGTGAAGCCCTGCCGGACCATCACCTGGTCGTCGGCGATCAACACCCGGATGGTCACGAATCGTCCTCCAACGGAAGTCTTGCCACTACCTCGTAACCGCCGCCGGGAATCGGCCCGTCGGCGAACTCGCCGCCCAGCATGGCGACTCGCTCGCGCATCCCGAGCACCCCGTGTCCGCCGCCCGGCGGGGTCGGCCGATCGGGCCGGCCGGCCGGTTCGGTCGCGGTGTTGGCGATCCGGATGGCCAGGCCGGTCGCCTGATATCCCAGCTCCACCCGAGTCGCCGCTCCCGGCGCGTGCCGCAACACGTTGCTGAGCGCCTCCTGCACGATCCGGAACGCGGACAACTCGACCCCGGGCGGCAGTGCCCGTCGCTCGCCAATGATCCGGGTGTCGACCCGCAGACCCGCGCCGCGCACGTTGTCGACCAACTCGTCCAGCCGGTCCAGGGTGGGCTGCGGCGTGTGTCGCGTGGCATCGGACAGCTCGTCCTCGGAGCGCAGCACGCCCAGCACCCGGCGCAGTTCGACGAGCGCGTCGATCGCGTTCGCCCGGATGCCGGTCAGGTTCTCCTTGAGCGCGTCGGACGGGTTGTCCACCAGATGCGGCGCGACCTGGGCCTGGATCGAGATCACCGACATGTGGTGTGCGACGACGTCGTGCAACTCGCGGGCGATCCGGGTGCGTTCCTCCAGCAGCGTGCGCCGGGCCCGTTCCTCGGCGGTGATTTCGGCCTGGACCACCAACTCGGTCCGGGCCTGCCGCCGCCCGCGCAGCGAGGCGCCGACCACCGCGGCCACGGTCAGGGTCAGCCCGGCCGAATACAGGTCGAGGTTGTGCATGGGGGAGAGGAACGCGACGTGGACCAGCAGCCCGACCAGCACGCTGAGCGCCAGCACCTCGACCGTGACGCGCGGCCGCGCCCGCAGCGCGACCAGGAACACCGCGGCGGCGTGCAGCACGATCCCCGCTCCGGTCCACGGGAACATCTGCGGGCTGTGCGGGTTCGCCACCAACGCGACCACGGCCATCGCCGCGGTCACCGCCCACCAGGCCTGCACCGGCCGGAACATCGCGGCCACGACCGCCACCGGCGCGATCGCGCCGAGCAGTACGCCGGCCCAGAGGCCCAGGCCGTACTGCCAGATCAACTGGTTGATGTTGATCACCCCGACCGGGACGGCGAGGACGACCAACAACACCGCGGACGCGGGCTGCCAGTCCCGCCAGCCGCGCGGAAGCGGGTCGGGCGTGGCCGTCCACAGGTCCGTACGCAGCGTGCGCGCCACCGCGCCCGCCACGCCCCCGATCCGGCCCCCACTCTCCCCCCGCACAAGATCAACCCTAGGCACGCCGCACCTCCGCCGTCCGGGCGGGCCCCGAGCGCGCCCCCGGCACCGACGCTAGGCGCCGCCCCCACCCGCCGACGTCCCGCCCGGGGGCTCACCCGCCGCGTGGCTCCGAAGTACTACGGGTATCAGGCCGCCGACCCGCGCGCGCCACCCGCACCCGCCCCGTCCGAGCGGCCCGACCGGGCGCACTTCACCCGCGCGGCCCGACTCGCGCGCCCCACCGGAGCGGCCCGACCCGCACCCGTCACCCGGGGCAGCCCGACCCGCGCCCGGCAACCGCCCGCCCGCCGGCCCACACCGCACCGCCGACAGGGGCCGCCGGTCGAGCCGGCCGGCGTGCCCCCCACCGTCAACTGCGTTCCTTGACCCCCGCCAACATGCCCTCGATGCGATCCGGCGGCCCGGGCCGGGAGAAGTACCAGCCCTGCCCGGCGTCGCAGCCGATCGCCCGCAGCCGCTCCGCCTGCACCGCCGTCTCGATGCCCTCGGCGGTCACCGTCAGCCCGATTGCGTGCGCCAGTTCGACCAGCGAGGCCACGATCCGGCCGTCCACCGGGTCGGAGTCGCCGGGTTGGCGCAGGCCCTCGACGAAGGAGCCGGCGATCTTCAGCTCGCAGACCGGCAGTCGGCGCAGATAGGCCAGGTTCGAGTAGCCGGTGCCGAAGTCGTCGATCGCGATCCGGATACCCATCGCGGCCAGTTCGCGCAGTCGCTCCAGCGGGCCACCGTCGGTGGACATGATCTGACTCTCGGTCAGCTCGAATTGCAGCCGGCCCGGGTCCAGACCCGTCTCCGCCAGCACCCGCTCCACCTGGCGGACCAGGCCCGGTTCGCGGCACTGGCGTTCGGCCAGGTTGACGCTGATGAACGGCGCGCCGTCCGGCTCCAGGTCCTGCCAGCGGCGCGCCTCGCGGCAGGCCTGCTCCAGCACGTGCATGCCCAGCGGCACGATCAGCCCGGTCTCCTCGGCCAGGCCGATGAAGCGGTCCGGGCCGACCAGGCCGTTGCGCGGATGGCGCCAGCGCACCAGCGCCTCGACGCCGAGCACACCGCCGTCGGCGAGCGAGACGAGTGGCTGGTAGTCGACGTAGAACTCGCCGTGGTGCAGTGCGGCGGGCATCTCCGCGGACAGCGTGTAGCGGGCCACCTCGCGGTCGTTGCGGTCGGTGTCGAACACCGTCCAGCGCCCGCGTCCGTCGGATTTGGCCCAGTAGAGCGTTATGTCGGCCGCACGCAGCGTGTCCGCCGGGCTGGTGCCGGCCACCGGCCGCTCGACGATGCCGATGCTGGCGGTCACCGTCAGGTCGTGGCCGCGGATCCGGAACGGCTCGCGCAGTGCGGCGAACACGCCGTCCGCCAGCGCCACGACCTGTCCGGTGCCGGTGGAGTGCTCGACCAGGATGACGAACTCGTCGCCGCCCATCCGGGCCATCAGGTGCCCGGCCTGGCCCGCGTAGCGGCTCAGCCGTCGGGCGACCGCGACCAGCAACTGGTCGCCCACGTCGTGCCCGAGGCTGTCGTTGACCACCTTGAACCCGTCCAGGTCCAGGTAGCACAGGCCGACCCGGTCACCGGGGCCCGGGTGTTCGAACGCCGCGGTCAGCCGCTCGACGAACAGCGCCCGGTTGGGCAGCCCGGTGAGCTGGTCGTGCATCGCCTGATGGCGCAGGCGGGTGTGCAGGCGATGCCGGTCGGTGACGTCCTCCAGCATGCAGACCTGGTACTCGGGGTTGCCCTTGGAGTCGCGGACCAGGGACAACGACAGGTGTGTCCACAGCGTCTCGCCGTCGGCCTTCTCGAACTGCTTCTCCAGGGCGAAGTGGTCGCGTTCGCCGGTGATCAACTCGTCGTAGAGCTTCCACATGTGGTCGGTGTCGCCGTCGTGCATGAAGTCGCGGACCTGCCGCTTGCACATCTCCTCGACGCTGGCCGCGAACATCGTGGTCATCGCCTGGTTGACGTCGATCACGTTGCCGTCGACGTCGCCGATCCCGATGCCGATAGCGGCCTGATCGAAAACCGCCCGAAAGCGCGCTTCACTCGTGTGCAGTGCGTGCTCGGCGCTGTCCCGGGCGACCAGGACGGCGGCGTGGATGGCCTCCTGCTCGTCCAGAGTGCGCCGGCGCAGCGCCTCCGCGTAGCCCGCGGCGAGGGCGCCCATCAGCGCGGCGATCCGCTCCAGGTATGCGTCGGGGTCCTCGCCGCGGCCGACCGCTTCGCGACACAGGATGGGCCACCACGGGCCGACCAGTCCCAGCGTGCGCTCCAGCGTGCCGCTGCCGGTGAAGTGTTCGCCGACGAGGGACGCGCCGACCTCGCGCGCGATGGCCGGGTCGAACGGCTCGGTGCGCAGCGCCTGCGCCAGGCGCAAGGCCTGCTCGCGCAGGTATTGCTCGATCTCGGCACCGCTCAACGGGACGAAACTGGTGCCCTCGATGGTGCGGGCCCAGTCGCGGGCGAATCGGCTCAGCGACGCCCCGGCCCCGTCGGCCCGCGCGTCGTCCGTACCGCCGTTCACCCTGCGCTCCCCACGGTGGTCCGGGCGCACATGCCGTCCCCCCGGCACGCCTGGACCCACGCTGTGCCCGGCGCCCACGATGGTCGATCCACCGCCCCACCTTTCCTCCTCGGGGGCGATCCGCCACCGCGCAATGTCGGTGCGGTCGCCGCTCGGACGAGCCGGCCGCAATCCCCAGCGGCCGTGTGAACGAGCCACATCACCCGTTATCACCCGTTCGGACGAGCCGGTTGGTACCTCCGGTGTGTCCCGACGATCGCGTGATCATCGTTGACGGTATCCGCCGCGGCGCGGAAACGTCTTGTAGTTGGACACGGCGCGAGGAGCATCACTCCGGAGAGGGACAGGTGGTGCGCGCGGGTCCGTACCGAATTGTGGCGTACGCCCTCGCGCTCCGGCGCACGCAGGGCTCCCCACGCGACGACTGACGGACCATCAGGTTGCCGCCCCCGGGCAACGGTACGCTCTACCGGCTTGAGTCGGCGAGGTGGGGCGTCGTCGCCGCGGGTGAACGGCGGACCGCCCGAGGGGAGGGTGTGGTCTCGATGTTGGTCGAACTCGCGGTCGCGGACGCGTACGGAGCCGGGTTCGAGTACGCGGATCGAGCGTTCGTCGTGCGAGGCAACACACTCGCCGGTTATGTGCAGCATCCTCGTCATCGTGACGTGCTGCCCGGCCGATACACCGACGACACGCAGATGAGTATCGCGGTCGCCGAATGGTTGCTCGGTGACGATCACGGGATACCGGCGCTCGCGGACCTGTTCGTGCGGGCGTACAAGCGCGACGCGCGCGCCGGATACGCGCGGGGATTTCGGGGCGTATTGGAGGAAGTCGCCGACGGCACGGAGCTGCTGGAGGTGTTGCGGCCGGAGAGCGACAAGAGCGGCGCGGCGATGCGTGCGGGTGTGCTGGGCCTGCTGCCGGATCTCGCCGACGTGCGCCGCACGGCCGCGCTCCAGGCCCGGATCACCCACCGCACGCTCGGCGGGATGACCTCGGCGACCGCGGCGGCGCTCGCGGTGCACTACTGCCGGTACGACCTGGGCCCGGTCGCCGAGCTGCCGATGTGGCTGGTGGCGACGCTGCCGGCCTCGACGGGCCCGGCCGTGTGGGCGCAGCCGTGGCGCGGCAAGGTCGGCTCGCCGGGCATGGACAGCACCCGCGCGGCGATCACCGCACTGGCCGCGCACACCGGCACGGCCGCGTTGCTGAAGGCATGCGTGGCGTACACCGGCGACGTGGACACGGTGGCCACCATCGCGCTCGCGGCGGCGAGTTGCTCGGCGCAGTACACCCAGGACCTGCCGCCCGCCCTGCTGGCGGGCCTGGAGAACGGCCCGTACGGGCGGGACCATCTCGCGGGCCTGGACGCGCGATTGACGGCCCGGTTCGGCTGAGCCCGCCGTTCGGCGGCCGCTTCGCGGTCGCGCGCCGGTGAAAGGTCGGCGAAAGATCCGGCCCGGACGCCCCGAGGGGTGGACCGGCGAAACACGAGAGGCCCCCCGGCGAACCGGGGGGCCTCTCGCTTTGCCTGGAGCCCCAATACGGAATCGAACCGTAGACCTTCTCCTTACCATGGAGACGCTCTACCGACTGAGCTATTGGGGCCTGCGCGGCGAAAACTTACCGGATCCGCGTTCGGTTCGCCAACTTGATCCACGAGCGGCTCCGGGGCGCCCTCACCGGGCGGCGCTCACCACTCGCCGGGGTTCATCGTGAAGTGTGCGTACGGGACGGTCCACTCCACCTCGCGGGCGGCCTGCGCGCGTTCGTCGTAGGCGGTGCCGTGGTCGCCGGTGACGATCGCGAAGCAGGGCCTGCGGCAGCTCATCGCGCGAAACAGCCGGCCGATGTGCCGGTCCACGTACTCCAGTGCGGCGGCGTGGGTGTCGCGGTTGTCGCCGTCGGCGGCGGTGGCGCCCGGGGTGTGGAACCAGTTCGGCCGGCCGATGGCGGCGACGTCGACGAGCAGGAAGAGCCGGCGGTCCGGGTCCAGGCCGCCGACCACCAGTTCGGCGCGGGCGACCTGGGCCTCGAACGAGATCGGTGAGGTGACGCCGAGTTCGGGGTCCCAGTGGCTCTCGGCGAACATCCCCGGCAGCACCGAGTCGAGCGCGCCCTGCTTGTCGAAGCAGCCGACCCCGCCGATGCAGGCGGTGTGGTAACCCGCCTTGGTCAGCGCGCTGGGCAGGTCCGGGGTGTCGAACAGCCATGTGTGCGCGTTCGTGGACTCGGTGTCGCCGAGCCGGGCGGCGAACAGGCGCGGGTGCGGGCCGGGGCCCTCCGGGGTGGGCAGATAGCCCGCCAGGAACGCGGTGTGCGCGGCGAAGGCGAGGTTGGCCGGGGTGTAGCGGCGCTGCCAGCCGCCCTCGGGCAGGACCCGGGAGAGGTTGGGCAGCCGGCCGGCGGCGGCGAGTTCGACGGCCACGTCGTAGCGCAGCGCGTCGAGCGTGACGAGCAGTAGGTCCTGCTCGCCCACGACGGCGTTCATGTCGGGACCGGTCATATCGGACATGCCACCTTCTCCGCATCTGCTCGGGTGTTCGGGGCCGCCGCCGGTGGCCCGCACGCGGGCGGCGAATGGATCGCCCATGCCTACCAGAGGGAGGCGACTCTTCGAGGGATAACCCCCTCGCCGGTGTTCGGGTCGCGGTGTATGTTGTTCTCAACGTAAGAACATCTCAACCGGAGAACAACCGTCGAGTCGGTGTCGGGAACGTGAACCGCCGGGGCTGCGTCGGACCTGCATCGCAGCGGGCACATCGGAGGGAAGTGCGACATGGCCGACACCGCCACCACCGAACGCGACTGGCTCGCGTCCTACGACCCCAGGGCCTGGGATCCGATCGCGGTGACCGTCGACATCGTCGCGCTGACGATCCGCCCGCTCGGCGGCGCCCGTCGGGCGGGCGCCGAGCCGGACGGTACCGGCGAGGATCCGGCCAAGGCGCTGCACGTGCTGCTCGTGCGGCGCGGCGAGATGCCCTTCGCCGGGCGGCTCGCGCTGCCCGGCGGCTTCGTGCGGCCGGTGGTCGGCGCGGACGGCACCCGACGGGAGGAAGACCTGGGCGAGGCCGCCGAGCGCGAACTGGCCGAGGAGACCGGGCTCGCCGCCGGCGCCCGGCCGGCCCGGGTGCACCTCGAACAACTGGGCACCTACGGTGCGCCCGGGCGCGATCCGCGGATGCGGATCGTCTCGGTCGCCCACCTGGCCTTCGCGCCGGACCTGCCCGATCCGACCGCCGGCGGCGACGCCGCCCACGCGCTGTGGGTGCCGGTCGCCGAGGTCGATCCGGACACGCTGGCCTTCGACCACGCGCGCATCCTCGCCGACGGCCTGGAGCGCGCCCGCGCCAAACTCGAATACTCGCCACTGGCCACCGCGTTCGCGGGTGAGGAGTTCACCGTCACCGAACTGCGCGAGGTCTACCAGGCGGTGTGGGGACAGCCCATGCACGCCGGCAATTTCCACCGCAAGGTGCTGTCGGTGCCCGGCTTCGTCGAGGACACCGGCGCCACCACCGCGCGCGGCGGGGCTCGCGGCGGTCGCCGCGCCCGGCTGTACCGCGCGGGCCCCGCACGTCTGCTGCACCCGGCGCTGCTGCGCCCGTCCCCGGAGGAGGACTCCCGATGACAAGGACGCCCGGCACCACCTCGACCACCCCCACGACCTTCACGGCCGCGCTCGACCTGCTGAGCGAGGCGCCGGACCCGCAAGGCGTCTTCGGGCCCTACGACGGCACCCCGGAGGCCTGTCTGCGGGCCGGCAACCGCACCTATCGACAACTCGCCCGGCTGCTCCACCCGGACACCGCGCCCGCCGACCGCCGGGCCGAGGCCGCCCGCGCGTTCACCGACCTGGGCGAGCTGTGGAACCGCTATCAGCAGGACATCACCGGCGTGACCGGCCGTCAGGTGGTGATCACCACCAAGCGCCGGGTCTACTCGGTCGGCGAGGAGCGCGCTCGGGGCGACATAGCCACGCTGTACAAGGTCGGCTACCGGGCCGAGGACGACGGCGAGGCGCGGGCGTTGCTCAAGCTGCCGCGGTCGGTGAGCGACAACGACCTGATGGAGCGCGAGGCCACCGCGCTGGAGCGGATCGCCCGTGAGGGCGATCCCGAGTACGCGAACTACGTGCCCCGGCTGATCGAGACGTTTCGGCACCGGGACGCCGAGAGCGGCGTCGAACGGCGTGCCAACGTCATCGAACGGGTGCGCGGTTTCCGCTCGTTGACCGAGGTGCGCGAGGCGTATCCGGACGGCCTGGACGCGCGCGACGTGGCCTGGATGTGGCGTCGCCTGCTGGTCGCGATCGGGTACGCGCACCGGGCCGGCGTCGTGCACGGCGCGATCACCCCCGACCACGTGCTGATCCACCCGCGCGACCACGGCCTGGTCCTGGTCGACTGGTGCTACTCGGTGCTGCTCGACGGACCGGGCGACGCCGACCGGCCGGAGGCGGTCCTGCGCGCCAAGGCGGTCGAGCACGTGCCGGCGATGATCGACCGGCATGCGGACCTGTATCCGCCGGAGATCCCCGGCAAGCAGCCGCCGGAGACCGCCGCCGACGTGTACATGGCGACCCGGTGCATCACCGACCTGCTCGCCGCGGACGCGCCCAAGCCGCTGCTGCGCTTCGCCCGGGGCTGCTCGCTGCCCGCTCCCGCCCGGCGTCCGCACGACGCCTGGAAGCTGCTCGGCGAGCTGGACGAACTGCTCGGCAAGCTCTACGGCCCGCGCCGCTTCCGGCCGTTCGCGATGCCCACGCGCCGCGAGAGCAAGGACCCGGCGGCCGGCACCGGCCCCGTCCGCACCGGCGACCAGCGCCGCGACCGGAACCGGCCGGTCGATTCGGTATGACGCAGACTCGACCCGACTTCGCACCGCGCGGAGTCCGGTCGATTCCGCACGGCGCGCGGCCGGCCCTCCGGCCGACCTCGCGCGCACAGATCCCAACGCCTTGATCGATCGGGGAGTGAGCACCATGGGCAGTGGCAACTGGTCCACCAACGTCTACGACGCGGCACAGAGCTACAACGCGGCCTCGGGCCGCAGCGCGTTCCACTACGACCACGTCACCAAGCGCAGCACGCCGCGCAGCGCCTGGAAGGCGCACGACGACCTGGACCCGCGCCTGGCGGGTGTGCGGGAGAGCCGGGACAGCGACGAGCACCCCACGTCGCTGGCCATCTCGGTGCTGTTCGACGTGACCGGTTCGATGTTGCAGGTCCCGCAGACCCTGCAGACCAAGCTGCCCGAGCTGTTCGGCCTGCTGCTGCGCAAGGGCTACGTGCAGGACCCGCAGATCATGTTCGGCGCGATCGGCGACGCCACCTGCGACCGAGTCCCGTTGCAGATAGGCCAGTTCGAGTCGGACAACCGGATGGACGACCAGCTCGGCAACATCCTCCTGGAGGGTGGCGGCGGCGGGCAGAAGCGCGAATCGTACGAACTGGCCCTGTACTTCATGGCCCGGCACACCTCGATCGACTGTCACGAGAAACGCGGCAAGCGCGGCTACCTGTTCGTGATCGGCGACGAGATGCCCTACCGCAGGGTGCGCCGGGCCGAGGTGAAGGAGTTCATCGGCGACGACCTCGCCGAGGACATCCCGATCGAGCGGATTTTGGCCGAACTCCAGCGCATGTACGAGGTCTACTACATCCTCCCGGCGGGCTCGTCGTACGTGGGCGACACGGAGGTGCTCGGCGAGTGGAAGGGCCTGCTGCGGCAGAACGTGATCGAACTCGACGACCCGGACGGCGTCTGCGAGACGATCGCGCTGACCATCGGCCTCGCCGAGGACGCGATCGACCTGGACGAGGGCCTGGAGCACCTGCGCGAGGTCGGCGCCACGGCGCAGGTCGCCAACGTGTCCAAGGCGCTCGCCTCCTACGCCCGCACCGGCGGCGCGGTGGCCGTCTCCGGCTCGCTGCCCGGACTGGACGGCGCCGGCGACGCGGGCACCACGCGTCTGTGACGGCACGTCATATCGCGGTCGTCGACCTGGGGTTCGGCGACGCGGGCAAGGGCACCACGGTGGACCGGCTGTGCGCGCGAGCGCGCGAGGAGGGGCGGCCGGTGCACGCCGTGGTGCGCTTCAACGGTGGCGCGCAGGCCGCGCACAACGTGGTCACCGACGACGGGCGGCACCACACGTTCGCCCAGTTCGGCTCGGGCACCTTCACCCCGGGCACCCGCACCCATCTGTCCAGGTTCATGCTGGTGGACCCGCTCGCGCTGGCCGCCGAGGCCGAGCACCTGCGCGCGCTCGGCGTGCCCGAGCCGCTCGCGCTGCTCACCGTGGACCGGGAGGCGCTGTTGACCACGCCGTACCACGCGGCGGCCAACCGGGCCCGGGAGCTGGCGCGCGGCGCGGCGCGGCACGGGTCGTGCGGGATGGGGGTGGGCGAGACGGCGGCGTTCGCGCTGGCCCACCCGCAGGACGCGCCGCGGGTGGGGGACTGCGCCTCGCCGGGGCTGCTGCGCCGCCGGTTGACGGCCGTACGGGACGCGCTGAGCGTCGAATTCGGGACACCCCTGGGTCCGGACGTATCGGCCTGCGTGGAGGCGTTCCTGGGCTTCGGACGGGCCGTGCGGATGGTGGATCGCGCGTACGCGCGCGAGCTGCTGCGCGGTGGACCGGTGGTCTTCGAGGGTGCGCAGGGCGTGCTGCTGGACGAGTGGCACGGATTCCATCCGTACACGACGTGGTCGACCACGACCTTCGCGAACGCCGAGACGCTGGCCGCCGAGGCGGGCGAGGAGCTGTACCGGCTCGGCGTGCTGCGCACCTACACGACCCGGCACGGTGCCGGGCCGCTGCCCACCGAGGACGCGGCGCTGACCGCCGCGCTGCCGGACCCGCACAACGGGACCGGGCGCTGGCAGGGCGCGTTCCGGGTCGGACACTTCGACGTGCCGGCGCATCGGTACGCGGTCGCGGTGTGCGGGGGAGTGCACGGGCTCGCGCTCACCCACGCGGACGTACTCGGGCGGGCGGGTGCGGCGGTGGCGGGGTCGTACGAGGGCGTCGAGCCCTCGGTGGGCCCGGCGCCCGACCTGGCGCATGCCGAGCGGCTGACCGGGCACATGTTCGCCGCGCGGCCGGTGTTGCGGCCGGCGCCGGAGCCCACACGGTGGCCGGAATTCGTCGCCGCCGAGCTGGGTGCCCCGGTGACCTTGCTCTCGTTCGGTCCGCGCACCGGTGACAAGTGCGAGCAGCCCGTACTAGGCTCCTATTACTCTCCGGTAACATAGCGGTCCGAGGGTGACTCGAAGAGCGATTCGAGGAGCGCTCCGAGGAGTGCTTCGCGAGGCGTCGAGGAATCGGGGCCGGGTCGGTGGTCAGCGGCTTTACCAAGACCGCGTACTCTCGAAGCAGAAGTTGACGGACCGTCAGAACTGAATGTGCCCTGTGTCACGCGTGCGCCTTCGCGCGGGCGTGGCATCGTGGCGCGGAGATTGATGGATCTTGGGGCCGGAACCGTGGGCCTGTCGCCGCCCCCGTCGACGGGCATGACACCCTCGGACCGGCACCTGGGTGACCGGACGACCACAGGAGAACTGTTGTGAAAATCGTTGTCTGCGTGAAGTACGTACCCGACGCGACCGGGGACCGGGGCTTCAACGACGATGGCACCACCGATCGCGAGTCGGTCGACTCCCTGCTGTCGGAGCTGGACGAGTACGCGATCGAGCAGGCGCTCAAGATCGTGGAGTCCGGCGTCGAGGCCGAGATCACGTTCCTGACGGTCGGTCCGGACGACGCCAAGGACGCGCTGCGCAAGGCGCTGGCGATGGGCGGCGACAACGCCATCCACGTCAACGACGACGACATCGCGGGCACCGACGCACTGGGCACCTCGCTGATCCTGGCCAAGGCCATCGAGCGGGCCGGCTTCGACCTGGTCGTCTGCGGCATGGCCTCCACCGACGCCTCGATGGGCGTCGTGCCGGCCATGCTGGCCGAGCGTCTGGGTGTCCCGCAGGTCACCTACCTGGACGAGGTCACGGTCGAGAACGGCACTGTCAAGGGTCGTCGCGAGGGCGACGTGGCCACCGAGCGGATCGAGGCCGCGCTGCCCGCCGTCGTGTCGGTCACCGACCGCACCGGCGAAGCCCGCTACCCGTCCTTCAAGGGCATCATGGCGGCCAAGAAGAAGAACGTGGAGTCGCTGGACCTGGACGACCTGGGCATCGAGTCGGACCAGGTCGGCCTGTCCGCAGCGTGGTCGATCGTGGACACCGCGACCAAGCGCCCGCCGCGCGCCAAGGGCGAGGTCGTCGAGGACGAGGGCGAGGGCGGCGTGCAGCTGGCCGGGTTCCTCGCCGCCAAGAAGTTCATCTGAGTCGGTCAGCAGCACCGGACTGTTTCGACACGTTTGTGGAGGTCGCCCCCGGGGCGACCGAGCATCGCAACCCGGCCGGAGAAATCCGGGCTGTACCGGACAAGGAGAGAACCCCACATGGCCGAGATTCTCGTTCTCGTCGACCACGCCGACGGCGCGGTCCGCAAGCCGACCCTGGAGCTGCTGACCCTGGCCCGCCGCCTCGGTGAGCCGTCCGCGGTCTTCCTGGGCAAGGGCGCCGAGGGCGCCACCGAGACGCTGGGCAAGTACGGCGCGCAGAAGGTCTACGTCGTGGACGCCCCCGAGGTGGACGACTTCCTCGTCGCCCCGGCCGTCGACGCGCTGACCCAGATCGCCGGGAACGGCGAGCCGGGCGCGATCCTGGTCGCCTCCTCCGCCGACGGCCGCGAGATCGCGGCGCGCGTCGCGGTGCGCCTGGAGTCGGGCCTGATCACCGACGCGGTGGACATCGAGGCCGGCGCCGACGGCCCGGTCACCGAGCAGTCGGTGTTCGCCGCGACCTACCAGGTCAAGGCGCACGTCACCAAGGGCACCCCGATCATCACGGTCAAGCCCAACGCCGCCACCCCGGAGGAGGCCCCGGCCACCCCCGCCGTGGAGGCCGTGACGGTGGACTTCACCGCCCTCGCCACCGGCACCAGGGTCGTCTCGCGCGCCCCGCGCGAGAAGTCCGACCGCCCCGAGCTGACCGAGGCCGACATCGTCGTCTCGGGTGGCCGCGGCGTCAACGGCGCGGAGAACTTCCACGTGATCGAGTCGGTCGCGGACGCGCTCGGCGCGGCCGTGGGCGCCTCCCGCGCGGCGGTCGACGCCGGTTGGTACCCGCACAGCCACCAGGTCGGCCAGACCGGCACCCAGGTCTCGCCGCAGCTGTACATCGCGGTGGGCATCTCCGGCGCGATCCAGCACCGCGCGGGCATGCAGACCTCGAAGACCATCGTCGCGATCAACAAGGACGAGGACGCGCCGATCTTCGACCTGGTCGACTACGGCGTGGTCGGCGACCTGTTCAAGGTGATGCCGCAACTCGAGGCGGAAATCAACAAGCGCAAGTAGCGGCGGGCGGCCCCACGGCCCCTCCCCGCGCACGCGACGACCCCGCACCGGCACGACCGGTCGCGGGGTCGCCGCACATGCCACGACACCGAGAAGGCACGGGACGAACCCCCACCCGGGACTACTTGCCGAGTGCGGGGCCGTACCACTGGAGAGCCTGCCCGGTGACGGCCGCGATGCAGTCCCGGTCCCGGTGCAGGAGCGTCAGACCCTGGAGCTCGGCCGTGGCGGCGACGACCAGATCCACGGCCCCGGCACTGCGATGGTGTCCCCGATCGGTGAGTTCGTCCTGCACCTGCCAGGCGCGGTCATAGGCACGGTCGTCGACCGGAACCCGGCCGAACAGCAGCCGCATGTCCTCGATGCCCCGAGCGCGGTCCGCAGCCGTGCGCGCGCTGTGGTGAGGGCCGCCGCCTGACGGGGGTCGGCGGCGGCCGGGGCGGGATCGGGGCGGTGAGGGGGCTACTTGCGGGTGCCGCTCATGTCGGCGTTGCCGGCCGCCTTGGCGACCAGGTCGGGGATGACGTCGGTGAGTTCGGCGGGGGACCAGCGGGCGCCCTTGTCGACCGTGGGGCCGTTGGACCAGCCTTCGGCGACGCTGATCGAGCTGCCGGTGACGGAGAAGACCCGGCCGGTGACGCCGGCGGAGGCGGGGCTGCCGAGCCAGACCACGAGCGGCGAGATGTGCTCGGGGGCGAGCTGTTCGGCGAGCTTCGCGGCGGCGGCCTCGTCGGCGAACCCGGCCAGGTCCTCGGTCAGCCGGGTGAGGGCGGTGGGGGCGATCGCGTTGACCGTGACGCCGTAGCGGCCCAGTTCCTGCGCCGCGATGATGGTGAAGCCCGCGATGCCGGCCTTGGCCGCGCCGTAGTTGGTCTGGCCCACGTTGCCGAAGATGCCGGACGGCGAACTGGTGTTGATGATCCGGGCGTCGACCTGTTCGCCCGCCTTGGCCAGGCCGCGCCAGTACGCCGCCGCGTGGTGCGCGGGCGCGAACGTGCCCTTGAGATGGACCTTGATCACCGCGTCCCACTCCGCCTCGGACATGTTGGTCAACATCCGGTCGCGCAGGATGCCCGCGTTGTTGACCAGCACGTCGAGCCGGCCGAACGTCTCGATCGCCTGCCCGATCAGCGCCTCCGCGCCGGCGAAGTCGGAGATGTCGGAGGTGTTGGCCACCGCCTCGCCGCCCGCCGCGACGATCTCCGCCACCACGGCCTGCGCCGGACCCGCCGACGCGCCGGTACCGTCGCGCGCACCACCGAGGTCGTTCACCACGACCTTGGCGCCCTCGGCCGCGAACGCCAGTGCGTGTGCCCGGCCGATGCCGTTGCCCGCACCGGTCACGACGACCACGCGTCCCTCGCAGATCCCGCTCATATGGCCCCTCCGAATGCTTGTCGATCGCTTCCGACGACCGCTACGGGGGTCACAGTATGGTGAGACCGTTGCCGCGTACATCCTTTGTCCGACCATGCTGCGGGACGGGCGCGCGCACGCCGCGCGGGCGCGAAAGGACGTGCCACACGGGGAACATGGGGAACATGCCGTGCCGACACGACACGCACGTGACGTGCCTGCCGGGTGCGTGCGAGCTGCCCGCGGCCGACCCCGACGCCTGGCCGACGGCTCCGGCGTCCGCGAGCGAGGACGTGGGAATGGCCCCCGCTCTCCGGGGAGAGCGGGGGCCATTCGGGTCGGATGAGGACTACGCGCGGCTACGGCTGCGCGCGCGGTAGGCGAACATCAGGATCACGCCGAGGACGATGGCGATCGCGCTGCCGGCGATCAACATCGCGGCGTTGCCGGTCATGCCGCTGTGGGCGAGCTGCGATCCGCCGGATCCGCCGATGCCACCACCGTGGCCACCGCCGTTACCGCCGCCCGGGCCGCCACCGTGGCCGCCCCCGCCACCGGCGCCGCCGCCGTGCGGCTTGGTGTGCGCACCGGAGGACACCGCCGAGTGGCTGGCGGAGGGCGAGGCCGAGGAGGAGCCGGACGGGGATGCCGATGGCGAGGCCGACGGCGACGCGGACGGGCTGACCGACGGGCTGACCGATGGGGAAGCCGACGGGCTGGCCGAAGGACTCGCCGACGGTGAAGCCGAGGGGCTGGCGCTCGGGCTCATCGACGGCGAAGCGGACGGACTCGCCGAGGGACTCGCCGACGGACTTGCCGAGGGCGAAACCGACGGCGAGGCCGACGGAGACGCCGACGGAGACGCCGACGGAGACGCCGACGGGCTGACCGAAGGCGAGGCCGACGGGGAAGCCGACGGCGAAGCGGAAGGCGACGCGGACGGCGAGGCCGACGTGGACCCACCGCAGTCCGGCAGGTCGCCGTCGAACGGGTACCGATGGAACTCGGACCCGGACGTCGACTGGTGGACCAGCGAACCGGCCGTGAAGAACCGCCCGTTCATCCCCGGCACGGACACCGTCGTGGTGCTCGCCGGGTTGCCCACCAGCACGCTGCCCTGGAACTGGGCACTGCCCTTGATGGTCACCGAGGTGGCCTCCGGGAAGTTCCACAGCAGGTGCTCACGCAGCCCGGTGGGGATGTCCGCGCTGCCGATGAAGGTGCCGATCACCCGGGTCGGCCCGGTCAGGTTGACCAGGACCGTGGCGCCCGCGGGGATCCCGACGAACGAGATCCCCTGGTCCCCGCCTCCCACGGGATTGACCATGTCGAAGTCGACGTTGAACACCTGGAGTGGGGACGTGCCGTCACCGGTGAACAGCGTCTCGAAGCCCACGTTCGTGGCGGTGCCGGTGGCCGCGCGCGGCCGTCCGTCCGGGAAGGCGTAGCAGCTCGACGAATCGGTCAGCTGGGGACGCAGGCCGGCGTACGGGGCCGCGGCGGACCCGTCCTTGACGGCGGTGGGCGTCACCGTGCCGGTCAGGGTGCCGGCGTAGCGCACCACGCCGCTGACGGTCCCCTCCTCGGCGATCACGCTCTGGCCGCTCGCGACCGTGAGGTTGCCGCCGACGGTGAGGAAGTCGGTGCCGTTGTCGGGGGGCACCCGGGTGCCGACACCCACGATGCCCACGTTGTAGATGCTGGACCCCGACGTCTTGTTCATGTCGAAGTTGCCGAGGGCGACCAGCTTGCCCTCGGCCTCCGCGGCGGATCCGCTCACGGACCAGTCGCCGCCGACGAACATGTTGATGCCGTTGTCGCGACCCGCGATCGGGCCGTTGTTGGGTTCGAGATTCACGGTCGGGCAACTGCCGGGAACGCAGGGGCCGAGTCCGCCGGGCAGCGGCTTGGCGAAACCCATGACAGCGAACACGCAGACGAGGATCACACCGCCGAGGGTGACGACTCCGGACAGCGCGAGGCCCGTCGCGCGGATCCGGGCGTTCGGTTTCCTGTGCATTCACGAAGAATCAGACATAAGTCTACAAATCGTCACAAGGCGCGCAGGAGATTCCCCCGAATGCCCCTGCCGGCAGGGCGCTTCGCTCGTCGTCAACCGAGATGCGTACGGCCCGAGTACGCCGCAGGTATGGGATGTGATCCACGAGCCGGAATCGGAAACCGGCTGCGGAACACGATCGTTGGCGTGGCGAGACGAGGCGGGGAGGGCTCCGCGGTCGGACCCGAACCGGTCCACCGCGGGCCGGCCGGCACGAGGGTCGCGGGTCGGACCCTCGCGAGGCCGGCAGGGTGTCCGTAGCCGCCCTCGCGGCATATCCGAATCCGGGTGAATGGGAGTCTTCTGTGATCGTCGGTCTGGTCACCGCTGTCGCGGCCTCCGCGTGTTACGGCGTGGGGTCGGTGCTGCAAGCGGTCGGGTCGCGGCGATCCGCGCGCGAGGAGGCGGCCAAACGGGCCGAGCGGGGCGGCGGCAGCGCTCAGGTGACCGGGTACGGCGGCCCGAGCCTGTCCTCCACGGCCAAGGCCGCGGTCACGTGGGAGTTCATCGTCGGGACCGTGCTCGACTTCGTCGGCTTCGCGCTCGGCGCGTTGGCGGCGCGGCTGCTGCCGCTGTTCCTGTCGCAGACCATCATCAGCGCGAACCTGGTGATCACCGCCGTACTCGGCATCAAGCTGCTCGGGATCAAGCTGTATCGGGCCGACTGGACCTCGATCGGCGTGGTCTGCGGAGCACTCGTGCTGCTCGGCATCGCGGCCGGTCCCGAGGGCGACGGGCACAGTCCGCGGGCCACCCACTGGTGGGTGCTGATCATCACGTTCGTGGTGATCGTCGGCGGTACACTGCTGGTCCGCTTCCTGGGCGCCAACGGCGCGATCGTCGCGGGTCTGCTCTCCGGGCTCGGCTTCGGCGGGCTGGGCATCGGCGTGCGGATCCTGGACGGGGTCGACCCGTTCGACCTGGGCAAGCTGGCCGCGGACCCGGCGCTGTACGCGGTGCTGATCGGCGGCATCGGCGGCATGTACCTGCACACCATCGCGCTCCAGATCGGCTCGGTGAACGGCGCGACGGCGGCGCTCGTGGTCGGCGAGACGGTGGTGCCGGGTGCGGTGGGCGTGTTGTGGCTCGGCGACACCTCGCGGGACGGGCTGGCCTGGATGGCCGTCATGGGCTTCGTGCTCGCGGTGTCCGGCGCGGTGGCCGTCGCCTACTTCGGCAAGCACGAACCGGAGGAACCCTCCGCCGGACCGGGCTCGGGGCCGGGCGCGGGTACGGACGCGAACCCGGCGACCGGCACCGGGGCCGCCGCCCGGGGCTGATCCGGCGCCGCATCGGGCGTCGCCGGTCGGCATCGAAAGGTAGTGGGCCGCATCGATATCGGATCAACCGGTCGGACCGGCCACCGCACGGCTCGCGCCGGCCTCGCGCGCATCCCGGGCGCGCAATTGCGCACCGACCGCGCGCAGCGTGGTCAGCAGCGGGGACGGGCCGTAGCCTCGGCGGACCGCCGCCATCAGGTGCCGGCGCGGCGCGGGCGCGGCGATCGGACGCAGCAGCACCCCGGGCGGCAGCGCCGGCTGGGCCAGTCGGGGGATGATCGTCACCCCCAGACCGGCCGCCACCAGGGCCAGTTGCGCGCCGAAGTCGGTCGACGTGTGCACCAGACGCGGCTGGAATCCGGCCTGATGACAGGCCGTCAGAAGCAGTCCGTGGCACGCCGTCCCCGGTGCGGTGATGATCCAGTCGGCGTCGGCGAGGTCGGCGGCCAACGAGACCTCGGCCCGCTCGGCGAGCGGGTGGCCGGTCGGCAGCGCGATCTCGAACGGCTCGTCCAACAGCGGGTGCAACTCGATCCGCGGATGGTCCGGCGCGGGCATGTCGGGGTGCGTCATCACGACCGCCACGTCCAACTCCCGGGCGGGCAACAACGGGAGCGCCTCCTCCGTCTCGTACTGGACCACCTCGAACCGCCACCCCGGGTGGCTCACCTTCAGCCGGGCCAGTGCCGGCCCGACCAGGCCCGAGATGCCGGACGGGAAAGCGGAGATCCGAGCCCTGCCGATCCGCCCGTCCCGCTGCGCGGCGAGGTCGGCGCGCGCCTGCTCCAGGCGGGTCGCGATCGCGTCGGCATGGCCGAGCAGCACGTGCGCCGCGGCGGTCAGCCGCACCCCGCGGCCGTGCTTCTCCAGCAGCGCCGCATCCGCCTCGCGGGCGAGCACGGCGAGCTGTTGGGACACCGCGGACGGGGTCAGGTGCAGCGACTGCGCGGCGGCGGCGACGGTGCCGTGCTGGTCGAGCGCGCGCAGGATGTTCAGCCGCTTGAGTTCCATGCAGGAAAACTACCGATTGAGGTCCGGAAAATGTAGATGGACCCGATGGATGGTCGAGCCACACACTTTCCCTCATGACCCGTACCGATTCCCTGTGGGCCGCGCTCGTCAGCGTGATCTGGGGCGTGAACTTCGTTGCGATCGACGCGAGCCTCGACGACTTTCCGCCCCTGCTGCTGGCCGCGCTGCGGTTCGCCCTCGTCGCGTTTCCGGCGGTGCTGTTCGTCAAGCGGCCGCAGACGAGTTGGCGGCTGATCATCGGGGTCGGGCTCACGGTGAACGTGGGCCAGTTCGCGTTCCTGTTCAGCGCGATGCACGCCGGGATGCCGGCCGGGCTGTCCTCGGTGGTGATCCAGTGCCAGGCGATGTTCACGGTGCTGTTCGCGGTGCTGATGCTGCGCGAGATCCCGGGCCGCACCCGGCTGATCTCGCTCGCGGTGGCCGCGCTCGGAATGGGCGTGATCGCGTTCGGCCGGGGCCAGAGCGCGTCGCTGTGGCCGTTCGTCCTGATGATCGGCGCGGGCGCGTCGTGGGGCTTCGGCAACATGCTCACCCGGAAGGCGGGCATCCCGGGCGGCACGGGCCTGGTGGTGTGGTCCGCCCTCGTCGCGCCGCTGCCGCTGCTGGCACTGTCGCTGGCCGTCGAGGGGCCGGGGCAGGACCTGGACGCACTCACCTCGGCCTCGTGGAGCGGCGTGGGCGGCCTGGCCTTCACCGTCGTGCTGTCCTCGTGGCTGGGCTACGGCCTGTGGTTCGCCCTGCTCGGGCGCCGCTCGGCCTCCGCGGTCGCCCCGTACGGCCTGCTCGTCCCGATCGTCGGCATCCTCGCCGCCTGGGCCGTGCTCGGCGAACGCCCGAGTCCGATCGAAACGCTCGGCGCCGCCATCGTCCTCACCGGCATTGCCCTGTCCGGCATGCAACGCGGCACACCGCCCACGGCACCGGCACCGCTCACCCGCACCGCCCCGGCCGCGCCCCTCCCGATCCCGACGACCGGCCCACGGCCCTGACCGACGCGCCCGGTACGCCCCGGGCCCCGGCGATTTGACGTGAGCGTCACCGGAACGGGCGCCGCCGGCCGCACCCGGGGGAGTGGGGGCGGCCGGCGGGGGGTCGGTGGGGGTTACTTCGTGATCCCGAAGCGTTCCAGGCCGAAAGCCTTGATGGCGTTGGTGCGGAACAGCTTGTCGCACTCGGCCTGGGTCAGGCCCGCCTTCGTGGCGATGTCGAGGGCGACCTTGTGGGTGTTCGGGAACGTCGAGTCCGCGTGCGGGTAGTCGACCTCGAAGCAGATCTGGTCGATGCCGATCACGTCGCGGTTCCGCAGGCCGATCTCGTCGTCGAAGATGCAGCCGTAGATCCGGTCCTGGATGTACGAGCTGGGCTTTTGGGTCAGCGACGAGCCGAACGCGTTGTCGTCGCGCTCCTCCCACAGCTTGTCCGCGCGCTCCATCACGTACGGCATCCAGCCGACCTGGCCCTCGGCGTAGGCGATCTTCATCTTCGGGAAGCGGTCGAAGACGCCGGAGAAGATGTAGTCGACCATCGAACCCATGGCGTTCTGGAAGGTCAGCACCGAGGAGACGATGAACGGCGCGTCCGGCGACGTGGACGGCATCTTCGAGGACGACCCGATGTGCATGCAGACGATCGTGTTCGTCTCCTCGCACGCCCGGAAGAACGGGTCCCAGAAGCGGTCCTTGTCGTGCACCGACGGCAGGCCCAGCGGGACCGGGTTCTCCGAGAAGGCGACCGCGAACGAACCCTTCGCCGCGCACCGGCGCACCTCCGCGGCGGCCAGGTTCGCGTCCCACAGCGGGACGATCGTCATCGGCAGCAGGCGGCCCTTGCCGTCGCCCGCGCACCACTCGTCGATCATCCAGTCGTTGTAGGCCCGGACGCACAGCAGCGCGAGTTCCTTGTCCTCACGCTCGTAGAACGCCTGGCCGCAGAATCGCGGCAGGATGTTCGGGAAGCACAGCGACGCGTCGACGTGGTTGGTGTCCATGTCCTTGAGCCGCTCGGACTGGATCCACGCACCCGGCCGGATGTCGTCGAAGGTGACCGGCGTCACGTCCAGCGTGTCGAAGCCGACCGCGGCCGAGAGCTTGGGGAACGGGTAGACCAGGTCGTCGTACAGCCACCAGTCGCACCACTCGCCGTCCTCGACGCCGCGCTCGTAGGAGAACACGCCGCCGATGAAGTTGAACTTCGCCTTGTCGCGCACCACGCGCGGGCCGCGGTCCTTGTACTTGGCGGGCAGCCGCGAGGTCCACAGGTCCGGGGGCTCCACCACGTGGTCGTCCACGGAGATGATGCGCGGGATCTCGAGCGTCATGGCCTGCTCCTCATTGCGATCGGGTGGGACTGGCGCGACTGGGCGCGACTGCGTGGGCCTGGTGGCGGTGGCCCCGCTTGCGACGCGTGGACCCTGCGCTACCCAGGAAACCTGCTGACGGGGCGTCAGCCAAGCCCCTGTTGTTGCTAACGTTATGCCGACACGGCATAGGTGGGTTTCCATGGAACTGCGTGACCTGAGATGTTTCCTGGCCGTCGCCGAGGAACGGCACTTCGGCCGCGCCGCGGCACGGCTGTATCTGTCCCAACCGATGGTCAGCAAGGCGGTGCGCCGCCTGGAACAGCAGCTCGGCGCCCGGCTGGTGGACCGATCCTCGCTGCCGGTGGCGCTCACGCCGCTCGGCGAGGTGTTCCGCAGTCGGCTCGACGAGTCGCTGCGGGTGCTCGACGACGCGTGCGCCGAGGTGCGTCGGCGGGCCACCTGGGACGCCGGACAGGTGCGCGTGGGGTATACCTCCGGCCTGGGCCCCTCGCTCGTGTCGGCCGCGATCTCCGCGCTGCACATCCGCCACCCGGCGCTGCGCGTGCAGTGGACGAGCGAGCCGACGGCCCGTCAGGTGGCCGATGTGCGCGAGGGTGTCCTGGACGCGGGGCTGGGCTGGCTGCCGGACCTGGGCCCGGGCTTCGAGTCCGCCCGGGTCGGTACGTTCGCCTTCGTCGCGCTGCTTCCGCAGGAACACGCGCTCGCCGGGCGGTTGTCGGTGAACCTGACCGAACTGGTCGGATGCGGTGAACCGATCGTGGTGTGGCCGCGCCAGCCGCACCCCAGGCTGTACACCCGCGTCACCGAGGCGCTGCGGCGCTCGGGCGCGACCGAGATCGTCGAGGCGTACGGCAGCGTGGACGACGTGATCGCGCGCGTGGTGGACCGCCAGGGAGTGGGCCTGTCGCCGCGCGGGTGGGCCCGGCAGCGTCCGGTGCGCGGGGTCGTCCAGGTGCCGCTGACGGGGGCGCCGGACGTCGCGGTCACCGCGTTCTGGCGGGCCGACCAGGAGCACGAGGGGGTCGGCGTGCTGGTCCAGTTGCTGCGCGAGGTGGCGGCGGCCAGCGACCTCGCCGACCAGCTGTGAGCGCACGGGCCACCGAAGCGACCCGCGCGGTCCGGGCGCCGGAAGCGACCCGCGACCCTCACGCCCGAACCGGCCCGAGCCTGCGAGGCGACCCGAGCGCGCGAAGCGACCCCGGCCGCTGCGCGCCGCCCGCCCGCCCGAAGCATTGGCGAGGCCCCTCACCGTCCCCAGTGAAGGGCCTCCCCAGGTCAACGGCGCGGCCCCGGCGCCGGTTCCCGCCGGGCCGACCTCATTGCAACAGGCGCCCCAGCCGACCCGGGATGTTCGGCAGCCCGGGAATCCCCGGCACGCCCTGCTGCCCACCGGGCGGCTGATTGCCCGCCGCGGCCTGGGTCGGGATCAGGTTCGGGTCGATCGAGATCTCCGAGGACTGCATCAGCACCGTGCCGGCCCCGACGAAGTCGTACTGGTGCTCCTCGCCGGACGCGCCGCCGAGACCGGTCAGCCGGCGCGCCATGCCCAGCGCGCCGCGCATGTACTTGGTGTCGAAGTGGTGGCACGGCGTCGGGCAGTCCGCCCAACCGAGCAGCGCCTCGGGGTCCACCCGGATCGGCGGCTCGACGAAGTGCACCGCGCCGTTGGAGGCGGCGACGAACTTGCCGGTGCCGATCAGCGTGACGAACCCGGGCACGATCGACTGCTTGAGGTCCAGGCCGGGTTGGAAGGCGAGCAGGTTGGCGGCCCGGATGGTCAGGTTGCCCTGTTCCAGGTCGAACGAGTTGACGTCGAAGCCGCGGTCGGCGAGCAACAGTCGGCCCTTGCCCTGCGCGACGATCCAGTCCTGGATGTACAGCGGCGAGTTGAAGTTCGCGGTGACCAGCCGGTCGAGTGCGCCCACGCCCAGGGCCTCGAACTTGATCCGCCCGTAGTAGGCGATCATCTTGCCCTTCTGCACGAACCACTCGCCGTCGAGGGCCACACAGAAGGTGTACGGATTGACGTTGTCGTCCTCCGGCAGCGTTCGCGCGTCGAACACCGCGGGGCCGGAACCGGGGGCGGTCACAACTTCTCCTCGCTCGCCTGGACGTAGACGGTTCCGGTGCCGGACAGCTCCAACTGGAACGCCTCGCCGGAACCGCGCCCGATCACGTCGCGCCAACCCACGTTGGCGCCGATCCGGTTGTCGATCTGCCCTCGATGCGCCACGTACGCCTGCGGGTCGACGTGGATCGAGCGACCCGGCTGGACCGGCAGCTCGATCACGCCGCCGTGCGCGAGCACCCCGCACCAGCCGTGGCCGGTCAGCGTCGTGGTGAACAGCCCCTGGCCGGTCACCTGGCCGCGGATCATGCCGCGGACGCCGCCGTGCGAGCCCATGAACATGGTGCCCTGCTGCAGCGAGTCCTCGAAGACGAGCAGCCGGTCCGCCTCGACGTGCAGCGTGTCACCGGTGATCTGGATCAGGTGCACGTGGCGGCCCGCGTGACCGAACATCACCGTGCCGTCGCCCTCGGCCTTCATCAGCGGTACCGACTCGCCCGCCAGCCGCCGGCCGATCATCCCGCCGACACCCTGCGCCCCGGTGGTGGTCGGGGTGAAGGACACCTCGCCCCGGTAGGCCAACATCGCACCGCGCAGGCAGTACAGCGTCTGCCCCGGCCGTACGGTGGCCTCGATCATCTTGGAGTTGATTTGGTCGAACGTCACGTCTGGCCCCCGATGGTCTGCCGCTCGGTGGGCTGTACGTAGACCAGCCCGTCGCCCTGGAAGCGCAACTGCACGCTCTCGCCGGATCCCTCGCCGATGAAGGTGCGCCAGTTGACGTCCTTGACGAACTCCTTGCGGAGTTGACCGGTGTGCGCGACATACGCTCCCGGGTCCACCGACAGCGGCTCGTTCTGCGAGACCCGCAGCACGATGGCCGGACCGTCGGAGGTGACCGCGACCGTGCCCTGGCCCGACACGGTCGTGGTGAACAGGCCCTGGCCGCTGGTCGCGCCGCTCAGGCCGGTGAACTCGGTGCCGGTGCGCAGACTCTGGTCGACGGCGAGCAGGTTGCTCGACTCGACGTGCAGCGTCTCGCCGGTGAGCCGGACCAGGTTGATCTCGGTGGCCCGGTCGGCGAACCAGCAGGTGCCCTCACCGCTCACCTCCATGAGGGTCATGCCCTCACCCGTGAGTCGGCGGGTCACCATTCCGCGCAGCCCCTCACCCCCACCGGACAGTCGTTTGAAGGACATCCGTCCGTCATAGGCGATCATCGTCCCGTTTCGGGCCTTGACCGCCTCTCCGCTCATGCCCACCGCGAGAACTCGCGTGCCATGCATCACAAAGGTCGCCACGATCGGGAAGCTAGCAGCGCCCCACCGCTCGCCGGAGGGTGGAAACCCCTCATCTTGCCGGGCTTTTACCAGCGGCAGGGCAGCCACGCCGTTGCCTTCGCCACACCGGCCTCTTGCTAGCTTGAGAGGCAGCCGGCGGAGCCCGGCGCACCGGCCGGCCGCAGATCGCCCCGCGAGGAGTGCACCACCATGACGATGTTCGCCTCCCCCGAGGACGCCCGTACCCGGCTCGGAGCCGTCGACTACCTGACCGACCCCGGCATCGCCACCGCCGTCTTCCTGGCCGACGCCCTGGGCAAGCCGCTGCTGATCGAGGGCCCGGCGGGGGTCGGCAAGACCGAGTTGGCCAAGGCGGTCGCGGCGGCCGCGTCCGCCGAACTGATCCGGTTGCAGTGCTACGAAGGCCTGGACGAGTCGCGCGCGCTGTACGAGTGGGACTACCGCAAGCAACTGCTGCGCATCCAGGCGGGCGTGGACGGGTGGGACGAGGCGCGGGCCGGGATCTTCGCCGAGGAGTTCCTGTTGGCCCGGCCGCTGCTCACCGCGATCCGCCGGGACGAGCCGACCGTGCTGCTGATCGACGAGACGGACAAGGCGGACGTCGAGGTCGAGGGACTGCTGCTCGAAGTGCTCTCCGACTTCCAGGTCACCATCCCCGAACTGGGCACGATAACCGCCTCGCGGCGCCCGTTCGTGGTGCTCACCTCCAATGCGACGCGCGAGTTGAGCGAGGCGCTCAAGCGGCGCTGCCTGTACCTGTACATCGACTACCCGACGCCGGAGCGCGAACGGGACATCGTGCTCACCCGGGTGCCCGGGATCCGCGCGCAACTCGCCGAACAGGTGGTACGCACCGTCGCGTCGCTGCGTGCCCTGGAGCTCAAGAAGGCACCGTCGATCGCCGAGACGCTGGACTGGGCCCGGACGCTGATCGCGCTGGCGGCCGACGAGTTGGACGAGGAAACCATCGCGAGCACACTCGGCGTCGTGCTCAAGCACGCCTCCGACCACACGCGGGCCGCGAAGGAACTCGGCCTGCCCGGCTTCGGCGGCTGACCGCCGATGTCCCTCCTCGACCGACACACCGGCTTCGTCCGGGCGCTGCGACACGGCGGATTGCCGGTGTCGCTCGCCGAAGGACTGGACGCCGCCCGGGCGTTGACCGTGCTCGACCTGGCCGACCGGGAGACGCTGCGGGCCGCCTATGCCGCGTCGCTGTGCAAGCGGCACACCCACCGGGCGGTCTTCGACACGCTGTTCGAGCTGTGGTTTCCGGTCGGCACGGCGACGCAGGAGCACGCCGATCAGGCGGACGACACGGCCCGCGAGGAGCCGGGCGGCGCGGCCGAGGGCGACGTGGACGCCGTCGACGCCGAGGTCTTCCGCGACCGGCTGCGCGAACTCCTGCTCGGCGAGGACGACATCGCGCTGCGCAGGCTGGCGCGCGAGGCGGTCGGGCGATTCGGTGGCTTCGACGGGCCCTCGGGAGCCTCGTGGTCCGCGCACATGGTCGGTCGGGCGCTCGACCCGCGGACGCTGATGGCGGGACTCCTGCGCGCGGTGCTGGGCGGGCGACTCCCGGGCGGGGTGGCCGAACGCAACGCGCGGCGGATGATCCAGGCCCGGGTGGACCGGCTGAACGAGCACATCCTCTCCGACGTGCGCCGCCGGCTCGCCGAGGAGCGCGGCGTCGAGCGGGTCGCCGAGACCGCGGTCAAGCCCGCCGTGGAGAGCCTCGACATCCTGCGCGCGAGCCGGACCGACCTGATCGCGCTGCGCCGGGAGATCCAACCGCTCGCCCAGCGGCTGGCCACCCGGTTGACGATCCGGCAACGGGCGGGCCGACACGGCCGCCTGGACTTTCGCCGAACGGTCCGCGCGTCGTTGTCCACGGGTGGCGTACCGCTGACCACGCATCACCGCCCGCGCCGACCGCACAAGCCCGAGCTGGTGGTGTTGTGCGACGCGAGCGAATCGGTCTCCTCGTTCGCCCACTTCACCCTGATGCTCGCCTACGCACTGCGCGAACAGTTCGCCCGGGTAAGGGCGTTCGCGTTCATCGACACGGTGGACGAGGTGACCCGATTCTTCGAACGGCCGGGCGGCGACGTCACCGAGGCGATGCGCCGGCTGACCGCGGAGGCGAACCTGGTCCGGCTGAGCGGACACAGCGACTACGGACACGCGTTCAAGATCTTCGTGCAGCGCTACGGCGACGTGATCGGCCCGAAGTCATCGCTGCTGATCCTGGGCGACGCGCGGAACAACTACCAGGACCCGGCCCTGGCAGCACTCGCGGCGATGGTGGCGCCGGCCCGGCACGCCTGGTGGCTCAACCCCGAGCCGGAACGGGACTG
Organism: Embleya sp. NPDC008237; assembly: GCF_042956465.1. Lineage (NCBI taxonomy): Bacteria > Bacillati > Actinomycetota > Actinomycetes > Kitasatosporales > Streptomycetaceae > Embleya > Embleya sp. NPDC008237. The sequence goes on from NZ_JBIBGL010000013.1 coordinate 349,157, forward strand.
GGACACCGGCGACTCGATCGCCGGCGTATACGGCCGGCGGATCCCGATGATCGAGTGCCGCAACCTGACCCAACTGGGCCGGTTCGTGGGAGAGCTGGCCTGACCGTTCCCGGCAATCCGGCACCCCGCCATTCGGGCGGGCGAGCCGCTCCCGTACCGCTTCGAAGGGCCGGGTCGGATCTGGCAGGCTCGGCCGCATGGACCGGAATCGCATTGCCGTGGACTATTGGGACAACGCCTACGCGGGTGGGATGTATGCGGACGCCGGGCCCGATCCGTTCGTGGACCGCATCCTGGCGGTTGCCGCGCCGGGCACCTCGGGCGTCGAGATCGGCTGTGGCAACGGCCGCAACCTGATCCCGATGAACCGCGCCGGTCTCGACCTGGTCGGCGTCGACCCCTCCCGTACCGCCCTGGAGCAACTCGCCGACCGGGCGCCGGGGTCGACCCTCGTGCACGGCACACAGGAGGATCTGCCGCCCGGTCGATGCTACGACCTGGTGATCGGCATCCAGGTGCACCAGCACGGGACCCGCGCCGCCGCGCATGCGCTGCTGCGCGGCTCGCTGGCCCGGGTCGCCCCCGGCGGTCTGTTCGCGCTGCGCACCGCCTCCGCCGACACCGAGGCGGTCGAGGCGCACGAGGTCCTGGACGCCGACGAGGACGGCGGTCACACCTTCCGCTACCTGGCGGGCTTCAAGGCCGGCCTCACCGTGCACTACTACGGGCGCCGCGAACTGGAGTCCCTGCTCGCCGACTTCGAGCCGGTGCTGCCGTTGCGCGCGGAGCACACCGAGCGCCGCGAGCCGCCGCCGGGCATCTGGGCGCACTGGGAGACCATCGTGCGCAGGCCGGCGTGATGCCGGCGGCGCCGCGCGACGGGTGGATGCCGGCTCAGCCGCCGGCCGGCCGCGATCACCGCGTCCGAGGACATGAAGGAGGGCGTCGCCGCGTTCCTGGCCGAGCGGGCGCCGGAGTGGACCGGCCGCTGACGGGCCGACGCGACCCCCCGAACTGCGCCGGGCCCTATGCCTCCACGTCCGCGGCCTGCCCACCCGTCATCCGCAACAGTTCCGCGTACGTGGTCGGGTACATGTGGTTGTGGTTGCCGGCGCCGGCCCAGACCACCTCGTGCTTGGCCAGCCAGGTGTCGACCAGCGTGCGGATCCGGTGCGGGTGGCCGACCGGGGCGACCCCGCCCACCTCCTGGCCGGTCGCGGAGAGCACGAAGGCCGGGTCGGCGCGGCGCATCTTGCGGATGCCCAGGAGACGGGAGATCACCCGGGTGTCCACCCGGTGCGCCCCACTGGTGATCACCAGCAGCGGTTGGCCGTCGGCGGAGAACACCAGACTGTTGGCGATCGCGCCCACGTCGCAGCCCAGCACCTCGGCGGCTGCCGCCGCGGTCGGCACCGTCTCGGTGAATTCCCGGATCTCTCCCGTGGCTTCGAGCGCCCGCAGCGCCTCGGCGACCTTCTCGACCGGCGTGTTCATGAGGTGAGGGTAGTACTCCAGCGGTGCTACCTTGACCGGCCATGACAGCGAATCGTCGGGTGCTTCTGATCAGTGGGTCGCTTCGTGCGGAGTCCACCAACTCCGCGCTGGTCCGGACCGCCCGGGAGGTCGCGCCGCCCGGCGTGCACGCGGTCGTGTTCGAGGGGCTCGGTCGACTGCCGCACTTCAACCCGGACGAGGACCACGAGCCGCTGCCGCCGGCCGTCGTGGAACTGCGGGCCGCGATCGAGGCCGCCGACGCGGTGCTGTTCTCCACCCCCGAATACGCCGGCGCGTTGCCCGGCTCGTTCAAGAACCTGCTCGATTGGACCGTCGGCGGCGTGGAGACCAGCGAGAAGCCGGTGGCCTGGATCAACGCCTCCGCCAACCCGGGCGGCGCGGCCAAGGCGCACGAGTCGCTGCGCGTCGTGCTCGGCTACACCGGAGCCGACGTCGTCGACGCGGCCTGCGTACGCGTGGGAGTGTCCCGCGACGCGGTGGGCCCGGACGGCCTGATCGCCGACCCCGACGTGCGCAGGGACATCACCGCCGCCCTGACCGCACTCACCGAAGCGGCCCGCGTCACCCACGGCTGAGCGCGCCCCGCAGGCCGCTCCGCCGCCCGGTCGCGCGTGCGCCGCACGGCCGTTCGCCGGTCCCCTGCCTCGGCTCGGCCGAGCCGACCGGGGACCCGCTGATCGATCGTCAAGAGTGGCCTCCCGAACGGCGTTTCGCCGCTCTATGCTGACCCCGCCATCGAGACGGGGGTTGCACGTGCCTGTGATCGTGATCGCTCTGGGGATCGTCTTTCTGGTCGACATCCTGCGGGTGTGGTTGCCCTCGCTGATCACCGTGTTCGGGGATGCCGGGGCCACGCCCGCCGCACAGCTGGGCCTGTTCGCGATCGCCTGGTTCGTGGCCGCGTTCGCGGTGGTGCCGCTGTGCCGTCGAGTCGGTGGGCGGCCGGTCGCGGTCGTGGCCGGTGTGGCGATGGTGATGGTGCGGTTGTGGTTGCAGTTCACCGACGGTGGTGACGCGCAGCTCTACCTCGCCTGTGCGGCGCTGGTCGCCGCGTTGTGCTGGCTGGTGGCGGTGGCATACACCGGCTGGGACGCGGGTGTCGGGGTCGTGGCCGGCCTGGCGGCGGCGGTGGCGCTGCACGCGGGGCTCGGCACGTTGGACCCGATGTGGCTGGAGGTCTGGCGCGGCTGGGCCGTGCTGGGCACGCTCGCCGTGGTGTTCGTGGCCGCGCAGGTGTGGATTTCGGCACCGGCGGTGCCCGCACCGCAGCCGGTCCTGTGGGCCGTGCTCGGGCCGGTGCTGTTCCTCACCGGCGTGTTGTTCGGCAACGTCGGCGTCGCGCACGCCGCGGCCGGCGAACCGCGCTGGGGCGTACCGCTGCTGGTCGGCGCATGGGCGCTCGCGGTGCCGGTGTCGCGGCTGCGTGGCGTGTGGGTGTTGCCGCTCGGCCTGGTGTCGCTGGTGGCCGGTGTGATCGGCGCGGGCTACCTGCAGACGAGCGCACACGAGGGCATCGTCGGCCTGGCACCGAGCGGCGCGGCCGGCTGGCAGGCGCTCGGAGTGCTCGGGGTGGGCCTGGTTTTGGGCGACGCCGCCGGGCGGGTGCGGCCCGCCGTGCGCCGGGCGCCGGCCTGGAGCATGGTCGGCTTCTTCGCGCTGACCTTCCTGCACTACGCCCGCTACGACATCGAGATCGACGTGTTGACCCGCGGCCGGGTGCTGCTCCTGGGCGTGCTCGCGCTCGCGGTGCCGGCCGGTCTCGCGGCGGTGCGGGATCTGCGTGCGCCCGCTTCGGCCGAAGCCGAGGCCGCGCCGGTACCCGCTCACGCACCCGCGCGGACCCGAGGCCGGACGGTCGCACACAGCGGTGGGCACGGCGGGGTTCGATCCGACGTCCCGCTCGGCGGCCGTACCCGCGCCGGCCGGGATGCGCAACGACCGGGCCGGCGGGCCGGCACGCGCCCCGGGGCCAAGCCCGCCCCCGGTCGCGCGGGCAGCCGGCCCGGTGCGCCCGCCACGCCCACGGCCGGCGGAGCCGGTGCCCGCAAGGCGGATCGGCTCCGGGACGCCCCGCCGCCCCCGTCCCTGGCCGAACGCATCCATGCGCCGCTCGCCCTGGCGACCGTGTTTCCGGTACTGATCGCGCTCGCCGCGTTCGGACTGCGTCCGGCCGCCGGATCGGCGCCGGTGCCGGACGCGGCGGCCGGGACGCTGCGGGTGGTCACCTACAACATCCGGATGGGCTTCGGCCTGGACGGTCGGTTCGATCCGGACCGCACGGCGGACACGATCCGGGCGCTGAAGCCGGACGTGCTGCTGCTCAACGAGGTGGACCGGGCCTGGTTCCTCAACGGCGGCCACGATGTGCTGACGCTGCTCGCCCGCCGGCTCGACCTGCCGTACCGGTTCGCACCGGCGGCCGATCCGCAGTGGGGCGACGCGGTGCTCACCCGCAAGCCGATCCGGCACCTGGAGTCGATCAAGCTGCCGGCGGGTGGTGCGCCGACCGGTGCGCAGGCCCTGGGCGTGGTGGTCGAGGCGGCGCCCGGCAAGTCGGTCGCCGTGGTGTCCACACACCTTCAGGACGCGGACGACGAAGTGCCTCGGGTACAGGCCGAGCGGGCCGCGGAATTCGCCGTGCGGATGGGTACCTCGGCGCCGGTGGTGGTGCTCGGTGACATGAACGCGACGATCGACAGTCCGCAACTGAAGGCGTTCACCGGCCGGGGACTCGAGGACGGCCTGGCCCGGGCCCGACCGGTCCGGACCTACCCCGCGGACAAGCCGAAGAAGGAGATCGACCAGGTCCTGGTGGACCCCAGGTTGCGGGTCGCCGCCGTCGACTCCCCACCGTCGAAGGCATCCGACCACCTCCCCGTCGCCGTGACGCTCGTGTACTGACGAAGCCGCCCGCCCGCCCGGCGTCGAGGGCACCGGCCGAAGGCCGGGTTCGGCCGCACGGCTCCGAGGTCACCCACCCGGCGGCCTTGCCGGTCCGGAATGTGGGCACCGTCCTTCGGATGGCCACCAGATGGGTGGCTCCGGAGGAGGGGTGCGCGACGGTGACCGAGCGCGACGAGCCCGACCCGCGTCGCTGGAAGGCGCTTGCGGTCTGTCTGATCGCGGGATTCATCACCCTGCTGGACGTGTCGATCGTCAACGTCGCGCTGCCGTCCATCCGCGAGGGCCTCGGCGCGAGCGAGAGCGAGATCCAGTGGGTGCTGTCCGGCTACGCGCTGACCTTCGGACTCGTCCTGGTACCGGCCGGCCGGATCGGCGACGCGCGCGGTCGCCGGATGATGTTCATGACCGGCCTGGCCCTGTTCACCGGCGCCAGCGCGCTGTGCGGCGCGGCGCAGACGTCCCTGTGGCTGGTGCTGGCCCGACTGCTCCAGGGCATCGCCGGCGGCATCCTCACCCCCCAGGTGTCCGCGCTGATCCAGCAGATGTTCTCCGGCCGCGAACGCGGCCGCGCCTTCGGCATGTTCGGCACGGTGATCGGCATCTCCACGGCCGTCGGCCCCTTGCTCGGCGGCCTGATCATCAAGGCGTTCGGCGCCGACGAGGGCTGGCGCTGGGTCTTCTACGTCAACCTCCCGATCGGCATCGTCGCCCTCGTGCTGGCCCGGCGGTTGTTGCCCGGCCCCGACCACGAGAACCGGGCCTGCCTGCGCGATCTGGATCCGATCGGCGTGCTCCTGCTCGGCTCCGGCGTGTTGTTGCTGCTGCTGCCGCTGGTCGAGGCGCGGCAGTGGGAGGGCCCCGCCAAGTGGTTGCTGGTGCCGATCGCGGCGGCGTTCTTCGGCGCCTTCGTGTGGTGGGAGATCCGCCAGGGCCGGCGCGGTCGCATGCCCGTGGTCGACTTGGCGCTGTTCAAGGTCCGCTCGTACACGCTCGGCCTGTTGGTGATGTTGTTCTACTTCGCCGGCTTCACCTCGATCTTCTTCGTCTTCACCCTCTACCTCCAGTCCGGCCTGGGCTACAGCGCGCTGCTCGCGGGCCTGGCCATCACCCCGTTCGCGCTCGGCTCGGCGGTGGGCGCCTCGATCGGCGGGCGCCTGGTGAACCGGTTCGGCCACGCGCTGGTGACCGGCGGGCTGCTGATGGTCGTGGTCGGTCTGGTCGGCGCGATCGTGGCGGTGGACGAGGTGCCCGGGCACCGGGTCGGCTGGGCGATGGTGGCGCCGCTGGTGTGTGCGGGGCTGGGCAGCGGCCTGGTGATCTCGCCGAACCAGACGCTGACCCTGGCCGAGGTGCCGCCCGTGCAGGGCGGCGCCGCGGGCGGGGTGTTGCAGACCGGGCAGCGGATCGGCTCGGCGATGGGGATCGCCGCCGTCGGGTCGGTCTTCTTCTCCCGGCTGGCCGCCGACCAGGGCCGGGACTGGGCCGGGCCGCTGCGCCACGGGCTGATGGTCTCGGTGGGCTTCGTGCTTGCCGCGTTCGTGGTCGCCTTCCTGGACCTGCGCAAGGGCCGCACCTCGATGCCTCCCGGGCACGCCGGCCCGACGGCGCGCTGACCCCGGGGATGGTCCGCGCGACCCGGTAGCGTCCGGGCATGACTTTCGACATCCACGCGGCACTGCCCGCCGCGCTCGCGGATCGGGCCGGGGCCTGGCAGTTCATCCGCGCGTTCGCCGCCGACCGGACCGAGGCGATCGGTGTCGCGGACGGATACGACCGGGCGGAACTGGACGCGAGCGCCGCACGGCTGGGCGTGGCGGTGCCGACCGCGCTTCGGGAGCTGTACGAACTCCTGGGTCGGCGCCACGACCTGACAAGCAATCACGACGTGCTGCTGGCGCCGGACAAGCTCTACGTCGAGGACGGGGTGCTGGTCTTTCGCGAGGAGAACCAGGGCGTCGCGTGGTGGGGGGTGCGGCCGGACGGCGACGATCCCGCGGTGCTGGCGCGCTACAGCCTGGCCGAGCCGGCCGAGGAGACCTGGTCGGCCTGGCTGCCGCGGTTGTCGGTCGCGGCGGTGGAGATCGTACTGTCCGAGGTCCTGCTGTTCGACGACGAACTCGTCGAGGCGATCGAGCTCGCTCCCGAGGAGATCGAGCGGCTGCCGGAGGAGATGCGCGAACTGCCCTTCCCCGGGTACCCCGAGTGCGAGGAGCCCGGGAACCGGGTGCGCTGGTTCGCGAGCGCCGAGCTGCTGGCCCGCTACGACGGCGGGATGATCGTGTTCCGAGCACGCACGGAAGACGACATGGAGTACTTCTTCGACGTGGTCTGCGGCGAGGACGACGACGAGGGGGAGCCGGCCGCCTGACCGGGCCTCCCGAAGACCCCGGGACCCGGAAGACTTCAAGGCCCCCGGCCCCGACGCTTCGGACGCCTACGACGGACCGAGGCCCGGCGCCCCGCACTGGGGACGCCGGGCCTCGGTCGCGCTGTCCGCTCCGGATCGGGATCGGGATCGGGTCAGAATTGGCTGTTGCGGAACGGCTCCTTCGGCTTGCCCAGGTTCGGCTTGCCGAGTACGTCCTTGGCCGACAGTGCGTAGATGCCGTGGTTGGTCAGCACCCACACCACGTTGCGGTCCCACTCGACGTAGACGCCGTGCGTCTGGTTGCCCATCGCCCACTCCGGGAAGGTGCCGTCCTCGGTCGGCCAGTCCCTGGTCTTGGTACCGAACGCCTTGGGCACGAAGTACGCCTCGATCTCCGGCCGGGCGGGGTTCTTGACGTCGAAGACCTGGGCGCCCGCGTTGTAGAAGCCGTACACGAGCGTGCCGTCGTCGTGCCGGCCCGGGTTGGTGTAGTAGCCGGTGCGCTTGGGCCCGAAGCTGCCCCGGCGCTGGCAGTAGTCGGTGATCCCGGCCGACCGCGGCGGGGTGGGTCGGGGCAGTTGGCCGACGATCCGGGGGTTGGCCACGTCCCGCGCGTCGATCTGGTAGATCGGCTTGTACGGCTCGTAGCAGTCCTCGGTCAGCGGGTAGCCGGAGAGATAGATCATCCCGGTCTTCTCGTACTGCGACACGTCGATGTTGTCGCCCTCGGTACCCGCCACCGACGGCGGCAGGTCCACGTGGCCCACCTGGCGCATGTGTGCCGGGTCCGAGATGTCCAGGACGGTCATGCCCAGACCGCCCTGCACCGCGAAGCCGTAACGGCCGCCCTGCTCGACCGGCTTGGGTACGAACAGCGACATCCGCGCGCCCAGCCAGCTGGTCCGGTTGCCGCAGCGCGGGTTCTTCGCGTACGCGTCCTCCTCGCCGGTGACCTGGCCGGGCAGGTGCCAGGTGTCCAGGAGCTTCGGTGCGGCCGGGTCGGACATGTCGTAGGACTGGTAGCCGGCCGAGTGCAGGTTGGTCGGGTACTCGGTGTTGGCGAAGGTGTCGTTCGGCGCGACGGCGATGAACATGTACTTGCCGCCGTCCCAGTACGGCACGTCCAGCGAACCGGAGCCCTGCTGGGCCTTGGTCGGGTCGCTGTTCAGCGGGTTCGGCTGGGTGGAGTCGGTGCTGACGGTCGAGATCAGCCGCCAATCGGCCTTCCTGGGCCCGTCCAGGCGATAGACCTTGAAGCCCTTGAGCCCGGGCTTGGTGCGCAGCTTCGCCACACCCTCCGGGTTGCCGTACTTGTCGTGGCCCGGCTCGTCGGTCAGTTCGCTGATCTGGCGCTTGTCCTCGAAGGACTGCACCATCACGTAGGCGTTCAGCCGCTTGTTCCACTGGATCGTGGACGCGCCCCAGTAATCGCCCGCGGCCCAGGTGCCGTTGGCCTTGAGCTCGTCGCCGCCCACGTCCTCGCGGGACATCCGCTCCACCACCGTGACGTGCTTGACGTCGGTGATGTCGTAGACGCGGCCCTCGGAGCGGTCGTACTGGAACATGTACCGGCGTCCGCCGAAGTCGACGATGTTCTGCCACGTGTGGAAGAAGTCCGGGGTGAAGTCGTAGCCCTCGTAGGCGGCTTCGACGTTCATGTTCTTCACGTACTGCCTGCCGTCGTAGTCGGCACGGCGGCCTGCGAAGGGGTGCGGGTTCTCCTCGTCGAGCGGGGTGGACGCGGGAGCCAGGAACGAGCCGTCGAGCTGCATGCCGTAGGCGTTCGGGTCGGCCGGCTGCGGCCGGCGCTCCTGGCAGACGAAGGGGATGTTCGGGTCCGGCGTGGCGCCGGCGGCATTCGTGGTGTGCGGCGCGGAGGCGGCGGCGGTGCGGCCGGGGTCGCCCAGGTAGGTGCTGCCGGTGACGGCCACCAGGGCGGCCAGCGCGACCGCGCCCGACCTGCCGTATCTCCGGGACCTGCGGGATCTGCTGCCGAGGGCAGGCGTACGGCGCATCTGACGAACCTTCCGACACGGGACGATGACGGGGGAGTGCGCTTGCGTGGGGCGGTGTTTCGCGGACGCGGGCCGAGGGTGCCGAGGCGGGTTCGGCCCGCCGCCGATCCGGCGGGCTGCGTGGCGAGCGCGCCGTGATGGCCGGCCGAACCGCCCTCGTCACCTCTTCGCAGGCGAAGTGCACCTCCTGCGAAGGAACCCGACCCGGTGACCCCGGATGTTCCGGTGTCGTCGGGCGTTGGTCGAGGACCGCGGTGCCGACGGACCGATCCGCTCCGCCGGGGCGGAACGGGTCGGCGTCGTGGCCGAACAACGACGGCGCGCCGGACTCGATCCGGCCATCCGTACCCGGTGGATGGCTCGTCAAGAAGCTGTCGCCACGTGCATGATGGCTGCGCCGGCGCATGTCCATCCAATGCCGATCCGGCGCCACTGCATCACCAAACAGGTATGCGTGCCCGTGCGGTACGCAGCACCGAACCGGTACGGGAGCCTGCGTGGACCTGCTCGACGGACGCCTGAAGTTCCGGCATCTGACCCTGATCACGGCGATCGCCGAGCACGGGGGAGTCAGCCGCGCGGCCGAGGCCCTGCACCTGACCCAGCCCGCCGCGACCCGCACCCTGCGCGAGTTGGAGACGATGGTCGGCGTCCCGCTGTTCGAGCGGGGTCCGCACGGGATGAGTCCCACGCTCTACGGAGACGCCCTGGTCGCCCACGCGCGGGTGATCCTGGCCGAGGTGCGCCGGGCGGGCGACCACATCGCGAGCCTGCGCGAGGGGCAGACCGGTACGGTCACGGTCGGCACGCTGCTCGCGGGCACCAGTGTGCTGCTGCCGCGCGCGGTGTCCGCGCTCAAGCGGGACCGGCCCGGGATCACCGTGATCGTCCGCGAGGCCACCTACGACGTGCTGTATCCGCAACTGCTCGCCGGCGAGATCGATGTCGTGGTCGGCCGGCTCGGCCGGGCCGAGGACGCCGGGCGGGTACGGCAGACCGCGCTGTATCGCGAGCCGATCCGGCTGGTGGTGCGGCGCGGCCACCCGCTCCTGGAGACCGCGCGCGCGCTCGCCGACACCATCGCCCACCCGTGGATCCTGCCGCTCGAACAGACCGCGCTGCGCAGCGAGTTGGCCCAGTTGTTCACGCGCAGCGGGCTGCCGCTGCCGGCCGACCGGGTCGAGTGCACCTCGATCCTGACCGTGCGAGCGCTGCTGCTGGCCACCGACATGATCGCCGCGCTGCCCGAGCTCGTGGTCACCGGCGACGAGCGGCTCGCGGTGCTGCCGGTGCCGCTGGAGTCGGTGCGTCGCACGGTGGGCACCACGCTGATGGCGGACCGCACGCCGACGCCGGCGGTGAGTGCGTTCCTGGCCTGCATCGGTGATCAGGCGGCGGCGCTGCGGACCGCGCTCGGCGAGGAGGCGGCGCTCGATTCGGACTGAGCGCCGCGGGTGCGCCACCGCATGCCCGGCTCCGGCGGTTCGCCCGGGGGTACCACGCCGGCTCGACGCCCACGCGGCACCGCGCGCACCGCGGTGCGTGGGTACGGGTCGGTCGATTCCGGGATATTCACCGGCGGAACGGGTAGCCGGCACCCCGATCAAGATGCGACAGTTCGAATAACGCGGCGACGGTGCCCAGACCCCGTGCCGGCCCTTACCGGATCGCGCCGCGTGTGTCCATGGTGCTCGACCCCCTCGCGGGGGGCGCAGCCTCCCCCCGTAATCGGGGGGCTTGTCGGATCGTCCCTCGGACGGGCGGTCAATAGCGTCGAGATGGCGCCAAGCCACCGCGCTCGAAAGACCACCCTTCCCCCAGATACAGGGACGCCCCATGACCTTGACCGCACCCGTGCTGGACAATCCGGAGATATCGCCGCCTCCGCGTCGGGGCAGCGACTTCGCGCCGCTGCTCGCCGACCTCAAGGCGGCCGGACTGCTGGAGCGGCGCACCGCCTGGTACGCCCGGATGATCGGGCTGAACCTGCTCTTCCTGCTCGGTTCCTGGGCCGCGGTCGTGTGGGTGGGCGACTCGTGGTGGCAGCTCGCCATGGCCGTTCCGGTCGCGCTGTTCACCACCCGCGCCTCCTTCGTCGGCCACGACGCCGGCCACCAGCAGATCGGCCGCTCGGCCCGTACCCACCGGGTGCTCGCGCTGCTGCACGGCAACCTGCTGATGGGCATGAGCTGCGGGTGGTGGAACGCCAAGCACAACAAGCACCACGCCAACCCGAACCACCTGGAGAAGGACCCCGACGTCTCGGTCGGCGTGCTGGTCTGGGATGCCGACCAGACCGCCGGGCGAACCGGCCTGATGGGCTGGCTGACCCGGCACCAGGCCCGGCTGTTCTTCCCGCTGCTGCTGCTCGAAGGGCTCAACCTCAAGGTCACCGGCCTGATGGCGCTCAAGGAGCGGACCCCGCGCGAGCGCCTGGTGGAGGGCTCGGTACTGGCCGTGCACTACGCCGTGTACCTCTCGGTGCTGTCGATCGCGATGTCCCCGGTCAAGGCGCTGGTCTTCGTCCTGGTCACGCACGCGCTGCTCGGCCTGCACCTGGGCATGGCGTTCGCGCCCAACCACAAGGGCATGCCCGCGCCCGAGCCGGGCGTGAAGTGGGACCACCTGCGGCGTCAGGTGCTGACCTCGCGCAACGTCGCGGGCGGCCCGGTCACCGACTGGATGCTCGGCGGACTGAACTACCAGGTCGAACACCACCTGGTGCCGAACATGCCGCGGGTGAACCTGCGGCGGGCGCAGCCGATCGTGCGTGCGCACTGCGACCGGCTCGGCGTGCCCTACCTGGAGACGAGCCTGGTGCAGTCCTACCGGCAGGCACTGGGCCACATGCACGACGTCGGCGCCTCCCTGCGCGCCGAGCGGACCGGACGCGGCGAGCCGACCGGGCAGGCGAGCTGACCTCCGCGTCGGCACCGGGGCGGACGGTGGAACGGCGGACGGCAGAGCGCGGGCGCCCGAGCCCGCCCGCCCGAGCACGGACGGCAAAGCGGCGGACAAAGGTGCACGCAAACGATTGATGTGTTCTACATCTATCTCTAGGGTGGGGCCGACCATTTCCGTCCCCACCCAGGAGCGCGTCCCGTGGCCGGCCCCGCCTCGATCCCGCAGGACCCGCGACAACGTTTCCTGGTACCGGTCCTGGGCTCGTGCGGCATCGTCGCCGCGCTCATGCAGACCGTCGTGGTACCGCTGCTCCCGGACCTGCCCGCGCTGACCGGAAGCTCCGCCTCGACGGTCAGCTGGACGGTCACCGCGACCCTGCTCAGCGGCTCGGTGTGCACACCGCTGCTCGGCCGGGCGGGCGACATGTTCGGCAAGAAGCGCATGCTGGTCCTGGCGATGAGCGTGCTCTCGATCGGCTCGGTGATGTGCGCGCTGACCTCGGACATCGGCGTCCTGATCGTCGGCCGCGCCCTCCAGGGCATGGCCACCGCCGTGGTCCCGCTGGGGATCAGCATCCTGCGCGACGAATTGCCGCCGGCCAAGGTCGGCGGCGGCGTCGCGATGATGAGTTCGACACTGGGCATCGGCGCGGCCGTCGGACTGCCGCTGGCGGGCCTGGTCGTGGACCACGCCGACTGGCACGCGATGTTCTGGGGAGCCGCCGCGCTCGCCCTGCTGGTCCTGGGGCTGGTCCTGCTGGTCGTCCGCGAATCGCCGGTGCGCAGTCCCGGCCGGTTCGACGTGGTCGGCTCGCTCGGCCTCGCCGCGTTTTTGGTCTGCCTGTTGCTCGCGGTGTCCAAGGGCACCGCCTGGGGCTGGACGAGCACCCGGACACTGGGTCTGCTGGGTGCCGCCGCGCTGATCGTGCTCGCGTGGGGGATGCACCAGTGGCGGGTGAGCACCCCGCTGGTGGACCTGCGGGTGACCGCGCGACCGGCGGTGCTGCTGCCCAACATCGCCGCGCTGTTCATCGGCTTCTCGTTCTACGCGAACAGCCTCTCCACCGCCCAATTGGTGCAGACGCCGAAGGAGAGCGGCTACGGACTGGGCGTCTCGGTCGCCATCGGCGGGCTGTGTCTGCTGCCCGGCGGGGTGATGATGGTCGTGCTCTCACCGATCTCCACCCGGCTGACCGCCTCCCGCGGACCCCGGTTCTGCCTCGGCATCGGCGCGATCCTGCTCGGCCTGGGCTACGTGGTGCGGATCTTCACCAGCCACGAGTTGTGGACCATCATCATGGGCGCGACGGTCGTCGCCTCCGGCACCGCGATGTGCTACTCGGCGCTGCCGATGCTCGTCATCCGGGCGATCCCGGCCGCCCAGACCGCCGCCGCCAACGGCATCAACGCGCTGATGCGCACGATCGGCCAGGCCGTGTGCAGCGCGGTGGTGGCGGCGGTGCTCACGTCCTACACGATGTCCGTGGGCGGCCGCGTGCTGCCCACGCTGCACGCCTACATGGTCGTCTTCGTGATCGCCGGCGTCGTGGCCGGTTGCGCACTCGTCGCGTGCCTGTGCATCCCCGAACCCGCCGGCCCGACGGCCGTGGCGGTCCCGCTCGAATCGGCGAGCCCCGCCCGGGCCGTCGAGCCCCGATCCATCGCGGCTACGCCGGACCCAACCGGTCGAACATGATCAGCCCGTCCTCGAACACGGTCAGGTCGGCCACCTTCGCGTCCTTCGCCCGGATCGCCGCGGTGAATGCCTGCTCGTAGGCGAACATCGGGAGGTCCTTGGCCAGTTCGCGCTGCACCACGGCGTAGGCGGCCCGCCGGGTCGTGGCGTCGGTGGTGGCCCGGGCCTGGTCCAGCGCCTGGTCCACCGCCGGGTTCTTCCACTGCATGTGGTTGTCCTGGCCCTTGGAGTGCAGGAAGTTGTACAACACCGGCTCCGGGTCGTCGAAGGACAACACGAACTCGCCCGCGTCGAACTGCCGCTGGATCTGCACCTTCTGGAGGTATTGGGTGCCCTCCAGGAACTCGGTCTTCATGGTGATGTTCTTCATGTCGGCCACCTGCGCGAGCCAGTACTCGGCGGTCAGATGCGAGCCCGGGCTGTTGTAGGTGCTGTACGTGAAGGCCAGCGGCTTGCCCTCGGCGGCGAGCGCGTCCAGCAGTTGCTGGGCCTGGACCCGGTTGTTCGACGGCAGCGTCGCCTCCGGCGCGGCGAAGTCCGATCCCGGGCGCAGGAAGGTGCTCAGCGGTTTGCCGGTGCCGTCGGTGACCACCTTCGCGCGCGCCGCCGGATCCATGATCAGCGCGAACGCGCGCCGTGCACGCGGGTCGTCGAACGGCGGCCGGCTGGTGTTGAACAGCGTCATGAACCCGCCGCTCTTGCCCTCGGTGAGCACCGGCAGACCGGCCTTTTGCGCATCGCCGAGCAGCTTGGCCTGGGCCGTGGTCAGCACCTGGGCCTGGTTGGCGGCCAGCATGGCCAGTCGCTGCGACTGGTCGACCACCGGCTTGAGGGTCAACTCCTTCAGCGGCGGCCGGCCGCCCACCTGCCAGTACTTCGGATTGCGCTCCAGAACCATCTGCTGGTCGCGCACCCAGCTCTTGAGCCGGTAGGGCCCGGCGCCCACCGGCTTGGCGCCGAATCCCTTGGGATCGGCCCGAATCGCGGTCGGCGAGCCGATGAACGCGAGGTTGTGCGCGATCACCTTGTCGAAGTGGGCGTTCGGCGCCGGCAGGGTGACCTTGACGGTCCGGCTGTCGGTGACGGATATGCCGAGCCCGGTGACCACGCGGGCCTGTAGCGACTTGTTCGCCGGATCGGCGTGCCGCTCCCAGTTGAACTTGACCGCCTCGGCATCCAACGCGGTGCCGTCGGAGAACTTCAGGTCGGGCCGCAGCCGCAACGTCCAGACCCGACCGCCCTCCGCCGCGGTCGCGCTCTCGGCGAGTTGGGGTTGCGCGCGACCCGTCTTCGGGTCGATCCACAGCAGTACGTCGAACACGGCCGCGGCCTGGGTGCCGCCGGTGATCTGGGACAGACTCGCCACGATCGGGTCCAGGCTGCGCGCCTCCTGGGTGACCAGGACGGTCATCGCGCCGCGCGCCGAGCCGCCGGCGCCGTCGTCGGAGCCGCACGCGGCGGTGGTCAGGATCAGTCCGGTCAACGCGGCGAACAGGGCCGCCTGCCGGGTGGGCACGGATCGCACGGTGATCTCTCCTCGCACGGGCCCACCGGGGTCGGGCAGACCCTGGGTCTTCGTGGATGCTGCGTGTCAAGGATCAGCGAGGATCAACCTAGGTCTCTCCTGACTCACCGTCAACAACTGTTCCATGCAGAGTGATCGGTGTGCGAGGGCGGCAGGGCGCAACCGAGGGCGCGGCGCCGGTTGCGGGCCGGTCGGGTGATTCATGCGATTTCCCTGTCGAATCGGGCATAGGACGCTGTGTTTGTCGATGCCATGAGGCCGGAACGCACGCCAGGAGACCGCATGACGACCGCC
This sequence comes from Embleya sp. NPDC008237, assembly GCF_042956465.1. Classification (NCBI taxonomy): domain Bacteria; kingdom Bacillati; phylum Actinomycetota; class Actinomycetes; order Kitasatosporales; family Streptomycetaceae; genus Embleya; species Embleya sp. NPDC008237. The sequence goes on from NZ_JBIBGL010000013.1 coordinate 364,377, forward strand.
GCACTGTCGCCGGAACTGCTCGCCGAGCTGCGCCGCCCGCGCGCGTACCCTGCGGTGTCCCTGACGCTGCCCACGCACCGGCACCGCCCGGAGAACCAGCAGGACCACATCCGACTGCGGAACGTGCTGGCCGAGGCGGAGAAACGGCTCGCGGCGGATCCGGAGGTGGGCCGGGAGGCCCGGATCAAGACCGTCGACCGGCTCAAGGCCGCGGCGGCGGAGCTGGATCCCGAGCACTTCCTGGACGGCCTGGTGCTCTACGCCTCGGCCGAGGAACACTACGCGTTCACCGTGCAGGCACCCGTCGGTGAGCGGGTGGTGCTCGCGACCACCTACCTCACCCGCAACCTGGTGGCCGCGGCCGAACGGCTCACCCCCTACTGGGCGCTGGTGCTCAGCGAGCACGAGGTGCACCTGTGGCACGGCCGCGGCGACGAGGTGCACGAGGTCCGCGACGGCGGCTTCCCGATCACCTCGGCCGGTCCGGAGCGGGACGGACCGCCCACGCGCGAGGGCGGCGGCCTGGGCGTGAGCGAGGACTTCCGCCGGTTGCTGAACGAGGCCGACGAACAATTGGCGCGCGCGCTCGCCGGACGCGAGGACAAGGTCGTGTTGGTCGGTCTGCGACCCCAGGTCAAGGCGTTCCGGGAGAACACCCGCAACGGCGCGCACCTGGCCGAGACCGAGTTGGAGGTCGGCGGCGTCAGCGAGGCGACGCCCGGCCAGTTCGCCGAGATCCTCGCACCGGCGCGGACCGCGCTGGCCGCGGAGGCGACCGCCGCGGCACTGCGGGCGCTGGACGACGCGCGCAGCGGCAAGCGGTACGCCGAGGGCATCCAGGAGGTGTGGGCGCCCGCCCGAGCCGGCCGCGGCGCGCTGCTCGTGGTCGAGGAGGGACTGCGGGTGACCGGTCGACTGGTGACGGTCGATCGCACCGGGGAGGTCGTGCTCCAGGTGCTCACCGGCCCGCACGCCGAGGACGCGGTACTGGCCGGCCGAGCCGAGGACGACATCGTGGACACCGTGGTCGAGGCGACCCTGGAGGCGGACGGCAAGGTCGTCTTCGTGCCCGACGACACGCTCGCGGATGCCGGCGGCATCGCGCTGGCGCTGCGCTACTAGGCCGTGTCCGGCGGATCCTGGTGGGGGCGTGCGGCGGCGGCCGATCGTGGGTCGTCGCACCCGTCCGGCAAACGCGACGAGTGCGGCGGTGGCCCTTCGCGGGTCGCCGCCGCACTCGGTCGTCGAGGGATGTGCGAGGAGCGGGTCGACGGCTCGGTCGAATGGTCAGTGCAGGTCGCGCTCCAGCGCCTCGAGGTCGTCCTCGTACGCCGTACTGGTCTCGAACCGGTAGATGATGCTGCGCGGATCCGCGTCGTCGAACGGGGCGTCCAGCCATTCGCCCGGCTCGGTCGGCTCGATCGCCGATACCCACAGGGTGGAATCGCCCGGTTCCAGGCCGAGTTCGTCGGCGCGCTGGGCGATCTCGTCCGGGTCGTACACGTCGAAGAGCACCGCGACCGCGCTCGACGCGCTGTCGGTGCCGGCGTCGCGCGGGGACGCCGACGGTTCCGTGTCGCCCGCCTCCGCGTCGGCCCGGCGGGCGTGGTCGACGAGCGTGATCAGATCCTTGATCGCGTAGTCCCGGCGGATCAGCACGGTGACCGCCTCCGGGTTGGTGGGCCCCTCGTACTCGGTTTCCTCGCTGCTGCTCGGCACCTCGAAGGGGGTGACCTCGTCGTAGGCGTCGTACAACAACTCGTCGTATGCCTCCGCGGCGGCCGCGAGCGCGTCGTACGCGGCGAACACGGCCGGGTCGCTCTCGCCCTGGCGGGCTTCGACGGCGGCCAAATGGTCGTCGATCGCCGATTTGAGAACGTCCGCGGCGGCACGGACCTGCTCTGGCGTGGGCTGCGCAACACCGGTCATGGGGTGACGTTATCCGCAAGACCCCCACGCGCGCACAATGGTTCACTGATGGCGGAGTCGGAGAGTCACCAAAAGGCCGGTCACCGTGCCTCGGCGCGGCTGCCGGGGAACGGAAACATGGCGGAATACGAGTTTCGGCAACTGGACATCCCGCGCGGCACCTCCCGGACCGACGCGTGTCGCATCCTGACCGAGCAGGCCGAGTACGGCTACTGGGAGCTGGACCGATTGCTCCTGCGCGGCGACGGCAGCCGACGAGTGGTGCTGCGGCGCCGGATCATCCGACAGGTGCGGACCATGTGACGGGCCGTCACACCGCGAGGACTGCCCGCCCCTGTCCTCCCAGGGGCGAGCAGTCCTCGCGTTCATCCGTCGTACGGGTCGTGCTCAGTCCTGCGCGGGGCGGGAACGGCGGTACAGCACGAAGCCGCCGAGCAGCAGCGCGGCGCCGATCGGGGCCACCGTGAGCGCGTTCGAACCGGTCTCGGCAAGCGAGCCGGCGTGGCTCGTGGACCCACCGGTGTCGCCCCCGGTCGCACCACCCGAGCTGCCACCGGTGCTGCCGCCGGTCGTCCCACCCGTGACGCCGCCCGTCGTGCCACCGTTGCTGCCACCGGTGGTCGGCGGCTTGGTGGTCGGCGGCTTCGTGGTGGGGGGCTTGGTGGTCGGGGGGTGCGTGGTCGGCGGCTTCGTGCTCGGCGGGCACGAAGTCGGCGGCTTGGTGTGCGGCGGCTCGGTGTGCGGAGGGCGCGTGGGGTTGGACGCGTTCACGCAGTGGTTGCCGAACGCCGGGTTCAGGGCGCCGATCACGTTCACCGTGTTCCCGCACACGTTCACCGGAACGTGGATCGGGACCTGGATGTTGTTGCCCGAGAGCACACCGGGCGAGCCGACGGCCGCGCCATCGGCCGCACTGCCGGCGTTGGCCACGCCCACCGCCGCGGACGCGAGTGCGCCCGTGGTGGTGATGACGACCAACAGCCCCTTCTTTGCGAACTGATGCATGTAAGTACCCCTGTGTCTCTCTCGCGAGGGGCGGGGGACGATGACCCCGCACGGACGTCAACGAGAGCCGACACAGGAGGTCACCGAAGCGGGGTCGATTCGCTCGTACGGCTGAGTTTCGGGATTTCTTGCAACCAGGATCTGATCGTTTTTGGGCGCTTTTCATCCCAGTCGGATGCTTGGCTGACCGATGGCGATCAACGCCCGTGCGGGCCGGCGAGGCGTCGGCGGGCCCGGTCCCGGCGGTGTCCTCAGGGCCCGGGATCACCGCACAGCGGGACGGCCCCGAGACCGTGTGGGTCTCGGGGCCGTCCGCACACCAACGAGCGTGTGGGCCTGGATCAGGCGTTGATGCAGGTGTTGCCGAACGTGGGGTTCAGCACACCGATGATGTCGATGGTGTTGCCGCACAGGTTGATCGGCACGTGGATCGGGACCTGGATGTTGTTGCCCGAGAGCACACCGGGGGAGCCGACGGCCGCACCCTGCGCCTCGGAGTCGGCCATGGCGCCACTGGCGCCGGCGAGCACAAGACCACCGCCGGCCGCGACGATGAACGCGACCTTGCCCATCTTCTTCATGATTCTTTCGTCCTCCTTGTCGACACCACGACGCGCTTGCGCGCCGCACAAGGGGAAACGACGGGACCGGACGGAGGCTACGCGTCGGCCGAGGTATTCACTCGTTCGGGCCCGGCCCCGGAAACGCCGGGCCACGGGACCGAGCCGGCGCGCGGACGGAGTGCCGGGAGCACTCCCGGCGCCCCGTCCGCACGCCGTGCACTCTCACGCGTTGTCCAGGAAGTGGTCCAGCACCCGCACGCCGAACTTGAGGCCGTCCACCGGGACCCGCTCGTCGACGCCGTGGAACATGCCCGCGAAGTCGAGGTCGGCCGGCAGCTTCAGCGGCGCGAAGCCGAAGCAGCGAATGCCCAGATCGGCGAAGGACTTCGCGTCCGTGCCACCGGACAGGCAGTACGGCACCGCCCGCGCGGCCGGGTCGTGCGCCCGCAGCGCCGCCGACATGGCCTCGACGAGCGCACCGTCGAAGCCGGTCTCCAGGGCCTGGTCGGTGTGCACCGTCTCGCGCCGCACCCGCGGACCCAGGACCGCGTCCAGTTCGGCGTGGAACTCGTCCTCGAAGCCCGGCAGGAACCGGCCGTCCAGATGCGCGGTGGCCTGGCCGGGGATCACGTTGACCTTGTATCCGGCATCGAGCATGGTCGGCTGCGCGGTGTTGCGGATGGTCGCGCCGATGATGCTCGCGATCGGGCCGAGCCGCTCGATCGTGGACTCGATGTCGTCCGGGTCGAGTTCGATGCCCAGCGCGTCCGAGACCTCGTCCAGGAATGCCCGCACCGTCTTGGTGACCCGGATCGGGAACTTGTGCCGACCCACCCGGGCGACCGCCTCGGCCAGTTCGGTGATCGCGTTGTCCTTGGCGATCATCGACCCGTGGCCGGCGGTGCCGTCCACGATCAGCCGCATCCAGTCCATGCCCTTCTGCGCGGTCTCGACCAGGTACAGCCGCAGATCGTCGTTGACCGTGAAGGAGAAACCGCCGACCTCGCCGATGCCCTCGGTGACCCCTTCGAACAAGTCGGCGTGGTTGTTCACCAGATGCCGTGCCCCGAAGAGGCCGCCGGCCTCCTCGTCGGCCACGAAGGCGAGCACGATGTCCCGCGAGGGCAGTCGGCCGGTGCGCACCCGGTCGCGCAGCACCGCGAGCACCATCGCGTCCATGTCCTTCATGTCGACCGCGCCGCGACCCCACACGCAGTCGTCCGCGACCTCGCCCGCGAACGGGTCGTAGGTCCAGTCCGCGGCGTGGGCGGGCACCACGTCCAGGTGGCCGTGGATCAGCAGCCCCGGCCGGGACCGGTCGGTGCCCTCGATCCGGACCACGGTGCTGGCCCGGCCGCGCTCGGACTCGTAGATCTGCGGTGCGAGGCCGACCTCGGCGAGCTTCTCGGCGACGTACTCCGCGGCGGCGCGTTCTCCCGGACCCGAGCCGTCACCGTAGTTGCTCGTGTCGATCCGAATCAGATCGCGGCACAGGTCGACGACCTCGTCTTCCGCGGTGGTGGTGGGCTGGGGACGGACAGCCTCCGTCATGACGGGCTCCTCGGGAAAGGCGGAACGGCACGCGTGTACGGGTGTACCCCCCATCCTGCACCCGCGGGCGGAGTCGGTATGTCCCGGGCGGTGTTCTGACGTCCAGTCAGTCGAGGCGGGACGGCGACGGGCCGGGGCGGGCAGGCGGCGAGGGGCCTCGCCGACGGCTCCGGCGAAGCCTCGGCGGCGGCTCGGTGAAGGCATCGACGGCTGCCTCGGAGGTCGCGTCGGCGACGCCTCGGCGACGGCGTCGACGAGGCTTCCGCACGAACGTAGGGAGATGCCTCTGACCGGGGGCGACGGGCCGCTGCTACCTTCCGGATCAGGCGGAACAAGCCGAACACAGAACAAGCCGTACAAGTCGAACAAGACGTGGAAAGCCGCGAGTCGGGCCATCGGGAGGGACGTCGCATGAACGGCACAGCGTGGGGCCTGACCGGTCCCGAATTCCTCAAGCTCTACGGCGGCCTGCTCGCCGGCCTGATCGTCCTGGCGATCGTGTTCCGGATCGTGATGGCCTGGGCGATCCGGGGCCAGGCGAACCGGGCGCCGCTCGGCGCATACGACGCCGCCTACCTGGCAGGCGGACCCGTCCGGGTCGCCGAGACCGCGGTGGCCTCGCTGATCACCGAGGGATACGTACACGTCCAGCGCGCCGGGCAGGTCACCGCCGCCACCGGGTCACGGCCGACCGAGCCGGTCGCGGCGGCCGTGATGGACTGCGTGCGCACCACCCGGGGCACCCGGCTCGCACTGTTGCGGGCCTGGAGCCGCAGCAGCATGCTCGCCGAGATCGAGGACAGCCTGGTCGAACGCGGCCTCGTGCACTCCCGGTTGGCCCGACGGATCGGCAAGGTGCCACCGCGGCTGATGCTCGTGCTCGGCCTGGTGGGCATCGCCCGCTTCGTCAACGGCCTGGCACACAGCAGGCCGATCGGATTCCTGGTCCCGCTGATCGTGCTCACGTTTGTCATCGCGGGCATCCTCAGCACGCCGTTCCGGGCCACCCGCGCGGGGCGCAGGGCACTGCGCGACCTGACCACGCAGCTGCGTGCGGACCGCCGCTCCGGCGTCCTGGTCGGCGCCGGTGCGCTGGCGGGCCTGTTCACGGTGGCCTGCCTGGGCCTGGCCGCGCACCCCGACCCGGATGCCAGGACGGCACTGGTGGCCTACGGCGGCAGCAGCGGTGGCGGCGGCGGAGACGGCGGCGGCGGAAGCAGCTGTGGCGGGGGAAGCAGCTGCGGTGGTGGCGGCGGTTGTGGCGGTGGCGGCGGCTGCGGCGGCTGAACCGGGGGATCCGTACCCATCCGTGCGCCGTACGGCTCCGAATCCTGTCCATGAGGATGCGGAAGCGGCACGGCGCACGCGATGGGTCGGGCCACGACGAACACGATCGGCCCGGCGGAATCGGGGACGGCGGCGGAGCCGACCCGACCGCCGGGCTCCGTGTGCTTCCGCCGCGGCGCGCGATGCGCCCGGGCGCTACGCCTTGGTGACGAGCATCCCGCGAAGCCGTTGCCGCGCAGCGCCGATTGCCCGAACTCGACCGGAACCGGCTTGCGTTCGCGGGGGCTACCACGGGTGGGGCTTCCACGAGGACGGTTGCCGCGCAGGTGCCGCCGCGGCGCACGCGCCCGGCGGGCGGTGGTCACCGTGACCGGCGACGCAAATCCCGGGCGCGGGTGTTCGGTTACGTGTTCAACCCGCTGTCGCTCTACGGGTGCCGCGACCGCACCGGCGCACCCGCGTGTGTGGTGGCCGAGGTGCACGACACCCATGGCGGCCGGCACGCGTATGTACTGCGCACCGACGGTCGGGGAAGAGCCACGATCGAAAAAGGGTTCTACGTTTCGCCGTTCCTCCCCGTGTCGGGCAGCCGTCGACCGATCTGCCCGAGTCGGACGGGGACTCGGCGGCGACGGTCACGTTGCACCATCCGGGTGCGCGGCCGTTTGTGGCTCGGGTGCGAGGGGAGCGGGCCCATACACGGTGCGATCCCCTGCCCGGACCCGACCCTGCGCCACCCGGTGGCGTCGCGCCTCGACATGGCGCGGATCCGCCGGGCGTGGCGTCGGTTCGGGGCTGTGCGGCACCCGCGGAGCGGCACAGGACTGGAGGGAGTCTGCGTTGAGTGTGATCGAGGTTGCCCCGACTCGGATCGACCCGGTGCGCTGGCCGGACGTGGCCGAGGTGCCCAGGCGGCCGGTGCGTGCGGCGGCCGCCCGGTTCCTGTTCGAGCGGGCGGTGGCACGGTTGCCGCTACGTGTGTGGATCGACGGTGCGGTGTTCGGGAGCGGCGGCGCGGCGGCGCCCCGGATGCGGATCGTCCGGCCGGAGGCGTTCTTCAACCGGGTCGGCGCGGGCGGGCTGATCGGTTTCGGTGAGGCGTATCAGGCGGGCGACTGGGAGGCCGACGACCTGACCGCCGTGCTGACCGTGTTCGCGTCCCGGGTGAGCACGCTGATCCCGCCCGCACTACAGCGACTTCGTCCCGTGGTGGTGCCCCGGATGCCGCGTTCGCAGCGCAATACCGTGGCGGGTGCCAAGCGCAACATCCATCGGCACTACGACCTGTCGAACGAACTGTTCGCGACGTTCCTGGACGAGTCGATGGCCTATTCGTCCGCGGTGTTCGAGCAGGGTGCGGACGGCGGCCCCAGGGCCGTGGAGGACGCGCTGACCGAGGCGCAACACCGCAAGATCGACCGCCTGCTCGACCTCGCGGACGTCGGTCCGGGCACGCGCGTGCTGGAAATCGGCACCGGGTGGGGCGAGTTGGCCCTGCGCGCGGCCGAACGGGGTGCCCACGTGCACACCATCACCATCTCGGCCGAGCAGCGCGACCTGGCGATCGAGCGGATCGCCAGGGCCGGTCTCGCCGACCGGGTCGAGGTCGAACTGTGCGACTACCGCCAAGTGCGCGGCACCTACGACGCGATCGTCAGCGTGGAGATGATCGAGGCGGTGGGCGAGGAGTACTGGCCGATCTACTTCGGCGTGCTGGACCGACGGCTCGCGCCGGGCGGACGGGTCGCGCTCCAGTCGATCACCATGCCGCACGACCGCATGGTGGCCAGTCGGGCCACGTACACCTGGATCCACAAGTACATCTTCCCGGGCGGCCTGATCCCCTCCGACGACGCGGTGCGCAAGGCGACCGCCGCCACCCGGCTGCGGGTTGCCGACAGCAGGTCGTACGGCCTGCACTATGCCGAGACGCTCCGGTTGTGGCGCGAGCGGTTCAACCGACGCGCGGACGAGGTGGAGGAGTTGGGCTTCGACCACGTGTTCCGGCGCATGTGGAACCTGTATCTGTCCTGGTCCGAGGCGGGTTTCCGGTCCGGCTACCTGGACGTGCGGCAATATCTGCTGATGGAGGCATGACCGGAGGCGGGGGCCGCCCGGCTGCCGGGGCGGCGCGCGGTGCGGGACTCCCTCACCGGGTCCTCGGAAGTTGAGGGCTTCCCCTGAAGTGCCGGGAGTGGCACACGTGATCTGCTGGGGTCGTGGACGAGGATCCGCTCCGGTCGGCCGTCGCGGGGGTGTGGCCGGGTGGAGCGGTGATTCGACGTCCGCAGTGGCGAAGGAGTCGGTACGACCGGCTCCTCGCGAGGAAAGGCCCCGACCGGGAAATCCCGGTCGGGGCCTTCGTTCGCGACGAGTGGCCACGGCCTTCCAGGGGTCGGCCGCCGGTGCTCGCGCCGCGGGCGCGGCTCCGGAGCACGCTCGTCTCGGTGCATGACTCGGTGCTTGGCTCGACGTTCGTCTCAGCGTTCGTCTCGGCGCTTGTCTACCGGGTGGTCGGCCCGGTCTTCGGGACTCGCTGCTCGGTCGCGCTGTTCCGCCGCGGGTGGTCGACCCTCGGGTCAGAGGGCCACGCCGAGGATCGCGTCCAGGGCGCGTGAGGCCACGCCCGGGGCGGACATGTCGTCGCCGCCTTCGGCGAGTTGCCGGGCCGCCCACGCGTCCATCGCGGCCAGTGCACCGGGCGCGTCCAGGTCGTCGGACATGCGTTCGCGGATCGTGGCGAGCAGTTCGGTGGTGTCCGGCCCGTCCGGGCGGCCGACCGCCGCGCGCCAGGTCGCGAGCCGGGTCTGGGCGTCCGCGAGGACATCGTCGGTCCATTCCCAGTCGCTGCGGTAGTGGTGGGCCAGCAGCACCAGGCGAATCGCCATCGGGTCCACGCCTTCGCGGCGCAGCTTGGACACGAACACCAGGTTGCCGCGCGACTTGGACATCTTCTCGCCGTCCAGCGCGACCATGCCGGCGTGCACGTAGACCTTCGCGTACGGCACCTCGCCGGTGACCACATGCGCGTGCGACGCACCCATCTCGTGGTGCGGGAAGACCAGGTCGCTGCCGCCGCCCTGCACGTCGAAGCCCATGCCCAGGTACTTGAGCGCGATCGCCACACACTCGATGTGCCAGCCGGGCCGGCCCGCGCCGAAGGACGCGTCCCAGGACGGCTCGCCGGGCCGCGCCGCGCGCCACAGCAGCGGGTCGAGCGGGTCCTTCTTGCCCGCCCGCTCCGGGTCGCCGCCGCGCTCGCCGAAGATCTCCAGCATCCGGGCGGCGGTGTAGCCGGACACGCCGCCGAAGCTCTCGTCCGACGCGATCGAGAAGTAGATGTCGCCGTCCACCGAGTAGGCCGCGTCCTTCGCGAGCAGGTCCTCGATCAGCGGCACGATCAGCGGGATCGCCTCGACCACGCCGATGTAGTTCGCCGGCGGGAGCACCCGCAGCGAGGCCATGTCCTCACGGAACAGCGCGGTCTCGCGCTGCGCCAGCTCGACCCAGTCCACTCCGTCCCGTTCGGCCCGCTCCAGGAGCGGGTCGTCGACGTCGGTGACGTTCTGCACGTAGTCCACGTCGTGGCCGGCGTCCCGCCAGACCCGCTGAAGCAGGTCGAACGCGACATATGTGGCGGCATGCCCCATGTGGGTCGCGTCGTACGGCGTGATGCCGCACACGTACAGCCGCGCGACCGGTCCCGGGGTGATCGTCACGAGATCGCGCACGGAGCTGTCGTGCACGCGCAGGGACGCACCCTGACCAGGGAGAACGGGGAGCTCGGGTGCAGGCCAGGCATACATACGTATGAGACTAACGTCCGCGAGGGCGGAAGATCTTCCAGGGTTGGCGGACTAATTTCCGCGTCTTTGCCGAACGACATGCACGGTCCGGCGCGCCGGCGATCGGGTCTCGGCGCCGGAGTGGGCCCGGGACCGGCCCGGGTGGGCCTCGCTCGCACCGTGCCGGGGGCGCTCGCACCCTTCGGGCAGGACTCGGCCGACCCTGCGTGCGGTCGTGCGTGCGGCCGGGTTCAGATCGGCGGCCAGGGGATCACGTGTCGGCGGCCGTCCGGCTGCGGCAGCCGGTTCTCGGCGAGCAGGACCCGCACCCGTTCGCGGGTCGCGGCCACCTCGTCCGGCGTGATCAGCTCGGCCAGCCGCACGCCGAGCGGCCCCGCCAGGTCGGTCGCCAGCGAGGTCAGCGCCTCCCGCGCGGTGTCCGGCAGCGGCTCGCCGGCCCAGCCCCACAGCAGCGTGCGCAGCTTGTCCTCGACGTGGAAGCAGATGCCGTGGTCGATCCCGTACACGTGGCCGTCGGGACCGGGCAGCAGGTGGCCGCCCTTGCGGTCGGCGTTGTTGATCACCGCGTCGAACACCGCGATCCGGTGCAGCGCGTCGGCGGCGGCGTGCACGAGCAGGGCCGGCTGCTCCTTGCCCTGCTCGTCCGGGACGACCACGCGCGCGATCGGCTTCCAGGCCGGACCCGGGTCCACCGCGGGCAGGATCGCCACCGGCTCCGGTTCGTCGTCGGCCGGCTTGTGGTCGATCCACAGCTGGCACATGCCCGCACCGTACGGCCCTTCGCGGAACACGGTCGTCGGCACGATGTTCCAGCCGAGCGCCTCGGACACCTCGTACGCGGCCACCTCGCGCCCCGCCAGCGTGCCGTCCGGGAAGTCCCACAGCGGCCGCTCGCCCGCCACCGGCTTCCACACGCACGGCAGGGATATCCCGTCCAGCGTCGCCATGCAGTACAGCGTCGCGTTGGAGGCGTCCTCCAGCCGCGCCTGCACCGTCAACTCGCCCCGGCGCAACAGCTTCGGGACGGCCGCGGCGTCGAGAACCGTGTCGGTCAACGCCGGTATCCGTTGGCGCGCGGGCAGATGTGGCCCTCGGGGTCCATCGGCAGTCCACAGAACGGGCAGGCGGGCCGGCCCGCCGCGACCACGAGCAGCGCGCGCTTGGCGAACGCCCGGGCCTGACCGCCGGTGAGCCGGACCCGGAGCAGCGGCGGGCCGTCCTCGTCGTCGTCATCGCCGAGCAGGGTGTCCTCGGGCGAGTCGTCGTCGGGCACCTGGGCCTGCGCCTCGACCACGAGCCGCTCGTCGTCGGCATCCCACGCGAGCGCCATGGTGCCGACCCGGAACTCCTCCAGGATCGGCGGCAACAGCGGGCCGGAGTCCTCCAGTTCGGCCGGCGTCACGGCCGGCACGGCGGTCTCGCCGCCGGTGCGACGAACCAACTCGTCGAGCAATTCGTCGACGCGTTCGGCCAGGACGGACACCTGGGTCTTCTCCAGGGCGACGCTGGTGACGCGGCCGGCGGCGGAGGCCTGGAGGAAGAAGGTTCGCTGGCCGGGCTCACCTACGGTGCCGGCGACGAACCGCTCCGGGGGGTCGTACAGGAAGACCTGGCGGGGCACGAGCTGCTCCGTGTTTCTGTCGAGAGCGGGACGGGGGTGGGGGGCGGTGCCGGTGGCCGGCGGTGATGCTGCCGGCGGTGGCGGTGCAGGCGGTGCTTTGTCGGTGCTTTTCTCGGTGGTCTGTCGGTGGTTTGTCG
>NZ_JBIBGL010000014.1:0-306264 GCF_042956465.1 Embleya sp. NPDC008237
CTGAAGCCGGACATCGTCTCCACCGCCTGCCCGTTCTGCCTGGTGATGTTCACCGACTCGATCAACGCCAAGAAGCAGGCCGGCGAGGCCTCGGAAGACCTCCGCGTCGTCGACGTGGCACAACTGCTCCTGCAATCCGTGCAACTCCCCGAACCACCGGCGGCCGAGGAGGCCCTGGAGGACGCGGGAGCCAAGTAGTGCTTGTGTGACGGGTCGGCGGTCGGCGGTCGGCGGTCGGCGGTCGGCGGTCGGCGGTCGGCGGTCGGCGGTCGGCGGTCGGCGGTCGGCGGTCGGCGGTCGGCGGATGATAACGGGTGACAGGTGACGGGATCGCCGTCGGTTCTCCTGCGGGAGGTCGACGGCGATCGCGTTTTTGTGCCCGAATTACGACCTTCCCGGGACGACGCGAGGGGTCGAACTGCCGGTACCGTCATTGATGTGACTGGCAATGGACCCTACGACCCGTACCGGCAACAGCCCCCGCCTGCCGGCCAGGGTTACCCACCTCAGCACGGCGGGGCTCACGGCGATCAGTACGGTGGCCAACAGGGCCCGTACGGTGGCCAACAGGGGTATGGGCAGCAGGGCTACGGCGGCCAACCGGGCCACGGCGGGCAGCAGGGCTACGGCGGGCAACAAGGCCATGGGCAGCAGGGCCACGGACAGCAGATTCCGCCGCCACCGCCGCCTACGCCTTCGTCGTCGCAGGGTGGACAGGGCGGCTCGGGCGACCCGAACTACGGGCCTCTGTCGTTGCCGGACGAGACGAGTCTGTACATCTACGGCGCGCCGCCCGACGAGTACACGACGGTGACGCCCGCGGTGTCGCCCCGGCAGCAGCAGCCGTACCCGCAGCCGCCGCAGTACAGCGGTCCACCGCCGCGGAACCTGCACTGGAAAGAGGTGCTGAGCGGGTTCGTGCTGCGCCCGTTGCGCACCATGGACGCGGTCCGCGACCAGGCGGTGTGGTGGCCGGCGCTGATCATGTCCGCGCTCGGTGGCGCGCTCGCGGTGTTCGCGAACGACGCGTCCCGCAAGGAACTCGTCGACTCGACCATGAGTACGAGCGTGCCCGCACTCGGCATCGTGATCGTGATGGTGCCGGCGTTCTGCGCACTGCTCGGGCTGGTGTCGCATGCGCTCGCGACCCAGTTCGGCGGGAACGGATCGCCGACGCCGTTCATCACGCTGTCGATGATCCTGGTCTGGATCGCGGACGCACCACGGCTGGTGGTCGCGCTGTTCGCACCCGACGACAATCCGATCGTGGCCGGCATCGGCATCGCGTCGTTCGCGTTGACCGCGTGGCTGCTGACGATGTTGATGACGCGGGTACACGAGTTGCCGTGGCCTCGGGCGCTGGGGTGTGTGTCGGTCGAGCTGATCGCGTTGTTGCTGGTGTTGAAGCTTCCGTTGGCGTCGTAAGGCTGCGGAGGCGCGAGGTCGCGAGGGCGTGACGGTGTGCGATCGTGACGTCGTGAGGCGTGGTGGCGTGACGTCTTGGGGCGGGACGGCGTGGCGGCGTGGCGGCGTGGTGGCGTGACGTTGTGCGGTTGGGGGTCGTGAGGTTGTGACCCTGAACGGCCGGACGGCCGGACGGCGTCAGCATGTTGGTGGCGTTGTGAGGTGGGCGGCGGTGGGGGCGTGGGTGCGGCCTCGGTTCTGACGTCGAGTCAGGCCGGCGGCGAAGCGTGCCGGCAGTGGACCGGGCGGACCACAAGTGGCACGGCCGGGCCGCGTTGCGGATCTGTTCGGTAACCGCTTCGGGCGGTGTACTCGTAGAAGTACACCTGTCCGCGTACGACATCTCGTCGTCATCGCGGTTGTGAGGAACGGAACGGACATGCTTGTGCGGCAACGCACCCGGGCTGCGCTCCAGGCCGCCGCTCTCTTCTACGTCGTGGATCGCGGTTGGCCCGTCCTGCCCGGTGCCTACGTCGAAGACGGTCGATGTTCGTGCGGCGACACCGATTGCCCGGACCCGGGCGCCCACCCCGCCGCGGAACCCGGGCTGACCCGGGCCACCCGATCGACCGACGACGTCTGGGAATGGTGGAGCGGGAAGCCGTACACGGTCCTGCTGGCGAGCGGGCTGGAGTTCGACGTCCTGGACGCCCCGGCGAAGGTCGGCTATGCGGCGATCCGCCAGTTGGAGGTGACCGGCCTGCCGCTGGGGCCGGTCCTGCATCTACCGGGCGAGCGGCTGTTGTTCCTGGTCGACCCGGGCGCGCGCAGCATGTACTGGTACACGGTCGACCACAACGACACGGCCCGGTTCGACGTCCGCCACCACGCGGTGGGCCACTTCGTACCGGCCCCGCCCTCGTCCACCGCATGCGGCGAATGCACCCGCTGGGCGGTCCCCCCGGATCCGATCGAGCGGGGATTGCCGGGCGCGGTGGACGTACTGGGCGCGTTGATGCGGTTCAGCACACAGGGACGGTAGCCGGCGGGCGGAAGCGCGGGCGGTAGCGCCGGTGGCAGCGCATGTCGGAGCCGGTACCCCCACTCCTTCTCCGGCTCCCCTTCTTCCTCTTCCTCTTCCTCTTCCGAACCCTGCTCCGGTCCGGCTCAGGCGTCGAGAATCTGGCCCTGGCGGGTGACCACCGGCGGCTGCACGGACCACGGGAAGTTGATCCACTCGTCGGTGTGCTTCCACACGTACTCGCACTTGACCAGCGACTGCGGCTTCTCGTAGACGACAGCGCAGCGCACCTCGGCGACGTTGCCCTCGCAGAAGTCCCGAACCAGCAGCAGCGTCTTGCCGGTGTCCGCGACGTCGTCCGCGATCAGCACCTTCTTGTTCGAGAAGTCCACCACGTCCGGCACCGGCGCGAGCATGACCGGCATGTCCAGCGTGGTCCCGATGCCGGTGTAGAACTCGACGTTGACCAGGTGCAGATTCTTCACGTCCAGCGCGTACGCGAGCGCACCGGCCGCGAACACGCCACCGCGGGCGATCGACAGGATGATGTCGGGCTCGTACCCGTCCTCCGCAACCTGCGTCGCCAGCTCACGCGTGGCCTGGCCGAAGAGCGGCCAAGTGAGGTTTTCACGCACGTCACTCATGTCCGGGTATGCCTATCTTCGCTTCGGGATCGGCCGCGGGTGGTGGTCGCGGCGGGAGAGTGGAGGCGAGAGCAGTGCTCACGCTCGCGAGCAGCGCTCACGGCTATGAGCATCGCTCGCGATCAAGATCGGTGCTCGCAGTCATGATCAATGCCCGCAGTCGCGGTCGCGGTCGCGATCTCGGCGGGATCGCCACCTCACCGCGATCTAGTCGCGGACGTTCGTCCGATGAAAGTCCTTGAACGAGCGGGAGGGAGTGGGCCCGCGCTGCCCTTGGTACCGCGACCCGTACACCGAGGACCCGTACGGGAACTCGGCCGGCGACGACAGCCGGAACATGCACAACTGGCCGATCTTCATCCCCGGCCACAACTTGATCGGCAACGTGGCGACATTGGACAGCTCCAGCGTCACATGCCCCGAGAAGCCCGGGTCGATGAACCCGGCGGTGGAGTGCGTCAACAGCCCGAGCCGCCCGAGCGAACTCTTCCCCTCCAACCGGGAGGCCACGTCGTCCGGCAACGACACGACCTCGTAGGTCGAGCCGAGCGCGAACTCACCGGGATGCAAAATGAACGGCTCGCCCTCGGGGGGCTCGATCATGCGAGTGAGATCCGGCTGCTCGACGGCGGGGTCGATGTGCGGGTACTTGTGGTTCTCGAAGACCCGAAAGAACCGGTCAAGTCGAACGTCCACACTCGACGGCTGAACCATGGCCGGCTCGTAGGGATCGATCCGAACCCGACCGCAGTCGATCTCCGCGCGAATGTCCTTGTCCGATAGAAGCACGTGGAAAGGGTAATCGCAGGCCCCCGGATCCACCCAAACGCTCCGCACCACCCACCCGCCACACCCACCCCCACCACGAAACGTTGCTGCAACCACGCTCGACCATCCGGTAGAGTGACGATGCAGGGTTCCCCTCGGGGCGCCTGATGCGGGCGTAGTTTAATGGTAGAACATGAGCTTCCCAAGCTTAGAACGCGAGTTCGATTCTCGTCGCCCGCTCGTGTGAAGAAGGCCCAGGTCACGGAGGACTTCCGTGGGCTGGGCCTTCGTCGTTTCCGGACTCGCCGCGCCTCGCACGCAGGGTCCGTGCCGGATGCGGGTCGATGTCGGCGGTGAACTTGACTCGCTTCGCGATGGTGTCGGCAACGGCTTGGCAGCGCGACTGCCGGCTTGTGGACGCAGCGTCCGGTTCTACCCGTTACACATCCACCCTGAGCCGATGCACCAGAGGGGCGGTCGTACACGACCAGGCCGTGTCCGGCGGATCTTGGTGGGGCCACGCCGCCCGGCACCGCGTCTCACCGCACCGGGAAACAGCGGAGGTGGCGGAAGGAGAGTTCCGGGCCTGCGTGCCGGACGGCGAAGGGCGAACCGAGGTGCGCCCAACCCCGGTCCGAGGCTCTTCCGGCAGACCTCATCCACTGGCCTGACGAGTCGTCAACTGCAGCATCACGCTCGCCCCCGAAAGGCCCGACACTCCATACCAGCTGTCAGCGCCATAATGGGCGACTCCCATGGCCCCTCGCGTGGGTCAGAGATCAAGCAACCCCTCGCCTCGCGCCCAGTCAATGAACTCGCTACCGGAGCACGGCAAGAATGCTTCGTGGTCGGCGAGAATATCGACCACGCCGGAAGCTTCGTCTTCGGTGATCATCCCGTCGCGTATCCCTCGGCAGATCAGTTGAAGGGATCCGGTGATTTGAGTACCACGCTCGATCGCCATCGCCCTGCCGGCGCGGTCGTCCACCACGGCGCAAATTCCGTGAAACTCCGCATAGGCAAGGGTTGCGCACTCTCCCAGGTTGCGCATGCCTCCGCCCATTCGTGAATGATATTCACTGAATCGCGCTATGTACCCAAGACTCGGTTCGTCGACAACACTGATCCAAGGCGTGGCAAGGACGTGATGAAGCCGACTGCTCTTGGTCGTGCCGTTTAAAATTTCCTCCTCGACGACGCGCGTGATGACGCACCGATGCCCATCAACGAGCCGGCCGAGCTTGTCCAGCTGGTTTGAGCGCGCGAAGTAGTTTAGTGGCGAGCTGTCGAACACCAGGCGCCCGCCCCCGAGCAAGGCTGTCAAGCCAACTCATTCCTCAGTGCCTCGAGCGGGATCTCATCTCGCGCCGGAAGCTCGTCCACGGTAACGGCTCCACGCGCAATTTCAACTGCTCGCTCAGCAGAGATCTTATGCTTCTTGTACGCGCGAATGGCAGCCTGCAAAACTCCTGTAGAAACTTCGGGCGCTACCAACTCTTCTTCCACCCGGACACCCGCTTCGAGGTAGTCTGCGCGCGTCGGAGATCGAGAGTCGAGAACCCGCAAGTCACTTCCGGTGATCAGCGAGAGCTCTCTGAGACGAAACAAGAGGAGAGACCAGCTCACGCGATACTCGGCGCCAAGAATAATTGCACTGCTGCGTTTTTCATACTTGAGAGTGAGCTCCGACCAGCGCCGGCTGATACCCGGCGGAATCAGGATCGACCTGGCCAGCGCATCAATCGCACGTTCATGCTCCCCGGTTGCCCCGCCCCAGTCGGTAGAAAAGGCGTCTCCCAGTACGTGATGCCCAATCTCATGCGCCAGGACAAACCGACGATGGCCCGAGTCTCGGTCGCCGTTGATTACGGCAACCCCGATACCATCGCCAACTTCGGCATAACATCCGTCGACAGCACCCTCGCCGAGCCTCAGCGAGTACGCGTACAGGCCAATGCGGGCCGCCGCGTCAGACAAGGCCAGCAGCGGCTTCGACCGGTCGACACGCATGCAGTCACGCACCGATGTCGCGATCGTTCCGACGGCTTCCACGTCATCCGCACCGAACGCGGAGTAGCGTCCAGGCTGATGCGGGGGCCGAATCGATTTGACCTCGACGAGTAGGGCCACGTCCCGACTTACGTCCTCAAGGACGAGGTCTCCTACTGGATCGGAGCGTTGCTCGGCCTGCTGTGCCCTCCGGCTGGCCACGGCCGGTGGTGGACTCGTCACGAACCATGCAAGGGGGCGCTCCAAGCGCTCCGCCAGGCGAACGAGTTCAAGAGAACTCAACTGACGCCGCCCCGCCTCGATTTTGGCCACAGCGCTGCGGTCGACGTTCAGGGCCTCGGCCACCTGCTCCTGGCTCAGGCCGACCAAGCGCCGAGCGGTGGCTACCCGCGCTCCGACGTCAGACCAAGTGAGTTCGGCGTCCATTGTGCCAATATCGCACATCGAAGGTTTCGAGACCACGGGGCTCCACGAAGAGTGACGCCGGCGGAACCGGGCGCCGAGCTGCTGCGATGTTGTCTGCTTGCTCGACTGACAGCGCGGGACCCAGCCGCCCATGCCTCGTAGTGGCCTCCACCAATGTGGCTTCGGCCTACCGAGGAGCAATGTTCTGAGGTCCAGTTGCGCCCCGGCCGGTGCGAGGGTTGCCGCAGTGAGTGGGTGATACGCAAACGCACGTCTTCGTGGAGTGACCGTGGGATGAGTTCGACCCCCGCATCCCCGGCCCGGTGGAACGGGCAGGTTGCGCTTCCGCCCGATCCTGGCTCGGCCCGGTGGGATCTGACCTTGTTCCGGTGAAACCCGCTCGTTGATGAGGCCCGGGTCACGGATGGTCTCCGTGGACTGGCGACTTCGTTGGATTGGGACTTCGTTGTTTCCGAGTTTGTTCGGGCTTGCTTGGCGGGCTTGGGGTGACGTTCCTGATCCGCCTTGCGATGGCGTCGACTGCTTGGGTGGATCGGAACAGGGATGCTGGTGGGGTGGGTGTGCCGGTGCTGTCGGCTGAGGCAATGGGGTTGACGGGTTTGATGGGCGGGACGATGCGGGCTGTGGTTTTGGGTGGGCCCGGGCCGGTGGGGAACCTGGTGGTGCGGGATGTGGCGGTTCCCGAGGTGCGGCCGGGGTGGGTTCGGGTTGCGGTGAAGGCGTTTGGGCTCAATCGGTCGGAGTTGCATACGCGGCTCGGGTTGGCGGAGGGGGTCACGTTTCCGCGGGTGCCGGGGATTGAGGCTGTGGGGGTTGTGGATGAGCTGGATCCGGCCGATGAGGGGTGTGGGCCGGCGGTTGGGCGGCAGGTGGTGACGATGATGGGGAATATGGGGCGGACCTACGACGGTGGGTACGCGGAGTACACGTTGGTGCCGGTGGGGCAGGTCATTCCGTTTTCGTCGGAGTTGGCTTGGGAGGTGATCGGGGCGGTTCCGGAGACGTTGCAGACCGCTTATGGGTCGCTGACCACCGGGTTGGATTTGGCTGCGGGGCAGACTCTGCTGATTCGTGGCGGCACTTCGTCGGTCGGGCTGGCTGCGGCGGCGCTGGCGAAGGGGCTTGGGGCGACCGTGTTGGCGACCACTCGTAAGGCCGCGAATGTGGATGTGTTGAAGGCTCAGGGGGTCGACCACGTGTTGGTTGACGATGGGAGTGTGGCCGGGGCGGTTCGGGCGCTGTATCCCGATGGGGTCGATGCCGCGTTGGAGTTGGTCGGGACGCCGACGTTGCCGGACACCCTGGCCGCCACGCGGGTGCACGGGACGGTGTGTTTTACCGGCATGTTGTCCAATGAGTGGCTCGTGCGGGACTTCTATCCCATCGGTTATCTGCCGAAGGGCGTTCGGTTGACCGCCTATGGGGGCGAGAGCGGTGATCTGCCGGGCGAGGTGTTGCAGCACTACCTCGACGAGATCGCCGCAGGGCGGATTTCGCTGGGGCCGACGCACGTCTATCGGCTCGATGACGACGACATTCGGCAGGCTCATATGGACATGGAAATGGGCCGCACCGTGGGCAAGTTGGTCGTGCTGACCGGTCGATGAACGCGGAGGGTGGGGTCATGACGCCGCCGTCCGCGTTCGCCGAAGTGGCGGGTGACGCGGATGTGGATCGATCGGCGACGGTGCGCCCTTGGCGTGTCACGGCGGCGGCACGCTGCGGGCCGGGTCCGGCCGGGTCCGGCCACGGCCACGTCCTGTGGCATGCCGACGAGTCGACGCCCAGGTGGGCTTCGGCCTCGTTGCCCTCCCTGGGCTGCGGTCTGGTCTGGATGGCCGCGTGGCGGCGGGCAGGGCGGTTGTACGTCCCTGGCCTTCGAGAACGCGTGGACGGTCGCGGCGGAACCACCGAGAGTCGGCGTATGGATGTCACGAGTGCCGACCGGCTTCGACGGTCGGAAGAGTGGTTGACCGAGGCCGCGAAATTGGCACGGCCCGTCTGGGAGGCGGAGCGTGACCACGATGCGTTTCGGCGTTTCTGCGCGCTCGGGGTTGGGGTGCCGTGCAGGCGATCGCGGTGATCCGGCGGGTGCAGGGGTGTTCGCTCAGGGACACCATCGACCTCCACGAGTCGTATCGCACACGTGCCCGGGCGGAGGAGGGCTCGTCCGAGGCCGGCCCCTGAGTCGGTGGGGTTCCGGCGTGGGCGGGGTGGTGGAGAAGCGGGCGGCTCTTCGGGGGCACGTTTCGCATGGAAGTGGATGGAAGTGGTGAGTGGGGATGCCGTAGAGGGTGGGCCGGCGGCGGCCCGCGCCGGAGAGACCCTGTCGGCACGTGCGACTTGGGCCAGGCGCACCCACGACCCGCGCCAGGCGCCAGGTGCCGCCGGATCGGGTGGAAGCGGACTCGCCCTGGGCCGGCGATGGTCCGAGGGTGGCCGACCCCGTGGTGGAGCGGGCGATTCCGGGGAGGGTTCGTCGCCGAAGTGGTGGATGAGAAGGCCGTGGGAGGCAGGCCGGCGGTCCTTGAGCCGAACGGCGGCCGTGGACCCTTGAGGCGTGCAAGATCCGGGCAGGGCGCGTTCACGGCTGAATCGGCGCGGCCGGATCAGGTGGAGGCGGACTCGCCCTGAGCGGGCGGGGGTTCCAGCGTGGGCGGCTCCGTGGAGAAGCGGGCGGTTCTGGGTGGGCGTTCGTCGCCGAAGTGGTGGGTGAGGATGTCGTAGAGGGCGGGCCGGCGGCCCTTGAGCCAGCGGCGGCCGGTGGACATCGGGATCAGGGACAGGTCGATGTCGGCGGTGACCATGGTGTCTTCGGCGGCGCAGGTCTCGGTGAGGATGCGGCCGTAGGGGTCCAGGATCATCGCGTTGCCCGTGCGGACCTCGTCGTCGTCGCGGCCCACGCCGTTGCTGAAGATCAGGGCCAGGCCGTTGTCGTGGGCTCGGGCGGGAAGCCAGCGCATCAGCCAGGCCCGGCCGCTTTCGCCGCGGAAGGCTGCTTCGATGGCGGCGGGGTCGCGGTGTCGCGCCTCCCACAGGGGCATCGGGATCGGACGCATGGCGTGCGGGCTTCGCGAGGCCGTACCGCCGGTTTGGTGCGGGGCCACCAGGATCGAGGCGCCGAGGAGGGCGGTGGCGCGGACGTTTTCGACCAGGTTGTTGTCCCAGCAGATGAGGATGCCGACGCGGGCGCCCCACGGGGTGTCGAAGACGGTGTAGTGGTCGCCGCTGGAGATGGCCTCGTGTTCGAAGGCGTGCAGTTTGCGGTGGCAGTGGACTCGGCCGTCAGGGAGGCAGACGGCGTACGAGTTGTAGAGGCGACCGTCGGTCTCGTCGATTTCGAGGAAGCCGAGGCCGGCCGCGATGCCCAGTTCCATGGCGAGCCGGCGCACGTGCGTGACGGACGGGCCGGTGCTCGGCTCGGCGAGTTCGCGCAGGCGGTCGGGGGTGTGGCGACGGAGGTGCCAGTAGCCCAGGAGGCACATCTCGGGGAGGACGACCAGGCGGACGCCGTCGGCGGCGGCTTCGCGGACGAAGTGTTCGACGCGGGCGAGGTTGTAGCCCTTGTCGTCGGGGCGGGGCTCGAACTGTACCGACGCGCAACGCAACAATTGGTCCATCGATGGCTCCCGCTCTCGGGTTCGGTAGGCGGTAGGCGGTAGGCGGTAGGCGGTAGGCGGTAGGCGGTAGGCGGTAGGCGGTAGGCGGTAGGCGAGTATCCGGAGTTCGGTACGTGGTATTCGGTACCTGGATACGTCTGGATACGTGTGGTCGGGCTTACCGGTCCGATCTCTCCCCCATCACAGTGGTGCGGCGGGCTGCGGTCCAATGAATGTTTGGGCCGCTTCGATAACCGGGAGGAATGGATCGCCGCCTAGACTCCGGGTATGGACGTGCGGCTGCTGCGAGCCTTGGTCGCGGTCGCGGACTCCGGCGGGTTCGGAGTCGCGGCGGGGCGCTTGTCGATCACTCAGCCCGCGTTGACCAAGCAGATTCAGGCCCTGGAGGCCGAGGTCGGTGGCGCGTTGTTCACGCGCGGACGGCGGGGGGCCGAGCCGACCCGGCTCGGGCTGGCGCTGTTGCCGGATGCGCGGGAGTTGGTGCGGCGCGTCGACGTGTTGAGCCGCCGGGCCGCGCAGTTCAGGCGTGGCGAGGCGGGGACGCTGGCGGTCGGGTTCGGGCTCTCCGGTATCGATCTGGCCCCGCATGCCGTGGCGGCCTTTCGGCGGCGCTTCCCGGGAGTCGGGATCACGTTGGAGGACATGTCGTCCGATGCACAGGTCGAGGCGGTACGAGCCGGCGATCTCGATGTGGGTTTCGTACGGCTGCCGGCGCCGGACGACCTGGGGCGGCTGGTGGTGCTGACCGACACCCTGGCGGTGGCCTCGCCCGGGGACCAGGATCCGCCCCCGACGGATGCGGTCGGGGTCGCCGCGTGGTTGCGCGGCCGGCCCGTGGTGCGGCTGACGCGGGCGAAGGGGCCGGGGTTGGTACGGCAGATCGAGCTGTTCGAGAGCGAATTCGGGGCTCGGCCCGAGCTCGTCCAGGAGGCGTCCGACCTGCAGACGGTGCTTGCTCTGGTGGCGGCCGGGGTGGGCGCGGCCCTGGTGCCGGCCGGTGCCGCCGACATCGCGGCGGCCACGGTCACGGTGACCCCGATCGAGTCCGGTGGCGGGTCGAGTGACGGGCTCGACGGCGGGGCGGGTGGCGAGTCCGGCCGTGGATCCGACGGCGGGGCGGACGGCGGAACGCTCGGCAGGTTCGGTGGCGAGCGAACCGGCGGATCCGATGCGGTGTCCTGGCGGATCGGCGCAGTTTGGGATCCGGCTCGGCCCACTCGGGTCCGGGACAACTTCCTCGCCGTCGTCCGAGAACTCGCCGGCCGCCGCCGCAACGAGGGCACCGCCGGCGCCGGTTCGGTACGGACGCCCGGCCGGGACCGCGGACGCGACGCCTCTGCGACCGGTCCGTGATGCACACGGGCCGGGGGCGGGCGAGGACGCGGATACGCAGCAGCGTGCGAGCCGGCGAAGCCGGAGGGCGGGGGCGGAAGGCCGAAGGCGGAGGGCGGAAGGCAGCTGAGGGAAACGCGCATGCTGGAACGTCGTGGTCGGCGACGCGGCCCGGTCCGGGGCCGGCCCGCGTGGCTTCGTCGTGCTGGGGGGGCGGCGGCCTCGGGCACTTCGACAGGTCGCGCGCCGAGTACGAGCAATCAGCGGCTGACCAGGCAGAAGGGATGGCCGGCCGGGTCGGTGAGGACGCGCCACCTGTCCTCGTTCGGCTGGTGGTCCGGCTTGCCTGCGCCCAGTTCCAGCAGTAGGGCTTCGGCCTCGTCCAGGTCTTCGACTTCGAAGTCGAAGTGGAACTGTTGGGGGACGCTCTGATCGGGCCAGCAAGGAGCCCGATAGTCGTCGACCCGCTGGAAGCCGATGAAGAGGCCGTCCACACTGTTGAGACCGGCGAAGTCGGCGTCGGATTTCGGGTGCGGTTCGAGGCCGGTGGCTTGCTGGTAGAACGCCGCCAGAGCCTGCGGATCAGGGCAATCGAGGGTTATCGCGCACAACTTCATCGGCAGGGGCATGGCACCTCCGGAGCGGATCGATGGCCTTCTGCAATGCCCAAACCTAGGGCGTGACTTCACTCCTTCGCCGGGTTCCGCAGCGACCGCGTGTCGGTGTGTCGGTGTGCCGGTGCGTCGCCGGGCCGCCGGGCCGCCGGCCGCCAGGCCGTAGCATCACCCGCACGTGCCGGGACGGCACCCGCCTGGGGCTCCATTCGGGCATTTCGCCGAAGCGGCGCACACAAATGCGGAGCCCGCAGGGCGGATGCCCGGCGGCCGGGTAGTCGGCGGGGGATCGAGGACACGCCTTGCGAGCGGCCACGCCCCGCCCACCCGCACGCGGTGGTGGCCTCCTGCCGACGTTTTCGCGCGCCGGGACGCCTCGCCGAGGCTCGCCCAGTGCCCACAACCATCCCGATGGCCGGTGCCGACCACCCCGATGGCGGACGCCCATGCCGCCGCCGATCCCGAGGCACGCTCGGCCGCGGGCTCTGCCGTGGCTTCAACGGCCGGCTCGGCCGCGGCGCCGGCACACCAACATTCCTCGCGGTTACTTCTTCGCCAGGCGGGCGCGCGTGAGTTCCGGAGTGTCCGGGGAGCGGGATTCGACCGTGGCTCTGAGGTCGGCGAGGGTCTGGGCGGCCAGTTCGTGGCGCCAGGCGAGGTCGGCTCGGGACATGGCCTGGGCGATGACGCAGGAGGTGCGGTAGTCGGCTGTGGGGTCGGCGTCGGGGCCGTTGTGCAGGATCTGTTGGCAACGGAAGGCCGGGTCGGGGCCCTCGATCGCGACGACGACGTCCATCAGGGTGATGTCCTTGAGGGCGCGGGCGAGGCGAAAGCCACCGCGTGGGCCGGAGGTCGAGGTGACGATGCCGGCCCGGGCGAGCGCCTGGAGCTGCTTGTTCAGGTACGCGGCGGGCAGGTCGTAGAAGGCGGCCAGTTTCGTCGCCGTCACGGCAGTTCCCGATTCGGCCCACGCCAGGTTCAGGCAGCTGTGCAGGGCCCACTCCACGCCTTCGCTCATGTGCATATGCTGGACGCTACCCATCCAGAATATCCGGAACAACCTCGATCACCCATCGGAGGGAACGCTCCGAGAGGAATGGGGTGGACCCGACGATCCGTTACGGCCCGCCCGACCGGGTTCCTGGTTTCCGGTACCCGTCGTGTTGGGCAGGCTCGATGCGCGCGTACCCACGCGGTACTTCGGAGTTCGGGAGAGGCGACCAGATGGCCAAGATCAAGGGGAGCGTGAAGTGGTTCAACGAGGCCAAGGGTTTTGGCTTCATCAGCCCGGAGGACGGCAGTAAGGACGTCTTCGTGCACTTCAGCGCGATCCAGGGCAACGGCTTCAAGACGCTCGCCGAGGGCCAGTCGGTCGAGTTCGAGATCCAGGACGGCCAGAAGGGCCCGAGCGCCGCCAACGTGCTCGCCATCTGACCCGAAGCACCGCGGACATGCGATCGTGGCCACGAACCCGGTCCGCCGACTCGTGGCCACGACGGCACCCACACCGAGGCCGCTCCCGACTCGGGCCTCGACCCGGGCTCCGAGACTGCCGGCCCCAAAACTCCGGGCCAAGGGCCTCCGGGCTCCGAACCGAAGCCGAACCCGAAGCCGGAGTCGAACCCGAACACGAAGCCGGAGCCGAACCCGAAGCCAAGCCGAAGCCGAACCCGAAGCCCCGCACTCGTCTTCGGCCTCCGCCGCCCTACGCCAGGTACCGCTCGATCGTCTCCACCTTCGCCGTCAGCCCGTCCACGACCCCGTCGCGGATATCCGCCTTGAGCACCAGGCTGACCCGGTTCGAGTGCGCCTTGACCGCCTCGACGGCCGCCTTCACCACGGCCATTACCTCGTCCCACTCGCCCTCGATCGAGGTGAACATCGCATCGGTCCGGTTCGGCAGCCCGCTGGCCCGCACCACCCGGACGGCCTCCGCGACCGCCTCCCCGACGTCTTCACCGACACCGAGCGGGGACACCGAGAACGCGACGATCACGACAACACCTTCCGCAGCCCGAACACCGAAGCCCCCAGCCTAGGCCGTGTCCGGCGGATCCTGGTGGGGTCGCGCCGCCTGGCATCCGCCCTTCGGGCTCCTCGCTGCGCTCGTCTCGCCGCACCGGAGAAACAGCCGCATGGAACCACTATGCGGCCGCTTCTCCGGCACGCCGAGCCACGGCACCGGACGACGCGACCTCATCCACCAGGATCCACCGGACACGGCCTAGGCCGAGCCGGCTACGCGACCTCGAACGCCGCCCGCAGGGCCCGGCGGATGTCGGCCGTCGCGCGGCGCGAGACGTCCGCGGTCGGGATGGCGTTGGAGCCGTGAAAGGTGCCCGGGCGGTGGTGGAGTTCGACCCGGACGCCGGCGCGGATCAGCCGGGAGGCGTATTCGATCGCCTCGTCGCGCAGCGGGTCCAGTTCGTTGGCAGTGATGTACGCCGGCGGCAGGTTGGTCAGGTCCGTGGCGCGGGCCGGTGCCGCGTACGCGGTGGGCTCGGCGCCGGCCAGGTAGTACTGCCAACTCAGCGCCGCCTGCCGCCGGTCCCACAGCGGCGCCGTCTCGAACTCGCGCATCGACGGGGTGTCCAGGCGGTCGTCCAGCACGGCCGTGTCGAGCACCTGGAACACCGGCGTCGGCCCGCCCTCGTCCCGTGCCCGCAACGCCAGCGCCGCGGCCAGACACCCGCCCGCACTGACCCCGCCCACCGCGATCCGCGCCGGGTCGGCGCCGAACGAGGGCGCGTGCTCGGCCACCCAGCACAGCGCCGCCCACGCGTCCTCGAAGCCGGCCGGGAACGGGTGCTCGGGCGCGAGCCGATACTCCACGCTCACCACGATGCAGCCGACCTCCAGCGCGGTCGCCACGCAGCCGCCGTCCGAGCTGTCGATGTCGCCGAACACGAAGCCGCCGCCGTGGAACCACACCAGCACCCCGAGCGAGCCGTCCGGACCGGTCGCCCGGGCCGCGTCCTCGGGCGTGTAGATCCGCACCGGTACGCCCCCGGCCACGATCCGGTCCTCGACCAGCAGGCCGTCCGGACGCTGCACCTGCTGGGTGCGGCTCCGCTGCGCCGCGCGGAAGGCCGCCGGGTCGGCGATGTCCACGGTCGGCAGGTACGGGAGGACCGCGAGCAATTCGGGGTCTATGCGGTGTTCCATGCCGCGGAAACTAGCAGCGGATGCCGGCAAGATCCATGACGGTCCGTCAGATCCATTCGAAGCGAGGCGGAAGTCACTCCGTCGGCGGTACCCCGCCGAGCCGCCGGCGACCGCCCCGACCTGCGAAATCCGCTTCCACCCCGACCCCCTGCGGACGCACCATGTGGCCATGAACGCCATCCCCACCACGACGCTCTGGCGGCCGACCGGACCGGCCGAGTTGGAGCTCGTGCGCGAGTCCGGCTGGACCGCCTGGCCGGCCAGGCTGCCCGACCAGCCGATCTTCTATCCGGTGCTGAACGAGGACTACGCGATCAAGATCGCGCGCGATTGGAATGTGCCGGCCTCCGGGGTCGGCTACGTGACCCGTTTTCGGATCGAGACCGAGTTTGTGATCCGCTACCCGGTGCGGCAGGCAGGTGGCCGCACCGTGCTCGAACTGTGGGTGCCGGCCGAGGAGTTGGCCGAGTTCAACCGGCACATCGTCGGCCCGATCGAGGTCGTGCACGAGTTCCGCTGAGCCGCGCGCGGCCGGGTTCGGCCGGCCGCGCGCCCGAGTGACGGACCCTGCCCGCCCGCGCGACGCACACCGCGCGGGCGGGCCCGTCGCGCCGGCTCACGGCGTCGGCGGCGTCACCTGCTCGGCCGCCCATTCCGCCCACTCGCGCTGTACCTGCGACAACCGCAGCCCGTACTCCAGCGCGATCCGCCCGTACACCGACAGCGGGCTGTCGTCCCACTCCACGTTCGCCTGTACCGCCTCGAGACCCGCATGGGTCCCGGCCGCGGCCTCGGCCTGGGCGGCGAGATAGTCCCGGGCCTCGGCCGGATCCAGTGTGTCCAGGAAGAAGACCCGCAGCAGCATGCCGCTGCGCCGGACCCGCTCCGGCTCCACCTCGACCAGCCAGTGCCGCAGCTCGGTCCGCCCGCTCGCGGTGATCGAGTACTCCTTGCGGCCGCGCGGGCCCTCGGCGGTCACGTCGAGCAGGCCCTCGGCGGAGAGTTTGCCCAGTTCGCCGTAGACCTGGCTCTGGGTGGCAGGCCACACGTTGGCCAGCGAGGTTTCGAATGCCTTCAACAGGTCGTAGCCGCTGGCCGACCGATTGGCGAGGAGTCCCAGGAGGGCATGACGGAGGCTCATGACCCGGACTTTACCACTCAGCATTGACATGTCGAAATAGGAACGTCCATGATTGACCTGTCAGCAGCGCAGGGTCGTGCCGAGCGCCAGGTCGAGCCAGGGGAATCCCGTGAACTACGTACGCAACTTCGCACCGTGGATCGTCTTCGCCGCCATTCCCTCGACGAACTGGCAGTGGGGCGCCCTGGCCGCCCTGGCCGTCACCGTGGCGATGGCCGCCCAGGACCACCGGGCCGGCCGCGGGGTCGACCTGCTCGCCTACAGCAGCGCGGCCTTCTTCCTGGTGCTGACCCCGATCGCGTTCGCCGCGCCGGACGCCGCCTTCCACCGCTACGTCGGCGCCGCCTCGTTCGCGTGGCTCGCGATCACCGCGTGGGGCTCGCTGGCCCTGCGCAACCCGTTCACCCTGGTGATCGCCCGCCGCTCCACCCCGCGCGAGATCTGGGGCCTGCCCGGCTTCCTGCGGGTCAACGTGGTGATCACCGCGGTCTGGGCGGCGAGCTTCACGGTCACCGCGCTCGCGCTCTACCTGGTCAAGGCCGACGACCTCGCCGGCGGCGTGGCGATCGCCGTGCAGGCCGCCGGATTCGTGGTCCCGGCGATTTTCACCGCCCGCTACCCGGCGATCGTCCAGGCCCGACACGCCGGCTGACCCGCGCCCCGCACCGGTAAGCCCGCGCTCGTAACCCCGCGCCGAGCACGTCCGCCGCCCGCACACCCGCCAGGAGCCCGCATCATGACGCCGTTCCACCTCACCGGCAACCACGCCCCGGTCACCGAGGAGCGCACCGAGACCGCCCTGCGGGTCAGCGGCGAACTCCCCGTCGAACTCACCGGTTCCTACCTGCGCAACGGCCCCAACCCGCGGACCCCCAGCGGCCACTGGTTCCTCGGCGACGGCATGGTGCACGGCGTGCGGCTGACGGCCGGGCGGGCCGCGTGGTACCGCAATCGCTACGTGCGCACGAACAACTTCGACACCCGCGCCCCGCTCCGCCGTGCCGACGGCGCCCGCAACCCGGCCGACGGCGTCGCCAACACGCACGTGGTGCGACACGCCGGCCGCACCTTCGCCCTCGTCGAGAGCTCGTACCCCTACGAGCTCACCGAGTCGTTGGACACGATCGGGCCGTACGATTTCGCCGGCCGGCTGCGCACCGCGATGACCGCGCACCCCAAGACCTGCCCGACCACCGGCGAGCTGCACTTCTTCGGCTACGGGTCGTTCGTCCCGCCGTATGTGACCTACCACCGCGCCGACGCCGCCGGTGAACTCGTGGTCAGCCGCGACCTGGACGTCCCGGGCCACACGATGATGCACGACTTCAACCTCACCGAAGGCCACGTGGTCTTCATGGACCTGCCGGTGGTCTTCGACCCGGACCGCGCTCGGGCCGGGACCATGCCGTACGCGTGGGACGACGACTACGGCGCCCGCCTGGGCGTGTTGCGACGCGACGACCCGTACGGCGCCGTGCACTGGTTCGACATCGACCCGTGCTACGTCTTCCACACGCTGAACGCGCACGACGAGGGCACCGACCGGATCGTGCTGTACGTCATGCGCCGCTCGCACCTGTACCGCCAGGATGCGCCGGACGGCGCCGCCACGTTGTGGCGGTGGACCATCGACCTGGCCGGCGGAAGCGTGCGCGAGGAGCAACTCGACGATCGGGCATCGGAGTTCCCCCGCGTGGACGATCGACTCGCCGGGTTGTCCGCACGTCACGGCTTCACCGTGACCGAGCAGGCGGTGTTGCGCTACGACCTGACCGACGGGACCGCGCTCGCCCACGACTTCGGTGCCGGTCGTACGCCCGGGGAGGCGACGTTCGTGCCCGCCGACGAGCGGCCGGGCGGGCCCGGTTGGCTGCTCACCTACGTGTACGACGCGGCGAGTGATACCAGCGACCTGGTCGTGCTGGACGCGGACGACCTCGGCGCCGACCCGGTGGCCACCGTGCATCTGCCGTGCCGGGTGCCGTTCGGGTTCCACGGCAACTGGCTGGCGGATCGGGCGTAACCGTCCGGGCCACGGGATGCGCGTGGGCCGACCGACTCCGGTTCAGGACGTCGTTCGCCGACGCAGCCACGCCTGGACCGGCCAGTGGTCGGACGGGCAGCGGCCGTCCCTGGTCCAGGTCAGCGTGCGCGCGTCGACCACGTCGAAATCGGCGGTCGCCAGGATCCAGTCGATCCGCTCGCCGTCGACCGGTGGTTCCCAGTTGTTGTAGGTCCGGGTCGTGCCGGTCGGGTCCGCGTCCCGCAGCAGCCCACCCGCGGTCAGGATGGCGTACGGAACGCTGTCGGTACCGACGTTGAAGTCGCCCACCACGATCGCCGGTTCACCGGCGAACCGGCGTGCCAACAGTGCCCGCAGCGCGTGCGCGCTCTTGCGCCGGGCATTTGCCGAGACGTGATCCCAGTGCGTGTTCACGAAGGCGAACTCCCCGCCGGAGTCCAGATCCCGGAAGCGGACCCAGGTCATCATCCGGGGATGCCGCCAATTGCCCCATGTACGCGATCCGATCAGGCGCGGGAACGCGGACAACCACACGTGGTCGAAGGCCAACGGCTCCAGACGTTCGACGTCGTAGAAGACCGCACCGAACTCGGACCCGCTGCCCCCTTCGCGCCCGAGGCCGATCCAGTCGTACTCGGCCCGCAGTTCGCGGGCCAGCGGCCGGAGTTGATGCCAGCGCCCCTCCTGGGTGCCGAGCACGTGCGGGTGCTCGCGGCGGATCGTCTCCACCACGAGGGGAAAGCGCTCCCGCCACGAGTTCGGCGCCGGGTTCTCCGGGCCGCGCAGATTGAACGTCATCACGTGCAGCGGATCGCTCATGTCCCAAGGACCATCGCTCATGTCCTGGGGACTACCACCGAGACGACCACCGCACGCCGGACGTCACCCGTCGACCACGCGCGTTCGTGCCACGGCCGTCGGGCCCGACCGCGGTGCGGCCCGGCCCGTGCGGCCCCGGCTCAGCTGAACACGTCGCTGACCGCGTTGACGCCGGCCGTGACGAAGTGGTCGACCAGTTCCGAGAGCGAGGACGCCACCTGGGTACCGGACAACATCACGCCGGCCACGAAGGCCAGAACCAGGCCACCGATTTTGTAGTTCTTGTGGGTGACCAGGTAGAAGAGAATGAAGATGATCAGGATCGGGACACCGACGGTCACTCCACGACCGGCGCTGCTCGTCTCGTTGGGCAGCGCCAATTGGAGCTCGACGATGGAGTCGGGCGCGGCAGCGGCCACGGCGCTCAGCGACATGTGCATGATTCCCCTCCGGTCCTGCGGTAGTCCGCCGGTCCCTGTTTGCCTTGGCGTACCCGTGATATGACGGTTCGTAAGCTACTCACGTCGCACGCACCGTCACCCGCCACCGATGGGGATGGATGCGCCGGCCATCAGACCGGCGAGCACCCAGGCCCAGCGCATCAGCCGCAGCAGCGGCCACTTCGCGCTGACGATCACGATCCAGAAGCCCATCATGAGCCACAGGCAGAAGGCCGCCATGAAGTTCGCCTCCGACGAGCAGCTCACGAGGAGCCCCGCACCGTAGTAGGCGGCGAATCCGGCGGGAACCAGCATGATCAGGTCGGTTCCACCGAACGGACCCCGGGTGGGTCCGACACTCCCGTCGGCACCCCCCACGAACGGCGGCTGCACCTTGGGTGTACCCGAACCCGCGCCCTGCGTACCGGAATCGGCGGCTCCGGGGGCATCGTCCGCGGCTCCGGCCGCGGGACCTCGGCGAACGAACCTGCTCAGCCCGGAGGCGGCGGTCGCGCCGCGTGCGGTCTCGGCCGCGGAACCCGCCGCGGCGGCGCCCGCGGCCGGGCCGGCCGCCTTGGCCGACTTGCGCCACGGCAGCTTGCGCGCGCTTTCGACGGGCGTCGCGGGGGCGTTGAGGCGCCCCGGGTCGCGGGGTTTCATCACGTGCCGCACCGTGGGCCGCGCCGGCCGATCCGCCGCACCGGCGGTGCCGCGCTCGGCCCGTTGCGCCTCGGCCCGGCGGACCTCCTCGGCGCGTCGGTCCTCGGCGGCGCGTCCGGGGCGCGTGGGCGGACCGCCCGCGCGCTCGGTCGTACGCCGGGTCTCGGCCGCGGCCGCCGCGTCCCGCTCGTGCTTCCGACGCTCCCGCAAGTCCCGCCGCCACGAGGGCTCCTCGTCGACCCGAGGTGCGCTCGACGCGCGCGAGGGCTTGCTCGCACGCTCCGCGCGAGGCGCCGGGAAGGCCGGCTCCTCCTCGTCGGGGTCGGCGAGTTGGCGTCGACGGACCAGGTCCCCGAGCCGAAGTCCGCGTGCCTCGGGGGGCGGTGGCGGTTCGTACGCGCTCATCGCCTATCCCCCTCCCGACTGACGTGGACACGGCTTGCAGGCACGGCTGTGCCGATATGCCGCCAGTATCCACGGCACCGCGATCGCAAGCGCGAACAACTCACCGTCGCGCGCACGTCCCTTGAGGTGCAGAACCACCGCGAACAGCGCGGCGGTGCCGAGGATGAGCATCGTGAGCGCGTTCGAGTGGATGATCTTCAGCGCGATCCAGTTCGTGGACGAGGCCCGGGTCTTGACCGTGCTCTCCACGAACTTCTTGCGCCAGTCGGTGGCCATCAGGGCCCCCAGGGCCCGGTCGCACCGGGCCACGCACGGGTCGACGGAAAACCCGTGGGCGACGTACCGGTCGAAGCCGGTCCGATCACCCACGAACCGGTCGGGGAGATGGCGAAATATGAAGCGTGGGGCGGCCGTCGGTCACCGTCGCCGATGCCGTGTGCCACCCGGGAGGGCCAGGACATACGCGGACTCCTCTCGTCCGGTGTCACATCGCGCCGTCGACCGGGGCCACTTCGGCCCGGCGGCGGAGCTCACGGTGGTGAGGTGACGGCTCCACTCCTCTTTCCGCAGGCCGCGCTCATAGCGCGGCAAACCGGTACGTTCCATTTGACCTTGTTCAGTGTGGCCAGTGGGCGGGACAGCGTCAAGGGGCGACCGGTCGGCTCCGTTGCGTAGCCCACGCGCTCGCCCCTGTGAGGCATTCCCTTGCACCCTAAGGGCTCTGACGACCCGTCAGATTCCCCGCCGATGATCTTCGGCCACTGTTGACCGGCCGTCAGATCCGGTCCGCCGGGATCCTTCCCATCCGACCCGCCTTGAAGTCGTCGAACGCCTGCGCCAGTTCGGCGTGCGTGTTCATCACGAACGGGCCATACCAGGCGACTTCCTCGCCGATCGGCTGTCCGCCGAGAACGATCACCTCGAGGTTCGGCTTGTTCGAATCCTGTCGCGCATCGGCCTGGAGGTTGATCGTGTCCCCGGCCCCGAACACCGCGAGCCGGCCGGTT
Source organism: Embleya sp. NPDC008237 (assembly GCF_042956465.1). Taxonomy (NCBI): domain Bacteria; kingdom Bacillati; phylum Actinomycetota; class Actinomycetes; order Kitasatosporales; family Streptomycetaceae; genus Embleya; species Embleya sp. NPDC008237. The sequence goes on from NZ_JBIBGL010000014.1 coordinate 21,500, forward strand.
TCGATCGGTCGACGATCGGTCCCCACGGTGCCGGAGCCCGCGAGCACGTACACCAGGGCGTTGTAGTCCTTGCGCCACGGCAGCGAAAGTCGTGCACCCGGATTGACCGAGGCGTGCAGCAACGTGATCGGGGTGTGCGTGATGCCCGGCCCGTCGAAGCCGCCGACCGAGCCGGCGATCAGCCGCACCAGGGCGCCGCCGTCGTCCGACGCGAGCAGCTTGACGTCACCCGCGCGGATGTCCTGGTAGCGCGGATCGGCCATCTTCTGCGCGGACGGCAGGTTGACCCACAGCTGGATGCCGTGGAACAGACCGCCACTGGTCACCAGCGCCTCCGGCGGCGCCTCGATGTGCAGCAGGCCGGAGCCGGCCGTCATCCACTGCGTGTCGCCGTCGGTGATCACGCCACCGCCACCCGCCGAGTCCTGGTGCACGAACTCGCCGTCGATCAGGTAGGTGACCGTCTCGAAGCCGCGGTGCGGGTGCCACGGGGTGCCCTTGGGCTCGCCCGGCGCATAGTCCACCTCGCCCATCTGATCCATCATGATGAACGGGTCGAGATGGCTCTGATCGACCCCGGCGAAGGCGCGGCGAACCGGGAAGCCCTCGCCCTCGACACCGGTGGGCGCGGTGGTGACGGCGAGCACGGGGCGCGGCCGCGCGTCGAGACCGGGTTCCGGCAGACGCGGCAGGGCCAGCGGGTTGGAAACGGTGACGGCGGGCATGGCCTGCTCCTCGGATACGAGTACGGTCCCGGCTTTCCCGGGCCCTGCTCGCTCCAACAGTAGTTGCCCACTCAACATTCCCCACGCGGAGGATCTCTTTCCGCGCAGCACTCGGCCCAGCGTGCGCGGGCCGAAGCAGCGCGGCCGGTGCCCAAGGCGACGCGGCCCGCCGCCGCTTGAGACGAACCAGCCCGGGCCGGCGCTGAGGCCACTCAGCCCCGCCGGCGCTTGAGGTGAACCCAGCCGGGCCGGCGCTTGAGGCCACCCAGCCCCGCCGGCGCATGAGGCGAACCCCGCCCGGCCGGCGCTTGAGGCCACTCAGCCTCGCCCGCGCTTGAGGCGAACCAGCCCGGCCGGCGCATGAGGCGAACCCGAAGCAACCCACGCTCAACGGCGGACGAACACACAGCAGCCGGCCGGCGCTTGAGGCCCGCGCCCGAGGACGACCAGCCACCGCCAGGTCCGAGTGCGCCCGAGGCAACCCGGAAGCCGCCGGCCCGAGTTCAGGCCGGGAGCGCCCGATTCACGCTCGGCAACGATCGCCCACCCGCGAGCCGCGCGAGTGTCGTGTCCACCGAGTCGGGCGACAGGATCTGGTCCAGGGCCATGAAGGCGCAGCCGGTCAGCCCCGCGGCCTCCCCCAACACGCTCGGCACGATCCGCAGCTCCCGCGTGGCCACGGCCGTGGACCGCTTGTACACAACCTCCCGCACCCCCGCCAGCAGCGGATCGCCCGCGTCGGCGAGGTCGCCACCCAGCACCACGACCGCCGGATTGAGCACGTTGACCACACTCGCCAGCACCTCGCCGAGCATCCGCCCGGACTCGCGCACGAGTCGAACCGCCTCGGGCTGACCGGCCGCCGCGAGCGCCACCACGTCCCGCACGCTGGAGACCTCGCGCCCGTCCGGGAAGCGCGCTCCGTGCGCGGCCAGGGTCTCGATCAAGTGCCGTCCGCTGGCCAGTACTTCGAGGCAGTCCACGTTCCCGCACCAACACCGCACGCCGGTGCCGCCGGCCACCGGGATGTGGCCGATCTCGCCGGCCGCGCCGAGCGCGCCCCGGTACACCTTGCCGTCGGCGACTATCCCCGCGCCGATGCCGGTGGAGGCCTTGACGAACACCAGGTCGCCCGCGTCGGCCCGGGCCCGGTACTCGCCCAGGGCCATCACGTTCACGTCGTTGTCCACGTACACCGGTACCGGCAACCGGCGTTGCAGGGTGGGCGCTATCGCCACCCCGTCCCAGCCGGGCAGCGTCGGCGCGCCGGCCGCGCGGCCGGTGTCCAGTTCGACCGGGCCGGGCACGGCCACCCCGACGCCGCGCACCCGCGCCGGGTCGAAGCCCTCTTCCGCGAGCATCGTGTCGATCCAGGCCGGCAGTCCGGTGAGCACCGCGTCCGGCCCACCCTGGGCGGCCATCTGGGTCTCCCGGCTGGCCAGCACCCGGCCGGTCAGGTCGCAGACCGCGAGTTGGCCGCGGCTGCTGCCGAGCGAGGCGGCAAGCACCAGGCCGCCGTCGGGATTGAGTTCGAGGCGGATCGGCGGTCGGCCGCCGGTGGACACGCCATCGGCCCGCTCGGCGAGCAGGCCGGCGTCGACCAGCTCGTCGATCCGAGCCGCCACGGCGGATCGGGACAGCCCGGTCAGCCGGGCGACGTCGGCCCGGGTCTCGGCTTCCCCGTCACGCACAAGGCGAAGGACCTCGCCTGCACTGCTGTGCGGGATGGGATTCGCGCGTCGGGCCATGCCATCCAGTGAACCAGGGCGGCTTTCCCTCGGTCAAAGCCCTAAGTTCACTACTTCGACACCCGAGCGTCACTCTTTTGCTTGCCAAGAGGCAAAAGTACCCCTAGTTTGGTACCCGAACCGGCAGAGCAGGCCGCTGACAGCAGGGGCACGAAGATCGTGAGCGAGCAAAGGATCCACCCGACGGTGGCCGCAGTGACGGAGCGCATCGCGCGCCGCAGTGCCGCCACGCGTACGGCCTACCTGGAGCGGATCCGGGCGGCGGCCTCCGAGGCTCCCGCACGCGGTCAGCTCGGTTGCGCCAACTTCGCCCACGGCTTCGCCGCCTGCTCGCCCGGCGAGAAGCTCGCTCTGCGCGGCACCGGCCCCCAGGGCCCGGTCAAGCCGAACGTCGCGATCGTCTCCTCCTACAACGACATGCTCTCCGCGCACCAGCCGCTGCGCACCTACCCCGAGCAGCTCAAGGCCGCGGTCGCCGAGGCCGGTGGCGTGGCCCAGTTCGCCGGCGGCGTGCCCGCCATGTGCGACGGGATCACCCAGGGCCGCGCAGGCATGGAACTCTCCCTGTTCAGCCGCGACGTGGTCGCGATGGCGGCGGCCGTCGCGCTGGCGCACGACATGTTCGACGGCGCGCTCATGCTCGGCGTGTGCGACAAGATCGTTCCCGGCCTGGTGATCGGTGCCCTGTCCTTCGGGCACCTGCCGACCATCTTCGTGCCGGCCGGCCCGATGTCCTCGGGTCTGCCCAACAAGGAGAAGGCCCGGGTCCGGCAGCGCTTCGCCGAGGGCAAGGTCTCCCGCGAGGAACTGCTCGACGCCGAGGCCGGCGCGTACCACGGCATCGGGACCTGCACCTTCTACGGCACCGCGAACACGAACCAGCTGGTCATGGAGGTGCTCGGACTGCACCTGCCGGGCGCCAGCTTCGTGCACCCGGACCAGCCGCTGCGCAAGGCGCTGACCGACGAGGCGGGCCGCCGGGTCGCGGCCACCACGTCGCTCGGCGACCCGACGTCGCTGGTCCGCGAGTACACGCCGATCGGCGAGGTGCTCGACGAGAAGGCCTGGGTCAACGCGGTCGTCGCGCTCCTGGCCACCGGCGGCTCGACCAACCACACGCTGCACCTGGTCGCGATGGCCGCCGCCGCCGGGATCACGCTCACCTGGGACGACTTCGCCGAGCTGTCCACCGCGGTCCCTCTGCTGACCCGGATGTATCCGAACGGTCCGGCGGACATCAACCACTTCCACGCCGCGGGCGGCACCGCGTTCCTGATCGGCACGCTGCTCGACGGCGGGCTGCTCAACGAGGACGTGCGCACGGTCGCCGGCGACGGGCTGAACCGCTACCGGCGCGAGCCGCAGCTCACCGAGGACGGCTCGATCGTCTGGGTGGACGGCCCGACCGAGAGCCTGGACCTGGACGTGCTGCGGCCGTACGACAAGCCGTTCGCGCCCGACGGCGGGCTGCGGATGTTGCACGGCGACCTCGGTCGCGCGGTGATCAAGGTGTCCGCGGTCGACCCGTCGCACCACGTGGTGACCGCGCCGGCGCGCGTGTTCGACGGGCAGGCCGAGTTCCTGGCCGCGTTCGAGAACAACGAGCTCGACCACGACCTCGTCGCGGTGCTGCGCTACCAGGGCCCTCGGGCGAACGGCATGCCCGAGCTGCACAAGCTGATCCCCGCGCTCGGCGTGCTCCAGGACCGGGGCCACCACGTGGCGCTGGTCACCGACGGTCGGCTCTCCGGCGCCTCCGGCAAGATCCCCGCCGCGATCCACTGCACACCCGAGGCGGCGGCCGGCGGCCCGATCGCCAAGGTCCGCGACGGCGACATCGTGACCGTGGACGCGGTCGCGGGCACGCTGACCACGCAGGCCGACCTGGCCGGGCGCCAGGTCACCGGAGCGGCTCCGACCGACGCCGAGTGGGTCGGTACGGGACGCGAACTGTTCACCGCGCTGCGCGCCGGAGTCGGCCCGGCCGACCTGGGCGCCGGTGTGTTCGGCGCGGTCGCGACCGTGGCTTTCGACGGAGCGAGCGCATGAACCCGACCGTGGCACAGCCGACCCCCGACCGCCCGTGGCTGGTCGCCGACATCGGCGGCACCAACGCGCGCTTCGCCGTGGTCACCGAGCCGGGCGGGCAACCCGAACGGGTGCTCGGGCTGCGCAGCGAGGACCACGCGGACCTGGCCGCCGCGATCGAGGACTACCTGGACCGTTCCGGCACGGCCCGACCGGGCGCGATCTGCGCGGCGGTCGCCGGCCCCGTGCACGGCGACCGGTTCCGACTGACCAACGGCGCCTGGGTGTTGTCCATCGCGGAGACCCGGGTCAAGCTGGGCGTCCCGGACCTGCACCTGATCAACGACTTCGAGGCGCTGGCGCTGTCGCTGCCGCACCTCGCGGGCGACGACCTGATCGTGGTCGGCGACCGCCTGCCCGACCCGACGCTGCCGATGGCCGTGCTCGGCCCCGGCACCGGACTCGGCGTGGCCGGCCTGGTGCCGATCCCGGGCGGCGGCTGGGTGCCGCTGCCGGGTGAGGGCGGCCACGTGCTGCTGCGCCCGGCACACGGCCCGGACGCCGCGGCCCTGGAGGTGCTGCGCGACGAGCGCGGCGGCCTGGGCACGGTGACCGCCGAGCACGTGCTCTCCGGCCCCGGACTGTGCCGCCTGCACCGCTGCACGGCCGCGGTACACGGGGTCCCGGCCGAGGCGCTCAGCCCGGCGGACATCTCCGCCCGCGCGCTGGACGGCTCGGACGAGGTGTGTGTCGCGACGGTGGAGACGTTCTGCCGACTGCTCGGCACGTTCTCCGGCGGGGTGGCCCTGACGATGGGCGCTCGCGGTGGCGTCTTCCTGGCCGGCGGCATTCTGCCCCGGATCACGGAGATGTTGCTGAAGAGCGAGTTCCGGATGGGCTTCGAGACCAACCCGACGATGGCGCCGTACCTGCACCGCATCTCCACCGCGCTCGTGGTGGCCCCGCATCCGGCCCTGCGCGGCGCGTCCGCGTGGCTGGACGCGCGCAGCACTCGACTCGTGGAGGTGGCGGCGTGAGCACGTCCGCTCTGGACCTGGCCCCGGTGATCCCGGTGGTGATCGTGGACGACGTGGAGTCGGCCGTACCGCTGGCGCGTGCGCTGGTGGCGGGCGGACTGCCGGCCGTCGAGGTCACCCTGCGGACGCCGGCGGCGCTCGGCGCGATCGAGCGGATCGTGGCCGAGGTCGAGGGTGCGTTCGTGGGCGCCGGTACGGTCCTGACGCCGGATCAGGCGAAGGCGGCGGCCGACGCCGGCGCGCGTTTCCTGGTCACGCCGGGCTGCACCGAGACGCTGTACGGCGCGCTGGTGGACACCGGGCTGTCCTTCCTGCCCGGGACGTCGACGGTGTCCGAGGTGCTGCGGCTGCGCGAACTCGGGGTGCGGGAGATGAAGTTCTTCCCGGCCGAGGCCTCGGGCGGTGCGCCGTACCTGAAGTCGCTGGCCTCGCCGGTGCCGGATGTGCGGTTCTGCCCGACGGGCGGAATCACCCCGGCTTCGGCCCCGACCTACCTGGCGCTGCCGAACGTGGCGTGCGTCGGCGGGTCCTGGATGCTTCCCGCGGACGCGGTCGCCTCGCGCGACTGGGCGCGGGTGGAAAAGCTCGCTCGCGAAGCCTCGGGGCTGCGCGGGTAATGGATCGTCCCCTGGCGCGCTCTGCCCTGAGGTGCGCCAGGGGCACGGACCGCGGATGGTGGGCCGTATGAGGGTTCGGCCCACGAACGAGCAGGTCGTATGAGGGTTCGACCTGCGGAGACCGCGAATAGGGACCCGCTCTTCGGCGAGGAGAGCGGGTCTCTTCTTTTTCGGGCGCTTTCGCCGCCGGCTCGCGAGGCACCACTTTCGGGACCCTGACGCGCCTTTCTCGGACGGGCCCGGTCTCAGGCCATCACTCCCGCCGCGCGTGCTGCCACGGTCCGGTCATGGGCGGGTCGCGTGGCGGCGTGCGCGAGTGCGGCTCGCCGTTCGGCCTGTTCCCGGCCTTCGCGCGTTTCGGCTTCGACGCGCTGCCGGCGCCGTGCGGTGAGTTCTTCCGGTGTCATCAGGTAGGGCGGGACGACGGTTGCCGAGTCCTGCATCGGCGGGGCATCGTCTGCGGGGGCGGGCGGGGCGAAGTCGCGCCATTGGGGGTGGGTTCGGGGCTTCGGGTTGGTGGGGCGGCTCGGTCGGGGGTGCTGCGGTTCGGCGGCCCGGGCGTGCCTTCCGGACGGCGTCGACGGGGCGGGCAGTTTGCGGAGCCATCCGAAAATGGCAGCGATAAAGTGGGTCACGTCGTCAGCTCCTTTTAAGCTGTCGGCCAATCCCGGGACCGTTCCAGCGGTCGCCGGGGCTTTTTCATGTGTGGGTCACCGCCAAGCCGTCACCGTGCGAGTAGCGAAGTCCACCGTTCGGCCTGGTCGGGCAGGTTCCGCGCGTTCGCTTCCGCCGTTGCGCCGGTGACGAATGCTCGAATACCCGCGTTGCATGTCGCGCGCCATGTCGGGAACTGTCGCAGCCATGCCCGTGCGGATTCCGGGGTGTGATCGGACCACAACAACAACATGTAGACGTAGGCGAGTTCCGCCCATGCGGGTCCGATGGCGGACATGCCCCAATCCACGAAGCAGGCGCGTTTGCCGTTCCCGTCGTCTCCGATGAGCACGTTCCAGGGATTCAGGTCGGTGTGCAGCAGGTGGGTTCCGCCGAGTAGGGAGCGTTCGGCCGGGGTGAGGTGTTCGGCCCATCGTTCGGCGAGTGGTGGCAGTTCGAGCCCGTGTGGTGTGCGGATACGGCCCGCCCGACTCAAGGCGTGCGCGAGGGAAGGCAGGTCGGCCCCATTGGGGCTCACGTCGGCGTACCGCCCGGCCACGTGGGAGAACAGGAGCACGTCCCAACCGGGGGGCGTGAGGTGGGCCAGCATGGTCGGGGCCACGTGTCCGCCGACCGAGGGGGCAACCAACGCTTCCCGTCGTTGATGGGTGACGGCTTTGCCGTTCGTATTCGGCGTGCCCTTGACGAACACCCGTCGCCCCGGTGCCCGCAGCACGGCCGTGAAGGGTGATGTCAGCCCCTCGGCGAGGGGTTCTGCCGTGTGCACCGGTCCCGTGACCGACTCGATCTCCGCGCGGACCGTGGCGGGTAGTTCGGTCCATGTCCAGCGGTGTGCCATGGATTGCCTTTCGTGTCGGTCACGGGGTCGGGTGGTCTACTTCTTCCTGCGGACCGCCGGGCACTTCCTGCACCTGTCCTCGCCCGACCAGTGCCACCACTCGTGTGAGCAGTTCGCGTTCCCGCCGGTGATCTCGTACTCGTCGTCCGCCATGTGCCCTACCTCTCGTGTCGGTAGTGCTCGGATGGTGCAGAGTCCCGGCCGGTGTTCTTCCCCGAGCATCCGGGCGGGAGATGTGGGGGTCAGCGCGGCGGCTTGATCCGATACAGCTCGGAGCCCTTCAGCAGGTACGGCATGCCGCCGGGTGGAAGCACCATGACGACCTGGTCGTTGTCGAGCCCGGTGCAGTCCTCGGCCCGTTCGACCCGTCCGGCGGGGTACATGTCGTGGCCGAGCCCCGGACGCGGGGCAACCCATTCGCCGAGGACGTACCGCAGGGGCAAGAGGGGTGCACGCGGGGGCAGTTCACGAGCGGTGACGATCGGAACGGCTTCCCCGTCCGCACCGACGACGAAGCCCGCTTCGCGGCTCACGGCAACCGCTCACGAGGAGCGCGCCGAACAACCAGGCGGGGATACCGGGCACGGAGACGGCGGATGATCCACCTCCGAATGGCGTACTGGTCCGGGCTCAACGTCCGCATCACATCGGGCGGATGCATCGACCGCGTCATGCCACTCCCTTCGAGACCAGGCACCCCGGCGCCGGGACCACGCGCGATCGAGACCGACGCCGGGGCGGTTCAGAGCGCGACGAAATAGCCGCAAGGCAGGACACGGCAATTCCCAAGACCACCAGCGTGTACCGGTGTCATCGCACTACGTAGCGTGCACCCGCAAGCCCACCAGGTGCAAGTCCCTCACCTTGTAATGCCGCACAGGCTAGGTTCCCCCTCGTTGGCGGGTGCACCTGGCGGCGGGCAGACTGACCGGTGCCGCGCCCACCGGGGGCACGCAGAAGAAGGGGGACGGGTGGCGGTCAACAAGAACCCGACCGTGCGACAGCGGAGACTTGCCCGAACGCTGAAGCAGTACCGCGCGGCCGCCGGTATGACGCTGTTGCAAGCGGCGGAAATTCTGGCGTGCTCCGACGCCAAGGTGAGCCGGATCGAGAGCGCGCAATCCGGTGTGCGAATTGTTGATCTCCGGTTGCTGCTGGACGCGTACAACGTGCAGGACGCGGCACAGCGTGCCCACTTGGAGGACTTGGCGCGGAACGGGCGTCGGCGTGGATGGTGGGATCAATATGAACTGACGCGTACACACGCGGAGTACATCGCTTTGGAATCCGACGCGTCCGATCAGTACAGCGTCGAAACGATACTGATTCCGGGACTTCTGCAAACCGAGGACTACACCCGAGCCGTGGTGGAGATCCAGCGGCCCGATGCTGCACCGCATCGAATCGAACTACTGACGAAGGTCCGCCAGGAACGTGTATCGGTCCTGACTCGACCCGACCCGCTCAGAGTATGGTCCGTGATCTCCGAATCGGCCTTGCGTCACGTTGTCGGCGGTGCTGCGGTCATGCGTGCGCAGTTGGAACACCTCGCCGACATGGCGCGCAGGCCCAACGTACACGTGCAGGTTCTGCGCGAGGATTCCGGCATGCACGCTGCGGTGATCGGGTCGTTCCAGATGTTGCGCTTCCTGGATCCACCCGAAACGGATGTGGCCTACGTGGACAGCCTGAGCGGCACGCTGTATATCGAGGATCCCTCGGAAGTCGCCATCTACGAAGAACAGTTCCGCACGATCTCGGCTGCGGCGGCTTCTTACGTCGAGTCCATGCAGATAATCAAGCATCACGCAGAGATGAGTACGAGATGAACTCCGACGTTCGTTCCTTGCAGTGGCGTACATCGTCCTACAGCGCCACCAACGCCGAGTGCGTCGAGGTTGCGCCGTTCAATCTCGCCGTGACTGCCGTCCGCGACAGCAAGGACCCCGGCCGGGGTCACATTACTGTGCCGCCCGGTTCCTGGAAGGCGCTCTTGGGCGTCACACGGAACGACTAGACCCCGGACGCCTCGGCACCTTGGCCACGGGCGGCGAAACCCCGGGTGTGGGCTTGTCCTCCGGGAACGCGGTGAGGCGCCGCTTCTCGTCGGGGACGAGAGGCGGCGCCTCGGGGGGTCCGCTGTGGCGTGGGCCGGTTAGAAGGCCGCCTCCGGGAGGTCCATGATCGTGTTGTCGATCTGCTCGACCATCAGGCGCTGCGGCGTCAGCAGCGGCAGGATCTCGCGGGCGAAGTGCTTCGCCGCGGCCACCTTGCCCCGGTAGAACGCCTCGTCGCGGCCGGGGGTGCCGGCCAGCTTCGTGAGCGCCACGGCGGCCTGGCGCAGCAGCAGCCAGGAGACCACCAGGTCGCCGGCGGCGATCAGGAGCCGGGTGGTGTTCTGGCCGACCTTGTAGATCGAGTCGATCTCCTGCTCGGACGCCATCAGCTGGTTGATCATCGCCGCGACCATGCCCTGGACGTCCTCGGCGGCGGTCGCGAGCAGCTTGACCTCGGCGGCCAGTTCGCCCTCGGTGTGCGCGGCGATGAACTCCTGGATCTCGCCCGCCACCACGGTCAACGCCTTGCCCTGGTCGCGGACGATCTTCCGGAAGAAGAAGTCCTGACCCTGGATCGCGGTGGTGCCCTCGTAGAGGGTGTCGATCTTGGCGTCCCGGATGTACTGCTCGATCGGGTATTCCTGGAGGAAGCCCGAGCCGCCGAAGGTCTGCAGCGACTGCGCGAGTTGCTCGTAGGACTTCTCCGAGCCGTAGCCCTTGACGATCGGCAGGAGCAGGTCGTTGACCCGGTCCGCGGTCTCGTCGCTTTCGCCGGCGAGCGCGGCGCCCTCGATCCGGTCCTGCCACGAGGACGTGTACATCACGAGCGCGCGCATGCCCTCGACGTATGCCTTCTGGGTGAGCAGAGAGCGGCGCACGTCGGGGTGGTGGGTGATGGTCACGCGCGGCGCGGCCTTGTTCGTCATCTGCGCGAGGTCGGCGCCCTGGTAGCGCTCCTTCGCGTACTCGAGCGCGTTGAGGTAGCCGGTGGACAGCGTCGCGATGGCCTTCGTGCCGACCATCATCCGCGCGTACTCGATGATCTTGAACATCTGCGCGATGCCGCTGTGCACCTCGCCGACCAGGGTGCCCACGGCCGGGATGCCGTGCTCGCCGAAGGTGAGTTCGCAGGTCGTGGAGACCTTGAGGCCCATCTTGTGCTCGACGTTGGTCACGAAGGCACCGTTGCGCTCGCCGAGTTCGCCGGTCTCCGGGTCGAAGTGGAACTTCGGGACCACGAACAACGACAGGCCCTTGGTGCCGGGACCCGCACCCTCCGGGCGGGCGAGCACCAGGTGGATGATGTTCTCGGTCATGTCCTGGTCACCGGAGGTGATGAAGCGCTTGACGCCCTGGATGTGCCAGGTGCCGTCCTCCTGCCGGACCGCCTTGGTCCGGCCCGCGCCCACGTCCGAGCCCGCGTCGGGCTCGGTCAGCACCATGGTGGAGCCCCACTGGCGGTCGACCATGAAGCCGGCGACCTTGCGCTGCTCCTCGGTGCCGAGCGTGTGCAGCACCTGGGCGAAGTCGGGACCGGCCGCGTACATCCACAGCGCCGGGTTGGCGCCGAGCACCAGTTCGGCCACCGACCAGCGCAGCGAACGCGGGCAGTTGGTGCCGCCCATGCTCTCGGGGAGCGCGAGGCGCCACCACTCCGAGTCCATGTAGGCCTTGTACGACTTCTTGAACGCCTCGGGCAGCGTGGCCGAGTGCGTCGCGGGGTCGAACACGGGTGGGTTGCGGTCGCCCTCCGCGAACGAATCGGCGAGGTCGTTCACGGCGAGGCGCTCGACCTCGGCCAGGATCGACTTCGCGGTGTCGACGTCCATTTCCGCGAACGGACCCGTGCCATAGACCTGCTCGCGTCCGAAGACCTCGAACAGGTTGAACTCCAGGTCGCGGAGATTCGACTTGTAGTGACCCATGACAGGCTCCGCCCGTGGTTGCGTCCTGTGGACTGCGCTGACTGAACTCCGAAGCGATCGACCGAACCGATCGACCGAACCGAAGCCCAGTGTACTGGTCAGTAACATAATGATCGTACCCATGGGTAACTTTTTCAATGCCCACGAGGTTCCCATCGGGTTACCACCAGGTACATGTGACCGTCTCGACGGAGGGCTCAAACCCGGGCTCTCGACCCGCTAGCCTCGTGGTGTGTACGGCTACGCAACGGAAGAACCCCAGGCCCGCGCGGAGGCGCCGGCGCTCACCGACGCCGTGCGCGCGTTCGCCACGGGCGTCATGAACGGCGAGGACTTCCAGTCCATCTTCATAGCGTCGAAGGTCTTCTGCCCGAGGGGCGACCGCCCGGGATTCCTGGCGTTGCACAACACCCCCGAGCCGGTGATCCCGATGTTCAGCTCGCTCGCCGAACTCAAGAAGTACGCAGGCGAGGAGTCGCGCCACTTCACCGTCACCGGGGCCGAGGTCCTCGACCTGCTGCCCAACGGCTACGGTTTCGTGCTCGACCTGGACGGCGAGCACCGGGTGATGTTCGACGCGAAGGCCATAGAGCAGATGATCGCCTTCGCGATGCGCCGGATGTACGGCTGAGCCGTCCGTCACATCGACCGCAGGCCCCGGTCGGGCCGTCGGTTGGCGGGACGGCGGCCGGCGAGGCCGCCGCGGTGGCGGGTATCGCGCGGGAGCGCACCCGCGCCCGCTGTGCGCGGGCCGGGTGCGCTCGTGGTCGGATTCGGTGGTGCCCGGATCAGGCCGGCCGATGGCCGTGGTTGGCTCTGTTCTTGCGACGGGACCTGCGCTTGCGGGTCTTCCTCGACATCGCGCCCCCTTGGTCGTCGTGCCGCATGCCTACCCGGGGTCGGCCCGTGCCCAAGCCCCGATCCGCGCGATTCGGCGGCGTCGGGTTCAGCGGGAGCGGCGGCCGTGGCGCAGGAGTTCGCCGCTGTGCACGCCGGTGGGTTCGTCGTTCTCGATGGTGACCCGGCCGTTGACCAGGATGTAGCGGTAGCCCTTGGCGTCGATCACGGTGCGGAGTTGGCCGGCGGGCAGGTCGTGGACGAATTCGGGATCTCCGTACGCGAGTTCGTCGTAGTCGTAGACGATGATGTCGGCCGCGGCGCCCTCGGCGAGCACGCCTCGGTCGGTGAAGCCCGCGCAGCGGGCGGGCAGGCCGGAGAGTCGCCAGTGGGCCTGTTCCAGCGAGGTCCAGGCGTGCTTGCGGACGTACTCGACCAGATACTCCGTGCCGTACATGCCCGCGCTCAGCGTCTTCAGGTGCGCGCCGCCGTCGGACAGGCCGGGCAACAGGTACTCGTAGTCCACGAGTTCCTTCAGGCCCTCCAGGGTCGCGTTGAACTGACCGGTGTGCACCTGCGTGGTCAGCCCGTCCGCGACGGTCACGTCGCACAGCACGTCCACCGGGTGCCGGTCCAGCCGGGCGCCGATCTCCTTGAACGACAGGCCTTCGTACTGCCTGTACTCGTCGGTGAACGTGCGGTGCAGCTTCATGTCCGGGTACAGGTGGTAGAACAGCGGGTCGAATTCGCGCAGTTCGGCCCGTACCGCCGGGTCGTTCAGCATCGCGATCTTCTCCTCGACCGTCTCGGCCGCGAAGATGTCGGCCACCGGCGGCCGGGTGGACACGCCGCCGTACAGGAAGCTGAACGGCACCGGGACGTCGGTCGTCATCGCCTGGCCGTAGATCGGGATGCCGCGTTCCTGGCAGCGCCGCAGCCACTCGATCTTGCGCTTGTACAACCCGCCGCTGCGCGAGTTGGCGATCACCGCGTTCCAGATCAGCGGCCGGCCGCTGACCTCGACCAGATGCTCGTACTCCTCCTCGGTGATCTGCGTCCCGGAGACCTGCATGAAGCCGCGGCCCTGTCGGCCCAGCGCCCGGGCCAGCGCGAGTCGGGTCTGCGGCCACATGATGTCGGTGGGCATCGGCGTGCCGTCGAAGTCGCCCTGCATCAGCCGGCCGTTCGGGTTGCCCGGTTCGCCCAGACACTGGGCCGACCAGCCGCACGCGCCGGCGTCCATCGCCTCTTCCAACAGGCGGGCCAATTCGGCGTGTTCCGCGTCGGTGGGCTCGGCGCCGGCCTTCGCCCGCTCCAGGCCGAGCACCCAGATCAGCAACGGGTTCACCGGCACGTACGGCAGTACGTTGACCGCCTTGGGGGTGCGGTCGACGCTGTCCAGGTAGTCGGGGAAGGTGACCCAGTCCCACGGCATGCCCTCGCGCAGGGTCTCGGTGGGGATGTCCTCGACGGCCGTCATCGACAACATCGCGCGCTCGCGCATGTCCTCGCGTACCGGCGCGAAGCCGAAGCCGCAGTTCCCGGTGACCACCGAGGTCACCCCGTGCGGACCGGACGTGGTCAGGTACGGGTCCCAGAAGACCTGGCCGTCGTAGTGCGTGTGCAGGTCGATGAAGCCGGGCGCGACGATCAGTCCGCTCGCGTCGATCACCCGGTCCGCGTCCGCCGCCGGGATCCGTCCGATCCGGCTGATCACGCCGTCGGTGATCGCGATGTCGCCCCGGAAACGCGGGTTTCCCGAACCGTCGACGACGATGCCGCCCTTGATGACCACGTCGTAGTTCGCCATGGCGTCCCTTCCTCGGCAGAGCCCTTGATTCAGTTAATTAATGAGTGTGTTTAATACGAGGTGTCGAAGGAGTCAAGGGCTTCCGGGAGCGGGGTGTTCGGCGCGGGATCGGCGCGGCGAGGCGGGGCGGGAGCGGATGTGGGGGCCGGGAGCCGGCGGTGGCTGCGGCAGCGGGGGGCAGTCGGCGGCGGACGGGCGGGCGGCGGCGTCGGCAGCGGGCGCGAGGGCCGGCCCGGTCCGCCGGCCGGTTCAGTCGCTGGCCAGTGCGCCCGCGACGATCGAGGTCAGGTGGTCGTCGAAGGCATCCGGACCGAGCAGGCCGGTGGGCACGATCGCGTCCGGGCGGGCCGGCCGGCTGTGCCGCGCGGCGCGGGCCGCACACAGCATGCCGACCATCTGGGTGACCAGGAAGGTGCGCGTCTGCAACGCCGTCGACTGCAGGTCGGGCCGCGCCGCGGCGACCGCGTCCACCACGTCCTGTACGTCCTCGCCGCCCAGCAGCGGCGTCACCGGCGAGGTCGCGTCGCGCAGCAGCTCGACCGAGATCTGGAGGTAGGCCCGGTCGGCGGGCGAACCGTTGAGCAACTCGGTGATCGGCAGCACGATCGCACGGGCGAAGCCGGACAGGTGCGGCTGCTCGCGCGCCTCGGCCAGCAGCGCCTGGCGGCGTGCGTAGACGATCGGGACGTGCTGTTCGACGATCGCGCGCAGCAGTCCCTCGCGACCGCCGAAGTGGTAGTGGATCGCGCCGGCGTTGCGCTGTCCGGCCGCGCGGGTGATGTCCTGCAACGGCACGTCGAGACCGTGCCGCGCGAACAGGAGCTCGGCGGCCTCGACGATGCGGCGCCTGGTGGGGCCGGAGTCACGCGGCATGCGCGCAGCATATGGCCTGGGTGAGGGCCGGGTTCCGACACGAATGGCGGTGCTGTCAAGTGCCTGTTTGGCCAGGTTTGGATACGTTTTGGACCTAATGGGACCTTCGCCCCTGTCCGAGTGCCACGGCGCACGTGACGATGGAGGGCAGTCGGTCGTCGGTCGTCCCCCCTCGCGTCAACGAAAGGTCCCGATACATGCCTGCCATGGCCCTCCCCGCCGGCCGAGCCGTTCCGGTGGCAGCGGGTTTGTATGTGGCAGTGCTGCTGAGTCGGGTGTTCGCTCCGCCCTACCTGGACATGCACGCGGTGTTGATCGCCGTGCCGGCGGTCGTGGCGATGGCCTACCGACCGTGGATGACGGCGGTGGCCGGAGCCGTGGCGTTGATCACCCGACTGTTGTTGCGGCCGGAAATGTACAGCAGTGACTACGGTGAGTACAAGAACTCCACCGGCGTCTCGGCGGCGATCCTGATCGTCACCCTGTTCGGCTGCTGGGTCGGCTGGGAGCGTCGCCGCCAGGACGCCCGGCTGCACCGGGTGCAGTCGGTGGCGGAGGTGGCCCAGCGCGCGCTGCTGCGGCCGGTGCCCCGCACGATCGGCCGGTTCGGCTTCGCGGTGCGCTATCGGGCGGCGGCCGAGGAGGCGTCCATCGGCGGCGATCTGTACGAGGTGCTGGAGACGCCGTACGGAGTGCGGGTGCTGCTCGGCGACGTGCGCGGCAAGGGCTTGGAGGCGGTCGACATGGCGGCCCGGACGCTGGGCGCGTTCCGCGAGGCGGCCTACGACGCGCCGACCCTGGGCGAGGTCGGCATGCGGGTGGATCGCAGCCTGAATCGACAACTCGGCAGCGAGGACTTCGTCACCGCGGTGATGGTCGAGCTGTGTCCGGGCGAGGGCACGATGCAGGTCCTGACCTGCGGCCATCCATCGCCGTTGCTGGTCCGCGGCGGCACGGTCGGCGAGGTGATCGCCGAGGCGGGACTGCCGCTGGGCATGGGCCTGCTGCCGGCGGCCACGGCGCGCTCGGTGGAGGAGGTCCGCTTTCGGCCTGGGGACGTGCTGCTGCTGCACACGGACGGGGTGACCGAGGCCCGGGACGCCTCCGGCACCTTCTACGCACTGGCCCATCACCTGGCCGTCCACGCGCACAACGACGCCGCGGCGATGCTGGACGCGGTCGAGCAGGGCCTGCTCGCCCACGTGGGCGGCAAACTCGAGGACGACGCGGCCCTGCTCGCGGTGACCCTGACCGGCCCGCTGAAGAAGGTGGTCAAGCCGGCTCGGACCCTGGAAGCACTCCGCAACCCGGCCTGACTCATCGCCCGGGTTGCGGAGTCGGGTGTCCGGCCGGCGACCTTCGCCGTCGTTCGCGGCCGGGCCCCGGCCCTGCCCGCGAACGCCGGGCCGTCAGGCGGTCGGGCGGCGGCGCTTGGCGAGCACGATCGTGGTGGTGCCGAGCAGGGCGAGGCCGGCCGCGGCGGCGACGAGCGCGGGGGCGTGTTCGGGTCCGCCGGTCTCGGCAAGGGCGGCCGGCAGCGGAGCGGCGGCGGTCGTGGCGGGCGAAGCGGTCACGGCAGGCTCGGCGTCCCCCAGGACCCCGGCGGGCTTCGCGGGAGCGGGCTTGGCCGGCGTGGGCTTGGCCGGCGTGGGCTTGGCCGTGGGCCTGGTGGGAGGCGTCGGCTGCGGAGCGGCCTTGTCGAGCGCGAACTCCCGGTAGGCCGCCTGGCCGCGAACGGCTCCCGCGGCGAGGTGCCCGGTGGTCACCTGTACGGGGGTGGTGGTCTTGACCGTGACCTGGATCGTGACGGTGGTGGTGTTGCCGGGGTGGCCCCCGCCGCTGATGACGAACCGCCCGCCGAGAACGGGGTCGCACCCGGGCCTGACCGCGAGGCGCTGCGGAGCCCGGCCCGGGAGTGTGTAGCGGATGTCCACGTCCTTCGCGCCGCCGTGGTGCAGGCGGCCGTCGGGCGAGTCGATCTCGCCGTCGTCGAGCAGACCGAGACCGACGCCCACCGGGATTTGGCCGAGTTCGACCTTGGAGTTGTTGGTGACGGTGAGCCGGGCCGTGAAGGTGGCGCCTCGGGTGACCTTGGCCGGCACACCGGACAGGGTGGCGGAGACCTTGTCCCAGTCCTTCTGGGTGGCCGTGGTCGCGGCTACCTGCGCCGTGCCGTCGCCGTCCCCGCAGGCGTAGGCGGTTCCGGCCATGCCGGGCAGGATCGGGGTGAGGAGAGCGAGGGTGACGGCGGCCGCGCCGGAGATGCCGATCTTCTTCGTGAAACGGCTCATAGCGGGCATTTGCATGGCGGAGTTCTCCCCTGGGAAATCGGTGTCTCCAAGAATGTCGACACGGAGTCGGGCCGGCGGCCGGGCGGGTTCCCGCTCCGGGGCTCCGCCGCCGTCTTCCTTGCCCTCGACTACTGAGACGCCCGACCCCGAGGGGGGTTGCGGCGGGTTGCCGACCGATTTCCTTCCGTGTACACCGATCACCCCCCGGGGCCGGCGAGGTGGGCGATCGGGACGGGCGCGATGTGCGGGACGAATCGAGCGGCGATGACCACGTGGTCGACGCGGTCCTGCCCGTGCGGGCCGGCAGGCCACCCCGCGCCCCCGCAGGCTGGGCCCCGCCGCGCGTCCCGGGCACTGCTGTACGCGGGCCGGGAGGCGGCTCAGGGCGACGCCGAACTGCTGAACTTCTGGTTGGAACGAGTGAGCTTCGGCTGATCAGACGTCCGGGCCGGCTCGGACCGGGTACCCGCCGGCCGCGACCGGGGCTGGGAGCGAGGGTCGAGGTTCGAAGGCGGCACCGCCGGTCCCGCAGCCCCGGCGCGGGCGGTCGTACGAGCGCGGGGTTCGGGCAGACGACGGGCCCGGGCGGCGCCGGTGCGAGGGTCTTCGGGGCCGTTCCCCACCCCTTTCGGCTGGGGGTGTGGGGGCGGCCTCGGCGGTTCGGCGGGGCGTAGTCTCGTGGTCGGAGAGCCCCTGACGATCTTCGCGGCCGGCCGGCCGTGGCCCTTGGAGTATGTATGCCCTCGCCTCGCTTCGACCGGAGTCACACCGACGACCTGATCGAGTTCATCGGTGCCTGCCCCTCCCCCTACCACGCGGCGGCGAATGTGGCCGCGCGGCTGGAGGCGGCGGGCTTTCGGCGGCTGGTGGAGACGGCGGCGTGGGACGGCGGGACGGGCGGGCGGTACGTGCTGCGTGGGGGCGCGATCGTGGCCTGGTACGTGCCGGAGGGCGCCGAGAGCACGCGCGGCTTCCGGATCGTGGGCGCGCACACCGACTCGCCGACGCTGCGGGTGAAGCCGCGTCCGGACACCGGGGCGGCGGGCTGGCGACAGGTGGCCGTCGAGGTGTACGGCGGGCCGCTGTTGAACTCCTGGCTCGACCGCGACCTCGGTCTGTCCGGCCGGATCGTGCTGCGCGACGGCAGCGAGCATCTGGTGTTCGTGGACCGGCCGTTGCTGCGGGTGCCGCAGTTGGCCATCCACCTCGACCGCTCGGTCAACGAGGCGGGGCTGCAGTTGGACAAGCAGCAGCACATGACCCCGATCTGGGGGCTGGGCACGGTGGACGAGGGCGCGCTGATCCGGTTCGTCGCCGAGGAGACCGGTGTGGCCGCAGGCGACGTCACCGGGTGGGACCTGATGGTCCACGACGTGCAGAAGCCCGGCTACCTCGGCCGCGATCGCGAACTGGTCGCCTCGCCCCGGCTGGACAACCTGCTGTCCGTGCACGCGGGCCTGGCCGCGCTGCTCGCCGCCGCGCACGACAAGGTGACGCACATCCCGGTGTTCGGCGCGTTCGATCACGAGGAGACCGGCAGCGAGTCCACCACGGGCGCCGCCGGTCCGCTCCTGGAGACGGTGCTGACCCGGATCGTCAGTGCCCGCGGCGGATCGCTGGAGGACCGCGCCCGCGCGTTCGCCGACTCGTTCCACCTCTCCAGCGACGTCGGCCACGCGGTGCACCCGAACTACGTCGGCCGGCACGAGCCGGGCCACCACCCGGTGCCCAACGGCGGCCCGATCCTGAAGGTCAACACCAACCAGCGCTACGCGACGGACGCCCGCGGCCGGGCCGTGTGGACCGCGGCGTGCGAACGCGCGGGGGTGCCGGCGCAGATCTTCGTCGGGATCAACTCGATCCCGTGCGGCTCCACCATCGGCCCGATCACCGCGACGCGCCTGGGCATCGAGACGGTGGATGTGGGCACCGCGTGCCTGTCCATGCACTCCTCCCGTGAACTGTGCGGCGCCGACGACCCGTTCCTGCTCGCCTCGGCCGCCGCCGCGTTCCTGGAGGGCTGAACGTCGCCGCGAATGCGTGGGCATGGGTTCCGGGACTCCGGGTAGGCGCGAGCCGACAGTCAATCGGGCGTCCGGTTGATCGGGCGCCGCGATAACCCGCCGCACATCAGCGGATCGGAGTGAACGGACTCATGGGCATCGGAGCGGGCATCCTGTTGATCGCGGTGGGCGCGATCCTGACCTTCGCCACCGACTGGAGCGTGTCCGGCATCAACATCGACGTGGTCGGCGTCGTGCTGATGATCGCCGGAGTCGTGGGCATCGCACTGTTCCTGATGGTGTGGGGGCCGCGGCGCCGCGACGCCGTGCTGAACCCGCCGCCGGCCGGCTATGTGCAGCCGCCGCCCACGGGAGGCTATGTCGAGCCGCCCGTCGAACAGATCGTCGAGGAGCGGCCGAGGCGCCGCTACTACCGACGCTGACAGACCATCTCGGCACCACCCCCCGACGACCGCGGCTCCGGAGTCCTCCCCCTCCCACTCCGGAGCCGCGGTCGTTTCCGTTGCGGGTGGTCGCGGGACATGCCCGGGCGGCCGGGCCCGGGAGCGAGGCAGGCCGCCGCACGGCCTCGTCGCCGCCCGCGCGGCCTCAGATGTGCGGCAGGCGGACTTTGCGGACCCGGTGGGCCGCGGACTCGACCACGGTCAGGTAGAGGTCCTCGTCCAGGTCGGCGACCACCGCCACGGCGACCGGTTCGGCGAGGTCGCCCAGGACGGTGGACACGAACCCGTCCGAGGGGTCGTAGCGGCGCAGTGCGCCGTTGTAGGTGTCCGCGACCACGACCGAGCCGTCCGGCAGTGTGTCCACGCCCAAGGGGTGCTGGAACAGCGCGTGTTCGGCCGGTCCGTCGCGCAGGCCGAAGTCGAACAATCCGCGGCCGACCACCGTCTCGATCCGGCCGTCCACCAGGCGGCGCAGCGCCGAGCTCTCCGCGTCCACCACCCACAACGTGTGCCGATCCGGTGACACGGCCAGGCCGGACGGCTGGGCGAAGCCGGCGGTGTCGACCGGGCCGTCCTCCATGCTCTCGTCGGTGGTGCCGGCCAGCACCCCCATGCCCTCGCCGACCGGGTCGAACTCCCACAGCTGGTGTACACCCGCCATCGCCACGATGATCCGGCCGCCGAACCACGCCACGTCCCACGGGCTGGAGAGGTCGATCGTGCGGGCCGCGCCGTGGTCCTCCGCGCCGCGCCGGCGCGCTCGTCCGGTGCCCGCGACCGTGCGGATCGATCCGGTGGCCAGCGAGACGCCGCGCAGCGCGTGATTGGCGGTGTCCGCGACCACGACGTCGTACCGCACGTGCGCGGCCACCTCGGGTGGCAACAGGGCCATCCCGTGCGGCTCGGCCAGCATCGCGTGCCGGGGCCCGCCGTCGAGCAGCCCGCGCCGCCCGGTACCGATCCGGCGCAGCACCGTACGGCCGTCGTCGGAGAGTTCGGCCAGCGAATGGTGCCCGGTGTCCGCGACCAGCAGCGCGCCGGAGGGCAACCGCAGCAGCTGGCCCGGGAAGCGCAGGTCGGTGCGCGGCGCGTCGGGTCGCTCGAAGTCCTCCGCGGCCCGGTGCAGCGTGCCCTTGCCCTCGTGCTCGATCACCAGGTCGGCGATCAGCGCCTCGATCTCGCTCGCGTGGCCCTCGCCGGACAGTTGCGCGACCACGTAGCCCTCGGGGTCGACGACCACCAGGGTCGGCCACGCGTGCACCGCGTACTGCTTCCACGTGCTCAGCTCGGGGTCGTCCAGGACCGGATGCCGCAACTCGTGTCGCTGCACCGCGCAGACCACCGTGCCGTGGTCCGCCTCGTGCTCGAACTTGGGCGAGTGCACGCCGATCACGGTCAGCACGTCGCGGTGGCGCTCCTCGATCGGGCGCAGTTCGGCCAGCACGTGGTGGCAGTTCACGCACGCCGAGGTCCAGAAGTCCAGCAGCACGATCCGCCCGCGCAGCCCGGCCAGTGTCGGTCCGGGTCCGTCGGTGTTGATCCAGCCGCCGGAACCGGACAACTCGGGGGCCCGGATCCGGGCTCGGCGCGCGGTGCTGCTCATGATCCGAAGTGAACCATCCGGGTCGGCCGGCGACCCCCGGCCGGCGCGTGTACCGGCCGCACCCCACCCAACCGGGTGTATCCGCGCGCCGCTCGCACGTGCGCCCGCACGACTGAACGCCGCCATTTCGGGCAGTCTGCCCGACAAGGCGTAGTCATCGTGGAGGCAGCAGTGTTCGGGGACGAGTACGACGGAGCGCAGCTCTATCCGGGAGTCGCTCCCGGCCGCTATCTCGTGCGCGAGAAGATGTTCGCGATCGGCGACGACTTCTGGGTCACGACGGAATCCGGCGAGAAGGTCTATCTGGTCGACGGCAAGGCGCTGACGCTGCACGACCGGCTGGAGCTCAAGGACGCGGCCGGCACGGTGTTGGCCACCGTGAAAAAGAAGATCATGAGCATCCACCACTCGATGAAGATCGAGGACGCGACCGGCGAGACGGTCGCCACGGTGCGCAAGAAGATGTTCACGCCGCTGCACGAGGCATTCGAGGTCGATCTCGCGGTCGGCATCGAACTCTCGGTGCGTGGCGACATGTTCAATCACGAGTACGGCATCACCGGGCCGAACGGGCCGGTCGCACAGATCACCCGTAAGTGGCTGCGGGTGCGCGACACCTACGGCGTCGACATCGCACCCGGGTGGGATCATGCGCTGATCATCGCGATCGCGGTGTGCGTGGACCGGTTGAGCGAGGACGACGACTGAACGGCCGCCGATCCGTCGGCGATCGCCGCTGGGCGGCATGGAACGGCCCCCTTCCACACGTCTGTTCGGGTGATCGAGCGGGCGGGCCGGCGCCGCAGGTGGCGCGCGGATACACGTTGGGAGCGACCCTGGCGACCGCGCTGGTGGTCGGCGGCGGCAGCGCGGTGATCGCCGGAGGTGTGCTGGACGAGGACGGCAGGTCCACCGACATCGTCTCGGTCGACGGCGGCACCAGGCCCCTCGGCGCCGGGCCGGACATCGTGGGCGCGGGCGTGGTGGCCGGCAAGCCGTGGAAGTTCCGGGCCTGGACGGAGGGCCCGGAACGCACGTGCTTCGAGGAGGTCGAGCAGCAGGTGTTCAGCGAGGCGGGGAAGTCGTGCGACACCCGGCCGGGTCGAACCGCGCAGGACAAGGCTGCCGACCGGAACCGCTTCGGCGGCGGTGGCGGGTCCGGACCGGTGACGGGTGAGAAAGACCTGTACGTGGCGATATTCCAGGCCGAGGTGTCCCCCGACGTGGACCACCTGGAGGTCACCTGGCAGGGCCACAAGGAGCCGGTGGTGATCCGGCCGGTGCAAATTCGACCCCACCACGCGCGTCTACGTACTCGTGGTGACCTCGCGCAAGTCCGACCCCGCGTACGACCTCAAGGCGTACGACGCGGCGGGCAAGGAGATCGAGAACACCCGCCTCCAGGTCATCTCCGGCGGACCTGGGTGCGGACTCAGAACACCCGGTTTTGCAGGACCGGGAAGTCCTCGCGGGTCTTGGCCACCAGCGCCGGGTCGATCTCGGCGGTGAGCACGGTCTGTTCGGTGCCGGCCTCGGCGACGATCTCGCCCCACGGGTCGATCACCATGCTGTGCCCACCCATCGCCTCGCCGCCCTGGGTGCCGGTCGCGTTGCACGCGAGCACGAACATCTGATTCTCGATCGCGCGGGCGCGGGACAACACCCGCCAGTGCTCGACCCGTCGCGCCGGCCACGCGGCGGGCAACACCAGCACTTCCGCGCCCGCGTCCAGGATCCGCCGGAACAGTTCCGGAAAGCGCAGGTCGTAGCAGGTCGCCAGGCCCACCGCGGCCCACGGCATGCGCACCTGGGCAAGCTCGGTGCCGCGCGAGATCAGCGCGGCCTCGCCGCCGGTGAAGCCGAAGCGGTGGATCTTGCGGTAGGTGCCGCGCAGCGCGCCGTCCGGGTCGAAGACCAGCGAGGTGTTGTAGAGGTTTTGATCCGCACCGCGCTCGATGATGCTGCCGGCGTGCAGCCAGACCCCGGCGTCGCGAGCCGCGCGGGCCATGGTCTGGGCGACCGGTCCGCGTACGGTCTCGGCATCCGACTCCCAACCGTCGTAGACCCAACCGGTGTGCAACCACAGCTCGGGCAGGACCACCAGGTGGTCACCGCGCCGGCTGCGCACCAGGGCGGAGACCTCGGCCAGGCGTTCCCGGGCGGGCACTGCCGGGTCGACGTCGAGTTGTACGAGCGAAACGCGCACTTTCCCCTCACCTACACCGCTTGCTTCCCGCGAACGGGCTGACCGCAGGATCTTTTGCAGCGTAACGTGCCTGCCAGGATCCGGGACCACGTCAAAGCAACGGTCGCACCCCCCACCCGACCGGTGACGCAGCGACAAGAGGTAGTTCGTGACCAACGACCTGAAAACGCACGCCGACGCCTGGGAGCACTCGATTCGCTCCCTCAAAGATCTGGTCTCCACCCTGACCGAGGGTCGGTGGAGCAGCGCGACCGAATGTCCGGGCTGGTCGGTCCGCGACATCGTGTCGCACGTGATCGGGATCGAGCTGGAACTGCTCGGCGATCCGCGGCCGATCCACACGCTGCCGCGTGATCTGCGACACGTGCACGACGAATTCAGCCGCTACACCGAGATACCCGTGGACGTGCGGCGCTGCCACACGTCGCCGGAGATGACCGGCGAATTGGAGTACGTGATCCTGCGTCGGCGCCGGATGCTCGACGAGAGCGATCGGGGGCCGGACGACGAGGTGCGCGGCATCATGGGCCGCAGCGTCCCGTACCGGTTCCTGCTCACCCAGCGGGTGTTCGACGTGTGGGTGCACGAACAGGACGTGCGGCGCGCGATCGGGGTGCCCGGCAACCTGGACTCGCCCGCCGCGCTGATCACCCGCGACTTCCTGCTCACCGGACTGGCCCGGGTGGTGGCCAAGGACGCCAAGGCGCCCGCCGGCGCATCGGTGGTGTTCGACGTGAACGGGCCGGTGGAGTTCATGCGCACGGTCACCGTCGACGAGAACGGCCGGGGTCGGCTGGACGGGCGGGTGCCACTGGGACCGCTCGTGCTGATCTCCACCGACTGGGAGACGTTCGTCCGGCTGATGTGCGGCCGGGTCGCCGCCGGCCGGGCCGACGTCAAGGTCGAGGGCGACCCCGATCTGGCCCGGCGGATCCTGGACAACATGGCCGTCACGCCCTGACGCCGCCGACGGCGGGGCGTCAGCCGGCGTCGGGAACGCTCTCCCGCTCCGGTGCGCGCCCCGCCGCCACCACACACACCGGCTCGGCCCGGCGGCCCCGCCCCGCGACCTTGCGGGCGTAGCGCAGCACCTGGACGACGCCGAGCAGCAGCGGTACGGCCTGGACGGCCATCGCGACGCGGTACGCGTTCAACCCGTGCGCGCCGCCGCCCGGCTCGACCAGGTCCAGGACCAGGCCGATCGCGAACAGGCACAGGGTCGCGGCGGCGAACCCGCCGACGTTGACGATGCCCGACACCGTGCCCAGGCGCTGCGCCGGATTCCCGTCCCGGGCGAACTCCATGCCGACCAGGGACAGCGCCCCGCCCGGGCCGATCACCAGCGCGAGCACGACCAGCAGCCACAGCGGCGAGGGCTCGGCCGGGATCAGCACGGCGGCCCACAACACCAGGGCCAGGATCGGCTGCCCCACACACAACATCAGCCTGCTGCCCGGCCGGCGGGTCACCAGCGGGCCGACCACCAGGCACGCGAACATGTTGATCACGATCGCCACGGTCAGCAGCGCGCTTGCGGTGCCCTTGGCCAGGCCCTGGCCCTCGACCAGGAACGGGAAACCCCACAACATCAGGAAGACCTGCGGCAGACAGCCGCACGCCCAGTGCGCCCACAGGCCGAGCCGGGTGCCGGGTTCGGCCCACGCCGCGCGCACCTGGGACCACATGCCCGGACCGCCGGCCGGCCGCACCCGCCTCGTCGCTCCGGGGTTGTCACGCAGCACGAGCAGCACCACGACCAGGACCACCACCCCCACCCCGGCGGAGACCGCGAAGGTCCGGCTCCAGCCGAACGCGTGCAGCGCGCCGGCCAGCGGCGTGGCACCGGCGAGGTTGCCGGCCATCCCGAGCAGTGCGGTCAACTGGGTCAACACGGCGACCCGGTTCGCCGGGAACCACACCGACACCACCCGCAACACACTGACGAACGTCATCGCGTCGCCCATGCCGACCAGCACCCGGGCGAGTACGGCGCCGGTGAAGCCGTGCGCGAACGCGAAGGTGAACTGACCCGCCGTCATCAGCACCAGCCCGCAGCCGAGCACCCGTTTGGCACCGAGCCGGTCGGTCAGCGCACCGACGGGTATCTGCAGGCCCGCGTAGACGAGCAGTTGCAGCATGGGGAACAGCGAGAGCTGCGAAGCGGAGACGCCGAACCGCTCCTGCGCGTCGATCCCGGCCACGCCGAGACTGCTGCGGTGGAACACCGCGACGACGTATACCGAAGCCGCGACCGCCCACATGACCCAGGCGATGCCGCCGCCCGGCCGGGAGGGGGCTGTGTCCGCAGATGGTTTCACAGTACATACACATTAGGGGACGCCCTCGGACATACGTACGGCCGGGCCCCGAAAAGGGACCCGGCCGTACGCCCGTGGACGACCCGCCGTGCGCGGGCCACCCGCGCCGGATGCGTCAGCCGCGGACGAACAACAACTTCGGCCGCTCCAGCATCTGGGCCACGTCGGCCAGCACCCGCGAGCCCAACTCGCCGTCCACCATCCGGTGGTCGAAGGACAGCGAGAGGGTGGTCACCTGCCGGGGCTTGACCCTGCCCTTGTGCACCCACGGCTGCTCGCGGATCGCGCCCACCGCCAGGATCGCGGCCTCGCCCGGGTTGAGGATCGGTGTGCCGCCGTCCACCCCGAACACGCCCACGTTGGTGATGGTCACCGTGCCGCCGGCCATGTCGGCGGGCGAGGTGCGCCCGTCCCGAGCGGTGGCCACCAGCTCGGTGAGCGCGCCGGCCAACGCGGTCAGGCTCTTGCCGCCCGCGTCCTTGATGTTCGGCACGATCAACCCGCGCGGCGTCGCCGCGGCGATACCCAGGTTGATGCGATCGCGGACGACGATCTCCTGGTTCGGCTCGTCCCAGGACGCGTTGATCTCCGGATGCCGGGCGATCGCCACGAGCAGCGCCCGGGCGACCAGGAGCAGCGGACTCACCTTGATGTCCGCGAAATCGGGCAACTCGCGCAGCTTGCGCACGAGCTTGACGGTGCGGGTCACGTCCACCGTCACCCACTCGGTGACGTGCGGCGCGGAGAACGCGCTCGCCACCATGGCCTGCGCGGTCGCCTTGCGCACTCCCTTGACCGGGATGCGCCGCTCGCCCGTGACGCTCTCGCCCGGTCCGGTCGCCGCGAAGGCGGCCGGGGCGGCGGCGGGCGCGGGGCGGGCGGCCGCGTGTACGTCCTCACGGGTGACCGTTCCGCCGGGGCCCGAGGGGAGCACCGACGCGAGGTCCACGCCCAGGTCCCGGGCCAGCTTGCGGACCGGCGGCTTGGCGAGCGCGATCGAGCCGGCCGCGGGCGAGCCCGACGTCGGCGGACCCGGGTGCGCCGAGCCGTTGGCCGCACGAACCACCGGCGCGGGCGCGGCGTTGTCCGTCTTGCGGGCCCGTCGCCGGCCGGACGTGGTGCGCACGCCGTACCCGACCAGCACCGCCGTCCGGGTGTCCTTCTTCTCCGGCTCGGCGGCCGGAACGGGCTCGGGCGCCGCGGGTTCGGGCGTCTCGGGTTCGGGCACGAGGTCCGCTGCGAGGGCCTCGTCCCGGGTGTCGGCCGGTTCGGCCGCGGCGGCGGGCACCTGCGTACCGCTCGGCGCCACCGCGATGATCGGAGCGCCGACCGCGACCGTGTCGCCCTCGGCGGCCAGGAGTTCGGTCACCACCCCGTCGAACGGACACGGCAGCTCGACCAGGGCCTTCGCCGTCTCCACCTCGACCATGACCTGGCCGTCACTCACCTCGTCGCCGACCTTGACGTGCCATACGACGATGTCGGCCTCTTCGAGGCCCTCGCCGACGTCGGGCATCAGGAACTTCTTCACCTCGGACACGGGATTCCTCACCAGGCCAGGGAACGGTCGACGGCATCGAGCACACGGTCCAGGTCGGGGAGGTAGTCCTCCTCGACCCGGGACGGCGGATACGGCGTGTGATAGCCGCCGACCCGGAGCACCGGCGCCTCCAGGTGATAGAAGCAGCGTTCGGTGATCGTCGCCGAGACCTCCGCGCCGATACCCAGGAACGACGGGGCCTCGTGCACGACGACGAGGTGACCCGTGCGCTTGACCGACTCCTCGACCGCGTCGACGTCCAGCGGGGACAACGAGCGCAGGTCGATCACCTCCAACTCGCGCCCCTCCTCGGCCGCCGCCGCGGCGGCCTCCAGGCAGGTCGCCACCATCGGCCCGTAGGCGACCAGCGTGCAGGCGTTGCCCGGGCGCACCACGCGGGAGCCGTACAGCGGGCCCGGGGTCGCGGCGGTGTCCACCTCGGCCTTGGTCCAGTAGCGCCGCTTGGGCTCCAGGAAGATCACCGGGTCGTCGGAGGCGATCGCCTGCTGGATCATCCAGTAGGCGTCCACCGGGTTCGAGCACGACACCACCCGCAGGCCCGCGGTGTGCGCGAAGTACGCCTCGGGCGATTCGCTGTGGTGCTCGACCGCGCCGATCCCGCCGCCGAACGGAATGCGAATGACGATCGGCAGTCGGACGTAGCCGAGCGAACGGGCGTGCATCTTGGCCAGTTGGGTGACGATCTGGTCGAAGGCGGGGAAGACGAAGCCGTCGAACTGGATCTCCACGACCGGTCGGTAGCCGGCGAGGGCCAGGCCGATCGCGGTGCCGACGATGCCGGACTCGGCCAACGGGGTGTCCACCACCCGGTCCTCGCCGAAGTCCTTCTGCAAACCGTCGGTGACCCGGAAGACACCGCCGAGCTTGCCGATGTCCTCGCCCATGATCAAGACCTTGGGGTCGCTCTCCAGGGACTTGCGCAGCCCCGTGTTGAGCGCCTGCACCATCGACATCGGACGGGTCGTGCCCGTCGCCTGTGCGGCAGCCATCAGTGCCCGTCCTCCCCGGCGTCGACGAAGGACGCGTGGTAAGCCTCGAACTCGGCCCGTTCCCGGTCCACGAGAGTGTGCGAATCGGCGTACACGTGCGCGAACATCGACACCGGATCGGGGTCCGGCATCGTGCGCACACCGTTGCGTACGCGCTTGCCCAATTCCTCGCTCTCGACCTCCAGGGCCGCGAAGAACTCGGGGGTACCGATGCCCTGCTTGTGCAGGTATGCCTTGAGCCGCTCGATCGGGTCCTTGAGCCGCCACTCCTCCAATTCCGCGTTCAACCGATAGCGGGTCGGGTCGTCGGAAGTGGTGTGCGCGCCCATTCGGTAGGTGAACGCCTCGATCAGCATCGGGCCCTCGCCGCGCCGGGCCCTGGCCAAAGCCGCCCTGGTCACCGCGAGACACGCGAGCACGTCGTTTCCGTCCACCCGAACCCCGGGAAAGCCGAATCCGGCGGCGCGCCGATACAGCGGCACCTTCGTCTGCCGTTCGGTGGGTTCGGAGATGGCCCATTGATTGTTCTGGCAGAAGAACACCACGGGCGCGTTGAACACCGCCGCGAAGGTGAATGCCTCGTTGACATCGCCCTGGCTGGAGGCGCCGTCACCGAAATACGTGACGACCGCGCCATCGCTGCCGTCGCGTTGCACGCCCATCGCGTACCCGACGCCGTGCAGGGTCTGGGCGCCGATGACGATCGTGTAGAGCTGGAAATTGTTCTCGCGCGGATCCCAACCGCCGTGGTTGACGCCGCGGAACATCCCGAGCAGATTCAACGGGTCCACGCCGCGACACCAGGCGACGCCGTGTTCACGATAGGTGGGAAACACATAGTCGTCCGGACTCAGTGCCCGTCCGGACCCGATCTGCGCGGCTTCCTGGCCGAGCAGCGAGGCCCACAGGCCCAGTTCGCCCTGCCGTTGCAGCGCGGTGGCCTCGGCATCGAAGCGACGCACCAGAACCAGGTCGCGGTACAGACTCAGGTATTCGTCATCGGACAGGTCGATCGAGTAATCGGGATGCTCGACCCGCTCGCCCTCCGGGGTGAGCAACTGGATCAGTTCTGGACCGGCTCCGGAATCGGGCGGAAACAATGTTCCGTCCGTACTGTCCACTGCCACGTTCTCTCCTCCGTCTGTCCGGTCCGCGGGGTCGCCGTGGACCGGGTCCGGATCGCCGGGCCCGGTTCCGCGCGGGGTGTGCGCGGCTACCTTGATGTGCAGACACGGCGATTGGTGGCTGTACTTCCTAGGATTTCCTAGGAATTCCCGGGTGAATCCGGGAGGCACCTGCGCACAGGCATGCGGTTCGGAAACCGCACACCGCAACGTTACCCACCAGTCCCGCCGGCACGTAGTGGCGACCGGCCCGAACGTGGCGGCACTGTTTGTCGTTCCTCGACAAATGGCCGCGTGTCGGACCCGTCCGCCCCTTCCGGGGGCATCAACCGGGCACCCGGACGGTGTACATGCGAACCTGGACAAGTGAGCGATCAGGGAAGTATTCGGGTATTTCTCCTCGATGACCACGAGGTGGTCCGTCGCGGCGTCCACGAGTTGTTGTCGATCGAGGACGACATCGACGTGGTCGGCGAGGCGGGCACCGCCGCCGAGGCGCTGGTGCGCATCGCGGCGACCCGGCCGCAGGTCGCGGTGCTCGACGTGCGGCTGCCGGACGGCAGCGGGGTCGAGGTGTGTCGCGAGATCCGGGCCCGACTGCCCGACGTGCGCTGCCTGATGCTCACGTCCTTCTCCGACGACGAGGCGCTGTTCGACGCGATCATGGCGGGCGCCTCCGGCTACGTACTGAAGGACATCCGCGGCTCCGACCTGGTCGGCGCGGTCCGCGACGTGGCCGCCGGCAAATCCCTGCTCGACCCGGCCGCCACCGCCCGTGTCCTGGAACGCCTGCGCGGCGGCACCCACGGCGACGAGCGCCTGGCGGCCCTGAGCGACCAGGAGCGCCGCATCCTCGACCTGATCGGCGAGGGCATGACGAACCGCCGGATCGGCACCGAGATGCACCTGGCGGAGAAGACGGTCAAGAACTACGTCTCCAGCCTGCTCGCGAAGCTGGGCATGGAACGCCGCACCCAGGCGGCTGCGTACGTGGCCCGCCAGAAGGCGGAGAAGCGGCGGTAGTGGGCAGCGGGGGCCTCGGCTGCGGAGCGAAGACTCGCCCCGGCCCGGGTGCCGTCCGGCGGGTCACGGGTGTCGGCGGGGTCGTGTCGATGTCGTGTCGGTGGCTCGGGGCAGGTGGGCGGGGGTCGCCGGCCGGGGCGGTCGGGGTGAGGGGCGCGGCGGTGTGCCCAGGGCAAGGGCGGTCATCAGGGCGGTACTTGTCCAGTGCGACGGGTTGGTGAGGGAGCGGTTCAGGTGCACGGCGGGGTCCTTTGAGCGGTCGCGGCGTCGGCTGGTGGTGCGTCAGCGTGCGTCCGGGACCAGCACCACCTTGCCGGTGACCGTGCCGGACTCGGCCAGTGCGAGTGCGTCGGCGGCTCGGCTCAGCGGGATGCGGGCCGCGACCTGGGCGGTGATGGTGCCGGCGGCGAGCAGGGCGAAGACCTCGGTCAGGTCGGCGCGCAGGCGGGCCCGGAAGGTCGCCGGGCGGCGCTTGCCGGCCCAGATGTTGTAGAAGTGCGTGCGCCGGCCGTTGGGCAGCAGGTGCCACCACAGGAGACGGGCGATCAGCCCGAGCACGGGCAGCCGGGAAGAGCCGGGCTCGTTCTTGGTGGCGGCCGTCCCGTACGAGACGAGGGTGCCGCCGCGGGCGAGCAGCCCGAACGAGTCGACGATCCCCTTGCCGCCGACGTGGTCGAAGACGGCGTCGACACCGTTCGGGGCGTGCGCGCGGACCTGCGCGGGCAGATCGGCGGCCCGGTAGTCCAGCGGGATCGCGCCCAGCGCACGGACCGCGTCGTGGTGGCGCGGCGAGGCGGTGCCGATGACCCGGACGCCGGCCTGCGTGGCCAACTGGACCAGGGTCGATCCCACACCGCCGTTGGCGCCGTGCACCAGGATGGTCTGCCCGCGGCGGATCGCGGCCCGGCGGTGCAACATCTGCCACGCGGTGATCCCGTTGACGACCACCGTCTCGGCCTCGGCCGGGTCGATGCCCTCGGGCACCTCGACCAGGTCGGCGGCCGGGAGCACCGTCAGGCTCGCCCACCCGCCCACCTTGGTCAGCGCGGCGAACCGGCGGCCGACCAGCGCGGCATCGCCGTCGGGGCCGACCCGCAGGACCGTGCCGACCAGGTCGTAGCCGGGCACGAACGGGAAGGCCGGCTGGTCGTAGTACTTGCCGCGACGCATCTGCTGCTCGGCGAAGGAAACTCCCGACGCCTCGACCGCGAGCAGGACCTCCCCGACCGCCGGCTCCGGCGCCGTGCGCACCCGGACCTCCAGGCCGGCGGGCTCGACGATGCCCGGCAGCACGATCTCGGTGACCGAGTCGGCAGTGGTCTCGGCGGTGGTCTCGGTGGCGATGGCATTCATCACGACTCCAGGTGATTACCAGTAGTGTTTGTTATGCCATCTAACTTAAGTGCATGCCATTAGCATGTCAAGCATCGATTCACGAACTTCCGATCAGAGCGGTACCGACCAGGTCACCGCGGCCCCGCGGCCCTGCGGACCGGGTCCGAACTCCGCCCGGCCGCCCAGCTCCGTCGCGCGACCGGCCAGGTTGGCCAGGCCGCTGCGTCGACCGCCGGGCGGGATGCCCACGCCGTCGTCGGTGACCGTCAGGTCGACCGTGCCGCCGGCCACCGCCAGGTTCACCTCGACCCGGGACGCGTGCGCATGGCGCGAGACGTTGGAGAGGGCCTCGCGCAGTGCGGCGAGGAGTTGCTCGGCGATCTCGTCCGGCACGGTCGAGTCGACCGGACCCGCGAAGGTGACCGTCGGCTCGAAGCCGAGCGTGGCGGCCGACACGCTTACCTCGCGCAGCACCCGGCCGCGGACCCCGACCGGCTCCTCGCGCGGCGAATTCTGCAACGCGAAAATGGTGCTGCGCACCTCGCGGATCGTCGCGTCGAGTTCGTCCACGGCCTGGTTGATCCGGACGGTCGCGGCCGGCACCCGCGCCAACCGGGCCGCGCCCTGGAGCATCATCCCGGTCGCGAACAGCCGCTGGATGACCAGGTCGTGCAGGTCCCGGGCGATCCGGTCGCGGTCCTCGAACACGGCCAGCCGTTCCCGGTCGCGCTGTGCGCTCGCCAGCATCAGTGCGATCGCCGCCTGACCGCCGAACGCCTGGGCCATCGAGCGCTCGGTCCGGTTGAACGGGACCGCGCCGATGCGCTTGTCCAACTCGAGCGCGCCCAGGATCCGGCCGTTGGCGATCAGCGGCACGAACAGGCCCGGCCCGAAGCAGCGGGACTGGTCCAGCATCACGTTCGGATCGGTGCTCATGTCCGCGATGAAGATGCTGCGACCGGTGTTGATCGCCTCCGCGATCGGGCTGCCCTGCGCGACCACCGTGCCGCCGAGCCCCGCGAGGTCCTCGCCGGAGGTGACCTCGACCAGGTAGGAGCCGTCCGGCTGGGGCAGGTACATCGCGGCGAAGTCCGCCTCGGCCAGGCTGCGGGCGTGCTCGGCCACCACGGCGAGTGCCTCGTCCGGGTCCTGCGTGGTCAGCAGCGCCGTGGTGACGTCCGCCGAGCCCATGATCCATTTCTCCCGGCGGGCCGCGCTCTCGAACAGGCGGGCGTTCTCGATGGCTACCCCGGCCGCCGCCGCGAGCGCCCGGACCACCTGCTTGTCCTCGACGCTGAAGTCCGGCCTGCCGCGCTTCTCGGTCAGGTACAGATTGCCGAACACCTCGTCGCGCACCCGGATCGGCACACCCAGGAACGAGTGCATCGCGGGGTGGTTCGGCGGGAAGCCGTAGGACGCGGGGTGCCGGCTCAGATCGTCCAGCCGCAGCGGCTCGGGGTGGTCGATCAGCAGCCCCAGAATCCCCCGCCCGTGCGGAAGTTCGCCGATCCGCTCGCGGTCCTCCTCGGCGATGCCGACGGTGATGAAGTCGGACAGGTTGTGCTCGGTGCCGATCACCCCGAGCGCGGCGTAGCGCGCGTCCACCAGGTCGGCGGCGGCCTCGACGATCCGGCGCAGCGTGGTGTGCAGGTCCAGGTCGGCGCCGACCGCGATCACCGCTTCGAGGAGGCCCTGGAGACGATCCCCGACCGCCGCCGCCGAGCCGAGCCGCTCGGCCACCTCGGCCATCAGGTCCTCCAGACCGAGCGAGGCCCGGGCGGTTACGGCCGCTTCGGGCGTGCGGTCGGACCGATCCGTCCCGTCGGGCTCGTCGCCGCCGTCGGCACCGCTGCCGGTCGCGTTCACCATGGATGCAGCCTACGTGGGCAAATACTGATGAAAGCGACAGAACATCCCGGACACGCGTGCGGACCCCGCCCACGAATCACGAGTACCGGTCCGCACACGCAGATGCACGCGCATCCGGCCGCGCGTGCAACGAGCCCACCTACGCGCACCCGAGCGGCACAACCCGAAGCACCCGAGCACCCGAACCCGCGTCCGGGCATACCCGTTGCCGATCCGCGCGCGCCCGCCTCACGCCTCCGCCGCGACCGCCCCCACCGCGGACTCCCGGTCGAGCAGCGCCCGAAACGCTCCGGGCTCGGTACTCAACCGCCCCCACGTCCCGCGTTGCAGCACCCGCCCCTCGGCCAACACGACGATCTCGTCCACCGCATGCAACCCGGTGAGCCGATGGGTGACCAGCAGGGTGGTCCGTCCCCGGGTCGCGTCCAGCAGGTCGGCCGTCAGCGCGTCGGCCGTGGGCAGATCGAGGTGTTCGGCGGGCTCGTCCAGCAGCAGGATCTCGAAGTCGGCGAGCAGCGCGCGGGCCAGCGCGAGCCGTTGCCGCTGGCCGCCGGACAGCCGGGCGCCGTGTTCGCCGACCATCGTGTCCAGCCCCTGGGGCAGCGTGTCCACCCAGTCCAGCAGCCGGGCCCGGGCCAGCGCCGCGCGCATCGCGTCCTCGTCGCAGCCCGGGCGGGCCAGGCGCAGGTTCTCCCGCAGCGAGCTGTCGAAGACGTGCGCGTCCTGCGCACACAGCCCGATCACGCGCCGCACGTCGTCCCCGGCGAGGTCGGTGATCGGTACGCCGGCCAGGGTCACCGCGCCCGCCGCCGGGTCCAGGAAGCGCAGCAGCACGTTGGCCAGCGTGGTCTTGCCCGACCCGCTCGCGCCGACCACCGCGAGCCGCTTGCCCGGGGTGAGTTCGAGGTCGACGCCGGCGAGGGCGGGCGGGCCGTCCGGGGTCCAGCGCGCGTGCAGGTCGCGCACCAGCAACGGGCGCGGTGCGGCGGGCAGGGCGCGCGGCGCGGCCGGCTCGTGGACCGGCTCGGGCGCGTCGATCACCTCGAACACCCGGGCCGCGGCCCGGCGCGAGCTCTCCAGGTGCCGGCCGGCGGCGGGCAGCACGACGGTGGCCTCGAACGCGGCGAGCGGGGTGAGCACCACCAGCGCGAGCAACACACCGCTCAACCGGTCGGCGTGCACCGCCGCGACGCCCACCAGGGCGGATGCCCATACCGTCGCGCCGGACACCAGCGCGGCCAGCCCGGCCCCGACACCCGCGCCCCGGGCCTGCCCCGCCTCGGTCGCGCGCAACCGCGCGTCCACCTCGGCCACCTCGGCCAGCCGGGCGGGCGCGCGGCCCGCCGCGATCAGTTCGGGCGTGCCGCGCAGCAGGTCGACCACGGCACCGGCGAGTTCGCCGCGGACCGCGGCGACCCGGCGTTCGGCCCGCCGGGCGACCCGGCCGGCCAGCCACGGCACCAGCACGCCTGCGGCGAGCAGACCGAGCAGCAACACCGCGCCGGCCTCGGGCAGCACCAGTGCGACGGTGAGCACCGCGCCCGCGCCGACCACGGCCGCCACACACGCGGGCAGCAGCGCGCGCAGGAAGAAGTCCTGTACCGCGTCCACGTCGGCGACCAGCCGGGAGAGCAGGTCACCGCGTCGGAAGGCGGGCAGACCGGCCGGCGCCAGCCGCTCCAGGCGTTCGTACACCCGCACCCGCAACCGGGCCAGGATCCGAAACGCCGCGTCGTGCCCGATCAGCCGCTCGGCGTAGCGGAACACCGCGCGGGAGACGCCGAAGGCCCGCACGCCGGTGACCGCGACCATCAGGGTGAGTACCGGCGGATGCTCGGACGCACGCGAGATCAGCCACGCCGAGGTGGCCATCAGGCCGACCGAGCTGCCCAGCGCGAGTGCCCCGCACAACACCGCGAGCGCGAGTCGGGCGCGCAACGGCCGGGCCAGCTGGAGCAGTCGGCGTCCGGGCCCGGCCCCGGCGAGGACCGGCGGGTCCGCGAGGGCACGCTCGAAGGGTTGCTCCACCGGCCGCTCGAAGGGCCGCTCCACGGCCGGGACGTCGTCCGCCGCCCGCGCCGCCTCGACCTCCGGTGCGGGCGCCTGGGCCGCGCCCGCCGGGTGTGCGCCCGCCGGGCCCGACCCCGCCGCCCCCGCGCCCACGGCCACCACCCGATCGGCCAACGGCAGCAGCGCGGGCCGGTGTGCGACCAGCACGACCGTACGCCCGACCGCCAGCCGGCGGACCGCCTCGACGATGGTCGCCTCGGCGTCGCCGTCCAAATTCGAGGTCGGCTCGTCCAGCAGCAGGATCGGCCGGTCGGCCAGGAACGCCCGGGCCAGCGCGAGGCGTTGCCGCTGTCCGGCGGACAGGCCGGCGCCGTCCTCGCCGAGCGGCGCGGCCAGGCCCCCCGAGGCCGCCACGAAGTCCGCCGCACCGGCCGCGACCAGCGCGTCGTGCACCTCGGCGTCGCCGGCGTCCGGACGGGCCAGGCGCACGTTGGCGCCGATCGTGCCCGCGAACAGGTAGGGCCGCTGCGGGACCCACGCGATCCGGGCCCGCCACGCGTCGGGGTCCAGCTCGGCCAGGTCCACGCCGCCGACGGTGACGCGACCCGCCGTCGGCCGGGTGAAGCCGAGCAATACCGCGAGCACGGTGGACTTGCCGCACCCGCTGGGCCCGGTCAGCGCGATCGTCTCGCCCGGTCGTACGGTCAGATCCAGCTCGGCGGGCGCCGCGGCGGCCCGACCCTCGTGCCGCACGGTCAGGCCGGTCAGCACCAGCTCGGCCGAGCGCGGGTCGGGCACCGGCGCGGTCCCGGCGGGCGCGTCGGGGGTGGTCTCCAGGACGGCGAACACCCGCTCCGCGGCGCTCACCCCCTCGACGCTGGCGTGGTACTCGGCACCGACCTGACGCAGCGGCAGATATGCCTCGGGTGCCAGGATCAGCACCACGAGCGCGGTCTCCAGGCTCAGCTCGCCGTCGACCAGGCGCAGGCCGACGCCGACCGCGACCAGCGCGACCGAGATGGTGGCGAGCAGTTCGAGCGCGAACGAGGACAGGAACGCGATCCGCAAGGTCTTGAGCGTGGCCCGGCGGTAGTCGTCGGTGATCGTGCGGATCGACCCGGCCTGGGCCTTGGCCCGGCCGAACACCTTGAGGGTGGGCAGTCCGGCGACCACGTCCAGGAAGTGCCCGGCCAGCCGGTTGAGCACCGTCCACTGCCGGTCCATGTACTTCTGCGTGGCCATCCCGATCAGCGCCATGAACAGCGGGATCAGCGGCAGGGTGACCACGATCGTCACCGCCGAGATCCAGTCGCCGAACACCACGCGCGCGAGCACCGCGACCGGCACGGTGACGGACAGGATCAACTGCGGCAGGTAGCGGGCGAAGTAGCCGTCGAGCGCGTCCACGCCGCGGGTGGCCAGCGTGGTCAGCTCACCGGAGCGCTCGTTGTTCGACCAGGCCGGGCCGAGCCGGACCACGTGTGCGAGCAGCCGCGAGCGCAGTTGCGACTTCACCGCCGCCGAGGTGCGGTGCGCGATCACCTCGGTGAGCCAGGAGATCGCCGAGCGGGCGGCGATCACGCCGGCGAGCAGGCCCAGCTCCGGCCACAGGTCGTCGACCGCGGCCCCCTCCTCGAAGGCCGCCACGATCACCCGGGCGAGCAGGCCCGCCTGGACGAGCACGAGACCCGCGCCCGCCGTGCCCAGCACCACGGTCAGGGCCAGAAAGCCCCGGGTGGCACGGGCGTGGGTCAGCAGGCGCGGGTCTACAGGCTTCACGAGCCGCTCTTTCGTCGGTACGTCGTCGGTGCGGTCCTACGCGGCGACCGGTGCCGGGCGCCGCGACGGGGTGAACGTCGCCGGGTACGGCACCTGGTCCGCTACTTGCCGACCAGGTCGGCCGCGGCGGCACCGAAGGCCGGCTTGGCCGGGATGCTCCTGGTGCTGATCCGCTTGCGGAACACCCAGTACGTCCAGGCCTGGTAGCACAGCACGATCGGGGTCATGAAGCCGGCGACCCAGGTCATGATCTTGAGCGTGTACGGCGTCGAGGACGCGTTGTGGATGGTCAGGTTCCACGCCGAGTCCAGGCTGGAGGGCATCACGTTCGGGAACAGCGACAGGAACAGCATCGCCACCGCGGCGATCACTGTCACGCCGGACAGGGCGAACGCCCAGCCCTCGCGGCCGATCCGGTTCATCCCCAGCGCGGCCACCAGGGCCACCACCGCGACGATCAGCGCGACCAGGGTGCGTCCGTTGCCGTGTTGCGCCTGGGTCCAGATCAAAAACGCCGCCGCGAGCACGGCGGTGGCCAGGCCCAGCCTCCCGGCCAGCGCGTTGGCCCGGACCCGGATGTCGCCGTTGGTCTTGAGCGCGACGAACACCGCACCGTGGAAGGTGAAGAGCACCGTGGTGACCACGCCGCCGAGCAGCGCGTACGGGTTGAGCAGGTCGAGCAGGTTGCCGACGTACTCCTTGTCCGCGTCGATCTTCACCCCCCGCGTGATGTTCGCGAACGCGACGCCCCACATGAAGGCGGGTACCAGCGAGCCCCAGAAGATCGCCTGCTCCCAGCCGCGCTTCCAGCGGTCCTCGTCGCGCTTGGCCCGGTACTCGAACGCGACCCCGCGCAGGATCAGCGCGACCAGGATCAGCAGCAGCGGCAGGTAGAAGCCGCTGAACAAGGTGGCGTACCACTCGGGGAACGCGGCGAAGGTGGCCCCGCCGGCGGTGATCAGCCAGACCTCGTTGCCGTCCCACACCGGGCCGATGGTGTTGATCAACACCCGGCGCTCGGTCTCGTTCCGGGCCAGCACCCTGGTCAGGATGCCGACACCGAAGTCGAAGCCTTCGAGGAAGAAGTAGCCGATCCACAGGACGGCGATCAGCAGGAACCAGAATTCGTTGAGTCCCATGTCACTCTCCCCTCAGTACGCGAAGGCGAGCGGACGGTCGGCGTCCTCGCCCTCGTCCGACGGATCGTCGGGGTCCTTGCTCACGGGCACCTTGATCGGCTCGGGCCCGGCCTTGACGTAGCGCCGGATCAGGCCCAGTTCGACCACCGCGAGCGCGCCGTACAGCAGCGTGAACACGATCAGCGAGGTCAGCACCTCGCCGGTGGACACACTCGGCGACACCCCGGCCTCGGTCTTGAGCACGCCGAACACCAGCCACGGCTGGCGGCCCATCTCGGTGAAGATCCAGCCGAACGAGTTGGCCGCGAACGGGAACGCGATGGTCCACAGGCCGATCCGGTACACCCACGGGTTGGTCGGCAGCTCGCGCTTGCGCCGGGTCAGCCACAGGCCGACCAGGCCGATGCCCGCGGTGACCATGCCGACGCCGATCATCAGCCGGAACGACCAGTAGGTGACGAAGATGTTGGGCCGGTAGTCGCCGGGACCGAACTTGACCACCGACTGTTCCTGGAGGTCGTTGATCCCGGGCAACTCGGCGTCGAGATCGTTCTTGGCCAGGAAGGACAACGCGCCGGGGACCTCGATGGCGACCTTGTTGTGACCCTTGTTGACGTCGCCGTAGGAGAAGATCGAGAACGGCGCCGGCTTCGAGGTCTCCCACAGCGCCTCGGCCGAGGCCATCTTCATCGGCTGCTGTTCGTACATCAGCTTGCCCTGCATGTCACCGGTGAGCGCCAGGCCCACACCCGCCAGCACCGAGACCCACAGGCCCAGCCGCAGCGACGGGCGGAACACCGCGACCTCGTTGCGCTTGCGCAGGTGCCAGCAGCTGATCCCGATCAGGAACCCGCCGGCGACCAGGAAGGCGGCCGGGAGGATGTGCAGGAAGGCGGCGATCGCGGTGTTGTTGGTGAGCACCGCCATGAAGTCGGTCAGCTCGGCGCGGCCGGTCTCCGGGTTGATCCGGTATCCGACCGGGTGCTGCATCCACGAGTTCGCGGCCAGGATGAAGTAGGCCGACAGGATCGTGCCGATCGCCGCGGCCCAGATCGTGGCCAGGTGGATCCTCTTCGGCAGCCGCTCCCAGCCGAAGATCCACAGGCCCAGGAACGTCGACTCCAGGAAGAAGGCGACCAGGGCCTCGATGGCGAGCGGGGCGCCGAAGATGTCGCCGACGAAGCGCGAGTAGTCGGACCAGTTCATCCCGAACTGGAACTCCTGCACGATGCCGGTGACCAGGCCGAGCGCGAAGTTGATCAGGAAGAGCTTGCCCCAGAATTTGGTGGCCCGGAGGTAGTGCTCCTTGCCGGTGCGCACCCACGCGGTCTGCAGACACGCGACCAGGATGGACAAACCCATCGTGAGCGGGACGAAGAGGAAGTGGTAGACGGTCGTGATGCCGAACTGCCACCGGGCTACGTCGAGTGTTTCGACGGCGAGGTCCATGGGCCCCTCATTCCTCCTGATCGCCGGACGCGTCTCGCACGCGAGCGCACGTTTGGTTCACGATGCACACGGCGCCCCCGCGCACCCCGCCCGACACTCCGCCGGGCAAACCCGGAGGAACCGGGAGGGATGTTCGGTTTCACCGAGCCGACTTTGTGAATGGGTTCACAAAGTCGGGCTTGTGCATCCGTTCACAAACACTAGCGAGCCCTCCCGGACACCCCTTGAGGGGGTACCCGAGAGGGCTCGAAGTGGTCCGAACGGACCCAAACGACGACGGGCGACTCGGACCCCGCGGCCGTCCGGGCGCACCCGCCGACCACCGACCGCACGTGCCCGCCGGACTGCGCCCGCCTACGCGTTCATGAACCGCGCGGCGGTCTCCAGGAAGATCGTGTTGGCCTCGGTCTCGCCGATGGTGATCCGGCAGCCCTCGCCCGCGAACGGCCGTACGGTGACCCCGGCCGCCTCGCACAGCGCGGCGAACTCGTTCGTGCGCTCCCCCAGCCGCAACCAGACGAAGTTGGCCTGAGAGTCGAAGACCGTCCAGCCCTGGCCGATCAGCGTCTCCAGCACCCGCTCCCGCTCGGCGACCAACGCGTCGACGCGCTCCAGGAGTTCGCCCTCGGCGCCGATCGAGGCGATCGCCGCCACCTGGGCCAGCCGGTTCACCGAGAACGGCATCCCGGTCTTGCGCAGCTCGTCCGCGACCGGCTCGTGCGCGATCGCGAAGCCCACCCGCAGGCCGGCCAGACCGTACGCCTTCGAGAAGGTGCGCAGCACCACCACGTTGGGCCGGTCGCGGTAGATGTCCACGCCGTCCGGAACCTGCTCGTCCCGGATGAACTCGCGGTACGCCTCGTCCAGCACGACCAGCACGTTGCGCGGCACCCGGTCCAGGAAACGTTCCAGCTCGGCACGGTGGATCACCGCACCGGTCGGGTTGTTCGGGTTGCACACGAAGATCAGCCGGGTGCGCTCGGTGACCGCGGCGGCCATCGCGTCCAGGTCGTGGCTCTCGTCGGCGAGCAGCGGAATCTGCACCGGCGTCGCGCCCGCGAGCAGCACCAGGAGCGGGTACGCCTCGAACGAGCGCCACGCGAACACGACCTCGTCGCCCTCGCCGGCCGTCGCGTTCACCAGCTGCTGCGCGACGGTCACCGAACCGGTGCCCGCCACGATGTGCGACGCGGGCACCCCGAACCGCTCGGCGAGCGTCTGCGCCAACTCCGTGTTCGCCGGGTCCGGGTAGCGGTTCATCTCGCCGACGGCGTCCGCCACCACCTTGTGCACGCTGGGCAGCGGCGGGTACGGGTTCTCGTTGGAGGAGAGCTTGTACGCCGGTACGCCCTCCGCCGCCACCGGCGGTCGGCCCGCCTTGTAGACGGGCACCTCGGCCAGGACCGCCCGGAACCTCGGAATGCCGCTGTCGTCCGTGCCTGGGGCGTTGTGCTGGGTCACGCCCGTCCTCCTCGCATACTGGTCGGGGTGCCTGGGCGCACGTCCCGGTCGTCTCAACTCTATGGTCCGTCCGCCCGGGAGTGGACGGGCGGGCGGATCACGACCTTCGCCGAACGTTCAGGGGCAGGTATGGGGGGATACGTTTCTTCGTAAAGCAATGACATGAACCGGGCCAGGGCGGCGCATTCGGCCTACTGTCGGGACGATGACAGCGCCAGATGTACCGCGTGTGGGGCGGCGGATCCGGGTGGGCATCCGGGACGTCGCAGCGGCCGCCGGGGTGTCGATCACGACCGTCTCCGACGCGCTCAACGGCAAGGGTCGGCTGCCCGACACGACCCGGCTGCACGTGCGTGAGGTCGCCGACCGGCTGGGCTACCGCCCCTCGGCCGCGGCCCGCACGCTGCGCACCGGCCGGTCCGGGCTGCTCGGGCTGACCACGACCATGCGCTCGACCGAGCCGTTCGCCCTCACCGAGTTCGCCTGGTTCGCCGAGCTGGTCCGCTCGGCCACCGCCACCGCCCTGGACCGGGGCTACGCGCTGGTGGTGTTGCCCGCCTCCTCGCCGCACGACGTGTGGGGCAACGTGGCGCTCGACGGCACGATCGTGGTCGACCCGGTGGACGACGATCCGCTCGTGCACGAGCTGCTGCGCCGGGGCGTGCCGGTGGTCAGCGGCGGCCATCCCGGCTCGACCCCGGTCTACGGCTGGGTGGACAACGACCACGTGGCCGCGGTGCGTTCCGTGCTCGACCACCTCGCCGAGGCCGGCGCCGGCCGGATCGCACTGCTCGCCGCCTCCGACGGGCCGGGCGCGGGCAAGGGCCTCGCGGGCTACCGCGCCTGGTGCGCGGACCGGGGTGTGGCGCCGATCACCGAGGAGTACGAGGCGCGCTGCCCCGGCGCCGGTCGGGCCGCCGCGACCCGGCTGCTGGATCGGGCGCCGGACGCGGTCTTCGGACTGCACGAGGGTTGTGCGGCGGAATTGCTCGCCGCGGCCCGTGCCCGCGATCTGCGGGTGCCCGACGACCTGCTCCTGGCCTGCTGCGGCGAAGGGGCCGACCCGTCGGTGACCTCGCTGAGCCTGCAACCGGCACTGGCCGGCGCGTGGGCGGTGGAACTGCTGGTGGGCGTGATCGAGGACGCCGGGGCGGGGTCGCTGCTGCCCGCCCAGCGCACCGTGCCCACCCGGTTGTCGGTGCGCGACTCCTCCACCCGACGCTGACCCGCGTGCGCCCGCCCGGCCCGGTCGGCCGCGGTCGGGGTCGCCGGGCGCGACCGGCACGGCGGCAAGCACAATTGAGCGTGGTCCGTTCCGCCGTGCCCGCACGAGAGATACGGTCCAGGAATCATCCGAATCGGACCGGGTGAGCCGCAGCCGAACCCGGCTGTTGTGCGTCTTGGTTCACAACGGGTGTCGGCATCGCCGCCGTACGGTGGTGCGGATCGTGAAGAAAGGACCCTTCTGGTGAGCAACGTCTCGGCTACACCGGCC
The DNA here is from genome assembly GCF_042956465.1 of Embleya sp. NPDC008237. Taxonomy (NCBI): domain Bacteria; kingdom Bacillati; phylum Actinomycetota; class Actinomycetes; order Kitasatosporales; family Streptomycetaceae; genus Embleya; species Embleya sp. NPDC008237. The sequence goes on from NZ_JBIBGL010000014.1 coordinate 64,789, forward strand.
CCGATGGGCGCCGCAGCGGAGCAGGACGCCCCGCTGTACGTGGTCGGCGACGTCCACGGTCATCTGGAGGAGCTCAAGGCCGCCCTGCGCGCCCGGGATCTGATCGACGCCGACGCGCACTGGTGCGGCGGCCGGGCCCGGCTGTGGTTCCTGGGTGACTTCACCGATCGCGGTCCGGACGGCATCGGCGTGGTCGAACTGGCGATGGCGCTGGCCCGCGAGTCGGCCGAGGCCGGCGGCAGCACCCGGATGTTGCTCGGCAACCACGAGATCCTGCTGCTGGGTGTGTTCCGCTTCGGCGACCACCCGGTGCCGGTGGCCGGTGGGTCGACCACCTTCCGCGAGATCTGGCTGCGCAACGGCGGCATGCAGTCCGACCTGGACCGCTTCACCGACGAACAGGCCGGCTGGCTGGCCGCACAGCCGGTCGCGGCCGTGGTCGACGGGCACCTGCTGATCCACTCCGACAGCAACGCCTACCTCGAATACGGCGACACCATCGAGGAGGTGGACGGCGCGGTCGCGGACATACTGCGCGAGCCGGACCCGCTCGCGTGGTGGGACCTGTTCCGCAACCTGACCCGACGCGGCGCCTTCATGGGCGAGGTGGGCCCGTACGCGGCGGCCGACCTGCTCAGCGAGTTGGGCGGCCGACGGATCGTGCACGGTCACACCCCCATCCCGTACCAGACGGGCGAGGACCCCTCGACGATCGTCGAGCCGCGCGTGTACGCGGACGGACAGGTGGTCAACCTGGACGGCGGGATCTACCTGGGCGGCCCGTGCCTGGTCGCGCGCCTGCCGCTGGCCGGCGCCCAACCGGGCGCGCTGCCGAGCGCGTTGGAGGAGACGCAGGGTCGTGTGTACGACCTGGGGGACCTCGGCGGAGAGCCGCAGTCGTAGCCGCAGCGGAGGGAACTCCCTGCCCAAAAGCCGGGGAAGCACCTTATCATCATTGGTATCCGCCTCGACACCGTCAGGTGCTTTTGCGGGTCGTTGATCCACCGACAGCTTGCACGGGTCCCCTGACGGGCCCGGCGGACGCGGGAAACGCCCGCGCGGCCTCATTCGGGGGATCCGATGCAACACTGGTTTGGAAGTGACGAGCACCGCCGTCAGTACGAGCAGTTCGTCGATGACGCACTGCACCTGGAGGAGACCCTCTCCGGTCTTGCGGCGGTACCCAACCTGAACGTCGAGCAGCTGCGGACGGCCACGTTGGACGCGACCCCGTCGATCGCGGACGCGGCACGCGACGAGTACGACCGCTACGAACGTACAGAGCAGCGTTTCGAGTCGGGGATCCGTCAGGACTTCGGCGCATCGATGATCGAGGCCGGCGAGAGCTTCGGCTGGTTCGCGCTCGCCACCGCGATGGCGGTGATCGTGGCCGGTATCTCGGCGGTCGTCTTCCTGATCGTGGGCTACGTGTTGTTGCCGCTCACGATGGACGACTCGACCATGCAGCACACGATGCAACTCGCCTCGCTCGCGGCCGTGGGCATCTCGCTCGGGGCGGCGGCCATCGGGGGACTGGCGATGCTGGCGGTGGCCGCGCGCAATCGGGCCCGGCCGACCGGCGAGGTCGAGGTGTACCTGGCACGCGAGGAATGGCGCCGGGCGATCCTGCACCGGGGCATCCTGCCGTTCATGCGCTCGCGCCTGCGTGAGGCATCCGACGAGGGCACCACCCTCCTCGGCTGACCGACGATCGGCGCCGGCTCTCCCCTCCACTCGGGGCGGGAGGGCCGGATCACGCCGGCGGGATCCGGCGGATCCGGCTGGGCCACACAATGGGCGGCATGGGTGGCATGGTCGGCAAACGCGGGAAGGTCACCGGGGGAATCGGACCCGGGCTGGTGGGCGAGGTCATGATCGAGGTGCGCGGCGGGGTGGAGGCGTTCCTCGCGTACTCGGCATTGCCCGGCGAGGAGCATGCGGTGGGGACGTTGGTGGTGATCGTGGAGTACCTGCCGCCGCGCACGGTGTACGTGGCGGCGGCTTTCGGCTGAGGTCGAGCGGGGCGGCGGCGGGGGCGGGGCGGGCCGCGACGGCGCGGGGGTGAAGGCGGGCGTGGGCCGGCCGTCGGGTACGGACGGGCGGGTCGGCGCGCGTGCGGGTTCGGGGCCGCGCGGGCGGGTGTGGGTCGGGTCGGCGCGGGCCCGGATGCGGGCCCGGCGCGGGGGCAACCACCCCTGGGGAGCTCCCTCTTGGCGTCCACACCGGTGGCGAGGACACTCCGGAACAGGCCAAAGGGGGAATGCTCCGTGCTCTACACCGTGCTCGCCGTGCTCGGTCTGCTCGTGGTCCTGATCGTGGTCTTCAAACTCATGTGGCGCGTCGCCGAGCCCAACGAGGCACTCGTCATCTCCGGCTCCCGGCACCACACCGAGGGCCTGGGCGAGGGCATGGGATTTCGCATCGTCACCGGGCGCGGCACGCTCGTGTTGCCGTTCGTGCAGGCGGTACGCAAGCTCTCGCTCGATCTGAACGAGGCGGAACTCTCGGTCGAATGCGTCACGACCCAGGGCATTCCGCTGCGGGTGCAGAGCGTGGTGATCTTCAAGATCGGCGACGACTACGTCTCGATCGCCAACGCGGCCCGCCGCTTCCTGGACCAGCAGAAGCAGATGGAGTCCCGGGTCCGCAAGGTGCTGGCCGGTCATCTGCGCTCGATCGTCGGCGGGTTGACCGTCGAGGACATGATCCGCGACCGGGAGAAGCTGACCGCGCACGTCCGCGCCGCGTCCGGATCGGACATGGAGAAGCTCGGGCTGATCGTGGACAGCCTGCAGATCCAGGAGATCGAGGACCCGACCGGCTACATCAAGAACATGGCCGCACCGCACACCGCGGCGGTGATCCGGGACGCGCGGATCGCCGAGGCACTGGCCACCCGCAAGGCCACCGAGGCCGAGCAGGACGCCAAGGCGCGGATGGCCCAGGCCACCCGGGACAGCGAGATCCAGCAGGCCGGCTACCAGGCCGAGCGGGACGAGGCCACCGCGCGCTCGCGCCAGGCGGGCCCGCTGGCGGATGCCGCCGCCAAGCAGGAGGTGGTGGTCCAGGAGACCCGGGTGGCCGAGTTGGAGGCCATGCGGCGCGAGCAGCAGCTCCAGGCGGACGTGCGCAAGCCGGCCGACGCGCAGGCGTACGAGACCCGGACCCGGGCCCAGGCCGAGCGCGACGCGCGGATCTCGGCGGCCGAGGCGAGCGCCCGGGAGACCGAACTGGCCGCGATCGCCGACGCGGAGGCGACCAAGGTGCGCGGGCTGGCCGCGGCCGAGGCCACCCTGGCGACCGGCAAGGCCCAGGCCGAGGCGGCCAAGGCCAAGGGCCTCGCCGAGGCGGCCGCGATCGCCGCCCGGGCGGCGGCCCTGGCGGAGAACCAGGAGGCGGTCGTCGCCCAGCAACTCGCCGAGAACTGGCCGGAGATCGTCCGGGCCGGCGCCGAAGCCTTCGGCAACGTGGACCACATGGTCCTGCTCAACGGCGGCGACGGCATGGGCGACCTGTTCGCCAAGGCCCTGACCATGGGCGGCACGGGGTTGGGCATAGCCCGCCAACTCCTGGCGGGCGGCAACGCCAACGGCGCCAAACCCACGACGGACACCACCCCCAAGGAGTCCGTCCGCATCGAGGTCGAGGTCGACCCGGCCCCGGAACCGGAGCTTCGCCTCGCCGAGACCCCGGAAAACTGACCACGGCACACCTCCGCAGCCGGCCCCGAGGAGGTGGGGGCCGGCTGCGGCCGAGGCTGTCGGGGCCGGCCCGGGGTTGCGGCTTCGACGTGCGCGGACACCCTCGCCTCGTTCGTCGGCTACCGGATCACTCCTCGACCCGCTTCACGGCGCGATGGAGCCCTGGCCGCGCTCCCGGGCGACCCGGCGGAAATGGGCCACGACGGGCCGCCCGGCGTGCCGCACCACACCGTCTGGGTGCCGTCCGGGTCGATGTCCAGGCCGAAGGTGTCGAAGGCCGGGCGACCGACGGAGTTCCACCGGGACCAGGCCGCCGCCACCTCGTCCCACAACCGCCGGGGTCCGTGTTGACGAAGGCGGAAGGTGTCGAGTCGGCGACCGTCGTAGTCCACCGTGGCCCATGAGGTCAGCGCATCGTCTCCGACCCAGAGCCGGGATCGCACACCGTCCACGCCCGGGTCGTCGTTCCAGTGCGTCCACAGCCCGGGCAGGACGAGGCCCATGACGGCCTCGGCTCGGCGGTCCCCGCCGGCCACGTCCCACGGGGACAGGGTGGTGGTGCTCGGGTCTGGTAGGTCGTGCGATCCGACGACGTCGGCCACGTCGTACACACGGGAGCGGTGGCCGCGCATCGCCATGAACGCGCCGCCGTGGGCGAACCGCCCGGTGGCGCCGCCGCCTTGACGCGGCGTCAGGACGAGATTCCCGTACGCGGCCCACGATGTGGTCCACGGCGTGACGATCAGCCCTCCCGGTGCCACCTGTTCGAGCCAGGCCCATGGGACGCGGGCCACGGCACAGGTGCCGACCAGCCGGTCGTACGGGGCTCCGTCGGCCCACCCCTCGGCACCGTCGCCGGCCACGACCAGGGGCCGCAGCCCGAGCGCGTCGAGCCGACCGCGTGCCGCCGTGGCCAACTCGCGGTCCACCTCGATCGTGACGACGTTGTCGCCGCCGAGGCGATGCGCGAGGAGCCCGGCGAACCACCCCGCTCCGGTGCCGATCTCCAGGACCCGATGTCGATCCCGGACATCGAGCATCAGCAACGTCTCCGCGACGATGGAGGGTTGCGAGACCGACGACGACGCCCACGCCGGTTCGCCAGATTCGGGTACGCGGCCATCGCAGACCTGAATCACCGCAGGCACATCCGACCAGGCCGCGTCCTCCCAGCGGTCCGGGTCCGTGGCCCGCTCGCAGGGCTCGTGGTCCGGTAGACCGTCCGCCCGGCGCAGCCAGATCACATCCGGCAGGAACGCGTCGCGCGGGACGTGCTCGAAGGCGGCCCGCCAAGGCGCCGGCAGTGGGCCCGTCACCTGCTCGACAAGGCGAAGCAAGCGGTCCGGGCCGCGCTCCGCGGTCGCATCCGTCACGATTTCACTTGTCTTTCCCGGGAGTTCCGGGGTTCGGCGGTTTATCGGGAAGGATCGGTGGCGGAATCGGCCGCCCGGGTTGGTTCCCGTCGCTCGGAATCGGGCTCTTGTGCTCACCCATGTCGGGCTCCCTTCGGGTGGTTCAACAATCCATCGGACCTTCGGCTATCGGTTTCCGGTCATCGTGAACGGCCTTGCCAATCCACGAGGTACCAGGTCGAAGCGGCACCAGACGGTCTTGCCACCCGTGGCGACCGGCCCCCACGAAACCAGGTCCGACACCGCCTCGACCATTCGCAGGCCCCGCAACGAGCCCCCGATCCGCTCCGGTTCGGTCGGCGAGGGTCGCAACACCCCCGGCCCCGGCACCACCGGCAGACGGGGGTCGGCATCCCGCACCTCGATCGCCACCGCCCGCTTGGGCCAGAACGACAACCGCACCGTGAACGTCCGCCACAGCCAGTCCACATGCTGATCGGGCATCATCGCGTGCACGACGGCGTTGGTCGCCAACTCCGACGCGCACAACATCGCCTCGTCGGTCAGTTCGAGCAGGTTCCAATCCGCCATGGCGGCCCACGTCAGCGCCCGCACCTCCCGCACGGCCGCCGGATGCGACTCCCACGCCCGCTGCCGAACCCACACCGGCTCCCACCCCGGCCCCCGAAGCACGGCCCCCAACCACCGCTCCCCGGGACTCAACCGCCCATCCGCCTCCGACCACGCCTCCGAAACGACGTCCCGTTCTTCCTTCGCCGGCGTCTCCCGCCTGATCACATGCCGCAGACCCGTTCGTCCTGTTCGTGTTCTGGCCATACAACGAGCATGGCCGGCCGAGATGTCCGTGATCAGCCCATGGAGGCGTACCCGCGGTGGGTAGACTCGCCACATAGTGTGACGAAGCATGGACCAGGGGGTCACCGGTCGTGACACGTGACGTATCGCCGGCCGCGCTACCGCGCCGAGTGCTCGACCGCGATGACGTGCGCCAAGCCCTGCGCGATCACGACTTCGGCACGGTCTTCCGGCTGGCCCGCAAGTACGGTGGGATCAGCTACCAAAAGATCGCCGACGCCTGCGACATCAAGCCCGATCGAGTCGGCACACTTGCCCGCGGCGAGGGGCGTATCACCACCGTCGAGAAGGTCCGCCGGATTTGCGACGCCCTCCGCGTGCCGGGGCTCATGGTCGGGATCGCGCCACGGGAGTGGGAATCGCGCCGCGACGCTTTGCACCGTGAAGCGCCGACGCCCGTCTCGGCTGTCCACTCGGTGGAAATCCCGTCGATCGACGACGAAATGGATTCCCTGGAGTTGGGCCGACGTGCTGCGGCAAGCGACGTGGGCGACGAGACCCTGATCCGCCTGGAGAACGCCTTCGACGCCTTGGCCGTCGACTACTCCAGGATCCCCCCGCGCGACCTTCTCGTCCGGACACGTCGCTACCTGTCCTACGCGACGCGGCTCTTCGACGCCCGCAAGACACTGGCCGAGCATCGCCGACTGGTGACTGTCGGAGGGCGCCTTGCCCTGATGGGGGCCACGCTGCAGATCGATCTCGGTCGACAGGGCGCGGCAACGGCCGGCCTGAGGACCGCGGTCGATCTGGCCAGACAAGCGGACCGGCCCGAACTCGAAGCGTGGTGTTACGAGACCGATGCGTGGAGGTCCCTCGTACAGGGGGACTACGCGCGCTCTCTGACACTCTCCGGCGCGGCCCGAAGCCTTGCTCCGAAAGGGAGTTCGGTGGCCATCCAGGCAACCGCTCAAGAAGGCCGGGCATATGCCCGACTGGGCCGATCGCGGGAAACCTACGACTCGATAGCGCGAGTGCACGGCTACGTGTCGCGCCTGCCTGCGACGAACCGCCCGGAGCATCACTACCACTACGACCCGGACAAATCGACGTCGTATACCGCGACCACACTCTCCTGGTTGGGAGATCCGGCCGCCGAGGAATACGCCCGAGAGGTGATCGCCCGGCTCGCCCCCACTCCGGGCGTGAGATTGACCCGCCGAGCTGCCGTGGCCCATCTCGATCTGGCCCTGATCCTGCTCACCCGTGACCACCTCGACGAGGCGTGCGAGGCGGCTGAACAGGCAATCCGCTCCAAGCGCGTGGTGGCCTCCAGCCATTGGCGAGCCCTCGAAGTCGTGAAGGCGGTCGAGAGCCGTCGCCTACCGGAAGCCGCGGACCTCAGAGCGGCGTACGAAAACCTGAAGCAGCCCGGGACCACGACTACTTGATTGCCTGCCTCGACCCGCTTTCGGCTCCCGGCTCCTCCGCAAGTGGCAAGTCGGCTTTGATCCTTTGGCTGAAGACCGCGAGATCGGCGGCGCCGATGCTTGCGGCATGACTTCCGCGCCATCGAACACCGTAGCGATTGCGGTTCACGAGTTGACCAAGCGGTACGGCCGGACGACCGTGGTCGACCACCTCTCCTTCACCGTGCGGGCGGGCGTGGTGACCGGGTTCCTCGGCCCCAACGGAGCCGGCAAGACAACCGTGTTGAAGGCCGTCGTCGGGCTGGCCCGGCCCACCGCCGGTCACGTGTCCTTCCGAGGCGGCCCGGTGCCCTGCGACGCCCGACTGCTGGGGGTGCACATCGAGCCGTGCGGGGCCCACCCCGGCCGCACCGCCCGCGCCCACCTGCGGGCGTTGGCGATCCTGGCCGGGCTGCCGGCCGCCCGGGTCGACGAGGTTCTGGAGACCGTCGGGCTGGAGCAGGCCGCCGGAATGCGGGTCGGCAAGTACTCCTTGGGCATGCGCCAACGCCTCGGGCTGGCGACCGCGTTGCTCGGCGATCCGGAGGTCCTGGTTTTGGACGAACCGGTGAACGGCCTGGACCCCCAGGCCATCCGCCGCCTGCGCACGCTGCTGCGCGAACGCGCCGCGCGCGGCCGTACCACCCTGCTCTCCAGCCACATGCTCGGCGAGGCCGCACAAACGGTCGACGACGTCGTCGTCATCGACAAGGGCCGACTGGTCCACACCGGCCCGATCGGCGATCTCGAACAGGGCGCCCTCTCGGTACGGACCCCCGAACCCGAGCGGCTCTCGGCACTCGTCGAAAGCGCCGGCGGACGAGTCCGGCCCGCAGACGCGGGTGGACTGTGCGTCGAGGGACTCCCGGCCGCGGAGGTCGCCCGCCTGGCCCTGCGCGAACACATCCCGCTGGAGGAGATCACCTCGCGGACCGCGTCCCTGGAGGACGTGTTCCTCGACCTGACGAAAGGCCGAAACGCATGAGCCGCCTGGTGCGAGGCGAGTTGCTCAAGACCCTCACCACCCGCTCGATCCACGCGTTCGTCGTCGGCGGAGTCGCCTACACCGTGCTCAACGTCGTCATCATCGCCGTCGCATCGGGCCGGCTGGACGAGGTGGGCGAGAAGGAGGAGGCCCTGTCCGGCCTGCCGGTCCTGTTGATGTTGTGGGGAATCGTGGGCGTGGCCGGCGAGTATCGCCACCGCACCGCCGCCCCGTCCGCGCTGGTGGCCCGGCGCGACCGCGGCACACTCCTGCTCGCCAGGATCGGCGCCTACGCGCTGACCGGCCTGCTGATCGGCGCGCTCCTGGTCGCCGTGTCGGTCGCGCTCGCCGTACCGCTGCTCGACGACCATCCGGGCGCCGACCTCACCCCCGGCCAGGTCACCTCGGTCGCGACCGGCAACCTGGCCGCCTTCGTGCTCTCTGCGATCATGGGTGCCGCCGTCGGCGCGATGGTACGCAGTCCGGTCGTGGGGGTGGTCGTGGTGCTGCTGGTGAACTTCGCGGTGCTTCCGCTGGTCGCCGGCGTCGCCGAAGCCGCGGCGAACTACACCCCGCTCGGAGCCGCCGGCGTGCTGGCCCGCTCGACCCACCACACGACGCTGTCGCCGAGTGCCGCCCTGGGGGTGCTGTCCGCCTGGGCGATCGTGTTCGTCATCGCCGCCATCGCCGCCGAACGTCGGCGCGACCTGGCGTGAACGCGATATACCGAGCCGTCCGAGCGGCGCGCCGGTGGATCCGCCCGCGCCGCTCGGCGTTGTTCGACGCCATCGTCGCGTCGGTGACGACCATCGTCGAACTCGGTCTGACCTTCGAGGACGCGATACCCGTCCGGCCCCTGCTCGTCGTGATCATCGTGTGCTCCGGTGCGCTCCTGCTCGCCCGACGACACGCACCACTCGCCGTGCTGCCGGCCGTCTGCGCAGTCGAGGCGCTGCTCGCGGCAACCGGCGGCAACCCCGGCGGCGCACCGGCATTGGCGGCCCTGTTCACCATCGCCGAACTGCGCGAGCGACGGGTGTCGGTGGCCGCCCTCGTGCCGACGGCGCTGTTCCTGATGGTGGCGGACATCGTCTCGTTCCCCGTCACCGTCATCGCGTGGGCCCTGGGCAGCTACGCCCAGACCCGGCGCCGCTACACCGCCGCCCTGGAGGAACGCACCGCCCACTTGGAGCGCGAGCACGAGCAGCTCTCGGTCATCGTGGCCCAGCGCGAGCGCGCCGCGATCGCCCGCGAACTGCACGACATCATCGCCCACTCGGTCACCGTGACGCTGGTGGGCGTACGCGGCGCGCGCGACGTGCTGCACACCGCGCCCGACGTGGCCGACGACACGCTGGAGCGGGTCGAGACCAACGCCGAGCAGAGCCTGGCCGAGTTGCGCCGGATGTTGTTGCTGCTGCGCGAGACGGACCAGGGGGTACGGATGCAGCCACAACCCTCGCTGGCCCAACTGCCCTCGCTGGTCGCCTCGTACCGTGAGGCCGGGCTGCCGGCGCACCTGGAGGTCACCGGCACCTCCCGGCCGCTCGCCGGCGGCGTGGAGTTGTCGGTGTACCGCATCGTCGAGGAGGCACTGACCAACGTGCTCAAGCACGCCCGACCCACCCATGTCGCGGTGACCCTGGACTTCGGCCGAACCCACCTGCACATCACGGTCGCCAACGACGGTGCGAAGGTGCCCGAGCCCTCCTCGGGCGGCCACGGCATCGTCGGCATGCGCGAGCGGATCGGCGTCCTCGGCGGCGAGTTGGCGGCCCGTCCCGGACCGGACGGCGGGTTCCGGGTCACCGCCCGGCTTCCCCTGGAGGACCCGAAATGAGCGCCCGGAGCATCCGCCTGCTGATCGCCGACGACCAGGAGCTGATCCGAACCGGCCTGCGCCTGTTCCTCCAGACCCAGGACGACCTCGTCGTCGTCGGCGAGGCCGAGGACGGCGACGAGGCGGTCGAACTGGCCGCCCGCCTGCGTCCGGACGTGATCCTGATGGACATCCGGATGCCACGCATGGACGGCGTCGAGGCCACCGCCCGAGTGCACGCGGAGGGCATCTCGCCGCCCCCGCGCGTGCTCATCCTCACCACGTTCGACCTGGACGAATACGTCTTCGGCGCGCTGCGGGCGGGCGCCGCGGGATTCCTGCTCAAGGACGCCTCGCGGGCCCGCCTGCTGGAAGCGATCCGCGTGGTGCACGCCGGCGAGGCGCTGCTGTCGCCCTCGATCACCCGGCGCCTCATCGAGAACTTCGCCGCCCGTACCGAACCGCTCCGGCCGCCCCCGGCGCTCCTGACGGCCCTGACCCCGCGCGAACGCGAGGCCCTGTTCCTGGTCGCCCGCGGCCTCTCCAACAGCGAGATCGCCGCCCACCTGGTGGTCACCGAGGCAACCGTGAAGAGCCACGTGGGCAGCATGTTCGCCAAACTGGGCCTGCGCGACCGAGCCCAGGCGGTGGTCTTCGCCTACGAACACGGCGTCATCGTCGCCGGCGCGGGCGACCCGCCCGGACCGGCCTGACGACGTCCCGGGAACCGCCCGGTCCCCGAGGCGTCGTCCCGCGCCCGAACCTCAGTCGGCCAGCGGCAGGTAGACCCGGTTGCCCGCGGCGGCGAACTCCGCCGACTTGGCCCGCATTCCGGCCTCGGCATCCGCCTCCGCCGCCACGGCAGCCGCCCCGTCGCCGTGCTCCGCACGGATGTCGTGCGAGATGCGCATCGAACAGAACTTCGGCCCACACATCGAGCAGAAGTGGGCCGTCTTGGCCGGCTCCGCCGGGAGCGTCGCGTCGTGGTAGGCCCGCGCGGTGTCCGGGTCCATCGCCAGATCGAACTGGTCCTGCCAACGGAACTCGAAGCGGGCATCGGAGAGCGCGTCGTCCCACGCCTGGGCGCCCGGGTGGCCCTTGGCCAGGTCCGCCGCGTGGGCCGCGATCCGGTAGGCGATCACGCCCGCCTTGACGTCGTCCCGGTCGGGCAGGCCCAAGTGCTCCTTCGGCGTCACGTAGCACAACATCGCGGTACCCCACATGCCGATCATCGCCGCGCCGATCGCCGACGTGATGTGGTCGTAGCCGGGCGCGACGTCCGTGGTCAGCGGGCCGAGCGTGTAGAACGGCGCCTCGTCGCAGATGCGTTGCTGGAGGTCGACGTTCTCCTTGATCTTGTGCATCGGCACATGGCCCGGGCCCTCGATCATCACCTGCACGTCCATCGACCGGGAGATCCGGCCCAGTTCGCCCAGCGTCTCCAACTCGGCGAACTGCGCCGCGTCGTTGGCATCCGCGATCGAGCCCGGACGCAGTCCGTCGCCGAGCGAGTAGGTCACGTCGTACGCGCGCAGGATCTCGGTCAGCTCGGCGAAGTGCGTGTAGAGGAAGTTCTCCCGATGGTGCGCCAGGCACCACGCGGCCATGATCGAGCCGCCGCGCGAGACGATGCCGGTCTTGCGCCGGGCGGTCAACGGCACGTAGCGCAGCAGCACGCCGGCATGCACCGTCATGTAGTCCACACCCTGCTCGCACTGCTCGATCACGGTGTCCCGGTACAGCTCCCAGGTGAGTTCCTCGGGCTTGCCGTTCACCTTCTCCAGTGCCTGGTAGAGCGGCACCGTGCCGATCGGGACCGGCGAATTGCGCACGATCCACTCGCGGGTGGTGTGGATGTCCTTGCCGGTGGACAGGTCCATCACGGTGTCCGCGCCCCAGCGGATCGCCCACACCAGCTTGTCGGTCTCCTCCTCGATCGAGGAGGACACCGCCGAGTTGCCGATGTTCGCGTTGACCTTGACCAGGAAGTTCTTGCCGATCACCATCGGCTCGATCTCGGGGTGGTTGATGTTCGCGGGCAACACCGCCCGACCGGCGGCGATCTCGTCCCGGACCAGCTCGGGCGTCAAGCCCTCGCGGATCGCCACGAACTCCATCTCCGGGGTGACCAGCCCGCGCCGCGCGTAGGCGAGTTGGGTCACCGCCTCGGATCCGGACGCCCGCCTGGGTCGGGCCCCCGCGCCGGGCACCGCGAACCCGGCCGGCGTCAATGCGCCGATCCGGCCGTCGTAGCGGGCGGTGTCGCCGCGCTCCTCGATCCAGGCCTCGCGCAGCGCGGGCAGGCCGCGCCGCACGTCCACCTCGAAGGCGGGGTCGGTGTACGGGCCCGAGGTGTCGTACAGGCGAACCGTCTCGCCGTTGGTCAGATGCACCGTGCGTACCGGAACGCGCAGGTCCTCGCGCGATCCGGCGACGTAGCCGCGGTGGTGAGCGGGGGATATCGGTCCGCTGGTGACCGTCTGCGTGGCGGCCGGATCGGCCGACGGGGCAGCGGGCAGCGAGGTGTCGTGCGAGGTCATGGAAGGCTCCCTACGCCGGCATTACCCGGTCAGGTTCTGCGGTCGGCGCGGCCTCAGCGCCCTCTCAGCCCGGTGCCCCGAGCTCCCGTGTATCTCCGTGTGGTGCGCCCCCACCCTGGCACACCACCGCCCGCACGACCAGCGCCGGATTCAACCGAGCGGGTCGCGCGGCCCCCGGCCGACCACCGCGGTGCGCGCGAGCACGACCATCCCGACCGTGACGCACAGCCCGACGACGCCTTTGACGATGAGCATCAGGAAGGCCGAGAACAGCCAGATCAGCAACCAGCACAGCAACACCAGCACGAGCACCGGTACGCCGATGCGCGCCCACTGCGGCCATGTCTCCATCGTCCAACCCCCAGTCACGCGAACTCCCGCGAGACGTGCACGCCCGGGGAGCACATTCCCCGGGAGGACACGTCGTACCCGGGCGCACCGGTTCCGGTCCGCCCGGGAACGATCCCGGGCGCCCCGGACTCGCTCAGACCGGCCAGCGCTCGCCGCGCCACGCGGCGTCCCAGAACATCCACTCGTAGCGTGCCGTGGTGGTGAAGTGCTCGATCATCCGCGCCCGTTCGGTCGCCGAGAGGTCCTCGCCGATCCGGTCCACCAGATCGAGCACCGCGCGCACCGTCGCCTGGAACTCCTCGGCGCCGTAGGTGGCGATCCAGCGTCCGTACAGCTCGTCGGGCGAGCCCTTGGCCAGCAGTGCGTCGCCCACTCGGGCGTAGATCCAGTAGCAGGGCAGCACCGCCGCCACCCCTTCGGCGAACGAGCCGTTGTGCACCGTGGCAAGCAGGTAGCTGACGTACGCCCGGGTGCTCGGCAGTACCGGTTCGGTCGCGGTGGCGTCGGCCACCGAGCTGCCGAAGTCGACCATGAAGCCCTCGTGCAGCGAACGCTCGGCGGCGATCGCACCGGCCGCGTCACCCGCGAACTGCACGGTCGTCGCCTCGTCCGGCGCCTTGGCCGCGCACACCGCGAGCGCCTTGGCGTAGTCGCGCAGGTAGTGCGAGTCCTGCACGACGTAGTGCCGGAACGCCTCGCGCGGCAACGTGCCGTCGGTCAGCCCGTGGATGAACGGGTGGTCCAGGATCGCCGCGTAGACGTCCTCGATCGCAGCCCAGAGTTCGTCGCGCAGCGCCATCAGATGTACTCCCGATCGTCGGATCCCGAGACCCGATCGCTGGATCCCAAGGTCCGATTGTCGTACACCGGCCCGGACCGCCCACCGCCCAGCCCACGCGGCCCGCGCCCGCCCCCGGCCCCACGCGCCCGGCCCCACGCACCCGCCTCCGTGCGGCCGGTCCTGCCGCTCAGCCCTCCGGCGGCGAGAAGAACACCAGGACCCGCAGCGGCTCGGTGATCCGATGGAAGCGGTGCGGCACCTGCGCCGGTACGTACACGACGCTGCCGCGCGCCACGGCGGTGGACTCCTCGCCGACGGTGAGCGTGGCCCGACCGCTGATCACCACGTACGCCTCGTCCTGGCCGTGCGGCTTCTGGGTGTCGGTCTCGCCCGGTTCCAGCGCGTACAGGCCCATCGAGAAGTTCCGTTCACTGAGGAACTTCAGGTACGCGCCCTGTTCGAACGCGCGCTCCGCGTCCAGGTCGTCGAGCCGAAAAACCTTCATGTGACCAACTCCTTACCGACACAAACCGACATTCCCCCCACGGCTCAAGCGGGAAGGACCTGCCGGATGCCAGCATCAGGATATGAAAAGCCTGATCATCAAGCTGGGTGCCAACGCACTCGCCATCTGGTTCGCCAGCTGGCTCGTATCCGGAATCGACCTCGCCGACGGCGCCTCTGCCGGCACCAAGGCCAAGACGATAATTTTCGTCGCGCTCATCTTCGGGATCGTCAACGCGATAATCAAACCGGTGGTGAAGCTGTTCTCACTGCCACTCTTCGTACTCACGCTGGGTCTGATCACGTTCGTGATCAACGCGCTGATGTTGTGGCTGACGGAGGCGATCGCCAACAAGCTGGATCTCGACTTCCACATCGACGGCTTCTGGGCCGCGCTGCTCGGCGCCTTGGTGATCAGCATCGTGAGCTGGTTCCTGAGCATGATCCTGGACCGCGATTGACGGCCACGCACCACGATGGGCTCGGTCGAGGTTTCACGTGAAACAGGCAGTGAGGGAGTCGGGAATGTCCGCCGAATGGAGCGACGGGACCCGGGCGGTCCGGGCCGGCAGTCCGGGCCACGCGCCGGGCGACCCCTTCCTGCCCGGACCGGTGTTCGCCGGCACGTACCACATGCCCGGCGAGGTGAACGGGCCCTACCAGTACGGGCGTTACGCGAACCCGACCTGGGTCGGCCTGGAGCAGGCGATCGGCGCGCTGGAGGGGGCCGCCGACACCGTCACGTTCGCGTCCGGTATGGCCGCCGTCTCGGCGGTCCTGCTCGGACTCACCGAGCCGGGTGACGTGGTCGTACTGCCGTCGGACGGCTACCCGGCCACCCGCGCGGTCGGCGCGCACCTCGCCGCGCGCGGGATCACCGTACGGCTGGTGCCCACCGCCGGCGCCGAGCTCGAACAGGCCCTGACCGGCGCCCGCCTGGTGTGGCTGGAGACCCCGAGCAACCCGGGCCTGGACGTGTGCGACATCGAGCGGATCGCGACCCTCGCCCACGCGCAGGGCGCCCTGGTGGCCGTCGACAACACCCTGGCCACCCCGCTGGGCCAACTCCCGCTCGCCCTCGGCGCCGACATCTCGGCGGCGAGCGGCACCAAGGCGCTGACCGGGCACAGCGACGTGCTGCTCGGCTACGTCTCCTGCGCGAGCGCCGACCTCGGCGCCCGGGTGCGTTCCTGGCGCTCGCTCACCGGCGCGGTGCCCGGGCCGATGGAGGCCTGGTTGGCGCATCGCTCGTTGTCCACCCTGCAGTTGCGGGTGGATCGGCAGGCGGTCAACGCGCTGGCCGTCGCCCGGGCGCTGAGCGAACGCCCGGACGTCACGGGCGTACGCCACCCCGCACTCGAAGGCGATCCGGCCTACGATGTGGCCACCCGTCGGATGCGGCGGTTCGGCTGCGTCGTGGGCTTCACGCTCGCCGACGCGGACACCGCTCGTCGGTTCCTGGGTGCGCTCGAACTGGTCTCCGACGCCACCAGCTTCGGTGGTGTGCACAGCATGGCCGAACGACGTGCCCGGTGGGCCGGCAACGATGTGCCGGAAGGATTCGTCAGGTTCTCGGCCGGTTGTGAGGACACCGCGGATCTCGTCGCGGACATCCTGCGCGCCCTGGACCCCGCCTCCCCGGGCTGACCTGCGACTTCGGGCAAGATCACGTGATGTCCCCGACTCTCGGGAGTGGTCGGGGGACACGAGACGGGGGACCCGTGGACCTGACGCTGTTGCGCACTTTCCTGGCCGTACACCGCGCGGGTTCCTTCACCCGGGCCTCCGCGTCGCTCGGGCTCTCGCAGCCGGCGATAACCGCGCAGATCCGCACCCTGGAGAAGCAGGTCGGCAAGCAGCTGTTCGAACGCCTGCCGCGCGGCGTGGCACCCACCGGCCCCGCCGACGAACTCGCCCGCCGGCTCGCACCGCACCTGGACGCGATCGAGGAGATCGCGGCCCGCGAGGTGCGCGGCGTGGACCCGCTGCGGCGCACCGTGCACCTGGGCGGCCCGACCGAGTTGACCGCGCTGCGCGTGCTGCCGTCGCTGGCCGATCTGGTCCGGCGCGGCCTGCGGTTACGGGTGACCCTGGGCCCCGGCGACGTGCTGCTCGCGGGCCTGGCGGCGGCTCGGCACGACCTGGTGATCTCGGATGTGCGCCCGCGCGCGCGGGGCATAGTGGGCACGCCGCTCACCGACGAGGAGTACGTCCTGATCGGCGCTCCGCACTGGGCCGCGCGGCTGCCGTCGAGCCGGATCCTGGCCCGGGGCCCGGCCGCGTTGGAGGGGGTGCCGCTGATCGGCGAGGCCGAGGAGCAACCGCTGATCCGGCGCTACTGGTCGACCGTGTTCGACGCCAAACCCGTCACCCCGGCCGCGGTGACGGTGCCCGACCTGCGCGCCGTGCTGGAGTGCGTACGCGCCGGACACGGCATCGCGGTGTTGCCGCGCTACCTGTGCGCCGAGGCGCTGGACCGGCGCGCGGTGGTCGCCCTTCTGGAACCCGAACTGCCGCCGCTGCACACGGTGTTCCTCGCGGTTCGGGAGGGCACTTTGAGCCAACCGCACATCTCGCATCTGCACGGCGAGCTGATCGCGCGCGCCGCGCGCTGGGCGTGATCCCGAAGGTGGCGCCGCACAGGCATAAACCACCCGTCCGATCGGAAAGGGAGACTTCAGACGGGGGCAACGCCTGGCAAGGAAGCAGAGGGCACCGACGATGCGTTCAGTGGTGAAGCGGACGGCACGCGCGATCCTGCTCGACGACGAGGACCGGATGGTGCTGATCAAACGCACGAAGCCGGACAGCCCCCCGTACTGGATCACCCCCGGCGGCGGCGTCGAACCCGAGGACGCCACGGTGACCGAGGCGTTGCGCCGCGAGGTGTTCGAGGAACTCGGCGGCAAGATCGGCCGGCCGGTGCCCGCGTTCGTGGACACCGTGCCCGAGCCCGGCGGGGTCAAGATCCAGCACTTCTTCGCATGCCGGCTCGAATCGATGGACCCGGCACTGCGGCACGGCCCCGAGGTGGACGAGCCGAACGGCGAGTACGACATCGTGCGGGTGCCCTTCACCCCCTCCGGGCTGGCCTCGGTCGGCCTGGTCCCGGCCGGCCTGGCCGCCTATCTCCAGGCCAACATCGAGGGCATCCACACCCTGCTGGCGAGCGACCTCGGCTAGGGGCCCGTCCGAACGGAGGCCGGGTCCGGGGCGCGGTGCTCAGCCGCGTCCCGGCCGGACCATGCCCGACTCGTACGCGATCACCACCAGCTGCGCCCGATCGCGTGCGCCGAGCTTGACCATCGCCCGGCTGACGTGGGTCTTGGCGGTCAGCGGCGAGACGAACAGGTGCTCGGCGATCTCGTCGTTGCTCATCCCGGCCGCGACCAGCGAGAGCACCTCGCGCTCGCGGTCGGTGAGCGCCTCCAGCCGATCCGGCGCGGCCACCTTGGGCTCGGGCTGGGACAGGAAGCGGGCCACCAGCGCCCGGGTGGCACCCGGCGAGAGCAGCGCGTCTCCGGTCGCGACGGTCTTGATCGCCTTGAGCAGGTCCTCGGGGTCGGTGTCCTTGACCAGGAAGCCGCTGGCCCCGGCCCGCAGCGCCTCGAAGACGTACTCGTCGACCTCGAACGTGGTCAGCACCAGCACCCGCACGCCCGCGAGGTCGTCGTCGCGGACGATCCGACGGGTGGCCTCCAGGCCGTCCATGCCGGGCATCCGGATGTCCATCAGGACCACGTCCGGTCGGGTCTCCTTGGCCAGCGCCAGTGCCTCGGTGCCGTTCGCCGCCTCGCCGACCACCTCCAGTTCGGGGTCGCTGCCGACCAGCACCTTGAAGCCCGACCGGACCAGCAACTGGTCGTCCGCGATCAGCACGCGCACCGTCATGAAGAATCTCCGTCCCGACGCGCGACGAGCGCGCCCTTGTGGTGCGGCAGCACCGCGTGTACCGAAAAACCGCCATGGGGGCGGGGTCCCACCGCGAGCGAACCGCCCACGGCGACCGCCCGTTCCCGCATGCCGAGCAACCCGTGCCCGGTGCCGTCGGCGCCCTTGACCGAGTCCGTCTCGGGGGTGCCCCGACCGTCGTCGAGCACGTCCACCTCCACCGCGTGCTCGCCGTACACGACCCGCACGATCGCCGACGCACCGTCGCCGCCGTGCTTCATCGCGTTGGTGAGCGACTCCTGGACGATCCGGTACAGCGCGAGGCCGACCGGCGCGGACGGGTTCCGGGCCTCGCCGGACTCCTCCAGGAGCACCGGCAGGCCCGCGTTGCGGTAGGAGGCCACCAGGGCGTCCACGTCGTCCACACCCGGGGTCGGCTCGGTGGGCAGGTCGTTGTCGCCGTCCTGGCGCAGCACGCCCAGCGTGGTGCGCAGTTCGGCGAGCGCGTCCCGGCTGGCCACCTTGATGTGCACGAGCGCCTCCTTGGCCTGCGGCACGTCCCGGTCGATCACGTGCGCGGCCACGCCCGCCTGGATGTTGATCATCGCGATGCTGTGCGCGACCACGTCGTGCAGCTCGCGGGCGATGCGCATGCGTTCGGCGGTCACCCGGCGCCGGGCCTCGTCCTCGCGCTCGTGCTCGGCACGCGCCAGCCGGGCCTGTACCTCCGCCCAGTAGGCCCGCTTGGCGCGGACCGCCTCGCCGATGGCGACCGGCAGGTACATCCAGATGCCCGAAAGGTACTTCTCCGGCGAGAGGAACCCGTCCGGGGTGAGCCCTATCCGCATCCCCGCGTGCACCACCGCGACCGCCGAGGCGATCAGCACCGAGCGGCGCAGTTGCCCGCTGGCGGCCACCGTGTACAGCGCGACCATGGTCGGGATCAGGATCGGGCCGTCCAGGCCGTCCGCGGCCAGGTAGAACACCTGGCCCGCCTCGGTCAGCGCCAGCACCGTCAGCGGCCACCGCAGCCGGCCCAGCAGCACCAGGCAGGTGATCCCGGCGATGACCAGGTTGAGCGCGTTCGGGTGTCCGGGGTTGTGATCCCTGGTGGACCCGCCGAGCGAGCCGCCGATCACGCACAGCAGCACCAGCGCGACCATCAGCAGTTCGCCCACCCAGGTCCGGCAGGGCAGCCAGCGCGCGAGCGGCTTGGGCACCGGCAGCAGCCAGGGCTCGACCGACTCGCTCGGACGGGAACCGTTCGCGGACGCGGGAAGGCCCCGCACGGCGACTCGCGCGGGGCCTTCCACGGACATCCGTACTCCTCGGGTACTCCCTGATCAGCGGTCCCCGGCCATTGCCGGCTCCCGATCCCGCCCGCCTCGACCGACCGGGCCGGACGCACGGTCGGCGTGTCCGGGCCACCACGCCGCATGCCCGATCAGGGCGGTCACGGAGGGAACCAGGAACATCGACATCACGAAGGCCGAGATGCAGATGCCGACCGAGACAGCGAAGCCCATCTGGGTCATCATGTCGATGCCCGCCATCATGAGCGACGCGAAGGTCCCTGCCAGGATGACACCCGCGGCGGCAATCGAGGGCCCCGCATGCTCCACGGCCAAAGCCGCAGCCTGCCTCGGCTCGTTGCCCTCCTTCGCCTCCTCGCGCAATCGGGCGACCATGAGGATGTTGTAGTCGGTGCCGATGGCCACCACGAACATGTAGATCATCACCGGCAGCATGAACATCACGCCGGAGTTGCCCAGCAACGTCTGGAAGACGAAGACGGTCGCACCGATGGTCGAGATGAAGCCCAGGACCACTGCGAGCATCAGGTACCACGGGGCCACCACGCTGCGCAGCAGCAGGCCGAGCACCAGGGCGATCAACAGACCGGCGACCGGGAAGATCACCGACAGGTCGCGGTTGGTGGCCGCACGGATGTCGGTGAAGGACGCGGTCTGGCCGCCCACCATCGCCTTGGTGCCGTCGGGCCGGTGCTCATGCACGAAGTCGCGCAGTGGGTCGATGGTGTCCAGCGCCTTGTTCGCGAACGGGCTCTCCTTGAGCACGATGGCGATCTCGGCGGACATCCGGTCGTCGCTGAGCTTGACGTGCGAGTTCTCCTCGGGGCCGCCGGCGCCGTTCACGTCGCCGATGCCCTCGACGCCCTTGAGCGAGAGCGCGAACTGCTCGGCCGCGCCCTTGTCGATCGGCCGACCGTTCCTGCTCTCGAGGTAGATCTGCGTCGGGTTGAGCGTGCCCGCCGCGAAGTCGAGCTGCATGTCCTTCATCGACTTGGCCGACTCGGTGTCGCCGGGCAGCTGGCCGAACTGGTCGTAGTCGGCCTTGAAGTTCAGCGCGCCGGCCGCGAAGGCGATCATGATCACGCCGGAGACCACGGCCACCGCGAGCGGCTTGCGCCCGACCAGGCCGCCGATCCTGTGGAACGCGGTGCCCTTGGGCTGCTTCTGCCAGGTCTTGGACGGCCAGAACACCCTCGGGCCGATCAACGAGACCACGGCGGGCACCAGGGTCAGCGCGGCGACCGCCATCACGATCACCGCGATGGCCAGCCCCGGGCCCATCGACTTGAACGCACCGAAGGTGGCCAGCAACATCGCGCCGAAGGCGATCACGACCGCGCCGGCGGCCGAGGCGATGGCCTCGCCCACCCGCTCGACCGAGACGACCATCGCCTGCTTCTTGTCGTCGCCCGCGCGCAACCGTTCCCGATAGCGGAAGAGCAGGAAGAGGATGTAGTCGGTACCGATGCCGAACAGCACCACGATCAGGATCGTGTTGAGCGACTGGTCGACCTGGAGGCCGGTGGCCTTGCCGACGATCGCGATCACGGGCGAGGCGACCTGGGACACCAGGGCGACCATGATCACCGGCAGCAGGGCCGCGATCGGGCTCCGGTAGATCACCAGGAGCAGCACGATGATCAGCACGATCGTGACGATGCCGACGATCGCCTCGGCCTTCTTGAAGGCGTCCTCGTTGTCGACGTTGATCGCCACGCCGCCGGTGAAGCCGAGCTTGAGGTCGCTCCCCTCGACCAGTGGCTTGGCCTTGTCGCGCAGTTCCTTGAGCGCCTCGTTGACGAACTTGTCCTGCTGGTCGCCCTTGATGTAGGCGGTGGCCAGGGCGATCCGGTCCTTGGCGTCGCCCGCCTCGACCTTGCTCACGTGCTCGACGCCGGCCGCACCGAGCCTGCCGCTGATCTCCCTGACCTTGTTCTTGTCGGCCTCGGTGAGGTTCTTGCCGTCACCGCGCTTGAAGATCATCAGGGCGGTCTGCTCGGTGGACTGCGGGAAGGCCTTCTCCGCGAGTTTCTGGGCCTGCACCGACTCGTACTTGTCGGGCAGGAAGCTCGCCTGGTCCTGGTTGGTCAGATCGCTCAGCTTGGGCGCGAACATGACCAGGGCCACCGCGGCTATCAGCCAGGCGGCGATGACCTTCCAGGGGTTGTGGACGACGAGCCTGCCGAGTCGTCCGAACATCGATGTCTCCTCCGTTGCGTACGCGATCCCGCGATGTGACCGGCCCCCGGAACACCCCTTGTGATCGAATTCACAAGGCACCGATCGCCGCGTGAGCCGAAACAACGCCGGTGGTGTCGGCTTCGAAGGTAGGCAGGGCCGAACAGGCACTTCAACCGAAATCGGGGCCGGAGAGGCAAGTTCCGCCCCGGGTACTACAGGGCCGCACCCCCCTCGCAGACGCGAGTACCACGGCGTACTACAGCGGGAGTATCCACAGCTCGTGCGCGTGGGCGAACGACGCGCGGCGGGTCGAGGCGCCGAGCGCGGCAGTGAACGCCAAGCACGCGCCCAACGAATCCCAAGCGCGGCCCACCATGATCGACGACATGCGGCGGGCCCGGACGACCCCGTGATCGGGTCCGCCGCACCGGGACGGTTCGGAGCCTTCCGAGGGGGAGGGGCTCCGGACCGGACTCCCCGCCTTCGCCGCCCTCCGGCCCCCGCCACGTACGCCGCCCGCCGGGACGGGGAGCGTCCCGGCGGGCGGCGGTGGTGCGGCCCCTGGGCCACGGCGTACCGGACCGGCATCACGCTCTCCCGCGCCGGCGCGGCCGGGCCGAGCAGCGAGCGGGTCCACCGCCCGTGCACCCGCGGCAGCGCCGGGCCGGTCGGGAAGCCGACGACCCAGCGACCCGGGGTGGGCCAGACCCACCCGTGCGCACCCGTCCCCGGGCGGCAGGTGCGCGGGTCCGAGTCCGCGTTCGCGGCCGCGTCTGTGTCGAAAGTCCCGGGTGGGGTCTGTCGAACGAGCGATGCCGCACCCCGCGTCGCACTCCTAGCTTCGTCTCGGAGACGACGAAGGGGCACGATGATCACCTTGGAACGGCTGACCAAACGATACGGCGAACGCACCGCCGTCGACGGACTCACGCTCACCGTGCCGAACGGCCTGGTGACCGGTTTCCTGGGGCCCAACGGCGCCGGCAAGTCGACCACGATGCGGATGATTCTCGGGCTGGACCGACCGACATCGGGACACGCCCGGATCGACGGCCGACCGTACGCCCGGCTGCACCGGCCGCTGCACGAGGTCGGCGCACTGCTCGACGCCAGGGCGGTGCATCCCGGACGGACCGCGCGAGCGCACCTGCGCGCCCTGGCCCGAACCCACGACATCGCCCTCCGGCGGGTGGACGAGGTGCTGGACCTGGTCGGCCTGTCCGACGTGGCGAACCGCCGGACCGGCCAGTTCTCACTGGGCATGAGCCAACGGCTGGGCGTGGCCGGCGCGCTGCTCGGCGATCCGCGGGCCCTGGTCCTGGACGAGCCGATCAACGGGCTCGACCCCGACGGCGTGCGCCGGCTCCGCGAGCTGCTCCGCTCGCTCGCGGCCGAGGGACGCGCGGTGTTCGTCTCCAGCCACCTGATGAGCGAAATGGAACAGACCGCGGATCGCCTGGTCGTGATGGGCCGCGGACGGCTGATCGCCGACGCACCGATCGCCGAGGTGCTCGACGCGGCCGGCGCCTCCGGCGTACTGGTCCGCAGCCCGGATCGGGCGGGCCTTGCCCGACTGACCGAGCACCTGGTCGGGACCGGCGCGCGGGTCGTCGCGACGGGCGAGGGGACCAGCGGCTACGCCGACGTGTCGATCGAGGAGATCGGCCGAGCCGCCCACGCGCTCGGCGTACCGCTGTACGAACTCAGCCCCCGACGGGCCTCGTTGGAGCAGGCGTACCTGGAACTGACGGAAAAGGCGGTGGAGTATGCGGCCGGCTGAGGCGGCGAGTCGGGGACAGGTCGGGCACCGTTCCGGCGCCCTCCACGAGGCCCGCCTCTCCCGGGAGCCGGCTCGGGGCAGGCCGCTCGCCCTGCGCGCGGCGGTGGCCTCGGAGTGGATCAAGCTGTGGTCGGTGCGCTCCACGTGGTGGGCGGTGGCCGTCTCGGTGCTGCTGATGAGCGCGAGCGCGGGAATCATGGGCATGGACTTCGCCGGCGACGTGGAGCGCGGCGAGACCAAGGACGGCCTGACCATGGCCGTGGGCGAACCCGCGACCGCGTCGACGCTGCTCGCGCAGTTCGCCGTCGTCGCCCTCGCGATGGCGGTGATCACGGCCGAGTTCGCGACCGGATCCATCCGCACCACGCTGACCGCCGACCCGCGTCGGGGCCGGGTGCTGTTCGCGAAGACGACGGTGGTGGTCGCGGTGACCACACCACTGGCCGCACTGCTCGCATTGACGGGCGTGGGCATCGGCGGGTTCGCACTCGGTTCGTACGGGGTCACCGGCTCCGCCGCGGTGGCCGGCGACATCGCCGCGATCACCGCCTACCTGGTGCTCACCGCGATCCTGACCGTCGGCCTGGGTGCGCTCCTGCGCAGCCCGGTGGCCACGCTGAGTGTGGTGCTGACGGTGATGCTCGCGCTGCCGATGCTGATCGCCGCCTCGGCCGCCGACTTCCTTCCCGGTCGGGCCGGGATGAACCTGCTCGACGGCAACGCCGCCGGCGGGCCGATCCTCGCCGGGTGGGCCCTGGCCGCCCAACTCGCAGGCTGGGCAGCCCTGGGCCGGCGCGACATCTGACCGAGCGGCCGGCCGGGCACGTCGGTAGGTTCTCGCCGCCGATGACGTGTCGATCTGCCGTGACCTGCCGGTTCTCTGTTGTCCCACCGCGATGTCACCCCGGATCGGCCTGCGATCGATGCCTTTTCCTCGGCGAAACGACGAGCCTGCGGCTGAACCGCCGAGCCCGAGAACCACCCTGTGCGCTCGGATCGCGCACCGATGAGTTTCCCGCGCCGCGTCGGTCTGTACGCGTGAGAGCGACTCATGGAAGGCCGGCGACATGCGGAAACTGATCTACGGGATGAACCTGAGCCTGGACGGCTACATCGCCGCGCCCGGCGACGACATCGGCTGGGGCGTGCCGAGCGACGAGCTCTTCCAGTATTGGTCCGACCGGTTGCAGGCGACCGACCTGACGCTGTACGGGCGCAAGCTGTGGCAGGCGATGAGCTCCCACTGGCCGACCGGCGACCAGCGGCCCGGCGCCACCCCGGCGGAGATCGAGTTCGCGCGCCGCTGGCGGGACATGTCGAAGGTGGTGTTCTCCTCGACGATCGACAAGGTCGACTGGAACACCCGCCTGGTCACCGGCGACGCGGTCGCCGAGATCACCCGGCTCAAGGCCGAGGACGGCGGCCCGATGGAGATCGGCGGCGCGACGCTCGCCGGGGCGGCCATGCGGGCCGGGCTGATCGACGAGTACGTGCTGGCCACCGCGCCGGTCCTGGTGGGCGGCGGCACGCCGTTCTTCACCGCGCTGGACAACCGGGAGAACCTGAACCTGGTGGAGACGCGGACGTTTCCCGGCGGCGTGATCCTGACCAGGTACGAGACGCGGCGCTGAGCGCCCGTCCGCCCACGCTGTTCGACACGTCGGTGGACCGACCACGAGCCGAGCAGCCGGAGGGCCCGGACCTGGCAGTTCGGGCCCTCGGCTTCAGCGGACGGTGAGCGACTGCAACAAGCCGCGGCTCAGCTCTGCGCCATGTCCACGAAGCGCGAGTAGTGCCCCTGAAACGCCACGGTGATCGTCGCCGTCGGCCCGTTGCGGTGCTTGGCCACGATCAGATCCGCCTCGCCGGCCCGCGGCGACTCCTTCTCGTAGGCATCCTCACGATGCAACAAAATGACCATGTCGGCGTCCTGCTCGATGGAGTTGTGGATGTTGATCCCGTTGGCGATGAAGTTGTGTGTACCGAGCACGGTGGCGTCATAGACCTCCTGCTCGCCGATGCTCTCGATCTCGGTGACCCGATCCCAGAACACGTCGCTGGTAGCGAGCAGTTCCAGGTCCGCGTGCTCCAACACGCTCGCGACATTGGCGAGTCTGGTCCTGCTCGGCGCCGCCTTGTACAGGGATGAGCCGCAGTATCTGGTACCCAGGGCCGCCTGAAAGGCCCGCGTGGTCATCCGTCGACCCAGCATGGCCGCCTTGACGGCATCCCAGACCTCCCGCGGGACGGTGTCCAGGTTCGTGTTCGCCATCACCCCGTCAAGCCGGTTCAGGGCCTTTTTCACGCACTCCCCACGCCCGCCATGCACCCCGACTTCGGTCAGGAACCGACGCTGGTCCTCGACCCCGGAGATATCCACGGTCCAGCCCGGGCGTCCCTTGGTGTTGCCCACCCTGCGCAGCCTCGCGCGAAGGTCCACCCGTAGGAGCAAAAGCTGCAGGTCTCGGGCGAGGCGCTCGCTCGTGCTGGCGTAGTACACGCGAACCGCACCCGCCGCCGAAACCGTGACCGAGCCATCGGTCGCCCACAGGTGCCGCAGGAACAGCCGTACCTGATCGTCGGGCAACCCGAAAATCTCCGGGGGCAGGAACTTCTCATGCGAGCGCTTGCCGTACAAACCGAATCGGTCGAGCCATGCCGCAATCGGGTTCCGCCGGCCTCGGGCAAGGCGCTGAGGGGCCGGGAGGTAGACGTGCCACCAAGCTTGCTGCTGTTCACGGCGCGGGGTGATCCCGAAGTGAACCGCCGCCTCCTCCACCGCACCGAGGTTGGCCTCATCGTTGCTCGTGTAGTGAATGGGCTGCCCCGGGGCGACACAACCGTCGCCGAGAAGGTGCGCCAACATGACCACTTCGGCCTCGGGCCAGGCAACCGGACGTGCGGGAGCATCGATCCGTCGAGGCACGGCGACACGTGCGCCCACGGTCAATTCCCCCAGCGGCTTCCACCCGTCGTAGGTCTGGAAAGGGTGATTCGCGGTGGCCTCGATCTCCCGTCCGGATGCCAGTCGCAGGCGGAAGACCTCCTTGACCCCGCTGGGAAAGACGTGGGTCATGGTGCGCGGAACAAGCCGCAAGTGCTCGTCCAGGGACCAAACGGGAATGTCCCGCTCGCCCGTTGCCAGCAGTTCGCCCATGGAGACCTCGGCACCGGTATCGGCCCGCAACACCCGGGTCGCCGCCGTGACACAGCCGGACTCACGAAGATCGGAAACCATCGGTTTCTTGTCCGTGCGCTGCTCCGGGCCACGGTTCAGCTGGGACATCGCAACGACCGGGACCTCGAGTTCCTTGGCCAGGAGCTTGAGGTTTCGCGACATCTCGGAGACCTCCTGCTGGCGGTTCTCCGCCCGGCGCGAGCCGCCCGACTGCATCAGCTGGAGGTAGTCGATGATCACCAGCCGCAGATCGTGCTTCTGCTTGAGCCGGCGACACTTGGCCCGGATCTCCATCATCGACAGGTTCGGCGAGTCGTCGATGTACATCGGCGCTGCAGTGACCTCGCCCATCTTGCGGGAGAGCCGCGTCCAGTCGTCGTCGGTCATGCTCCCCGACCGCATGTGATGCAACGCGACCCGAGCCTCCGCCGACAACAGCCGCATCATGATCTCGTTGCGGCCCATCTCCAGCGAAAAAATCACACTGGCAAGCCCATTCTTGATCGAACATGCACGCGCAATGTCCAATCCGAGCGTTGATTTGCCCATGGCCGGGCGGGCGGCGATGACGATCATCTGGCCGGAGTGGAGGCCGTTGGTGAGGGAGTCGAGGTCGGTGAAGCCGGTGGGGATGCCGGACATCTGGCCGCCGCGGGAGCTGATCGCCTCGATCTCGTCGAGTGCGCCCTCCATGATGTCGGCCAGCGGCGCGTAGTCCTCGGTGGTGCGCTGCTCGGTGACCTTGTAGACCTCGGCCTGGGCGTTGTTGACGATGTCGTCGACCTCGCCGTCGGCCGCGTAGCCCATCTGCACGATGCGGGTGCCCGCCTCGACCAGGCGGCGCAGCACCGCCTGTTCGCGCACGATCCGGGCGTAGTACTCGGCGTTGGCGGCGGTGGGCACCGACGAGATCAGCGTGTGCAGGTACGGGGCGCCGCCCACCCGGCCGATCTCGGTGCGCTTGGTCAGCTCGGCGGCGACGGTGACCGCGTCGGCCGGTTCGCCGCGTGCGTACAGGTCCAGGATCGCGTTGTAGACGAGTTCGTGGGCGGGCCGATAGAAGTCGATCGGCTTGAGGTTCTCCACGACGTCGGCGATGGCGTCCTTGGACAACATCATGCCGCCGAGCACCGATTGCTCGGCCGCGATGTCCTGGGGCGGGGTCCGCTCGAATCCTTCGCGGGCCGGCTCGGGCCTGGCCTCTTCGAACTCGGAGACGCTCATGCCCGGGGTCTCCTTTCACAAAGGCTCGCGCGAGGTCGCACCGCAGTACACCGTGTCCTTCATACGCCACACGGCCGACAGATCCGCCGCGCGACGCGGCGTGCGGCCCTTCACCGTACGGGTGGACCCGGGGACGACCAAGACGGTCATACACAGGGCCTGTGGATAACTGTGGACAACCTGTGGAGAGAGGTGGGTCCAGCTGTGCACAAGCTGTGTGCAGTCAGCCGCCAACGCTTCGCAATCATGTCCACAAACCCGCCCTGACCTGCGATTTCTCTATCCACCGGCTGTGTATGTGAAAAACTGTTGGGCGAATCATGCGGCTATCGCCCCACGTGTGCACCCGCGTACGCCCCGCGCTCGCCGGTAATGACCAGGAGCGCATTGTGACCCTTACCTGTGGATGACTACGGTGGACGGGTGCCGTCCACGGTCCCGTCCCCACCCCCAGAGCCGCCCGTCCCGGAGCCGGCCACCAAGCCCACCAAGCCCACCGGCAAGCCCACCGGCAAGCCCACCGCCGAGCCCACCACCCGGCCCGCCTCACCGCCCACCGCCCGGACGCAGCGCCGCGCCCACGACCGCGACATCCTGCGCCTGGCGATACCGGCCTTCTTCGCCCTCGTCGCCGAGCCGCTGTTCGTGCTCGTCGACTCGGCGATCATCGGCCGGCTCGGCACACCCCAACTGGCCGGCCTGGGCGTCGCGGGCACAATGCTGACCACCCTGGTCAACCTGTGCGTGTTCCTCGCCTACGCGACCACCGCCGCGGTCGCCCGACTCATGGGCGCGGGCGATCCGCGCGCCGCGATCCGCCAGGGCCTGGACGGCGTCTGGCTGGCCGCGCTGCTGGGCATCGGGCTGCTCGTGGTCGGCCTCGTCGGCGCCCCGTGGATCGTCGCGGCGTTCGGCGCCTCGGACAGCGCGACGCCGCATGCGGTGACCTACCTGCGGATCGGCTCGCTGGGCATCCCCGCGATGCTGATCGTGCTCGCCGCCACCGGCGTGCTGCGCGGCCTCCAGGACACCCGAACCCCGCTCGTGGTCGCGGTCCTCGGCTTCGGCGCCAACCTGCTGCTCAACGTCGGGTTCGTGTACGGCCTGCACTGGGGCATCGCCGGTTCCGCGTGGGGCACGGTGCTCGCCCAGACCGCGATGGCCCTGGTCTACCTGGTCACCGTCGTCCGCGGCGCCCGCCGACACGGCGCCTCGCTACGCCCGGACACGGCCGGCATCCGGGCCTCCGCCTCGGCCGGCGCGCCGCTGTTCGTCCGTACGGTCAGCCTGCGGGCCATCCTGATCGTGGCCACCGTGGCGGCCACCCACATGGGCGACACCTCGATCGCCACCCACCAGGTCGCCTGGCAGGTGTGGACGTTCCTGGCCTTCGCGATGGACGCCCTGGCCATCGCGGCGCAGGCGATCGTGGGCCGGGCCCTGGGCGCGGGGGACGCGAGCGGCGCCCGCGCGGCGACCCGCCGGATGCTGGTGTGGGGGATGTGGACCGGCGTGCTGTTCGCGGTCGTGGTGATCGCCGCCCGCCCGCTGTACATCCCGCTGTTCACCACCGACCCGGCGGTGCGGGACCTGCTCGCCGGCACCCTGCTCGCGGTGGCCGCACTCCAGCCGCTGGCCGGCGCGGTGTTCGTGTTGGACGGGGTGCTGATCGGCGCGGGCGACGGCCGCTACCTCGCGCTGACCATGCCCATCGTGCTGGCCGCCTTCTGCGCGGCGCTGGGCACCGTGCTGGCCCTGGGCGGCGGGCTGATCGCGGTGTGGTGGTGGGCGATCGGCACCTTCATGGTCACCCGGGTGCTCCTGCTCGGCAGGCGAGCGTACGGGGACGCCTGGCTGGTGACCGGCAGGCGCTGAAGCACCGGGGTGCGGCCTGCGGAAGGCCGCATCTCACCGGACCACGACCTCCCGTGCCCTCGGCCGCGTCCCGTCGGCCGGGCCGACGGGACGACGACGACTCACGCCCCGACGACCTGGTAACCCGCCTCGACGACGGCCGCACGCACCGCGTCCGCATCCACGGGCTGCTCGGACGTCACGGTCACCAGACCCGAGGCCAGCTCGACCTTGACGTCGGTCACGCCGGACACCTCGGAGACCTCCTCGGTGACGGACGAGACGCAGTGGCCGCAGGTCATCCCGCTGACGGTGAAGGTGGCGGTGCTCATGACGGTGATCCTTTCGTCGACACGAGGACCATGATCGGCCCCACGAGGACGAATTTATACCCCCCTAGGGTATCGAGGCAAGCCGATCCGCCCACCCGTTCGAGGGACTTGGCGCCGACCCCGTGCTCAGTCCGTCCACCGCGCGGAACGCACCGGCTCGGCCACCGGCCGCCCGACCCGGAACACCGCGAGCGCCGTGGCGCCCACCATGGCCTCCACCTCTCCCGCCGTCCGCGCACAGTCGATCACCTGGCTGAGCGGATGCGTCGCGTAGCCGTGCCGGGCCAGCGTCAACCAACAGCGCAGCAACCCCCGCCCCGACTCCAGCAGGTCCACCGCACCCACCGGCCCGCTCGGCGCGGTCAGCACCAGCACACTCCCGTCGTACCGCAACACCCCCCGCGACGCCGCCGCCAGCCCCCGCGCCAGCCCGAGCCGCCGCAACACCCGATACGCGCCCGGGCGCAGCACCGTGTGCAGCGCCCGCTCCTCGAACCGGGACAGCGCCAACGCGGGCCCGGTCAGCCCGTCCCGGGCATCCGGGCGACCGGCGGGCGCGGGTCGCAACCGCAACCACCGGCGCAGCTCGGCGACCAGTGCCGGGTCCGCGAACAGCCGGCGATCCGCCTCCTCCAGCAACGGCGCCAATGCCCGGGTGCCACCCCGCCACAGACCCGCCGACCCGGCAAGCGCCTCCGTGGCCTCGGCCAACAGCGAGTCCGGCAGCGTCCCCGGCGCGTACGCCCCGCGCGCACTGCGCCGCCCCGCCAACTCCGCCGCGGTGAACGGCGTCGGATAACACTCCTCCGCCCGCACGAACCGGGCCACCGCACCCCGCTCCGGGGCCTCGCCCCACTCCACCCGCAGCGGCACCTCCAGCGCCGCGGACGCGATCAGGAACGCCTCCGTGAACGCGCCGAGCGCCAGGAACAGGTCCCGCCGCGTCGGGTCCCCGACCGGCAGCTCGCGCTCGGCGTCCCAGGACAACGCGTAGCCCAGCGCGCCGCTCGGCCTCACCGTCCAGGGCTGCGTGTTGTGTGCGCTGGGCGCCCGCCCGGCCAACCTCAGCAGCTCCGCGAGTCGGGTACTCACCCGGTGAACCCCACTGTTCGCTGGTAGAACGTGTGCCCGTGCAGCTCGTGGCCACCGATCCGGCGATACTGCGCGGCCGACGCCTTGTTGTCGTCCTCGACCCATGTGCTGCGCAACGTGTCGTAGCCGCCCGCCCGCAGCGCCCGATACTGCTCGCGGGCCAGCAGCGTCAGATAGCCGCGCCCCTGGGCGGCCGGCACCGTGCCCTTGATGATCAGCACCGCCTCCCGGCGATAGCGTCCGCGGGTGGCCAACAGCCGCAGCTGGTTGGCGAGATGCAGATCGCCACCGATCCGGATCAGGAACTCCGAAATGTCCGGCACCGCGAGGGTGAACGCGATCGGCTCGCCCGCGCGCTCCAGCCACAGCAGCAGCGACTCGTCCAGCAGATGGGCCAACCCGTCGGTCTGCGCCCGCAGTTCGTCCAGCTCGATCGGCGTGTAGTAGCCCAGCTGCCCGAAGCTCGCGTTCAACATCGTGTGCAGGATCGGCAGTTGCTCGGCCAACCGACGACGCGAGCCGCGCCGGATCACCAACTTCTCGGCGGCGATCCGCGCGTCGTCGAACACATACGTCGTGTCCGGATCGTCGGTGCGCCCTCGCAGATCCGGGCAGATCCAGGTGGACGCGGCGAATCGCCGGGCGAATCCGGCCCGCTCGTACATCTCCGGATACCGCGCCGGATTCCACGCCGAGTCCACGAAGCCGCGCTCGGTGAACCCGGAGGTGATCACCCCACCGGTCTGGTTCGGCAGCAGCGCGACCGGCCCGAACAGGGTGCCGCGGCCGGCCCGCGCGGCCTGCCGCTCCATCAGCTCCACCAGGGTCGTGAACACCGCCGGGTCGTCGGCGAATTCGGTGAGCCCGAACAACTGGTGCCGGCCGCGCAGCTTGGCGTCGAAGCGCCCGTCGGTGTGTAGACAGGTTCGGCCCACCGCCCGGCCGGCCCGGTCGCGCACCACGTACAACTCGATCCCGGCCCGTTGCCACTGCCGCACCTGCCCGTGCAGCACCGGCACGTAGCGATCCTTCGGGTGCAGCCGCAACGGGAGTGCGCAGAAGTCGCGCAGCGCGCGACGGGAGGCGACCCGCTCCACGGTGAGCGTCACGACTTCGCCTTCCGGTGTACCGGCGCGCCGCTCGGCTCGGATCCGATCGGGGTGAACTCCTCGATGTGCGCCATCTCGTTGCCCTCGGCCCGCCACGTACCGTTGCTGTAGCCGGCCGGCTGCGCGTCGAAGAGCCGGATGAAGCCCGCCGTGCCGTTGCGGTCGCCGTGATCGGTCATCCAGCACATCAGGTCGCGGTGCGCCTTGGAGCGGGCGAACCGCAACAGCGCGTCCCGGTCCGCGAACACCGCGACCGTACCGAGCGTAAACGGCCCCTGCCGGTACACCTTGTGCCAGCGGTAGCCGTCCATCCGCTTCATGGTGCGCACCATCCGCAACCACGGCCGGGCCAGCGAGAGCAGCGAGCGCAGTCCGCTGTAGTGCGTGGCCCCGATGAACAACGCCTCGCCCTGTGCCTGCGGCGGCGCCGCCGAGAAGTCGGTGGTCCTCATCGCTGCTCCCCCTCCACGAGGTAGACGTTCTTGATCCTGCTGGTGCCGCGCAGGAACGGCCCGGTCCCGAAGTCGTGCACGAGCACCCGCACATCGGCCGACGTGGGGTCCTCCGCGAGCGATTGGGCGAAGTCCCGACTGACCCGGGCCAGGTGCCGCACCACACCCTCGCGGCACACCCGGGCGAGCTTGTCCCGATCCACGTCGCCCGGCGAAGTCCCGTCGCGCAGCTGGAGATTGACCACGGGCCGGCTCTCCAGATCGGCGTACTCGTCGACGGTCAGGCAGAACCCCTCCAGGTGCGCCGCCATCGGGTTGTCCCGATACAGCCCGTACTCGACGTCCTGCGGATAGATGTTGGCGCCCATGTACGAGATGGTGCTGTCCTTGCGTCCGAACAGCAGCAGCAGCGGCAGCCGCATGCCCTCGACCCGGGCCGCGCGCTCCCAGTCGACCCATGCCCGGGCGTCCGGCCGGATCATCTCCTCGACCTGCGCGAAGGTCAGCAACCGGCCCTCGTCGCCGATGTTGTAGCGCACCTTCGGGCTCATCACCGCGGTCGAGTTGATCGTGCAGATCACCTCGTCCTCGGCGTTGGTCTCCAGGTACGTCTCCAGCGGGTTGTACTGGAACACCATCGGCACCCGGCCCTCGTCCGGCCCCAGCAGTTGCGCCCGCAGTCGCTCGTCGGTCAGCAGCCGCTTGCGCAGCCACACCGTCGCGTCGCTCTCGCCGGCCATCCCGATGGTCAGGTCCGAGGCCCCGTAGCCGGAGCGCACCTTGACGAAGCGCTCCTCCAGGTAGTCGCGCAGCGCCTCGGTCATGCCCTCACCCCCGACGAAGCCGTACATCGCATGCCGACGCCAGTCGAAGCCGTCGGCGTCCAGCCGGTCGCGCAGGTGCTTGAGGAACGGCGGGTACGCGGTGACCAGGTAGGTGAAACGCGGCCCGAAGTGGCGCAGCGTGTCCACGATCTTGTCGATGTCCGGACCGGTGTTCTTGACCATCGCCACCCGGGCCATCGCGATCCCGGTGTTGGTCCCGGTGGCCCACGCGCCCATCGAGTACGCGTTGATCACGAACAACTTGCGCCGGGGGAAGACCAGCGAGGTGTAGCCGGCCACATTGCGGTGCACCGACTTGAGTTCACGCCGCGACCGCAGCCAGTTGTGCGGTGTCCCGGAGGATCCGGACGACTCGTCCACGACCGTCCCGGCCACCTCCAGGGTGCCCAGCCAGCAGCGGGTGTCCTCGGGGTACGCCTTGACGTAGTTCTCCTTGGACGTCTCCGGGTACGAGGTGAGGTCGAACCAGCGGAAGCGCCACCGGTGCCGGCGCAGGAAGTCGCGGTAGGCGGGGACATCGAGCGCGGCGAACTGGCAGGTCATCCACGCGTGTCGGCGGGCGAACCGCTGCATCCACGGCCGGTAGTTGCGCGCGGTCCAACGCCACACGACGGGATGGACGCGGTAGAGCTGATACAGACCGGTCAGCGCGAAGCTGACCACACGCAGCAACCACTGTCGGATGAACCTGGCCATGACCGTCCGCCCCTTTGCCCCGCCGGCCCACCCGGCGTGTGTCTCCAGCCTGCGGTGACAGGGGTGTTCGGGACATGAGTACCGCTACTCAGTCGGCTACTCGAAACGCCGAACGGCCCGACCCCCGGGAGGGGTCGGGCCGTTCGGGTGCTTCAGGTCAGGCAGGCACGACGTCGAGGTCGAGCGCGGCCGAAACCTCCTGGTGGAGGCGGACCGTGATGCGGTGCGAGCCGACGGTCTTGATCGGCGTGCCGATCTCGACGCGACGCTTGTCGATGTCCGGACCGCCGGCGGCCTTGATGGCCGACACGACGTCCGCGACGGTGACCGAGCCGAAGAGTCGGCCCGTCTCGCCGGCGCGCGTCTGGAGCGTCACCTTGAGACCCGCGAGCTGACCCTTGACCTCGGCGGCCTGGTCGAGCGTGCGGATCTCGCGGACCTTGCGGGCGCGACGAATGGCCGCCACGTCCTTCTCGCCGCCACGGCTCCAGCGAATCGCGTAGCCGCGCGGGATGAGGTAGTTGCGGCCGTAGCCGTCCTTGACCTCGATGATGTCGCCGGGCTCACCGAGACCGGTCACCTCGTGGGTGAGGATGAGCTTCATGACAAGATCACCCTTTCTCAGCGAGCAGTGCTGGTGTACGGCAGCAGCGCCATCTCGCGGCTGTTCTTGACAGCCACGGCGACGTCACGCTGGTGCTGCGTGCAGTTACCGGTCACGCGACGAGCGCGGATCTTCCCGCGGTCGGAGATGAACTTCCGCAGCAGGTTGGTGTCCTTGTAGTCCACATAGGAGATCTTCTCCTTGCAGAACACGCAGACCTTCTTCTTAGGCTTGCGCGCAGGCGCCTTCGCCATTGTGCTCTCCAGATCGTTTCAGAAGTCTTCAGCTCGGGGTGCGAACCGATCCCTCGGCCGTGCGGCCTAGAAGGGGGGTTCGTCCGAGTAGCCGCCCGGCGGGGGACCCCAGCCCCCCGCGCCGCCGCCGCCCTGCTGCTGGCCGCCCCCTGCGGGAGTGGCCCACGGGTCGTCGGCGGGTGCGCCACCGCCCTGCTGGGGACGGCCGCCGTAGCCACCGCCGCCCTGCTGTCCGCCGCCCTGCTGGCCGCCGTAACCGCCACCCTGCTGCTGACCGCCGCCGTACCCACCCTGACCGCCGCCTCCGCGGCTGGTCTTGGTGATCTTGGCGGTGGCCCACTTCAGGGTCGGGCCGATCTCGTCGACCTCGAGCTCCACGACGGTGCGCTTCTCGCCCTCTTTGGTCTCGTAGGACCGCTGCTTCAGCCGGCCCTGGACGATGACGCCCGTGCCGCGCTGGAGGGATTCCGCGACGTTCTCCGCCAGCTGCTTCCAGGCCGAACAACGGAGGAACAGCGCTTCGCCGTCCTTCCACTCGTTCGTCTGACGGTCGAACGTGCGCGGCGTGGACGCCACGGTGAAGTTCGCGACAGCGGCACCGCTGGGCGTGAAGCGCAGTTCCGGGTCGGCAGTCAGGTTTCCGACAACAGTGATGATGGTCTCGCCTGCCATGCTGACCCCTTCGCTGATTTCAGCGCAGTGCTGCGTTTCGACGTGCGGTGCGGTTGGTGGTGCGCGCGAGCTCGGACTAGCGCTGGTCGGGGCGCAGGACCTTGGTCCGCAGCACCGACTCGTTGAGGTTCATCTGACGGTCGAGTTCCTTGACGGTCGCGGGCTCCGCGGCCAGGTCCACGACGGCGTAGATGCCCTCGGACTTCTTCTTGATCTCGTACGAGAGCCGGCGACGGCCCCACGTGTCGATCTTCTCGACCTTGCCACCGTCGTTGCGGATGACATTGAGGAACTGCTCGAGCAGCGGCGTGACCGCGCGCTCTTCGAGGTCCGCGTCGAGGATGACCATGAGTTCGTAGCTACGCATGTGAACACCCACCTCCTGTGGACTGATCGGCCACGGAATCTCCGTGGCAGGAGGGCTTGCGTAATGCCGCCACGCCAAGGCGGCCCCCGATTCGTGAACACACGGGGGTGCCGAGAGTGCAGCGGACGGTACAGCGTACCCGGCCCCGGTCACAGTCTTGAAATCCGAGCATGACGCCGGTCACCGCGGGGGATGTTTATACGGACAAAACGTCCGTCCCGCAGTCACTCACCGGAGGTGCGTGATGGCACATACGATCCGCCGTACGGGAACCGCGGCCACCGCGGGAGCGCACCGGCCCCGGCTGACCCTCAACTCCGACGGCCGTGCCCATCCGCGCGAGAACGCGCTGGTGGCCGCGGTGGTGCTGTTCGCGCTGGTGGGGGGCATCTGCGCGATCTTCGAGAACATGCACATCCTGGGCGCGTGGACCGCGCTCGCGGGCGTGGTGACCGGCCTGGTCAGCCAGATGTTCTCCGCGACCACGGGTGAACGGGTGGTCACGATACTCGCGCTCGGCGTGTCCGCCGTGGCCCTGTTCATGAACATGTTCCACGGCGGACTGTACTGACGGCTCCACCCGCCCCAGCCGCTCCACCCGCGCACGCGCCGCGACCGACTCGGCCCGCCGGACAGGAAACCGGCGGGCCGAGTCGAGTGCGCGTACGGGTCGGGCGCGAGCCCGCGGGAGCATCCGTTTCGACGGGTAAGGTCCGCCTCGTCCTCGTACGGTCCGACTCGGGTCGCCGGGCACGATCCATAGCGCCCAAAGGCGCAGTAACCTCTGTCACGGCCGAACCGATTTCGAGGAGCTCTTACATGTCTTTGCGCCTGAGGACGCTCACCGCCGAGGAGCATCTCGCCTTCATCAAGGGCAGGCCCTCCGTGAGCTTTCTTCAGTGCCCTTCGTGGGGCGCGGTGAAGAGTGAGTGGCGATCCGAGAGCATCGGTTGGATCGACGAGTCGGGCGCCGTCGTGGGCGCGGCACTCGTGCTGTACCGGCAACTGCCGAAGATAAAGCGCTATCTCGCGTACATGCCGGAGGGCCCGGTCATCGACTGGTTCGACGGCGACCTGCGCAAGTGGCTCGACCCGATGCTCGCGCACCTCAAGAGCCGCGGCTCGTTCTCGGTCAAGATGGGCCCGCCGGTGGTGATCGCCCGCTGGGAGGCGGACACGATCAAGAAGGCGATCGCGGCCAAGTCGGCGAACCGGCTGCGCGATCTGACCCCGGACTGGACCGACGACCGGAGCGCCGAGCTGGAGCGGCAACTGCGCGGCCTGGGTTGGCAGCAGGACGCGTCGGGCGGGGCCGGCTTCGGCGACGTGCAGCCGCGCTACGTGTTCCAGGTGCCGCTGGTCCGGCGCAGCCTGGACGACGTGCACGCGGGCTTCA
Organism: Embleya sp. NPDC008237; assembly: GCF_042956465.1. NCBI lineage: Bacteria > Bacillati > Actinomycetota > Actinomycetes > Kitasatosporales > Streptomycetaceae > Embleya > Embleya sp. NPDC008237. Next base: position 102,347 of record NZ_JBIBGL010000014.1, read on the forward strand.
ACCAGCTGTGGCGACGCAACATCAAGAAGGCCACCAAGGCCGGCGTGGACGTGGTCCAGGGCGGCTACGACGACCTGCCCGTCTTCCACGAGGTCTACAAGGTCACCGCGGTACGCGACCACTTCACCCCGCGGCCGTTGGCCTACTTCCAGGGCATGTGGAAGGCGCTCAACGCCGAGGACCCCGAGCGCATGCGGCTGTATCTGGCCAAGCACGAGGGCGAGGTGCTCGCCTCCACCACGATGGTCACCGTCGGCGACCACGTCTGGTACTCGTACGGCGCATCGGCCAACCACAAGCGCGAGGTCCGGCCCTCGAACGCGATCCAGTGGCGGATGTTGCGGGACGCGTACGCGCTCGGCGCCTCGGCCTACGACCTGCGCGGCATCAGCGACACGCTGGACGAGAACGACCACCTCTTCGGGCTCATCCAGTTCAAGCTCGGCACCGGTGGTCAGGCCGTCGAGTATCTCGGCGAGTGGGACTTCCCGCTCAACAAGATGCTGCACAAGGCACTGGACATGTACATGTCACGTCGCTGACGCGACGCCGGCGGCACCTGTGTCGTCGGCTCGATACGTGCTCGTCGCGACGCACCCGGCGTCGTGTGTTCCCCGCCTCCGCCCTGCGTTCCCCAAGGGCAAGTCCCGCACACGGAAGGCCCCGAAACGCCCATGTCGCTCACGCTCTACGTCGATGCCGCCCGCTGGCGCAAGCACCAGGACGAGGTACGCGACACGTTCCCCGGTCTCGTACCGGTGATGAAGGGCAACGGGTACGGGTTCACCAATCCCAGGCTGGCCGAGGAGGCCGCCCGGATGTGCGTGGACACCGTGGCCGTGGGGACCACGTACGAGGCCGCGGTGGTCAAGGACCACTTCGACGGCAAGGTTCTGGTGCTCACGCCGTACCTGCGCGGCGAGGAGGCGGTCCCGCTGCCGGATCGCACCATCCGCACGGTCTCCTCGGTGCAGGCCGCCCGGGACCTGGTGGGCTGCCGGGTGGTGGTCGCGTGCATGACCACGATGAAGCGCGACGGGGTCACCGAGGAGGAGTTGGTCAAGCTCCGCACCGGGATGGACGACGTGCGCCTGGAGGGCTTCTCGCTGCACCTGCCGCTGGACCACCCGGACGGATACGACCCGGTGGCCGAGGTGGTGGGCTGGGTCGAGCGACTGCGCGCGGCCCGGCTGCCGGTGCGCACGATGTACGTCAGCCACCTCACCGCGCCCGAGCTCGCGGTGCTGCGCGAACGGCACCCGGACACCGAGTTCCGGCCGCGGATCGGCACCGACCTGTGGTTGGGCGACCACGACGCGCTGGCCAGTCGGGGCACCGTGCTGGACGTGGTGCGGATCGCGCGCGGCGAGCGGTTCGGCTACCGCCAGCGCAAGGCGCCCAGTGACGGACACCTGGTGGTGGTCAGCGGCGGCACCGCCCAGGGAGTGGGCCTGGAGGCCCCCAAGACCGTGCGCGGGGTGATGCCGCGGGCCAAGGGCGTCGCCCGGGCCGGCCTGGCCACCGTCAACCGCTCGTTGTCCCCGTTCACCTGGGCGGGCAAGCAGCGCTGGTTCGCCGAGCCGCCGCACATGCAGGTCAGCCTGCTGTTCCTGGCCAACGACGTGGCCCCGCCCAAGCCCGGCGACGAGCTGGAGGCCGCGCTGCGGCACACCACGACGCACTTCGACCGGATCGCCCTGCGCTGACCCGAACAACGCAGCGCCTGCCCGAACAACGCAGCGCCGACCCGAACGGCGAAGGCTGATCGGACAAAGAAGAAGGCGGCCCCGGTCGCGGCGGGCGAACCGCCGCGACCGGGGCCGCTTCGACGTGTTCAGCCCTGCGTGCGGGCCAGAACCGAGGTCGGCACGAAGGCGTCCGGCGCCCGGTCGAGCACCCCGCCCGAGGGGTCGTCGCCGCCGTCCGCGCGCACCGGATCCCGGTCCGGGCGCAGGATGTCGCGCACCACCACCATGCACAGGTACGCGGTGCCGAGCAGGTGCAGCAGGATCACCACATGGTAGGCGTTCTGCGACAGGCCCTTGCCGGAGAACGAGGCGATGTACATCCACACGCCGATGAAGTACGTCACCTCGCACGCCTGCCAGATCAGGAAGTCCCGCCAGCGCGGCCGGGCGAGCACCGCCAGCGGGATCAGCCACAGCACGTACTGCGGCGAATAGACCTTGTTGGTCAGGATGAAGGCGGCCACGATCAGGAACACCAGTTGGGCGAACCGCGGTCGGCGCGGTGCGTACATCGCCAGCGCGGCGATCGCCAGACAGCACAGCACCAGGCTGAGCGTGACGTAGGTGTTCAGGTGCTCCAGTGGTCGACCGTCGCGCTGCTGGATGATCAACCACAGCGAGCCGTAGTCGGCGGGGCGGTCCTGGCTGAACGTGTAGAAGAGTTTCCAGCCCTCGCGGATGTGCAAGCCGCCGTCGAAGTCCGCCATCACCGGCAGGTTCACCACCAGCCAGGACACCGTCGCCGCCGCCGCGGTCCTGGCGAAGGCCGACATCCGGCCCGAGCGCAGACACAGCAGGAACAGCGGGGCCAGCAGCAGCACCGGATACAGCTTGGCCGCGGTCGCCAGGCCGATCAGCACGCCGGCGACCACCACGTTGCGCCGCGCCCACGACCACATCGCCACCGCCGTCAGCGCGACCGCGACCAGGTCCCAGTTGATCAGCCCGTTCAGCGCCAACGCGGGCGCACACGCCACCATCGCGGCGTCCCAGGGGCGTCGTCCGGAGGTGCCCTTGACCGCGATCACGGTCACCACGGCGCAGGCCATCATGATCAACGCGTTGATCATCACGAACCACAGCTGCTCGTCCCGCAGATCGCCCCCGGTGATGTCCCCGGCCGCCCGTGCCAGGGTCCCGGCGAAGGCCATCACCCCGCCGGTGATGACCGGGTACTCCAGGAACCTCATGTCCTTGTCGCCGGTCTCCTGGAAGTACGGGATCTTCCCGTCCGCGAGGCCGCGATTGACGTACAGGTGCGGCATGTCGCTGTAGCAGGCGTGCGAGTACTGCGTGGTGCCGGAGAACCAGCCGCCGTCGTAGCAGGGCTTCTTCTGCATGATTCCCAGCGCGAAGCAGACCACCGCGAGCAGCACGAGCACCCGGACGGGGGTCCACCACCGGTTCGGCACGAACCGGATCCGGCGGCCGGCCGGTCCGCCGACGAGTTCGCTGCCCGCCCGGACCACGGGGTCGTCCCGGGTGGGCAGGACGGGTTCGGTCGATGTCGGCGTCATGGCGCCCATCCTCTCGCGCTCCCCGAGGAAGCTGCCCTCGCCGGCCGGATACGACAACGCGTGCCCCACCGCCGAAGCGATGGGGCACGCGTAAGGCTAGTGCCGCGCCCGGCGCCGTTCACGGCACCGACGCCGGTACGGCACCGAAGCGGTCAGCCCCGCCCGCCGATGATGAAGCCGCTCGAACCCCCGCGGGTGGTGCCCTGCGGCCCCCCGGGCGGATCCGTGCTCGGCGGCTTGGTGGTGCTCGGCGGCTTGGTGGTGTGCCCGCCACCCCCGGGGTCGCCCGTGCCGCCGCCCTGCGGGCCTCCGGGTGCGGAGGTGGTCGGCGCTGCCGGCGAGGTCGGCGGCGCGGTGGTGGGCGGCGGCGAAGACGGTGCGCGCGTCGTCGGCGGCGCCGTCGTCGGCGGGAGCGTTGCGTTGTCCTTCTTGGCGTACTTTTCACCCGGCTGGGCGAAGTCCGTGGACGGCATGCCGTCCATCGCCTTCTTCATGTACTCGGTCCACACCAGCGTCGGCATCGCACCACCGTGCACGGATCCACCGCCGCCCAGACCTTCCAGCGACAACCGGTCGTGCGTGTTGGGATCCTCCCGGAACAGCGCGACCGAGGTCGCCAGTTGCGGGGTGTAGCCCACGAACCACGCCGACTTGTTCTCGTCGGTGGTACCGGTCTTGCCGGCCACCGGGCGGTTCAACTTCTTCGCTTCCCGACCGGTGCCGTCGTTGGTCGGCGGGTTGTCGACGACCCGCATCATCACCTGGTTGACGGTGTCCGCGACGTTCTTGTCGAAGAGCTGCTTGGGCTCGTGCTTGGGCAGATCGACCTTCGAGCCGTCGTGGGTGACTTCCTTGACGAAGTACGGATCCGCGTGCAGGCCGCGAGCGGCGAACGTGGCGTACGCCTCGGCCATGTCCAGCGCGCTGGGCGGGGCCACACCGAGGGCGATCACCGGCTCGGGAGCGAAGTCGTCGAGGTTCTCCGGCAGACCCGCGTCGATCGCGGCCTTCTTGACCTTGTCCGCCCCGACGTTGGCGGCGAGTTGGAGGAAGACGGTGTTGACCGATTTCTCCATGGCTCTGGTGATGGTGACCGGACCGTAGTCCTGGTCGCCCTCGTTCGGCGCCAGATAGTCGGAATTGGTCTTGCTGTTCTTGTAGGTCGAACCGTTCGGCAGCTTGATCGGGATCTTGCTGTCGCCGTTGTAGATGCTCTCCGGCCCGATCGGTCCGTCCTTTCCACCTTCGCGCAACGCCGCCGCGAGGACGAACAGCTTGAACGTCGAACCGGCCTGGATGTCTTGTCGTATCGCGTCGTTGAACTCCTGCTGGACGAAGTCCTTGCCGCCGTACAACGCGACCACCGCGCCGTCGCCGGGGACCACCGAGGCCAGGCCCGTGCGCACGTACTTGTCCGCGCTGTTCTTCTCGGGCTTGAGGGTGTCCGTCAACTGGGTCTGCACCGCCGCGACCGCCGCGTCCTGCTTGGCCTTGTCGAACGTGGTGACGATCTTGAAGCCGCCGCGCGCGAGTTCCGCCTCGGGAATCACCTTGTTGGCCTTGAGGTACTGGTCGGTCACCTTCATCAGGTATCCGGCCTGACCGGCCTTGTTGGTGGCCGGCTTGGGCTTGATCGGCATCGGGAACTGGAGCGTGTCCCGCTCCGCCTTGGCCAGCCAGCCCTCCTTGACCATGCCGTCCAGCGCGTAGTTCCAGCGCCCCTTGACGTTCTCGAGTTGTCGGGGGAACTCGATCACGTCGTAGATGCCCGGCGCGTTGAGCAGGGTCGCCAGATACGCGCCCTCGGCCACGTTCAGCTCGCCGACGTTCTTGCCGTAGTAGGCCTGGGCGGCGGCCTGGATGCCGTACGCGTTGCGGCCGTAGAAGGCGGTGTTGAGGTAACCGACGAGGATGTCGTCCTTGCGCATCTGCCGGTCGACCTTGAGCGCGATGAAGATCTCGCTGAACTTGCGCTTGAAGGTGCGTTCCTGGGTCAGATAGGTGTTCTTGACGTACTGCTGGGTGATGGTCGAACCACCCTGCGTGTCGCCACCCTTGACCATGGTGACCCCGGCCCGCAGCAAGCCCTTCGGCGAGACGCCCGAGTCGCTGTAGAACGACCGGTTCTCGGCCGCGATCACGGCCCGCTGTACGTGCTTGGGGATCTGATCGACCGTCACGTTCTGCCGGTTGACCTGCCCGGTCCGACCGATCTCGGTCTTCCCGTCGGCGTAGTAGTAGATGTTCGACTGGTAGGTCGTGTTCGCGTTCGGGTCCGGCACCTTGACCATCGCGTACGCCAGGGCCGCCAGGCCCATGATCGACGCGAGGAAGAACAGGATCATCGCCAGGATCTGCTTGAAGGACGGCAACCAGCGGCGTACACCGGTCTTGCCGTACCTCGGGTAGTCGATGAACCGCTTCTTCCGGGGCGGTCCGGCCTCCGCTCGCGATCGGCCGCCGGACGCGGGGCCGTTGGCGGCGCGCCGACCACCCGAGCGGGCGGCCTGCCGGGCCTCCACGCGCGAGAGCGGGCGCTCCTCGTCGCCTCCCCCGGGCCCGGCGGGCAGCGACGAGCCACCGGGTGGCGTCCCGCCCCCGGCACCACCTGCGCCCCCGGAATACGAGTCACCGCGCCCCTCGGGGCGCGGTTGCTGTGATCTACGGCGATGTTCACTCATGCGTTCGCTACTCCTCGGCCGTACGACGCGGAGGTCGGACGCACGGGTCGTGGCTCTCCGCTCCCCAGGACGCACACGCGCGGGGGGCGGTTCCGCAGGAAGCGGGGCTTGAGGTACCACACGGCGGAACAGACTACGCGGAACCGCTTTCGCGACCTCACTGTGACCTGCCTGTGACCCGAGTCACCGGCGGCCGCCTTGCCACCACACGGCAAGGAGACCTATCGTCTCGATGTATCGGTTCGATACATCGGGCCGGTACATCGAGCCGGGGGCGCAGGAGCCCCGGCCGGACGAAGGTCGGCTGCGACCGTATCCCACGGTTGCGCAGGATCCACGTCCGGTCCGGTCCGCAGTGGATGGAGGAAGGCGATGAGCAGGCGCGGTGGCGTCCTCGAATTCGCGATCCTCGGCCTGCTGCACGACTCCCCCATGCACGGTTACGAACTGCGCAAGCGGCTCAACACCGTGCTCGGCTCGTTCCGTGCCATCGCCTACGGCACCCTCTACCCGTGCCTGAAGTCCCTGCTGGAACGGGGCTGGCTCGCGGAGGAGGTTCCGGAGGTGACGGCACTCGCCGGCAGCAAGCGGTCCCGGATCGTCTACCAGCTGACGGCACAGGGCAAGGAGCACTTCCAAGAACTGCTGTCCGAGTCCGGGCCCTCGGCCTGGGAGGACGAGAACTTCGGCGTGCACTTCGCCTTCTTCGGTCGAACCGACCACGAGGTGCGCATGCGTATCCTCGAGGGTCGGCGCAGCCGGCTCGAGGAACGCCTCGACCGGGTGCGCGGGTCGCTGACCCGGACGCGGGAGAAGCTCGACGGATACACCCTCGAGTTGCAGCGACACGGCTTGGAGTCGGTCGAGCGCGAGGTGCGCTGGCTGAACGAGCTCATCACCGCCGAGCGGCACGCCGGAGCCACTCCGGACGCCGCCGGACCCGAGGCACCGGTCGACGCGTCGAAGGACGCCGACCGACTTCGGACCCCCACCCAGGACGTGGCCTCGGACCCGTCCGCATCCAACAACTGAGGTCGCCGGTTCATGGCGGCTTCGTCGAGATCACAGGGAGCAACCGGAATGGGTTCGGTTCGCGTAGCCATCGTCGGCGTGGGCAACTGCGCCGCTTCGCTGGTGCAGGGCGTCGAGTACTACAAGGACGCCGACCCGAACAGCCGCGTCCCCGGCCTGATGCACGTGCAGTTCGGCGAGTATCACGTGCGTGACGTCGAGTTCGTGGCCGCTTTCGATGTGGACGCCAAGAAGGTCGGCTTCGACCTCACGGACGCCATCGGTGCCAGCGAGAACAACACGATCAAGATCTGCGACGTGCCGCCGTCGGGTGTCACCGTGCAGCGTGGCCACACCCTGGACGGTCTCGGCAAGTACTACCGCGAGACCATCGAGGAGTCGCCCGAGGCCCCCGTCGACGTGGTCAAGGTCCTCAAGGACCAGGCCGTCGACGTCCTCGTCTGCTACCTCCCGGTGGGCTCCGAGGACGCGGCCAAGTTCTACGCCCAGTGCGCCATCGACGCCAAGGTCGCGTTCGTCAACGCTCTCCCGGTCTTCATCGCCGGGACCAAGGAGTGGGCGGACAAGTTCACCGAGGCGGGCGTGCCGATCGTCGGCGACGACATCAAGTCGCAGGTGGGCGCCACGATCACGCACCGCGTGATGGCGAAGCTCTTCGAGGACCGCGGTGTCCTGCTGGAGCGCACCATGCAGCTCAACGTCGGCGGCAACATGGACTTCAAGAACATGTTGGAGCGCGAGCGCCTGGAGTCGAAGAAGATCTCCAAGACGCAGTCCGTCACCTCGCAGGTCGACCGTGACCTCGGCGCGGACAACGTGCACATCGGCCCGTCGGACTACGTCGCGTGGCTCGACGACCGCAAGTGGGCGTACGTGCGCCTCGAGGGTCGCGCCTTCGGTGACGTCCCGCTGAACCTGGAGTACAAGCTCGAGGTCTGGGACTCGCCGAACTCGGCCGGTGTCATCATCGACGCCGTGCGCGCCGCGAAGATCGCCAAGGACCGCGGCATCGGTGGCCCGATCCTGTCGGCGTCCTCGTACTTCATGAAGTCCCCGCCGGTGCAGTACTTCGACGACGAGGCCCGCAACGCCGTCGAGTCCTTCATCAAGGGCGACATCGAGCGCTGACCCGCTCCGCTCGTCGCGCACCCTCGTGGTGCACCCGGGCAATCGAAGGCCCGGCTCCCGTCCAGGAGCCGGGCCTTCGGCGTACCCGCCGGAGCCGGGTGCGTTTCCGGCCGCGGACCGGCCGCCGGCTACGGTGGGCGCCGTGGCCCTCATCCGTGATCTGCGCTCGCTGCTGAAGCTGCGCGACTTCCGTCGGCTCTTCGCCACCCGGCTGACCTCACAGCTGTCCGACGGGGCCTTCCAGGTCGCCATCGCGGGCCAGGCGTTCTTCTCGCCGGAGAAGCAGACCTCGGCGGCGGACATCGCGACCGCATTCGCGGTACTGCTGCTGCCCTATTCGCTGGTCGGACCGTTCACCGGGGTGCTGCTCGACCGGTGGCGGCGCCGGCAGGTGCTGGTGCTGTGCAACCTGCTGCGGGCGGTACTGGTCGCGGCGACCGCGGGCCTGGTGCTGCTCGGGGTGCCCGACCCGGTCTTCTACGCGGCGGCGCTCGCCGTGCTCTCGGTGAACCGGTTCGTGCTCGCCGGGCTGTCCGCGTCGCTGCCGCGGGTGGTGCCGACCGAGCGGCTGGTGACCGCGAACTCGGTGTCGCCCACGGCCGGGACCGTCGCGGCGGCGATCGGCGGCGGGGCGGCGGTGCTCGTGCACGCGTTCCTGGCCGAGGGCTCCGCGGCGACCGCGCTGGTGATCGTGGTGTCCGGGCTGCTGTACCTGGGCTCGGCGGCGGTCGCGGCCACGATGCCGACCGATCTGCTCGGCCCCGACCCGGACCGGGTGTTGCCCGGGGTGGGCCAGGCGCTGCGTTCGGTGGCGCGCGGGCTGCGCGAGGGCGCGACGCACGTGTGGCGGCGTCGGGCGCCCGCGCACGCGTTGGCGGCGATCACCGCGATGCGGTTCTGCTACGGCGTGCTCACCGTGATGACCGTCTTGCTCTGCCGCAACACGTTCAACGATCCGAGCGACCCCGACGGCGGACTGGCCACCTTCGGGATCACGGTCAGCGTCTCCGCGCTCGGCTTCTTCGTCGCGGCCGTGGCCACGCCCGCGATCACCACCCGGATCGGCGTCGCTGCCTGGATCGGCACGTGTGCGCTCGCGGGGGCGGTGTGTCAGACCGCGCTGGGCCTGCCGTTCGCGTTCGCGCCGCTGGTGGTGGGCGCGTTCCTGCTCGGGCTGACCTCGCAGGGCGCCAAGATCGGCGTGGACACGATCGTGCAGACCACCGTCGACGACGCGTACCGGGGCCGGGTGTTCTCCGTGTACGACGTGCTGTTCAACGTCGCCTTCGTGGGCGCTGCCGCGGTCGCCGCGCTCGGACTGCCCGACGACGGCCGCTCGCCGGCGGTGCTGTTCGCGGTGGCCGCGGTGTACGCGTCGACCGGTGTCCTGTACACACTGGCAGCGCGCCGGCACCCTCCGGTGATCACCACAGCCCTTCCGATGGACAGTCGCCGGCCCTGATATCCCTTTTGATACCTCTCGGGGCTTATTTTCCTCGGCTACATGTCCAGGAAATTACCTGCGGGTAGTGCAATGGCGAGAGCGAAGTTCTAATCTGCACATCCAGCGATTTTCGGCACCTCTGGAGATACTCCATGTCCAATAACGTCGGTTCGGGTGAAAACGATCCTCTGCCGTACATACCGGCATGGACCGAGAACACCCCGCCGCACGGGCACGCGCTCCCGCCGCAGGAAGCGTCGATGTCGCACCCGCCCGTGGTTCGCCGGGCGACGGGCGACGGACGCGCGGCACGCCGGGCGGCGGCCCCGCCGAGCGGGCGGACCGGACGCGGGCACGGGGCATGGATCGCGGTGCTGGCCGTGCTGCTGGTCGGCGGCACCGCCGCCGGGGGCTGGTGGTACGTGCACAAGGAGGACGGTGGACCGCGGATCCACGAGGGGGACTGTCTGCGGGACAAGGCGACCATCGACCAGGACCCGGTGAAGTGCGAGGACCCGGCGGCGCGATTCATCGTGGTCGAGCGGGTCCAGGGGACCACGTTCTCGGGGGTCTGCGATTCGGTGCCGGGCGATCCCATCGCGTTGGCCTCGGACCCCACCGTGGAGAGCTTCGTCCTGTGTCTCGCCGCACGGAAATGATCCGCGGCACAGCCGAATAACGCCTCTATGCCCGTTATTCCGCTCACATTCGACCGGCACAAGGGGAATCCCCGCAGCGGGTGTCCGGCGGGACCCCTAGTGTTCCGGACTGTCTCACCAGTCCCCTGCAACGGAGATCGTCCCCATGTCCAATCCCTTCCCGCCCGGCCCGAACGGCCCCCAGCAGCCGAACCAGGGCTGGAACCAGCAGCCGGGCCAGCCCCAGCAGCCCCAGCAGGGTTGGGGTCAGCAGCCCGGTCAGCCGCAGCAGCCGCAGGGCGGCTTCCCGCCGCCCGGGGGCTTCCCGCAGGGTGGTCAGCCGGGCTTCTACGGCGGCCCGCCGCCGCCTCCGCCGCGCAGCAGCAAGGTCAAGAAGATCGTCATCCCGATCGTCGTTCTCGTGGTGCTGGCGATCGTCGGTGTCGTGGTCAAGGGCGCGCTCAAGAAGGACGACGCGTCGAGCGCGAAGGCCGGCGACTGCCTCGCCCGCATCGAGGGTGGCCTCGGCAAGTCCAAGATGCCGAAGATCGCCAAGTGCGACTCGCCGGACGCCAAGTGGAAGGTCCTCAAGAAGGTCAGCGGGAGTTCGGACAAGAACAAGTGCAATGACCTCCCGGCAAGCTCGGGCTACTTCGCGACCTTCTACTGGTCCGGCTCCAAGGACGGCGTGGTCTGCATGACGTTCACGTCGAAGACCACCCTCGCGGACGTCAAGGCCCTCGACCCGATCAGCACGATGAGGGTCACCGAGGACGACTTCCAGGCGAAGAAGAAGGAACTCGAAGAAGCGGGCGCCAAGTTCGAGTAGCGTCCCGCACCCCGCTCATGACGAAGCCCGCCGGTCGTCCCCCCGGCGGGCTTCGCGCGTTCACGCCTCGGCGTTCGCCGCCCACCACTCCCGCAGCGCCGCAACCGCCGCTTCGTGGTCCATCGGGCCGTGTTCGAGCCGCATCTCCAGCATGTGCCGGTAGGCCCTGCCCACCAGCGGGCCGGGCGGCACCTCCAGCAGCTTCATGATCTCGTTGCCGTCCAGGTCCGGCCGGATCGAGTCCAGCTCCTCCTGTTCGGCGAGCTGCGCGATCCGCTCCTCCAGCGAGTCGTAGGCGCGCGCGAGCGTGGCCGCCTTGCGCTTGTTGCGCGTCGTGCAGTCCGACCGGGTCAGCTTGTGCAGCCGATCCAGCAGCGGCCCCGCGTCCCGCACGTATCGGCGCACCGCCGAGTCGGTCCACTCGCCCGTGCCGTAGCCGTGGAAGCGCAGGTGCAGCTCGACCAGGCGCGTGATGTCGTCCGTGACGTCCTTCGGGTACTTCAGCGCCTTCAGCCGCTTGCGCGTCATGTGCGCACCGACCATCTCGTGGTGGTGGAACGAGACCCGCCCGTCCGGCTCGAAGCGCCGCGTGCGCGGCTTCCCGATGTCGTGCAGCAGCGCGGCCAACCGCAGGATCAGGTCCGGCTCGCCCGGCGACTCCAGCGCCATCGCCTGTTCGAGCACGGTGAGCGTGTGCTCGTACACGTCCTTGTGCCGGTGGTGCTCGTCCACCTCCAGGCGCAGCGTCGGCAGCTCGGGCAGCACCCGCGCGGCCAGCCCGGTGGAGACCAGCAGCTCCAGGCCCTTGCGCGGGTGGTCGGAGCAGATGAGCTTGTTGAGCTCGTCCCGGACCCGCTCGGCGGAGACGATCTCGATCCGCTCGGCCATGTCCGTCATCGCCGCGACCACCTCGGGCGCGACCTCGAAGTCGAGCTGCGCGGCGAAGCGCGCGGCGCGCATCATCCGCAGCGGGTCGTCGCCGAAGGAGTCCTCGGGCCTGCCCGGTGTGCGCAGCACCCGCGCGGCCAGGTCCTCCAGCCCGCCGTGCGGGTCGACGAAGGTGATCCCGGGCAGCGCGACCGCCATCGCGTTGACCGTGAAATCGCGACGGACCAGGTCGTCGTCGATCGAGTCGCCGTAGGAGACCTCGGGCTTGCGCGAGGTGCGGTCGTACGCCTCGGAGCGGTAGGTGGTGATCTCGATCTGGTAGTCCGGCGAGCCCGCGAGCTTCTTTCGGCATCCCACCGTGCCGAACGCGATCCCCACGTCCCACACCGCGTCCGCCCACGGGCGCACGATCGCCAGCACCTGTTCGGGGCGCGCGTCGGTGGTGAAGTCGAGGTCGTTGCCGAGCCGACCGAGCAGGGCGTCCCGCACCGAGCCGCCGACCAGCGCGAGCGTGTGCCCGGCCGCCTCGAAGCGGCGGGCGAGGTCGTCGGCGACGGGGGCGACGCGCAACAGTTCGGTGACGGCGCGGCGCTGTACGGCGCTCAGTTCGCCGATGGCCGGCGGGTCGTCCGGGTGGGGTGTGTTCTTGGCGTTCGGCACGGGAGACAAGGTTACGGGTCGAGGCCGCGGGTCTCGCGCGCATTACGTCGGGGCCGCATCCGCGAACGGGCCGTGCGATGGGGTGATCATGGCGTGATGGCGTGGCGCATGTCGCACTAAGCTTGGCGGATGCCTTCCGAGACCACGCCGCCGCGCCGTCGGCTGCAGGTGGTCGAGGAGACCTCGGCAGGTGGTCTGGTGGTCGATCGACTCACCCTGCGTGCGGCGTTGATCGCGCGTCGGGATCGTCGCGGCCGGTTGTTGTGGTCGCTGCCCAAGGGGCACATCGAGAGCGGCGAGAGTGTGGTCGACGCCGCGCTGCGCGAGGTCGAGGAGGAGACCGGCATCGTGGGTCGGGTGCTGGCCCCGCTCGGGGTGATCGACTATTGGTTCACCGCGCCGGATCGGCGGGTGCACAAGACCGTCCACCACTACCTCATGGAGGCGGCGGGCGGGGATCTGTCGGACGACGACATCGAGGTCGAAGCGGTGGCTTGGGTTCCGCTCGGCGCGCTCACGGCGCGCCTCGCCTACCCCGACGAGCGGCGATTGGTCACGCTCGCCCCGGAGCTGTTGGCGGACAGCGCGTGAGCGATCGCCGATCCCGGCCCGGACCCGGGGTCATCGTGCTTCGCGGCCGGATGCTCGCGGTGCTGATACTGGCCCTGGTGCTCGCCGCCGGCCTGCTCGGGATGCTCCCGCCGACGGCCGCGCGCGCCGCCGACGGCGACGGGATCCAGGTCCTGATCACCAAGATGACCCCGGTGGCCAAGGCCGGCGGAAGCGTCACCATCGAGGGCCGGGTGCTGAACACCGGCAGCAGGGCGATCGACTCGATGGAGGTCGCGGTGCGCCTGCGCACCTCCGAGCCGCTCTTTCGAAGCGGCATCGGCTCGCCCGAGGACGCCCAGTCGACCGGGACCCTGCTGCGCACCCCCAAGCCGGTCGTAGTGCACAACCTGGCCCCCGGACCGGGCGCGGCCCAACCGTGGACCTTCACCTTCCCCGCCGACCCGCTGGGTCTGAACGCGGCCGGCGCGTACCCGCTGGGAATCGAGGCCAGGACCGGGGGCAAGACGATCGGCGCGGCCCGCACGTTCCTGCCGTGGATTCCCAGGAACGGCCTGAAGAACGTCCAGAACCTGCGGGTCGCCACGGTCTGGCCGCTCGTCGATCGCCCGCATCGGGACGGCACCACGCTCGGTGACGAGGCCCAGACGCCGGTGTTCCGCGACGACGGCCTGGCCGCGCAGTTCGCCCCGGGCGGGCGGCTGTACGACCTGGTGAACATCGGCACCGGGATGAAGGTGGACTGGGCGATCGATCCCGAACTGGTGGACTCCGCCGCCGAGATGACCGGCGGCTATCGGGTCGCGCCGCCCGGCAGCCTGGACCCGGACAAGCCGAAGAAGTCCCGGGACGGCAAGCCGCCGAGCGAGGAGGACACCGCCAAGGCGACGCCGAACCAGACCACGAACACCCTCGCCGGCGGGGGCGGCCAGGTCGCGGCCGGTTGGCTGGATCGGCTCAAGGCCGGCCTCGGCACCCAGCCGGTGATCGCGCTGCCGTACGCCGACACCGATCTGGCCGCGGTCGCACACGCCCTGGAGGCCGGCCGGGCGGACCTGCGCCCGCAGCTGAGCGAGGCCCTGGCCGAATCCGCCACCGTCATGCAGCGCACCCTGGCCCGCCCGGTGGGCACCGACGTCGCCTGGCCCGCCGGCGGTGCGCTGGACTCCTCGATCGTCCAGCTCGCGAGCGGCAGCGGGGCAAGCACCGTGATCGCCTCCGGCGCGTCCCTGGCGCCGACCAAGGAACCCCGGGTCACCCCATCGGCCACCTCCGCCCTGCCGGGGGCCGACAAGGGCACCGCGCTGGTCACCGACCCGGACATCGACAAGATCCTGGCCACCGATGCCAAGGCGCCGGGGCAGGGCGTGCTGACCACCCAGCAGTTGTTGGCCGAGCTGCTGACGATCGTGCTCCAGGAGCCCTCGGCCTCGCGCAGCCTGTTGATCGCCCCGCCGCGCACCATGGACGCCGCGCTGGCCAACGTGCTCAAGGACGTGCTCAACGCCTCGGCCGACTGGACCCGCAGCAGCACCCTGGCCGAGCTCGCCGCCGAGCCCGCCCCGCTGCCCGCCCGCAAGCTCGCCGGCTATCCCAAGGCGGTCCGGGCGAGCGAGCCGTCGTTGCAGTACCTCACCGAGACCGACAACCTGGTCCGCTCGATGCAGACCTTCGCCTCGATACTGACCCGCCCCGAGCGGGTGACCGGCCCGTTCAACCCCGCGCTGTTGCGCCTGCTGTCCACCGAGTGGCGCGGCGACCCGCAGGGAATGGACCGCTATCGGCTCGGCGTCACCCGTGGCCTGCGCGAACTGCAATCGCTGGTCTACATCATCCGCAGAACCGGCGTGACGCTGTCCGGCGACGAGGGCAACATCCCGGTCACCGTGGTGAACAACCTCCAACAACCGGTCACCGTGCGGATCGCGGTGGGCTCGCATCAGCCCAACCGGCTCAAACTCGGCGACCCGATCACCGTGACGGTGCCCGACGGGCGCCGGCGGGAGGTGCCGATCTCGGCGAAGTCGGCCGCGAACGGCAAGGTCATGGTCGATGTCCAATTGCTCACCCCGGACGGACGGGCGGTCCGGCCGCCCGAGTCGTTCTTCGTCAACACCACCACGATCGACGCGCTGACCCGCTGGATCATCGGCGGCCTCGCCTTCCTGCTCGCGGTCTTCTCGCTGCGGGCCTTCCTGCGCAAACGTCGGGAAGCGGCCCTTGCCGGGGACACGAACGACGAGGATGGTGAGGACGGCGACGACACGCCGTCGCATGCCGGCTTCCCGGAGGAGCCCGGCTCGGATGCGATCCGACCGGCATCCGGGTGGCCGCCGGCCCACTTCGCGGGGCCCTACGCCGGCGGAAACGGACCGCCGGATCCGGCCGACCCGCACGGACACACACCGTCGAGATCCACGACCGACCGCCCCGAATGAGAAAGTGGGCACCGGACACTCAACCTGACCGAGAAGACGAGGGCCCGCCCGCATGAGCGACCGGAGCGACGAACGTCAGCCGTACACCGGCGGCTCCGCCGAGCCGGACGACGGCGCGCACGACGATCCCTACCGGGGTCGGCCGCCCGCCGACCCCTACCTGCAGCAGTACGTCGATCCGTACGGACAGCCGGCCGATCCCTATGCCGCGCAACCGCCGGACCCGTACGCGCAGCCGGGCGATCCGGGCTATGCCGACCCGAACGCACCGCACCCGGGGTACGGCGAGCCGGCGGCGTACCCGCAGCAGGGCTACCCCGGGCAGGGCGGCTACGGCTCCGGGCCCGAACCGGTCTACGGGGATCCGTACGGCTCCGGATCGAACGCGGGCGGCTACGACCCGTACGCCCAGCAGCCGCCGCAGCAGCAGCAGCCCGACCAGGGCGGCGGCGCGTGGTTCCGGGACGAGTTGAGCGACCCGCCGGCGAACGATCCCTACGTGGGCGTGGACGAACTCTTCACCCCCGAGGCGCCGAGCGGCTACGACGCGGGCCCGCAGTACGACCCGGGCGTGCCGTACGACCCGTCCGCCCAGGGGCAGCACTACGGCGGCGGCGGATACGGCTCGGGCGACCCGTACCAGCAGCACCAGGCCCCGCCGGCGCAGAACTACCAGCAGCAGCCACAGCATCAACAACACCAGCAGCATCAACAGCCACACCAGCAGCCGGTGCAGCAGCAGTCGTATGTCCCGCAGCAGCCGAGCCCGCAGCAGGGGCAGGGCGGCTGGGGCGACTACGACCGGCCCGGCGGCTGGCTGATGGACCAGACGCTGACCGGCATCAACCTCGGCCTCGCCGGCGACATCGCGGGCATGCCCTCCTACACCGAGGCGTACCAGCGCTACGAGACCCAGCACCGGGCCGAGGCCGCGGCCGCGTCGATGTCCGCGAGCGCGGTCCTGGACGCCCCGCCGGTCCCGCTGAACCCCTCCACGTCGCCCGTCTACCGGATGCCCGGCTCGGGCGCCGAAGAGCGCATGGCCGGCATCCCGGTCGGCGGCGAGGGCAAGAAGGGCAGCAAGCTCGGCGGGATAATGCGATCCTCCGCCGTGATGGCGGCGGGCACGATCGTGTCCCGGATGACCGGCTTCGTGCGCAACCTGGTCGCCGCGGCGGCTCTGGGCACGGCGATCCTGGCGAACACCTACAACGTCGCCAACACGATGCCGACGCTGCTGTACATCCTGGTCGGCGGCGGTGCGCTGAACGCGGTCTTCGTACCGCAGCTGGTGCGCGCGATGCGCCAGGACGACGACGGCGGCGAGGCGTACGCGAACCGCCTGCTCACCCTGGTCATGACGGTGCTCGCAGGGCTGGTGGTGATCGCCTGGCTGGGCGCGCCGCTGCTGATCCGGGCCTTCGCGAACTCGCTGGCGAAACACCACCAGGACTACGAGCTGGCGATCACCTTCGCCCGCTACTGCCTGCCGATCATCTTCTTCATGGGTCTGCACGTGCTGTTCGGGCAGATCCTCAACGCGCGCGAGCGCTACGGCCCGATGATGTGGACCCCGGTCCTGAACAACATCGTCATCATCGCCACGTTCGGCCTGTACATCTGGGTGGCCGGCACCGCGAAGAACACCGGGCAGAACTCGGACACCATCACTCCGGACGAGATCCGGCTGCTGGGCCTGGGCACGCTGCTGGGGATGGTCGTGCAGTCGATGGCGATGATCCCGTACCTGAAGGCGGCCCGGTTCCGCTTCCGGCCCCGGTTCGACTGGCGCGGCTCGGGGATGGGCAAGGCGCTCGGGCTGGCCAAGTGGACGTTCCTGTTCGTGCTCGCGAACCAGGCGGGCTACCTGGTGGTGACCCAGCTCGCCACCGCGATCGACGTGGACGCGCGGGACCAGAACATCCAGTTCGGCGTCGGCTTCACCGCCTACAGCAGCGCGCTGCTGATCTGGCAGTTGCCGCAAGCGGTGATCACCGTGTCGGTGATGACCGCGATGTTGCCCCGGATGAGCCGGGCCGCCGCGGACGGCGACCTGGCCAGCGTGCGTGGCGACATCTCCTCCGGGCTGCGGTTGTCGGCGGTGGCGATGATCCCGTGTGCGGCGATCTTCGTGGCGCTGGGTCGCGACATCGGCGGCTTCATCTTCGCCCCGACCGGAGAACAGAGCGCGCACTGGATCGGCTACATGCTGATGGCGCTCGGCCTGGGACTGATCCCGTACTCGGCGCAATACGTGCTGCTGCGCGGGTTCTACGTGTACGAGGACACCCGGACGCCGTTCCTGAACACGGTATGGATCGCCGGCGCCCAGGCGGCCTTCGCGGGTCTCGCCTACGTCGCGCTGCCCACCAAGTGGGCCGGTGTCGGCATCGCCGGCGGCTACAGCCTCGCCTACCTGGTGGGCGTGGTGCTGGCCGCACAACGGCTCAAGAAGCGGCTCGGCGACCTGGACGGCCGACGGGTGACCCGGACCTACACCCGGCTGTCGATCGCCGCCGCGGTCGGCGGCGCCGCGGCGTTCTTCGTGGCCCGGGTGTGCACGGGCCACTTCGGCTCGGGCATGGGCGGCTCGGCGATCGCGGTGGGCGCGGGGATCGTGACGATGTTCGTCGTGTTCTTCATCGCGGCCAACCGGATGCGGGTCGAGGAGATGACCGCGATGACCGGGATGATCAAGGGCCGGCTCGGCCGCTGACCGCCGCCTCGACCCCGCACGGACCACCGCCCGCCGAATCCCGCACCGGGAATTCGGCGGGCGGATCGGTGTGGGATGTACCACCATGGGCGAGTGAGGGTGTGCCGCACGCCGGAACCGGGGTAAAGCTCCCGTTACGCCGGTCTCGGTTTCCTTACGGATCTTGCGAGGAGGCAACCCGAAGTGGGGCCGGAGAGTCTCATGGTGTGTAGAGGTCGTCCCTGACCTACGGCCCGAGATGCCTCACCTCTACGATGAGTACGCCGACGAGGAGGATGAGGCCGAGGTGACGGACCGAACCGCAGGATCCGTCGACCTAGCGACGGACGAGGCAAACCCCGTACCGCCAAAGGCTTCTGATACATCGTCGGACAATCCGGTCGGTTCGGACGGCAAGGTCTCCGGCGGTAATGTCTCAGGGGTCTCGGGAAGTACCACCACGGTTCTGCCCGTCGATGCGGAACCCGAACCCGACGCGGGCGAAGAAGTCGGATCCGAAGCCGCCACATCCACCGAAGCCGGCGAGTCCGTGACCGGCGCCGGTGTGAACAACGGCTCTGCGGACGGCGATTCGGCCGAGATCGCGGACACCGCACCTGCCGCGGCCGCCGGGTCCACCGCGCCTTCCCGGGCCCCCGCTGCCGAGGCCCCGCCCGCAGCGTCCGTGGCCGCCGTGTCCGTGGCCGCCGAGTCCGATTCCGAGTCGGCCGAGGACGAACCGGTAACCCACAAGCGGGCGAAGCGGAAAAGGCCTGCCGACTCCACCGCCCGGAGCGGCAGGGCGAGCACCCCCGAGTCGGCCGCCCCGAAGACCACCGAGCCCGAGTCGGCTCGGCCGGCGCCGGCCGCGGAACCCGCGGCGCCGCGGGTCAGTCGCGGCACCCGGTTGGCCGACCGCTACCGGCTCGAACACCGCCTGTCGCAGAACGGCCGCAGCGAGACCTGGCGCGCCGTCGACGAGAAGCTCCGGCGCGCGGTGGGCGTGCACATCGTCCCCGCCGGCGGGGAGCACGGCCGGGCCGTGATCTCCGCCGCCCGTGCCGCCGCGCTGATGGGCGACCCACGCTTCGTCCAGGTGCTCGACTGCGCCGAACAGGACGGCCTGATCTACGTGGTGAAGGAATGGCTGCCCGACGCGGACAACCTCACCAAGGTCTTCGAGAGCGCGCCGCTGCCGCCGCACGAGGTGTACGAACTCTCCCGCGCGGTCGCCCAGGCGATGTCCGTCGCGCACCGGGCCGGTCTGTCGCACCTGCGCCTGACGCCGGAGAACGTGCTGCGCATGCACACCGGCCAGTACAAGATCGTCGGCCTGGCGGTCGAGGCGGCCCTCTACGGACACGACACCACCGACGCGGCCCGCGACGACACGCACGCGGTCGGCAGGCTGATGTACGCGGCGCTGACCCGGCGTTGGGTCGACGGCACCGAATACGGGCTACAGGCCGCTCCGTTCACCGGTGGCAGGCTCTGCGCGCCCGGCCAGATCCGGGCCGGAGTGGACGACACGCTGGCCGCGCTGACGATGCGCGCGCTGGGCCACGAGGTCAAGCACGAACCGGCGTTCGAGACACCGGGCGAACTGTCCGCGGCGATCGGCGCGATCCCGGAGATCCATCCGCCCGAGCAGGGCGAGATCGTCGGCGGCCCGGAGCAGGACGAGTACCCCGTCTACACGCCGACGCCGACCCGGACGGTCTACTCGACGGCCGGCTACACCGGCGGTGGTGGCTCGAACGGCTCCGTCCGACCGCCGGTCGCACCGCCGCCCCCGCTGGGCGGCCGGTTCGGCGCGACGGTCAAGAGTGCGGTCGCGGTGCTCGTGGTGCTCGCGATCGTCCTGGTGACGTGGCAGGTGGCCAGCCATGTGGGGGACGGGGAGGAGAAGCCGGATCCGTTGAAGCGGCAGGGGGGCGGCCCGTCGAGCACGCCGACCCAGCCTCCGACGGTACCGGCGACCTCTCGGGAGGTCACCCCGAAGACCGGCAGGGAGATCTCGATCGGCGCCGCACCCACCGACCCGGACGGCGTGGCGAAGACATACGACGGCAAGCGTCAGACCTACTGGCACACGAACATGATGCTCGACGGCCCGACCATCAAATACAACGGCCGCACGGGTTACGGGATCGTCTACGACCTCGGCGAACCGATGGAGGTACAAGGCGTGAACATCGCGCTCGGCGCCGGTGGGTCGACCACCACCGTCACCCTCAAGGCCGCGCCCGGCGCCGGGTCGACGATGCCGACGAACCAGGAAGCCTACAGGGTGACCATCGGCAGCAAGGGGACCGACGACACCCAGCTGAACGTGGTCGGCGACCAGGCGGTCAAGACCCGCTACGTGCTGGTTCTGATGACCACGATGCCCGAGGTTCTGCGGGACGTCGGCGACTACGACATCTACACCCCGGGCTATCAGAACGCCTGGCGTGAGGTCAGCTTCATCGTCAACGGCTGACCCCTGCCCGGGCGATCGAGGCGAACCCCTCTCCAAGGCGCCGGCGGCCCGTGCCAGGATGACCCCGGGCCCAGGGGAGGTAGGCGGTGAGTACGGAGCAGACCGGATCGGCGTACGCGGACGTCACCGACGCCGATCTGCTCACCCGGCACGCCGCCGGCGACCCCGACGCGTTCGGCGAGGTCGTCCGTCGGCACCGCGACCGGCTGTGGGCGGTGGCGCTGCGCACGCTGGGCGACCGCGAGGAAGCCGCTGACGCCCTCCAGGACGCCCTGGTATCCGCCTACCGTGCCGCGGGTAGGTTCGAGGGCCGCGCGGCCGTCACGACGTGGCTGCACCGGATCGTGGTGAACGCCTGCCTGGACCGGGCCCGGCGTCGGGCCGCCCGGCCGGCCGTACCGCTGCCCGAGGATCTCGACCAGCGGCTGCCCGCGCCCGTGCACGAGGACCCGGCGATCCGCGGCGAGACCCGCGCGGAAGTTCTCGCCGCGCTGGCCACGCTGCCGGCCGAGCAGCGGGCCGCACTGGTGCTGGTGGACATGGAGGGCTACCCCGTCGAGGAGGCGGCCCGGATCCTGCAGGTCGCCTCGGGCACCATCAAGAGCCGCTGCGCCCGCGGTCGCGCCAAGCTGCTGCCGCTGGTGCGGCACCTGCGCGAGGCGGGGCCGCCCGGACCGTCCCGGGCATCCGGGAACCCCGGAGCCGGACAATCCGTCCCATCGACGGACGACCGACCGAGAGCCGGCGGTCCGGCCCCCGACGCGGGCGGCACGAGCATGGAGGGAGGTGGCACACGATGAGCGAGCACATCGACGTCGAGGTGCTGTCCGACCTCGTCGAAGGACTGCTCGATCCGGAGCAGGCGACGGCCGTGCACGCACACCTCGCCGAGTGCGCCGAGTGTCGCGACACCCGGGACGCGCTCGCGGAGGTCCGCGAGTTGCTCGGCGGACAACCCGCCGAACCGATGCCCGCCGACGTGATCGCGCGGATCGACGACGCGCTCGCGCTGGCCGCGCTCCCGCCGCCGCGACCCGCCGAGGCACCTTCGGTGGGCATCCCCCGCACGAGCGTCCCGGCCGCCCCGGCACCGCCCGCACCGACCACGGCACCGCATGCGTCCGAGCACGCCTTCGACCACGACGTCGTCCATCTGGACGCCGCCCGGCGCCGGCGGCGCCGCGGTCCGCTGCTGCTCGCGGCCGCCGCCGTGGCGGCGGTGGCCCTGGGCGTCACCGTCCTGGTCGGCACCGGGGACGACGACGGCGCCCACAAACCGACCGCCGCCAAGGGCAACTCCGCCGTGTCCGCGCCCCAGGGTGCCGACCGGCCCGCGCCGTCCGGCAAGGCGGGCGAGCAACCGGGCGCGAAGTCGGAAGCGCAGACCCCGGAGACGCCGCAGCGGCCGTCCATCGCGGCTCCCCGGGAATACACGGCCGCCGGACTGCCCGAGCAGGTCGCGCAGTTGTTGCGCCGCACCCCGGCGACCCCGCTCGCGGACCTGCCCGACTGCGTCGCCGCCGCGATCGGTCCGGACGCCGCCCGGCCGCTGGCCACCGACGACGGCCGCTACGCCGGCAAGCCGGTCCGGGTCGTGGTCCTGAACGGCCCGAGTGCCGACCGGGTCCGGGTGTACATCGTGGACGCGTCCTGCGCCACACAGCTCTCGGCGGCCCCGTCGGGCCCCGGCACGGGCTCCGTGTTGCTCAGCACCGTGGTCCCCCGAGGGTGATCCCCGGCACGCCGCGCTCGCGGCGTTGGGAGCCGGGAATGGTGCGCACCTAGGATCCGTTGTCGAACGAGACACCGCATCTCATCGGGGCGCGGGGCTCGCAGACCCGCACAGCCGAGGCCGGCCTCCGGCCCGAGGCTCGACAAGGAACCAGGAAAGGCTCAGCGTGAGCGACGTCCGCAACGTGATCATCATCGGATCGGGTCCGACCGGGTACACGGCCGCCGTCTACGCAGCACGCGCGGACCTGAAGCCGCTGGTCTTCGAAGGCGCCGTCACTGCGGGCGGCGCACTGATGAACACCACCGAGGTCGAGAACTTCCCCGGCTGGCCGGACGGCATCATGGGTCCGGATCTGATGGACAACATGCGCAAGCAGGCCGAGCGCTTCGGCGCCGAGCTGATTCCGGACGACGTCGTGGCCGTCGACCTCACGGGCGCGGTCAAGACCGTCACGGACGGCGCGGGCACCGTGCACAAGGCGCACGCGGTGATCCTGGCGACCGGGTCCGCGTACCGCAAGCTCAACCTGCCCAACGAGGACGCACTCTCCGGTCGCGGCGTCTCCTGGTGTGCCACCTGCGACGGCTTCTTCTTCCGGGACCAGGACATCGCGGTGGTCGGCGGTGGCGACTCGGCGATCGAGGAGGCCACGTTCCTGTCCCGCTTCGCCCGCTCGGTGACCGTCATCCACCGTCGGGACGAGCTGCGCGCGAGCAAGGCGATGCAACATCGGGCGTTCGCCGACGAGAAGATCTCGTTCGCGTGGAACAGCGAGGTCGCCGAGATCGTGGGCGACGGCAAGCTCACCGGCGTCAAGCTGCGTGACACCGGCACCGGCGAGTTGCGCGACCTGGCGGTGACCGGCCTGTTCATCGCGGTCGGCCACGACCCGCGCACCGAACTCCTGGGCGACCAGATCGAGCTGGACGCCGAGGGCTACATCAAGGTCGACGCCCCGACCACGCACACCAACCTCACCGGCGTCTTCGCGGCGGGCGATGTCGTGGACCACACCTACCGGCAGGCGATCACCGCGGCCGGCACCGGCTGTGCCGCCGCGCTCGACGCCGAGCGCTACCTCGCCTCGCTCGCCGACGGCGCCGTCGCCTGACCCACAAACTCGTCCCACTTCCTTCCACCCGAGCACACCGAGGAGCAACCATGGCCGGGGCCACCGTCACCGTCACCGTCACCGACAAGACCTTCGACACCGACGTCCTGATGAGCGACAAGGCAGTGCTCGTCGACTTCTGGGCCGAGTGGTGCGGCCCGTGCCGCCAGATCGCCCCGGCGCTCGAGCAGATCGCGGACGAGAACGGTGACAAGCTCACCGTCGCGAAGCTCAACATCGACCAGAACCCGGAGATCACCACCCGCTACGGCGTGATGTCGATCCCGACCCTGCACGTCTTCAAGGGCGGCGAGATCGTCAAGACGATCGTCGGTGCCAAGCCGAAGTCGATGCTCCTCAAGGAGCTCGCCGAGTACGTCTGAGTCGACCCGATCGACGCGGCGGCCGCGCGGCATCCGAAGGGCGCTTCCCGGAACCGGGGAGCGCCCTTCGCGCGTGTCAGGGCGTACCGACGACCGGTGGGCGGCCCCGGGACGGCCGATCGCCCGCCCGGGCCGGAATCCGCCCCGAGAGCCCCGCTCCGGTACGGGAACGACCGAATGCGCGCGTACGATCGAGTGTTGCGTCAAAACTCGGGAGGACTTCTTTCCATGACCATGCAGCGGCGGTACCGACGCGGTGACACCGGCCCCGCAGTCGCCGAGATCAGGTCCAAACTGGTGCTGCTCGGCCTCCTGCCCGCCGGTGCCCATGCGGTCGCCGGCAGCGGGGACGGGGACGGCCACGGCGGCTACGCGGACGCGGTGTTCGACCATTCCGTGGATCTCGCCGTCCGGCATTTCCAGCAGCAGCGGGCAATGACCGTGGACGGCATCGTCGGCCCGGAGACCTACCGTCACCTCGACGAGGCACGATGGCGCCTCGGCGACCGCATGCTGTCCTACTCGATCGGTCACCCGACGGTCGGGGACGACGTGGCCACCCTCCAGCAGCGGCTGCTCGACATGGGCTTCGACTGCGGCCGGGTGGACGGCATCCTGGGCCCCGCCACCGAGCGCGCGCTGCGCGAATTCCAGCGCAACTACGGGCTGGGCGCAGACGGCACGTGTGGACCGGCCACGTTCCGAGCCCTCGACCGGCTCGCACGCACGGTCGTCGGCGGCCAGCCGCACGCGATGCGCGAATCCGAACTGCTGCACCGCTCCGGCCCATCGCTGGCCGGCAAGACCGTGGTGATCGACCCGGGTCACGGCGGCACGGACCTGGGCGTGGTGGCACACGGATTGGCCGAGGCCGAGGTGGTGTGGGATCTCGCCCGGCGACTGGAGGGTCGGCTGTCCGCCCTCGGCGTCCAGGCGTACCTCACCCGCGGCCTGGACTCCGACGGCATCGGCGAGGAGGACCGTGCGGCCTTCGCCAATGCCACCGACGCGGACCTGGTGATATCCCTGCACGCGGACCGCAACGAAAGCCCGCGGGCGAGCGGCGTCTCCAGCTACTACTACGGCAGCGGAAGCGACCGGTACGGGCGACGCTCGCCGACCGGAGAGCACTTCGCGAGCCTGGTTCAGCGCGAACTCGTCGCGCGTACCGGCCTGGTCGACGGTCGGACCCACGGCAAGGCGTGGACGCTGCTACGGCGCACCCGGATGCCCGCCGTGCGGATCGAGTTGGGCTACCTCACCAACGCGGAGGACGCGGCCCGACTGGCCGGGTCGGAATTCCGCGACCACGCCGCCGAGTCGATCGTGGTGGCCCTCCAGCGGCTCTACCTGCCGCCGGACGAGGACGTGCCCACCGGCATGCTGCGACTGCCCGTCTTCACCTGAGTCGACCGGCACCCGAGTCGACCGGCGTCCGAGCCGGCAGCAACCGAGCCACTCAGTACCCGAGCCGATCGGCTCTCGCTCGAGCGAGCGCCGCCTCGTCGAGGACGACCCGATCCACCGGCCGACGTGAGCCCTCAGGCAGCGCATGAACCGGAATCGCGGGCCCATCGGGCGTCCACGGCGCGGGAATCGACACCCGGGAACGCGGCGAACCACCGAGCAGCCCGCCGACGAAACCGCCGACGGCACCCACTCCCAGACCCGCGACGATCCAACGCATCGACCTCATCGCCCCTCCAGGGGTGCCACGTTTCACGTGAAACGTGCGCGAGCAGCACCGCCGCATCGAGCAGGCGGCACGTTTCACGTGAAACACAAGCAAGGAAGGGGCCTGCGGTCAACGACCGCGGGCCCCTTCTCCGTACTTCCGTGCTTCGGTGCTTCGGTGCTTCGGTGTTTCTGCGTCGACTACGGGACCAACACCGAGGGTTGGTCATCCGCCGCGGTCGACTCGGCCGCGGTCGACTCGGCCGGCGACTCGGGTCGCGCCCGACCCTGCGGCTCACTCAGCCGCTTGGCGAACTGGTCGCCTTCACCGGGCGCCATCGAGGCGAGGATGCGTTCCAGATCCTCGACCGACGCGAACTCCACGACGATCTTGCCCTTCTTCGGGCCGAGGACCACCTTCACCTCGGTCTCGAAGCGGTCCTTGAGCCGATCCGCGAGCTGGTTCAGGGCCGGTGCGACGAGCCCACCCGGTCGCGGCTTCTGCGTCTTCGCCGGCCGCGCCGGACCCTCACCCTTGATCTGCGAGGCGATCTCTTCGACGGTGCGCACCGTCATGCCCTCGCGGATGATGCGCTTGGCGAGCTTGGCCAGCTCGTCCGGATACTCCTCGATCTTGAGCAACGCGATCGCGTGCCCGGCGAGGAGCGTCCCGGCCGCCAGGCTGGTCCGCACCTCGGTCGGCAACTTCAACAGCCGCAGGGTGTTCGACACATACGGGCGCGAGCGCCCGATCCGCTTGGCAAGGCTGTCGTGACTGCACGCGAACTCCTCCAGCAACTGCTCGTAGGCCATGGCCTCTTCGAGCGGGTTGAGTTCGGAACGGTGCAGGTTCTCCAGGAGCGCGTCGAGCAACAGCTTGTCGTCCTGGGTGACCCGGACGATGGCCGGCACGTGGGTCAGCCCCGCCTCGCGAGAGGCCCGCCACCGTCGCTCGCCCATCACCAGTTCGTAGGTGCCGTC
Source organism: Embleya sp. NPDC008237 (assembly GCF_042956465.1). NCBI lineage: Bacteria > Bacillati > Actinomycetota > Actinomycetes > Kitasatosporales > Streptomycetaceae > Embleya > Embleya sp. NPDC008237. The sequence continues at coordinate 128,981 of NZ_JBIBGL010000014.1, forward strand.
ACCCGACGCACGGACCACGACCGGCTGGAGCACACCCACTTCCCGGATCGACTGGACCAACTCGGCCATCGCGCCCTCGTCGAACACCTCGCGGGGCTGGCGCGGGTTCGGCGTGATCACATCGAGCAGCAACTCGGCGTACAGCGCGGCCGGCTGCACCGCCGTCCTGCTGCCCCGTGGCGATTCCTGGACCGGGACCGAGGCCGGCGACATGGCCGGCTCGTCGGTCGCTATTTCCGCCATCCTGCGCAGGGTCTCCGCGGCGGAGGACGACGGCTTCAGTGCCCGAGTGGGGATGATCGATTCGAGCCCCTTGCCCAAACCCCTGCGTTGTCCGCTCATACTTCCTCCTTCGCCTTCGCCACGCCGCGCAGCGCCATCTCCCGAGCCGCTTCAAGATACGACAACGCACCGGTGGAGCCCGGGTCGTAGGTCATCACGGTCTGGCCGTAGCTGGGTGCCTCGGAGATCCGTACCGAGCGCGGGATCGCGGTCGGCAGCACCTCGTCCGGGAAGTGGTCGCGCACCTCCTGGGCCACCTGCGAGGCAAGCCGGGTGCGGGCGTCGTACATGGTGAGCAGGATCGTCGACACGGCCAGGTTCGGATTCAGGTGCGCGCGGACCAGTTCCACGTTGCGCAACAACTGGCCGAGCCCCTCCAGCGCGTAGTACTCGCACTGGATCGGGATGACCACCTCGGCACCCGCCACGAGCGCGTTGACGGTCAACAGGCCGAGCGAGGGCGGACAGTCGATCAGGATGTAGTCCAACGGCTGCTCGTAGGACGAGATGGCGCGCTGGAGCCGACTCTCCCGGGCGACCAGGGAGACGAGTTCGATCTCGGCGCCGGCCAGGTCGATCGTGGCCGGAGCGCAGAACAGGCCCTCGACGTCGCGCACCGGCTGGACGACCTCGGCCAGGTCGCGGCCCTCGACGAGCACCTCGTAGATCGACGGCGTGCCCGCGTGATGGTCCACCCCGAGCGCCGTGGAGGCGTTGCCCTGCGGGTCGAGGTCTATCACCAACACCCGGGCGCCGTGCATCGCCAGCGCCGCCGCGAGGTTCACGGTCGACGTGGTCTTGCCGACGCCACCCTTCTGGTTCGCGACCACCATGACCCGGGTGCGCTCCGGGCGCGGTAGCCCTTCCGAAGCGCGGCCCATCGTCTCGACGGCCTGTCTGGCCGCTCGAGCGATGGGCGTGTCTTCGATACCGGGGGCCTCTGTTTCACGTGAAACGTCGACGCCGGCGCCTACTCGGGGCGCCGGCATCGAGGCTGTCGGATACTCGGACGGCAACGGTCCACTCTCCTCTCCTGCCGCGGCGACATGGGAACTCGGGCCGACGGAATGACCACGCACTGCGGCGGCACCCTCAGAGGGTGTCACGTTCCGGCGCGCCTCAGGCGAGTAGAAGCGTTTCCACGGAAGACGTTTCACGTGAAACACGATCCCGGGTGCGGCGATGCCACGGCGCTCACGACACACCCCGAGCGGGCAGGAACGGCGTTTCAGCCGTCCGGCCCAACCCGGGGGCGCTGCTACTTCCCGGGACGCCGCCGCGTTGTCTTCGCGGCTCGGCGCGCCTTCGTCGCCTTGGACTCCTTGGCCACGACGGTGCCGATCCGCACCCGGACCACGGTGGTCAGCGGGTCCACGATTCCGGCACCCGCGTGCGCGACCGTCCAGGACACGGCACCGAGCTTGCGCAAGTCCGCCTCGGACTCCAGGAGTTCCTCGGCGGCCGAGTCGCCCTTGAGGGCGAGCATCTCGCCGCCCGAGCCGAGCAGCGGCAGGCCCCACCCGGCCAGCTTGGCCAACGGCGCGACCGCACGTGCGGTCACCACGTCGGCGGAGGTACGGCCGCGCAGTTCCTCGGCGCGCCCGCGCAGCACCTCGACGTTGTCGAGGCCGAGTTCCTCGACCACCTCGTCGAGGAACGTGGTGCGCCGCAACAACGGCTCGACGAGGGTGATCCGCAGGTCCGGCCGGACCAGCGCGAGCGGAATGCCCGGCAGACCACCACCCGAACCGACGTCGTGCACGATCGCGTTCTCGGCGATCAATTCGGCGACCACCCCGCAGTTGAGCAGGTGCCGCTCCCAGAGCCGGCCGACTTCGCGTGGGCCGACCATGCCCCGGCGTACACCGGGACCGGCCAGCAGATCGGCATAGCGGATCGCGCGGTCCAGGTTGGCACCGAAGAGGCGAGCCGCCGCCTCCGGGGCCTCGGGCGCGCGCTCGTCCGCCGGCGGGTCGGGGGTCGTGTCGTCCTGACGTTTCACGTGGAACATCATCCCAGGAACGGCGCCGGCCCCACCCGGGATGCGGGTGGGGCCGGCGCGACGGTTTGCGGAAACGGATCCGGGGATCCGATCAGGCGGGCAGGACGACGACGCAGCGATTGGGCTCCTCGCCCTCCGACTCGCTGCGCAGTCCGGCCTCCGCGACGGTGTCGTGCACGACCTTGCGCTCGAACGGGGTCATCGGCTTCAGCTTGAGGGACGTACCCGCCGCCTTGACCTCTTCCACCGCCTCGGTGGCGATCTCCGCCAGGTTCGCCCGCTTGGCGGCACGGAAGCCGTCCACGTCGAGCATCAACCGGCTGCGCTCGCCGGTCTCGCGGTGCACGGCCAGCCGGGTCAGTTCCTGGAGGGCTTCCAGGACCTCGCCGTCGCGACCGACGAGCCGCTTGAGGTCGGCACCGGAGGATTCGCTTTCGTCGCCGGCGATCACCGAGACCGACGCGCGTCCGCCTTCGACGTCCATGTCGATGTCGCCGTCGAGGTCGGCGATGTCGAGCAGGGCCTCCAGGTAGTCCGCGGCGATCTCACCCTCCTGCTCCAGACGGCTGATCTCCTCCGCGGTGAGCGTGATCCGACGCGAGGCGGCGGGTGAGTCGACGGCGGGGGTCGTGCCTTCCGTCACAGGGGAACTCCTTTGTGGACGAGTGAGCGAGTCGGTGGAGAGGGCGGCCGCCCCGTCGAGGGCGGTCACTTCTTCCTCGGGTGGTGCTTCCGGCTCTGGGTCTGCTTGCGCGGGCCGGCGTTACGCGCGCCGGAATGCGGTGTCCGCGCGGTCGAGCCCTTCACCGAGCCGTTCGAGCGGGCGGTGCCGGACGTGCCGTTGCTCGCCGCAGCGCCGGCCTCCGAGCCCTCCTCGGCGTCCCTGGCGGCCGCGTCCGCGTCGTCCCGGGCACGGGCCTTGCGCTGCGACTTGGTGAGCCTGGTGGGCTGCTGGCGCCGGGCGGCCTGGGCCTTCAGCTCGGCCTGCTGGGCCTCGTACTCGGCGGCGTCCATCAGCTTGCCGTCGGGAAGCAGCACCTTGCCCTGCTTGCGCGCCTTCTCCGCGAGCTTCTCCTGCCGCACCTTGAACGCCGGGCTGCCGGGCGTGGGGTTGCGGTTGATCACGAACAGCTGCTGACCCATCGTCCACACGTTGGTGGTGAGCCAGTAGATGAGCACACCGACGGGGAAGTTGATGCCGAAGACCGCGAACATGATCGGGAACGCGTACATCATCAGCTTCTGCTGCTTCGCGAACGGATTGCCCACGAGCGAAGCGGGGTCGGTGTTCTTCGTCATCAGCTGGCGCTGGGTGAAGAACTGCGACCCGGACATCAGCACGATCATCACGATGGTGACGATGCGCACGGTGGTCAGGTCGGCCCCGAGGCTGGCGATCTTGGCCGCCGAGTCGGTGAACTTGGCGGCGATCGGGGCGCCGAAGATGTGCGCCTGCTGGGCGCTGTTCACCAGGTCGCGGTCGATCACGCCGACCGTGCGGTTCTGCGAGACGCGCTGCAGCACGTGGAACAGGGCGAAGAAGAACGGCGACTGGACCAGGATCGGAAGGCAGCTCGAGAGCGGGTTGGTACCCGTCTCCTTGTAGAGCTTCATCATTTCCTGGGACTGACGCTCACGGTCGTCCTTGTACCGCTTCTGGACCTCCTTGATCCGCGGCTGCAGCGCCTGAAGACCACGGGTCGCCTTGATCTGCTTCACGAAGAGCGGGATCAGGCAGATCCGGATGACGACCACGAGGCAGACGATGGACAGGCCCCAGGACCAACCGCTGCTCTTGCCGAAGATCGGGCTGAACAACGAGTGGAACTGAACGATGATCCACGAGACGGCGGTATATAGGGGGTTAAGAATCCCCACGGTCAAGCTCCTCGGGCGGTGGTGTTCGCACCGGGCGCGGGCTCGGTACGGCCGGTGCTGGACGTCTGCTGCCGCTCGTGCGGCTCCGACTCCGAGCGCGACTTCCGCTCGGGGAGTCGCCACGGTCGGCGTGTGCGCGGCGGCACAGGATCGACACCGCCAGAGTTCCAGGGGTTGCAGCGCAGGATGCGCCACACGGTGAGGTAGGTGCCCTTGAAGGCGCCGTGCACGGACATCGCCTCGTACCCATAATGCGAGCACGACGGGTAGAAGCGACACACCGGCCCCAGCATCGGGCTGATCGTCCACTGATAGACCCGAATGAACCCCATGAACAGGTACTTCACGCCGTCGCTCCAGGCTTGGCCGCGGGCCCATCCGCTCGAACCGCGACAGGGCGCCCGGCCCGGCCCAGGAGCCGGTCGAACGCTGCGTCCAGATCCCGTGCCAGGGCGGAATGGTCCGCCTGGGCTGCGGGTGGCAATGCCCGTACCACGACCAGGCTACCTGCCGGGAGCAGGGCCATCCGATCGCGTATGAGGTGGCGTAGCCGACGCTTGACGACGTTACGGACAACCGCGGGGCCGACAGCCTTGCTCACGACGAAACCCGCACGCGGTGGTGGAGCGTGCTCCACATCCGCGTGCGGGTCCTCTGCCACAGATTGGCGCAGGGTGTCCGGCTCGGACGGCGGTGCGGTCGCCGGGGTGCGTTCGGACGTCACTGGTCCGCTCGTCTCCTGACGATGCAGGTGGACGACCAGATGGGGACGGCCGGCTCGACGCCCGCGGCGAACCGCGATCGCGAAGTCCTCGCGCCGCCTCAGCCGGTTATCGGCAGGCAGCACGGAGAGATCCGCGAACTCAGGCGGAAAGCTCCGCGCGGCCCTTGCGGCGGCGGGCAGCAAGGATGGCGCGACCGGCACGGGTGCGCATGCGCAGCCGGAACCCGTGGGTCTTCGCCCGGCGACGGTTGTTCGGCTGGAAGGTGCGCTTGCTCACTCGGGGGCTCCAGGATTTGAATCGTGGGCCGGCAGAAAAGACCGCCGGCCACCACCGTACGTCCGCATCGACATGATCTCGGACATGCGGCAGCGGTCGTCAGACAACTAGACCGGCCCACGGTACGTACCAACAGGCGACGGGGTCAAATGGGGGATCCGGGGCACGTCGCCCACCTGCGGAAACGCCGTACGGGGCAGGCTGTACACAGCCTGTGGACAACGGGTTGAGCAGGCTACCGGGCGCCACTACCGTGAACAGGTGGGTCGGACCGGAGCGCTCGCTCCCGGGGTCCGGGACACTGGGAGCCCTCCCGAGACCTGCGTCGATGCAATGAAAGAGCGTGCACTGTGGCTGACATCACCAGCGACCTCGCCGCAGTCTGGGCACGGTTCCTGGAACGACTGGCCACCGACGACTCGGTCACGGCCAAGGACAAAGGATGGCTCCAGCGGACACAGCCGCTGACCCTCTTCTCCGACACCGCGCTGCTCGCGGTGCCGAACGAGTTCGCCAAGGAAGTCCTGGAGACCCGGCTCCGCCAGGTGGTCACGGACGCGTTGAGCCACGGTTTCGGGCGGCCGATCCGGTTCGCGGTCAGCGTCGAGCCGGGTGCCGGCGAGCCGGAGCCGGTGCCCGAGCGGCACGACCGTTCGCCCCGGCACGACGACTACAACCCCGGCCCCTACGGTCGCTCCTCCTATGGCGGCGACCGCTACGGCCGCGACGGCTACCCGCAGGAGCCGTACGGCCAGCAGCCGTATCGCCAGGACCGCGATCCCTACGCCGAGCCGCAGTATCAGCAGGACTACCCGCACGAGCGCTACGCGCCCGGACCGTACCGGGACCAGCGCGACCCGCGCGAGCAGCGCGACCCCAGGGACCCCCGGGATGCGCGCGATGCCCGGGAGCAGCGCGAACTGCGCGATCCGCGGGAGCCGCGCGAGTCCCGGGACGCCCGCGATCCGCGGGATCCACGGGATTCTCGCGATCAATACGGATACGGGGGCAATCCGAACGTTTCATCCGATCACCCGGGAATTCCGCCATCGGATGGAACCCTCTTTGCGGACCGCGAAGACCTGTTCGGGCCGCCCGGCTTTTCCACACCTTCCGTCCACAGCTTTGTGGATAATTCGACACATCAATCCGGCGACAGAGACCAGTCGCCGGGTGTCGCGCAACCGCCACAGCAGTCCCCTCCTCCCCACCAGTCCCCGCCCGTGCCGCCGGCCGATGCGCCCGGCGGGCGACCGCTGCGGTTGGCCCGGCCGGGCACCGGGCGCGAGCACGGCGTGGTGGAGCACGAGCCGGCCGCCAGACTGAACCCCAAATACCTGTTCGAGACGTTCGTCATCGGCTCCAGCAACCGGTTCGCGCACGCGGCCGCGGTGGCGGTCGCCGAGGCGCCCGCGAAGGCGTACAACCCGCTGTTCATCTACGGCGAGTCGGGGCTGGGCAAGACACACCTGCTGCACGCGATCGGGCACTACGCGAAGAGCCTGTATCCGGGTACCCGGGTGCGCTACGTGAGCTCGGAGGAGTTCACCAACGAATTCATCAACTCGATCCGCGACGGCAAGGCCGACGGCTTCCGTCGACGTTATCGAGACGTGGACGTCCTGCTCGTGGACGACATCCAGTTCCTGGAGACCAAGGAGCAGACCCAGGAGGAGTTCTTCCACACCTTCAATACGCTGCACAACGCGAACAAGCAGATCGTCATCTCCTCCGACCGGCCGCCCAAGCAGCTGGTGACGCTGGAGGACCGGCTGCGCAACCGATTCGAGTGGGGACTGTTGACCGACGTCCAGCCGCCCGAGTTGGAGACCCGGATCGCGATCCTGCGGAAGAAGGCGATCCAGGAGGGCCTCAACGCGCCGCCGGACGTGCTGGAGTACATCGCCAGCAAGATCTCCCGGAACATCCGCGAGCTGGAGGGTGCGCTGATCCGGGTGACCGCGTTCGCCAGCCTGAACCGCCAGCCGGTGGACCTGCAGCTCACCGAGATCGTGCTCAAGGACCTGATCCCGGACAGCGCGGGACCCGAGATCACGGCGACCACGATCATGGCGCACACCGCCGCGTACTTCGGCCTGTCCGTCGAGGACTTGTGCGGCACCTCGCGCAGCCGGGTGCTGGTCACCGCGCGCCAGATCGCGATGTATCTGTGCCGTGAGCTGACCGATCTTTCGCTGCCCAAGATCGGCGCCCAGTTCGGCGGACGCGACCACACGACGGTGATGCACGCGGACCGCAAGATCCGCTCGTTGATGGCCGAACGGCGCTCGATCTACAACCAGGTGACCGAGTTGACGAACCGCATCAAGAGCTGAAACGGCACCCGATCACCACCGAGAAGCGGCCGGCGTTCCCCTTTGGGGCCGCCGGCCTTCGCATGTTCGATGTGACCTTCGTCACATTGCCCGAAATGGGGCCGAGTTATCCACCGATCGGCGCCGACTCGGGCTTCCACACCATGGGGATGACGCATCCGCCTCGGAGTTCCCCACAATGGCTGCGGGAACCTGGGGAAAAAGCCGGCGAGCCGGCAGGTCAGGTTCCTGTGGTGATGTGGAATGGATTCCTCCACAGACTGTGGATAACTTTTCCGCCGCAGACCGTCCACCGCCGTGTTGTCCGGTTGTCCACGTCCCGTCCACCGAAATTCCGCGCTTGTCCCCAGGTTGTCCACGGATCTGTCCACAGTCGGGTCGGTTTCACCCCTTACGGTGAATCCGAAGCCAACGGGCATCCGCAGAGGGTGGGGACAAGTGGCCCTCGACCTGGGGATTGTTTGGGGACAAGTACGGGTACGGCTGGGGACGGCCTGTGGAGCCAATTCGGGCATCCACAGACACAGGGGGTTTATCCACGGGTTCACCCACACCTCGAAGTGGACAAAAAACCGGCCCTGACCTGCGCGTATACCGGTTATCCACGGTATCCACACCCCCTACTACTACGACCACACGTAGTTCAAGAGAGATCCACGGAAAACGGTCGGGTCGGCCCGAATCTGTGGACTGCCGGTTTGCCGGGGGCTGCGCGGGCTGTCGGCGCGGTGCGTCAGACTGTGTGCCGGTGGTAGGCCCCGACGGCCTGCCACCGATGCCGAACGAACGAACGGCAGACACACGACAGACAGACGGCCGGTAACGGCAGGAGGCGGTGAACCGGTGAAGTTCCGGGTCGAGCGTGACGTTCTCGCTGATGCGGTGGCGTGGACCGCGCGGAGTCTCCCGGCGCGGCCGGCGGTTCCCGTCCTCGCCGGACTGCTCCTGGAAGCCGCGGACCAGCGACTGACGCTGTCCAGCTTCGACTACGAGGTCTCCGCCCGCGGTGGCGTCGAGGCCGAGATCGACGAGCCGGGCCGGGTGCTGGTGTCCGGGCGACTGCTCGCCGACATCTCCAAGAGCCTGCCGAACCGCCCCGTCGAGGTGTCCACCGACGGCGCCAAGGTGACCGTGGTCTGCGGCAGCGCACGGTTCACCCTGCCCACCCTCCCGGTGGAGGACTACCCGGCGCTGCCGGACATGCCCACCGCCGCGGGATCCGTCGAGGGCGATGTCTTCGCCGCCGCCGTGGCCCAGGTGGCCATCGCGGCCGGCCGCGACGACACGCTGCCGATGCTGACCGGCGTCCGGGTCGAGATCGAGGGCGACCTGGTCACCCTCGCCGCCACCGACCGATACCGGCTCGCGGTCCGCCAGTTCCACTGGAAGCCCGAGGCCGACGGCCTCTCCTCGGCGGTGGCCCTGGTGCCCGCCAAGACCCTCAACGACACCGCCAAGTCGCTGACCCAGGGCGACAGCGTGCAGATCGCGCTGTCCGGGGACAAGATCGGCGAGGGCATGATCGGCTTCGAGGGCGCCGGCCGGCGCACCACCACCCGCCTGCTCGAAGGCGAATTCCCCAAGTACCGCGCGCTGTTCCCGGAGCAGTCGGAGACCGTCGCGACGGTGGAGACCGCGCCGTTCGTGGACGCCGTCAAGCGCGTGTCCCTGGTCGCCGAGCGCAACACCCCGGTGCGGCTGTCCTTCTCCGACGGCCGACTGGTGCTCGAAGCCGGTTCCGGCGACGAGGCGCAGGCCTCCGAGGCGATCGACGCGACGCTGGAGGGCGAGGAGATCTCGATCGCCTTCAACCCGACGTTCCTGCTCGAAGGACTCAGCGCGATCGGCTCGCCGGTCGCCCAGATCTCCTTCACCACGTCCACGAAGCCGGCCGTGATGACCGGCAAGCCCGACGTCGAGGCCGAGGCCACCGACGAGTACCGCTACCTGATCATGCCGGTGCGCCTGTCCGGCTGACCGAGGGCCGCGGCTCAACCGGGCCGAACGGGCTCCGGGTTCGTACGGGTTCGCCGTGCATGACCCCGCAGCAGCACGGGCAACCGCTACCCGCGTACCGTCGACGCGGTGAAAAGCCCCCACAAGGGGTGCGGAAGCGGCCTCGGCGGTGCCCCACCCGGCATCGCAGCAGCGAACGAAGGATTTCAGGATGCAGCTCGGACTCGTCGGCCTCGGCAAGATGGGTGGCAACATGCGCGAGCGTCTGCGCCGCGCGGGCCACACGGTGGTGGGCTACGACCGCAACGCGGACATCGCGGATGTGCACAGCCTCAAGGAACTTGTGGACGCACTACCGACGCCGCGCGTGGTGTGGGTGATGGTGCCCGCAGGCGCACCCACCCAGGCCACGGTCGACGAACTCGGCGAACTGCTGTCCCCCGGTGACGTGCTCGTCGACGGCGGCAACTCGCGCTGGACGGACGACATCAAGCACGCCGAGGCGCTGGCCGCGAAGAACATCGGCTTCGTCGACTGCGGTGTCTCGGGCGGCGTTTGGGGCCGGGACAACGGCTATGCGCTGATGTGCGGCGGCGACGCCGCGAACATCGAGAAGGTCCAGCCGATCTTCGACGCACTCAAGCCCGAGGGCCCCGCGGGCTTCGTGCACGCGGGCAAGGTCGGCGCCGGGCACTTCGCGAAGATGGTGCACAACGGCATCGAGTACGCGCTGATGCAGGCCTACGCCGAGGGCTGGGAACTGCTGGAGGCCGCCGATGTGGTCACCGACGTGCGCGAGGTGTTCCGCAGCTGGCAGGAGGGCACCGTCATCCGCTCGTGGCTGCTCGACCTGGCCGTGCGGGCGATGGACGACGACGAGCACCTGGAAGGCCTGCGCGGTTACGCGGAGGACTCCGGCGAGGGCCGCTGGACCGTGGAGGCGGCGATCGACCACGCCGTCCCGCTGCCCGCGATCACCGCGTCGCTGTTCGCCCGATTCGCGTCCCGGCAGGACGACTCGCCGCAGATGAAGATGATCGCCGCGCTGCGCAATCAGTTCGGTGGGCACGCGGTCACCGCCGCGTCGACGCACAAGGGGGCCGACGCCCCGGGCGCCGACACCACGCCGCCGAAGGAGGCCGACGCAGGCTGAGCAATCGGCCCGCCCGCCCATGCATGTAGCGCACCTGTCACTCGTCGACTATCGGTCGTACGCCCGGATCGAGCTCCCCCTCGAACCGGGCGTGACCGCGTTCGTGGGACCCAACGGCCAGGGCAAGACCAACCTCGTCGAGGCGATCGGCTACCTGGCCACGCTCGGCAGCCACCGGGTCGCCTCGGACGCACCCCTGGTCCGGCTCGGCGCCGAGCGGGCGTACGTACGGGCGAGCATCGTCCGCGAGGACGGCCGCAGTGCGCTGGCCGAGTTGGAGATCAACCCCGGCAAGGCCAACCGGGCCCGGATCAACCGCTCGCCCGCGACCCGCCCGCGCGACCTGCTCGGCCTGCTGCGCACCGTGCTGTTCGCCCCGGAGGACCTGGCCCTGGTCAAGGGCGATCCGGGCGAACGTCGCAGGTTCCTCGACGAGTTGCTGACCGCGCGCACCCCGCGCCTGCTGGGGGTGCGGCAGGACTACGACCGGGTGCTCAAGCAGCGCAACACGCTGCTGCGCACCGCGGCGCTGGCCCGGCGGGCGGGCGGTGGGCGCAGCGGTGCGCTGAGCACGCTGGACGTGTGGGACGAGCACCTGGCCGCCACGGGCGCCGAACTCACCTTCGCCCGGCTCGATCTGGTCGCCGCGCTGCAACCGCTGGTGGACAAGGCCTACGACGCGTTGTCCACAGGCGGTGGACCGATCGTGCTGGACTACCGCAGTTCGATGTCGGAGGACCCGCTGCCCACCGACCGGGCCGGCATCCACGCGGTGCTCACGGCGGCGATCGCGGCCGGCCGGGCGGCCGAGGTCGAGCGCGGTCAGACGCTGATCGGCCCGCACCGCGACGATCTCGTGCTGCGGCTGGGCCCGCTGCCCGCCAAGGGCTACGCCAGCCACGGCGAGTCCTGGTCGTACGCGCTGGCCCTGCGGCTGGGCTCCTACGAGCTGCTGCGCGCGGACGGCGGCGAGCCGGTCCTGGTGCTCGACGACGTGTTCGCCGAACTGGACGTCACACGTCGCGCGCGGCTCGCCGAGATGGTCGCGCACGGTGAACAGGTGCTGGTCACGGCCGCGGTGGCCGAGGATGTGCCGCCCGCGCTCGCGGGTGCGCGCTACGACGTCGCCGCGGGAGAGGTGCGAAGGGTCGAGGATGAGTGACGAGGCCCACATCCCGTCTCCCGGCGGCCCCGGGCGGGCCGAGCAGCCGGCCGCCGAGCCGATCCGCGGGATCGACCTGGCCCGCGCGGCGCTGACCCAGGCCCGCGCCCAGGCACGGACCCGACACGATCTTCGGCAGGACCAGAACCAGGCACGGCGTGGCTTGAAACGCAGTGGTTCGGGACCCGACGACCGCGACCCCCAGCCGCTGCGTCAGATCATGGGGCGCCTGGTCACCGAGCGCGGCTGGCAGACCCCGGCGGCGGTGCACGGCGTACTCCAGCGGTGGCCGGAAATCGTCGGTCCGGCGATGGCGGCCAACTGTCGCCCGGAGCGCTTCGAGGACGGCGAACTGGTGGTCCGCGCCGAATCCGACAACTACGCGACCCACGTGCGCTGGCTCGCGCCGAAACTGCTCGCCCGCCTCAATCAGGAGCTGGGCGACGGCACCGTCACCTTCATTCGGGTCCTCGGCCCGGCGCAGGAGCGCCGCCGGGGACAGTGGCGCGCACAGCCGTAGGTGGTTTTCGGCCACGGGATGTACCGCCGGCGTGCACTCCCGGGTGTGCATCCGCTCCGATCGGCCGGGTCGGCGGGGACGATGTGTCCGGTGTCATACCGGTCTGACACGCTGTTACCGTCCGAGTCGCTCGCGCCGCGTGGACAGCCATGAGAGCGATTCGGGACCCCGGGGCAAGTAGGGGGACATGCGACAGGGCACATCAGGGCGCCACACGCGGACACAGGGCCCTTGGGAACCCATCTTTGTGTCGCCCCGACCGGTAGACTGAACCAGCAATACCGCTCATGCGGATCCTGTTTCGACTTCCGCGGCTCCGTGCCCGGGGGCGTGTCGGGCCGGCTGCCTGCCGTCCGACCCTCCCTGCCGATCCTGCTCCCGGGCAGGGAGCCGTGCTGTGCCAGAAAGGGCGCTTCGTGGCCGATTCCGGCAACCCCAAGGAGAATGACGTGGCCGGCTCGCCGGAAACCTCTGCCGCGATCAACTCGCAGTCGTACGGCGCGAGTGACATCCAGGTCCTGGAGGGCCTCGACGCGGTCCGGAAGCGCCCGGGCATGTACATCGGTTCCACCGGTGAGCGCGGCCTGCACCACCTGGTCTACGAGGTGGTGGACAACTCGGTCGACGAGGCGCTCGCGGGCCACGCGACGCACATCGAGGCGACCATCCTCGCCGACGGCGGCGTGCGCGTGGTCGACAACGGGCGTGGCATCCCGGTCGACATGCACCCGGTGGAGAAGAAGCCCGCCGTCGAGGTCGTGCTGACCATCCTGCACGCGGGCGGCAAGTTCGGCGGCGGCGGCTACTCGGTCTCCGGTGGTCTGCACGGCGTCGGCGTCTCCGTGGTCAACGCGCTGTCCTCGCGCCTGGCGGTGGACATCCGCCGCGACGGCTACCGCTGGACGCAGGACTACAAGCTCGGCACACCCACCGCGCCGCTGGAGCGGCACGAGGCGACCACCGAGACGGGCACCCAGGTCACCTTCTGGGCCGACGCGGACATCTTCGAGACCACGGTCTACTCGTTCGAGACGCTCTCCCGGCGCTTCCAGGAGATGGCCTTCCTCAACAAGGGCCTGACCATCTCGCTCACCGACGAGCGTCCGGACCACGTGGACGACAAGGGCGAGCAGCTCACGGTCACGTACCACTACGAGGGCGGCATCGCCGACTTCGTGCGCTACCTCAACTCGCGCAAGGGCGAGCTGGTCCACCCGTCGGTGATCGACATCGAGGCCGAGGACAAGGCGCGGACCATCTCGGTGGAAGTCGCGATGCAGTGGAACTCGCAGTACACCGAGGGTGTGCACAGCTTCGCCAACACGATCCACACGCACGGCGGCGGTACCCACGAAGAGGGCTTCCGGTCCGCGCTGACCGCGCTGATCAACCGCTACGCGCGCGAGAAGAAGCTGCTCAAGGAGAAGGACGAGAACCTCGCCGGCGAGGACATCCGCGAGGGTCTGACCGCGATCATCTCGGTCAAGCTCGGCGACCCGCAGTTCGAGGGCCAGACCAAGGACAAGCTGGGCAACACCGAGGCCAAGACCTTCGTGCAGCGGGTCGTGCACGAGCACCTCACCGACTGGCTCGACCGCAACCCCAGCGAGGCCGCGGACATCATCCGCAAGTCGATCCAGGCCGCGACCGCGCGGATGGCCGCCCGCAAGGCGCGCGACCTGACCCGGCGCAAGGGCCTCCTGGAGACCGCCTCGCTGCCGGGCAAGCTGAGCGACTGCCAGAGCAACGACCCGTCCAAGTGCGAGATCTTCATCGTCGAGGGCGACTCGGCCGGTGGTTCGGCCAAGTCCGGCCGTGACCCGATGTACCAGGCGATCCTGCCGATCCGCGGCAAGATCCTGAACGTCGAGAAGGCCAGGATCGACAAGATCCTGCAGAACACCGAGGTCCAGGCGCTCATCTCGGCCTTCGGCACCGGTGTGCACGAGGACTTCGACATCGAGAAGCTCCGCTATCACAAGATCATCCTGATGGCGGACGCCGACGTCGACGGCCAGCACATCAACACCCTGCTGCTGACCTTCCTGTTCCGCTTCATGCGCCCACTGGTCGAGGCCGGACACGTCTACCTGTCGCGCCCGCCGCTCTACAAGATCAAGTGGAGCCGGGACGACTTCGAGTACGCCTACTCCGACCGCGAGCGCGACGCGCTGCTCGAACTCGGCCGGCAGGCCGGCAAGCGCGCGAAGGACGACTCGATCCAGCGCTTCAAGGGTCTCGGCGAGATGAACGCCGAGGAGCTTCGGGTGACCACGATGGACATCGACCACCGGGTCCTGGGCCAGGTCACGCTCGACGACGCGGCCCAGGCCGACGAACTGTTCTCGGTGCTCATGGGCGAGGACGTCGAAGCCCGCCGCTCCTTCATCCAGCGCAACGCCAAGGACGTCAGGTTCCTGGACATCTGACCAGCCGGGGGGATCCGCGGCAGCGCGGATGTCCACCTCCGAGTCGGCCCCACGCCACACCTCGAAAGGACTTTGACCAGCAATGGCCGAAGAGAACACCCCGGCGCCCGAAGGCGACCCGGCGGACGCGGTGAACAGCACCGGCGGTCTGCGGATCGAGCCCGTCGGGCTCGAAACCGAGATGCAGCGCAGCTACCTCGACTACGCGATGAGCGTGATCGTCTCGCGCGCCCTGCCCGACGTGCGCGACGGTCTCAAGCCGGTGCACCGCCGCGTGCTCTACGCGATGTACGACGGCGGCTACCGGCCCGAGAAGGGCTTCTACAAGTGCGCCCGCGTCGTCGGCGACGTGATGGGCACCTACCACCCGCACGGCGACACCTCGATCTACGACGCGCTGGTCCGGCTGGCCCAGCCGTGGTCGATGCGGATGCCGCTGGTGGACAGCAACGGCAACTTCGGCTCGCCGGGCAACGACCCGGCCGCGGCCATGCGGTACACCGAGTGCAAGCTCAAGTGGCTGTCCATGGAGATGCTCCGGGACATCGACGAGGACACCGTCGATCTCCAGGACAACTACGACGGCCGCAACCAGGAGCCGACGGTCCTGCCGGCGCGCTTCCCGAACCTGCTCGTCAACGGCTCCGCGGGCATCGCGGTCGGCATGGCGACCAACATCCCGCCGCACAACCTGCGTGAGGTCGCGTCGGGCGCGCAGTGGTTCCTGCAGAACCCGGACGTCTCCGCGGAAGAACTCCAGGACGCCCTGATCGAGCGGATCAAGGGCCCGGACTTCCCCAGCGGCGCGCTCGTCGTGGGCCGTCGCGGGATCGAGGACGCGTACCGCACCGGCCGCGGCTCGATCACCATGCGCGCGGTGGTCGAGGTCGAGGAGATCCAGAACCGGCAGTGCCTGGTGGTCACCGAGCTGCCCTACCAGGTCAACCCGGACAACCTCGCGCAGAAGATCGCCGACCTGGTCAAGGACGGCAAGATCGGCGGCATCGCCGACGTCCGCGACGAGACCTCCTCGCGTACCGGCCAGCGCCTGGTGATCGTGCTCAAGCGCGACGCGGTGGCCAAGGTCGTGTTGAACAACCTGTACAAGCACACCCAGCTGCAGGACACCTTCGGCGCGAACATGCTCGCGCTGGTGGACGGTGTCCCGCGCACGCTCTCGATCGACCTCTTCATCCGCAACTGGGTGGAGCACCAGATCGAGGTGATCGTCCGGCGGACCCGCTTCCGGCTGCGCAAGGCCGAGGAGCGCGCGCACATCCTGCGTGGTCTGCTCAAGGCCCTGGACGCGATCGAGGAGGTCATCGCGTTGATCCGGGCCTCGAACACGGTCGACGAGGCGCGTACGGGCCTGATCGGGCTCCTGGAGATCGACGAGATCCAGGCCAACGCGATCCTGGAGATGCAGCTTCGCCGGCTGGCCGCCCTGGAGCACCAGAAGATCACCGCCGAGCACGACGAGCTGATGGCGAAGATCACCGACTACCAGGCGATCCTGGCCTCGCCGGACCGGCAGCGGCAGATCATCAGCGAGGAACTGGCCGCGATCGTCGACAAGTTCGGCGACGACCGGCGCAGCGCGCTGGTGCCCTTCGACGGTGACATGTCCATCGAGGACCTGATCGCCGAAGAGGACATCGTCATCACGATCACGCGCGGCGGTTACGTCAAGCGCACCCGGACCGACCTGTACCGCTCGCAGAAGCGTGGCGGCAAGGGGGTGCGCGGCGCGCAGCTGAAGCAGGACGACATCGTCGACCACTTCTTCGTGACCACCACGCACCACTGGATCCTGTTCTTCACCAACAAGGGCCGGGTCTATCGGGCGAAGGCGTACGAGCTGCCGGACACCGGTCGCGACGCGCGTGGACAACACGTGGCGAACCTGCTCGCGTTCCAGCCGGACGAGAAGATCGCCCAGGTGCTCGACCTGCGCGACTACGAGGTCGCGCCGTACCTGGTGCTGGCGACCAAGGCCGGTCTGGTGAAGAAGACCGCGCTCAAGGAGTACGACACCAACCGCGCGGCCGGCGTGATCGCGATCAACCTGCGCTCGGACGAGGCCGGTGACGACGACGAGGTGATCGGCGCCGAACTGGTCTCCGCGGACGACGACCTGCTGCTCGTGAGCAAGAAGGCACAGTCGATCCGGTTCACCGCCACGGACGAGACGCTGCGACCGATGGGTCGGGCGACATCCGGGGTGAAGGGGATGAGTTTCCGCGAAGGCGACGAACTGCTGTCGATGAATGTGGTGCGCGAGGGTACTTTCGTGTTCACCGCCACCGATGGCGGCTTCGCAAAGCGAACCAGTGTGGACGAGTATCGCGTCCAGGGACGTGGGGGCCTGGGTATCAAGGCCGCCAAGATCGTCGAGGACCGAGGTTCACTCGTCGGGGCGCTCGTCGTGGACGACACGGATGAAATCCTCGCCATCACGCTCGGCGGTGGAGTGATCCGCACCCGCGCCGCGGGTGTCCGGCACACCGGACGTGACACGATGGGTGTGCAGCTGATCAACCTGGGTAAGGGCGACGCCGTTGTCGGCATCGCACGTAACGCCGAACCTGAGCCCGAGGCCGAGATCGACCCTGAGGTCGACGGGGCCGAAGCCGGTGCGGCCGATGGCACGCACGAGCCGACCTCCACCGTCGAAGGGGAGGTCGCGCCCGGCGGGCAGGAAGGGTGACGCGTGAGCACAGACCGGAAGTCGGCCGGCGGGAGAGGCGAGCGCGCCGACCGGGGTCGGGCCGGCGGGCGCGCTGACAGCACGAGCCGCAACGAGGCGGCACCGCCTCCCACGGGACCGGTGCCGCCGAAGCCGGCAGCCCCACCCCCCGTGCACGGGGCCGGGCCCACCGGGGACGCGGCGGCTCGCCCGCCGCGTCCTTCGGCGCCCACCCCGTTCACGTCGCCGTTCCCGCCCGCGGCAGCGGCGGGCGCGGGCGCGGGCACGGAGCGGCCGCCGGCCGCAGTCAACGGCAGCAAGGCCGCCACCCGCCCGACGGGTGGCGGCACGATGACCTCGCCGCGCCCGACCCGGGGCACCCCGGCCGGCGGTGCCCCGTCGTCCGCTCACCGAGTGGGGCAGCCCGTGGCGCAGCAAGGGCGGACCGGGCCGGAGGCGCAGGCCCGACCGATCGCGCGCACCCGGCGGGCCCGGCTGCGGGCCGCGCGGGTGGACCCGTGGTCGGTGATGAAGGTCGGTTTCCTGCTGTCCTTGGCACTGGGCGTGGTGCTGATGGTCGCGGTGACCGTGTTGTGGCTGGTCCTGGACGGCCTGGGGGTGTTCACCTCGGTTGGTGACACGGTCAAGGAAGCCACCCAGTCGGAGAACAACGCCGGCTTCGATCTCCAGCACTTCCTGTCCCTGAAGAACACCCTCTTCTTCAGCGGCGTCGTGGCCATCGTCGACGTCATCCTCGTGACGGCGCTGGCCACACTCGGAGCATTCCTCTACAACCTCACCGCGTCGTTCACGGGTGGCATCGAGGTCACGCTGGCCGAGGAGGACTAAGGATTTTGGAGGCGGGCAAGCGGTGCGGTACGCTCTCTGAGCACGCACGCGGGCCTATAGCTCAGACGGTTAGAGCGCTTCCCTGATAAGGAAGAGGCCACAGGTTCAAGTCCTGTTAGGCCCACTTTCGCGCAAGCAGTTCGAGGGCCCTTCCCCGTGATTCGGGGAAGGGCCCTCGATCGTTTCCGGGATCGAGCGGGGATCTCCCGTGGTCGGCGCCCGTCCACCCGCGGTTCTCGTGGGGGGCTCGACTGGCGCCTGACCGGGTCTTTCGGTATTGGTCGGTGCCTTGATGCACCTGTTATTGTCGAGCCCAACCCGACCGCGGCGCCCCAGGCGTGCGGACAGGTGCACGAACGTCACTCGCAGGACGGAGAGGCCACGCTGATGAAGAAGCTGATCCTGGTGGCTTTGGCTGCTGTAGGTGGCCTGTTGGTCTACCGCCAGATCCAGGCGGATCGGGCCGAGCAGGATCTGTGGACCGAGGCGACGGACGCGGTTCCGGCGGGTACTGCCACCCGCTGAGCAGATCCTGGGGGAGACCCCGCAGAAGCTTGACCCACCCGGGGAAACGCACGTTTCACGTGAAACGCCCGTTTCCCCGGGTGAGGTATTGTCCAACGCCGACCGCGATTACCGGTAACCTGGTTCGGCACCGAGGGGCCTTAGCTCAGCTGGTAGAGCGCTGCCTTTGCAAGGCAGATGTCAGGGGTTCGACTCCCCTAGGCTCCACAGGGATCAGACCCCGCCGACTGCGACCACGCAGTCGGCGGGGTCTTTTTGATCGCATCGGGCGCGATCGAATCAGACGGGATTCAGCGTGAAGGCGCCGGCCCGGGTGGCCGACTGGACGATGTGGGATCGCTCGACGGTGTACTTGCCCGCCTCCGTCGTCAGCCACATGTCGGAGTGCTCGGCCTGTAGGGCGACCTTGCCGGTGGCGGCATCACGGGAGAGCCAGAAAATCTGGTTTCCGTAGATCCAGCCGTTACAGTCGCCCTCGGTGACCCACGCGCCTTCATCCTGGGACCACAGCGTGAGGCACTTGCCGTTGTGTCGGGACTTGAAGATGTACTGGGCCGTGTCGCCGGGCCAGTGGCAGACCCGCCACTGCTGGTTGTATCCACCCCAGTAGCGGTACTGCAGGACCGATCCTGCGTTGTCGGGGCCCAACGAGATGTCGAACACCATGCCGTTGGAGGTGCCGATCGTGTAGTAGCCGTCGCAGATCCAGCCATCGTCGGTGGGATTGGGTGACGCCGACGCGGGCAGGGCGGTCGACAGCATCGCGATGACGGCGATGAGCGCGGCGCCCAGAGCCCGCAGCGGGCGCCGTGCTCGGCGTCGGTTGCGGTGGGGAATCGTGGTCACGCTGTTTTCCTCTCGGATCGATTGCCGGGTCAGCAGGGACCCAGGCGGTCCTGGGCGGCGCGACGCACTGTGTTCACCGGTTCGGGGATGCAGTTCTTGACGACGGTGCCGATCTCGGGGGTCTCGAACGTGGTGTAGGTGCCGATACCGCCCCTGATCGCGTTGATCCAGATGCCGGTGGTCGGGCCGGTCTGGGCGCAGATGTACTTCACGAACCGGCCGTCGACCCGGCGGGTGCCGCGATAGAGGCCGTAGTAGCCCGTCTTGTTGAAGTTCCAGGTGTTGGTGATCGCATTCGTCCTGGTGGACGACTTGGTGTTCGAGACGGAGAAGCCGACCTTGAACTCGACCTTGGCGAAGACGGGGCCCACGGACGCGCTGAACTCCTCGCTGTTGTTGACCGTGGTTGCCACCGAGTCGACCTGCGTCAGGGTTTCGGTGCGCTGACCGGTGGTGCCCTCTGCGATGTAGACGGGGAGGAAGTCGGTGATCACCGGAGTGACGCGGGTGGTCACGTCGTAATAGACGGAGTCGACGGTCGGATTGCAACTGCTGGTGGCCGGGGGACGCGGAGGCGTGTCGGCGTGCGCGGTCCCAACGGTCGGCCCACCGAAGCCGGTGGCGACGACAACGGCGAGGACGGCGGGCACGGCACCGCGTCTGGCGGATATGGACATGCCGATTCCCTTTCGGGGATTGGGTGCTGCGGTGTCCCGGCCCCGGGAGCGGGGGCGGGCGGACAGGTCTCGTCCCGCCCCGGGAGCGGGGGCAGGCGATGACGTCTCCTGTGTGCTCTTTGTGCTGTGAGCGATTCAAGGGTCACGTGGTGTTACTCGGCATTCCAGTGCAAGGCTTGCCCTGGAACCGGGCCACCGTCGATGCCCCGAATGGCTGGTTGGTGACTTTCGGCAGGGATCGATGAGCGCCGAGAATGCGGCATGGACACCGAGATCGCGATCCGGGACTTCCTCATCTCCCGCCGGACGAAGCTGCGCCCCGAGGATCTGGGGCTGCCGCGGCAGGGAATGCGCCGGGTGCGGGGGCTACGCCGGGAAGAGGTCGCCGCCCTCGCGAACGTCAGCGTCGACCAGTACATCCGCCTGGAGCGGGGACAGGCGTCCCGGGTGTCGGACGCGGTCGTCGACGCCGTTGCGCACGCATTGCGCCTGACCCCGGGCGAGTGCCGCTATCTGCGCAGCCTGGCCCGCCCGGCCGCCGCGTCCCCGGAGGCGGGCGCCGGAAGGCCGGTGCGGGAGAGTGTGCAGCGCTTCCTCGACTCGATGTGCGACACGCCCGCCTACCTCGTCGGCCGCGGCGGGGCGATCCTCGCCTGGAACCGCATGGCCGTGCTCGTCTTCGTCGACTTCGCGCGCGTGCCGACGGCTCGGCGCACCGTCGGTCTGCTCGTCTTCACCGATCCCCGGGCCCGCCTCCTCTACGTGGACTGGGAAGTGAAGGCGCGGGAGGCGGTGGCCTATCTGCGGACCGAGTCGGGGAAACGGCCGCACGACGCGGCGCTGTCCCGGCAAATCGAGGAACTGGCCGAGGCCAGCGCGGATTTCCGGCGGCTGTGGGCGGCGCAGCTCGTGCTCGACCACACGCACGACATCACCCACCTCAACCGTCCACCCGTCGGAACGTTGGACCTGACCTGGGAGGCGTTCCAACCGAAGGGCGACCCGGACGAGTTGGTCATCGTCTACACCGCCGCGAACGCGCGAACCGCGGCGGCGCTGGGCCGGCTGGCCTGACCGCCGGCGCGGCCCACGCGCACGCCCGGCCCACACACCGCCCCGCACTCGGCGCCCGCGCCCGCGCGCACGCCGCAGGGCCCGCCGTACCGGGTGGTGCGGCGGGCCCTGCGGAGCGGGTGTCGTGCCGTCAGTCGTTCTTCGGGGTGGTCGAGCGGAACTCGTCCTCTGCGGGCTTGGCCTCGTTGTCGAGATTGTCGAGCGACTCGGGGGTCTTGGGCGTGGTCGCGGCGCCCTGGAGCGTGGGGTCGGGCTCGTCGGTCAGCCACTCGGGCTGCGCGTTGCGCCGACGCCACCACGTGAAGGCCAGGTAGCCACCGCCCGCGACCGCGGTGATCAGCAGGACGCGCCGGCCGCGTCCGCGACGCCGCTTCTTGCGGGCGACCTTCTCGATCTCCGCCGCGGTCACCTCGCCCTTGATCACCGAAAGCGCCGCGCCGGCCCTGGAGCGAGCCTCGTCGCGGACCGGCTCGGCGGCCACCCGGGCCTGGTCGACCGCCTGGTACACGCGCGGCACCACGTCGTGGCGGACCCGGTGCCGGGCCACCTCCACGGCGTGCTCCACACGGGGGGCGGCGCTGTCCTTGGCGTGCACCAGGGCGGGGACCACACGTTCGCGGGTGGTCTCGACCGCTCGGTCACGAGCCGCGCCCGCGTAGTGTGCCGCCGCGTCCTTCGCGTTGGCGGCGTGTGGGGCGAGCCGCTCCCTGGTCCTGCCGGTCGCCTCACGTACCGGATCCATGCGGGTCACGACATCCTCCTACTCGCCGGGTTCATCCGCTATCTGTTCCCGACGATCCCGGGATCATGCGCCACGCATCGGCCGGGGATCCGTACGGTGGAAAGGTGCCCGCGGTGGTCTCGTGGCAGGAGCCGACCGCGGCGTGCGAGGATTTCGAGGATTCAAGAAGACCGTCCGTGTAACCGTAGGGAAGGCGCACCAGTGGCCGAGGACCTTTTCGCCACCATCAAGACCAACCACGGGGACATCCGTATCCGGCTGTTCCCGAACCACGCGCCCAAGACGGTCGCGAACTTCGTGGAGCTCTCCCAGGGCCGGCGCGAGTGGGTCCACCCCGGCAAGGGGCAGAAGACCACCGACCGGCTGTACGACGGCACCGTCTTCCACCGCGTCATCGCCGACTTCATGATTCAGGGCGGCGACCCGCTGGGCACCGGCACCGGTGGCCCGGGCTACCGCTTCGCCGACGAGTTCCACCCGGATCTGCAGTTCTCCAAGCCGTACCTGCTGGCGATGGCGAACGCGGGACCGGGCACCAACGGCTCCCAGTTCTTCATCACCGTGGGTGTCACGCCGCACCTGAACCACAAGCACACCATCTTCGGCGAGGTCGCCGACGTGGACAGCCGCAAGGTCGTCGACGCGATCGCCGGCACCGAGACCGACATGCGGGACCGTCCGACCTCCGACGTCCTGATCAACACCGTCGAGGTCGAGACCGTCACGTCCTGAACCCCGAGTACGCGGGCCGGGGCCTTCGGGTCCCGGCCCGCGTCACGTGCCCGAAGGTGAGCATGAGCCCCGACGAACAAAGACCGGGTACGGCCGGACCGGCCGGTCCGCCCGTGTGTTACCGGCACCCCGACCGCGAGACGAACATCCGCTGTACCCGCTGTGAGCGCCCGGTCTGCGGCGATTGCATGGTGAGCGCGTCGGTCGGTTTCCAGTGCCCGGACTGTGTACGGCAGGGCACCCGTCAGGTTCGCGAGGCGCGCACCGTGGCGGGCGGCCGGGTGGCGACCGCGACCGCGAACGCGATCGTGACCAAGACCCTGATCGGGCTCAACCTCGCGGTCTTCGTGCTGGTCCTGGTGGTCGGCGACAAGTTCGTCGACAGGATGATCCTGGTCGGCCGGTTCTTCGACGGCGGCGAGTGGCAGGGGGTCGCCGAGGGTCAGTGGTACCGCCTGCTCACCGCGGCGTTCCTGCATCAGCAGGTGTGGCACATCGGGTTGAACATGGTCGGCCTGTGGATGCTGGGGCCCCCGCTGGAGGCCGCGCTCGGCCGTACCCGATTCGTCGCCCTCTATCTGGTCTCCGCGTTCGGCGGCACCGCCCTGTCGTACCTGATCGCCGATCCGCGGCAGGGCTCGCTGGGTGCTTCCGGGGCGCTGTTCGGGCTGTTCGGCGCGATGATCGTGCTCGGTCGCCGACTCCGATACGACCTGCGACCGCTGGGCATCCTGCTCGCGCTCAACCTGATGATCACGTTTCTCAACATGGGCACGATCGACTGGCGTGCGCACATCGGCGGACTCGTCGCGGGCACCCTCGCGGCGATCGGCCTGGTCTACGCACCGCAGCGCAATCGCACACTGATCCAGGTGGGGACACTGCTCGCGGTGTCCGCGGTCATCGTGGTGATCGTGCTGGTCCGGACCGCGCAGATCGCCTGATCGAGCGACGGGTCCCGGTTGCGCAGTGAATCATTTCAATGACCCGAAGTGATGAATCCGGGATGCGAGCCGTTGCCCGCATCCCGGTCGCTCGTTGGACCATGAAGGGTTATCCACAGGCTTTGCCGGGTTATCCCCACTGTGGATAACTCTGTGGAGTCTTCCGGGGAAAACTCGCTGAGCTGCGCCGATGCGCTACTTCCACTGGGTGGACACACCGAAGCCGGCGGCGATGAAGCCGAAGCCGACGACGATGTTCCAGTTCTTCAGGGACTCGACCGGGAAGCGCATGTCGGTCACGTAGAAGACCACGATCCACAGCAGGCCGATCGCGAAGAGAGCCAGCATGAACGGCGCCACCCAGCGGCGCGAGTCCAGCTTTATGGTCGTCTTCTTGGGCGGCGGCGGGGTGAAGTCGTCCTTCTTACGGATCCGGGACTTCGGCACGAGAGTCTCTCCTGTCGATGTAGCCGGACGAGTGGGTGCGCAGCACACGCGACACGATCCGGTGATGTGTCGGTTAGCGTAGTCGCTGTCAGGTCCGGAAGGAGGGTACGGCGACGTGCGTATCTTCGCCATGCGGCCGTTCGGAACGACTTGGCGTGCGATCGTACCCCGGTTGTCCGCTCTTGTGGTGTTCGCCCTGGCCGGGCTGCTGTTCTGGATCAGTGCGGACACCTCGCACGGCACCAATCTGCGCAGCGACGCGCAGATGCTTCGGCTGTCGGATGTGATCCGGGACCAGGGCAGGCGCAACGAGAGCGCCCAGCAGGATCTGTCCGCGTTGCAGAAGGACGTGGACTCGCTGGTGCAGGAGCAGGCCAACGACCCGCAGGCACGCGGACGGATCGACGCGGTCGCGGACCCGGCCGGGGTCACCCCGGTGTCCGGCGAGGGGCTGACGGTGACCCTGACCGACGCCCCGCCGGACGCGAAGTCGCGCGTGCCCGGGGTGCGCGAGCCCACCGCGGACGATCTGGTGGTGCATCAGCAGGACATCCAGGGCGTGGTGAACGCGCTGTGGAGCGGCGGCGCCCGGGCGATCCAGATCATGGACCAGCGGATCGTGGCCACCTCCGCCGTGCGGTGTGTCGGCAACACGCTGATCCTGCACGGTCGGGTGTACTCGCCGCCGTACGTGATCTCGGCGGTGGGCGACACCGGTGCCCTGCGGCGCGCGTTGGACCAGAGCAAGAGCGTGTCCAACTACACCGACTACGTCGAGGCGTTCGGACTCGGCTGGAAGGTCGAGGACAGGAAGCGCCTGGACGCGCCGGGGTATACGGGCCCCCTCGGCCTGGAGTATGCGAAAGTCTCCGGGACGTGATCGGCAGCGGTGAACCGAGGGGAGTCTGACGACAGTGTTGCGGACCACGATGCGAGGCCTCGGGGAGGTCTTCATCACGCTGGGCGTCGTCATCCTGTTGTTCGTCGTCTATCAGCTCTACTGGACCGGCGTGCTGGCCGATCGGGCGCGGGCCGACGAGATGCACAAGCTCGACGAGGCGCGCAAGCGGACCGTGGCGGCGATGCCCAAGGACACACCGGTCGCGCAGACGCCCAAGCAGGCTCCGTACCAGGACGGCGAACCGTTCGGCACCATGTACGTGCCGCGCTTCGGGAACGACTGGTACAAGACGATCCGACCCGGCGTGACGCCCAAGGAACTGCAGAAGGGCCTGGGCTGGTACAAGGGCAGCGCGCAGGCGGGCGAGGACGGCAACTTCGCGATCGCCGGGCACCGCAAGACCTACGGCGACCCGTTCCTGAACGTGCCCAAGCTGCAGGTGGGCGACAAGATCGTGATCGAGGGCATCACCGAGTGGTTCGTCTACTCGATCGACAAGCCGGTCAGCCTCAGCGGTGACAAGGCGGTCCTGAAGACCATCCCCGAGGACGTGCACGTGCTCGACGCGGTCCCGGAGAAGGCCTATACGACTCCCGGGAAATACATCACCCTGACCACCTGCGAACCTGAGTTCGGCAGCACGCACCGGTTGATCGTCTGGGGCCACCTGGAGTCGCGTACTCCGTTGGCGGCGGGCAAGCCGGCGGCGTTGCAGGGATGAGCGAGTCGAGCCGCGCGGGCGGCGAGCGAGAGAGGGCCTGGGCCTGATGTACGGCTGGATCTGGCGCACTCTGCCGGGAAACGCGTGGGTGAAGCTGTTGATCTCCCTGCTCCTGGTGTTGGCGATCGTGTACGCGCTGTTCACGTGGGTCTTCCCGTGGGCGGAACCCCTGCTCCCGTTCAGCGATGTGACGGTCGATCAGGAGAACGTCACGAACACCACCGGCCCCGGCGGCGCACCGCGCCCGGCCGGTGCGACCGGTGGGACCTCCCCTGCGGCGCTGCCGGGAGGGCTGCCCGGATGAGCGCGCGCATTCTCGTCGTGGACAACTACGACAGCTTCGTCTTCAACCTCGTGCAGTACCTGTACCAACTCGGCGCGACCTGTGAGGTCCGACGCAACGACGCGGTGACCGTCGAAGAGGCCGAGGAGTTCGACGGCGTACTGCTCTCGCCCGGCCCCGGGACGCCCGAGGGTGCCGGGATCTGCATGGAGATGGTCCGTCGCGAGGGCGGCCGGGTGCCGGTTTTCGGGGTGTGCCTGGGCATGCAGTCCATCGCGGCGGCGCACGGCGCTACCGTTGGCCGAGCCCCCGAACTCCTGCACGGCAAGACCAGCCCTGTGGTGCATGAGGGGGCGGGCGTGTTCGCCGGCCTGCCGTCGCCGTTCACCGCGACGCGCTATCACTCGCTCGCGGTGGATCCGGACACGATTCCGGCCGAACTGGAGGTGACCGCATGGACCGGGACCGGCGTGATCATGGGCCTGCGGCACCGCGACCGACCGGTCGAAGGCGTGCAGTTCCACCCGGAGTCGGTGCTGACGGAGTACGGCCACCGGATGCTGGCGAACTGGCTGGTGACGTGCGGGGACCCGACGGCGCCGGCCCGGTCGGCGGGACTGGCTCCCGTCGTAGAGCGCACGCCGCTCCCGACCTGACCGAGGCCGCCCCGATACCCGAGAGCGGGTACGGATCCGGCGAGATCGCCCCATACGCGGCCGGAGCGTACTCGGGGGACCTGGTCCAGCCAGGCTTCGCGGAACCGCCCACAACGGCCCTTCCCGCCGTTTCCGAGCCGATGCCCGGTGGTCGTGCGGCGCGGCGGCGGGCTGCGCAGAGCCGGGCGGCCGCGGCCGGGGCGCAGGCTCCGATCGGGACACCCCCGGACGCCCCGACGCGGTCGTTCCCCGCGACGCCGGGGGCGGCCGGGTTGCCGGCCGTTCGACCGGTGTCGGGAGTGCCCGCGGCTCGACCGGCTCCGACCGAGCCGGCGGACGACCCGGACGCGTGGTTTCGGGTCGACGCGCAGGTACCGATTGGCGGGCCGGTGCTCGACCCGGTCGTCGACCCGTCCCCCGCACCGGCCGTGCGGTCGAGTCCGACGACCGCGGCTTCGAGCACCCCCGGCGGGCGGGCGGCCCGGCGCAAGGCGCAACGGAGGAAGCCCGGTCGAACCGGCGGCCGGCCGCCCGCGGGCCCGGCGGTCGCCGAGGGGGCCGGTCGGGCCGCCCGACGTCGGGCCGCCAAACCGTCGATGGGTTCGCGGGTGTTGACCGCGGGTGCCCGATTCGTCGGCGAACTCGCCATGACGGTGGGCCTGCTGCTCGTGCTCTACGTGGTCTACCTGAAGTGGTGGACGAACATCGTGGCGGAGGAGAAGGCCCGGGACACGGCGCACAACATACAGCAGAGCTGGGGCGACCCGGCGGCGGTGGATCCCCGCAACCCCGGCCAATTCGTCGCGCCGAACAAGGGGTTCGCGCTGTTGTACATCCCCCGGATCGGGATGGAGAAGCAGGCGATAGCCGAGGGCACCGATCGGGCCAAGGTGCTCAACAACGGCCTGGTGGGCCACTACACGGACCCGCAGACGGCGATGCCGTGGGATGCCCAGGGCAACTTCGCGGTGGCCGCACACCGCAACGGACACGGTGAGCCGTTCCGCTACATCAACAAGCTCAAGCCGGGCGACAAGCTGGTCGTGGAGACGGCCACCACGTACTTCACGTACACCGTCGACGCCGACCTGCCGCAGACCTCGCCGCAGCACATCGAGGTGATCGACCCGATCCCGGACCGGGGGCCGTACAAGAAGGCCGGCCGGTACATCACGCTCACCACGTGCACCCCCGACGGGGCGTCGACCTACCGGCTGATCGTCTGGGGACATCTGGAGGAGGAGCGTCCCCGGTCGCAGGGGAAACCGGACGCGCTGCTCGCCGCGGCCAAGTGAGGACGCATCACATTCCGGTCTCCGGGACCTGACCTAACTGCTTGTCTATGCCAAGCTGTCGGCTCATGGGCGTTGTACGCAAAACGATTCGCGTCGGGGCGGAACTCCTCCTGACACTCGGCCTGGTCGGTCTGCTGCTGTGTGTCCACCAGCTCTACTGGACCAACTTCGAGGCCCGGGCCGAGGCCCGCAGCGAAGTGGAGCAACTGCGCAAGAACTGGGCCAAGGCGCCCGCACCGGCCTTCGCGCCGGACTCCGCGCCGAACTCCGCGCCGCCCGAGGCGCTGCCACCGAGCGACATCGTGGACGGCCCCACCGACGTCAGCGTCGACGGCGGCAAGGACGGCCAGCGGGTGCCCGGTTCGTACAGTATTCGCGGTGAGACGCTGGCCATCCTGTGGATTCCCAGACTCGGCTCGGACTGGGCCCAGCCGATCATCGAGGGCTCCAGCCTGGCATCGTTGTCGAAGGGCGTCGGCCACTACACCTATCCGCCCTACATCGGCCCCGGTGGCCCGGGCAACTTCGGGCTCGCGGGGCACCGCAACGGACACGGTGAGCCGTTCCGGTACCTCAACAAGCTCAGGGCGGGCGACAAGGTGGTCGTCGAGACCAAGAACCAGTGGTTCACCTACACGATCGTCAAGGGCCCGTTCATCACCAAGCCCTCCAACGGCTCGGTGCTCACCGCGCAACCGCCGGACCTGGGCGGCCCGGCCGGTCGTCGGCTGATCACCCTGACCACGTGCGATCCGGAGTTCACCTCCCGGAACCGGATGATCTACTGGGGCGAACTCACCGCCACCGACGCCAAACAGGGCAAATCCAAGCCGGCGGCGCTGCGCCACTGAGCGAGTCGCGCCGCCGAGCGGGGCGGCTGCTCCTGTGCGGCCCCGCCGATCGCGCCGTCGAGGGACGTGCACGGAACTTCCGCAACGAACAGGCCCGAGGCCCCGGAAGCAACGCTTCCGGGGCCTCGGGCCTTGATGTGCGGTGACCGCCCGGCTCAGTTGGGCCAGTTGCCGTGGCCGCCGCGGAGGTCGCCGCCCATGATCGGGTTGCCACCGCCGCGGTTGTCACCCGAGGGGGGCGGGGACGTGGTGCCGCCGGTGTTGCCGCCGGGGTTGCCCGTCGAGTTGGACGGCGGCGGCGATGTGGTGGCCGGCTGCGGGCCCTTGGACACCGTCAGGTTGACCGTGCTGCCCTCGTTGATCTTCGAGTTCGCGGTCTCGCTCTGCTTGACGACCTGGCCCACCGGCTTGTCCGCCGAGTACTGGTCGGGCGACTTGGTGACCTTGAACCCGAGGTTCTCGAGCTTGGCCTTGGCTTCCTCGTAGGAGAGTCCGACCACGCTCGGCACCTGTACCTGCTGCTTGCCGCTGAAGATCGTCAGGGTGACCTTGTCGCCCTCGTTCAGCTCGGTGCCGGAGTCGGGGTTGGTCGAGCACACCGTGTCGCGCTGGCAGCTGGTCAGCGTCTGGCTGCGCGTCACCTCGGCCACCAGGTTCGCGGCCTTGAGCTTGGCCGTGGCCTCTTCCTCGGACAGACCCTTGAGGCCGGTGGGCACGGTGGTCTTCTTCGGGCCGCCGAAGGCCCAGACCTGGATCGTGTCGCCCTTCTTGGCACTCGTGCCGGCCTCGGGGGTCTGCTTGCAGATGTTCCCCTTCGTGCCGGTGGCGCCCGGTGGACACTTCGACGGATCGTCGTTCATGTTGATCTTGAAGCCGGCGTTCTCCACCGCCGTCGTGGCCTCGACCAGGGTCTTCCCCACCAGCGTCGGCGTGCTCGCCGACTTGTCCTCGCCGTCGCCCATCAGGGTCTTGCCCACGAAGAACGCGGCGACCAGGACGGCGACGCAGGCCAGGGCGAGCAGGATCCACGCACCGCCGCGGGACTTCCGGGGCTCGTCCCGGTGGCGATCGTTGTCGTCGAGCTCGTACTGCCCGGTGTTCGGCCCGCGACCGTGCGCCGGGATGACCTGGGTCGCCCCGCCCGCGGTCGGCGGCAGGTACTGCGTCGCCGGGTCGGCCCCCATCGGCGCGGCCATCACGCTCGGCGCGCCCACCGGGAGCCCGTGCAGGGCCCGCTCGATGTCGGCTCGCATCTCGTCGGCGCTCTGGTACCGGTTGTCCGGGTTCTTCGCCAGCGACTTGAGCACGATCGAGTCGATCGTCGGCGAGACCTCCGGGTCGAAGGTGCTCGGCGGCAGCGGGTCCTCGCGGACGTGCTGATAGGCCACCGCGACCGGCGAGTCGCCGATGAACGGCGGGCGTTCGGTGAGCAGCTCGTAGAGCAGGCAGCCGGTGGAGTACAGGTCGGTACGGGCGTCCACGGTCTCGCCGCGGGCCTGCTCCGGGGAGAGGTACTGGGCGGTGCCGATCACGGCCGCGGTCTGGGTCATCGTCATGCCGTTGTCGGCCATGGACCGGGCGATGCCGAAGTCCATCACCTTGACCGTGCCCTGCCGCGTCAGCATGACGTTGGCGGGCTTGATGTCGCGGTGGATGATCCCGTTGCGGTGGCTGTACTCCAGGGCCTGGAGCACGCCGGCCGTCATCTCCAGCGCCCGTTCGGGCAGCAGCCGGCGACCGGAGTGCAACAGCTCGCGCAGCGTCGAGCCGTCCACGTACTCCATCACGATGTACGGGATCGAGATCCCGTCGATGTAGTCCTCGCCGGTGTCGTAGACCGCGACGATCGCCGGGTGGTTCAGCG
Organism: Embleya sp. NPDC008237; assembly: GCF_042956465.1. Classification (NCBI taxonomy): domain Bacteria; kingdom Bacillati; phylum Actinomycetota; class Actinomycetes; order Kitasatosporales; family Streptomycetaceae; genus Embleya; species Embleya sp. NPDC008237. Next base: position 159,793 of record NZ_JBIBGL010000014.1, read on the forward strand.
ATGCGGCGGATTGCGCCTCGCGGCGGAACCGGGCCTGGAACGTAGGGTCACGGGCGAGATCGGCGCGCAGTGTCTTGACCGCCACACTGCGTCCCAGACGAATGTCACGGCCCATGTACACCTCGGCCATGCCACCACGGCCGAGGACCGCGCCGATCTCGTACCGGTCGCCGAGGCGACGCGGCTCTTCCATAACTTCCAGCCCTTCCCTTACCGGTCCACGGCCTTCGGTCTTCGGCCGGCCGGGACCGGGGCGGTTGCCCGACCGGTCCGGCACGTTCTCCGACACGGTACCGGTGTGACGGCCCGGGTCGTCGTCACACCCGAGTCACGAGGACACGTCGGTATCTGATTGCAGTAGTGGTCGGAGTTGCTATCGGTGTGATCGCAGGCCATGGCTCACTTCTTGACCACGGCTTCCATCATTGCCTTGGCGATCGGAGCGGCGAGGCTGCTGCCGCTGACCTCGTTGCGCTCGGCGTCGCTGTCCTCGACCACGACCGCGACGGCGACCTTCTTGCCGTCGGCGCCCTTGGCGTAGGAGACGAACCACGCGTAGGGCGGCTCGCTGTTCTTGACCCCGCGCTGCGCCGTGCCGGTCTTGCCGCCGACGGTGACCCCGGGAATCCGGGCCGACTTGCCGGTGCCGTTCTCGACGACGCCCTTCATCATGTCCTGGAGCATCTGCGCGACCTCGGGCGTGATGGCCTGGTTCGCCACCTGCGGCTGGGTCTTCTCCAGCACCGAGAGGTTCTGCGCGCGCAACTCGTCGACGAGGTAGGGCTTCATCACCTTGCCGTTGTTGACGATCCCGGCGACGACCATGGCCATCTGCATCGGGGTCGAGGCCACGCTGTCCTGGCCGATCGACGAGCGCATCAGCTGGCCCTGGTCCAGCCCGGCGGGGAACACGCTGGGGGCGACCCGACTCGGGATGTCCAGCGGGTTCTGGTTGGTGCCCTTGCCGAAGTTGTTGAAGCCGAAGGCATCGGCCTGGGCCTTCACCTTCTCCTGCGACAACTGCTGACCGACGCTGGCGAACACGGTGTTGCAGGACAGTTCGAGCGCCTTCTGCAGTGTTGCGCCGGCGCACTCGGTGGGGTGCGAGTCCGGGAGGAACTGGGTCGAGTTCGGGTAGAACAGCTTGCCCCCCACGAGCGGGACGTTCGGCACGGTGTCCGGCTTGAAATCCCCCGAGGACAGCGCCGCCGCGGCGGTGACCAGCTTGAAGGTCGAACCGGGTGCGTAGGTGTATCGGATCGCCCGGTTGTCCATCGGCTTCTTCGGGTCGAAGTTGGTATCCGGGGTCTTGCGCGTCTTGGACGTGTCCAGGGTGAGCCCGTCGTACGCCTTGGCGACCGCGTTGCGGTCGTTCTGGGCGAGCACGTTCGGGTCGTAGGACGGCGTGCTGGCCATCGCGAGCACCTTGCCGGTGTCGGGGTCGATCGCGACCGCGGCGCCGGTCTTGCCGTCGAGGCCGTTGAACGCGGCCTCCTGGGCCTTGGCGTTGATCGTCAGCGCGACGTTGCCGCCCCGGGTGCCCTTGTTCGTCACGGTGTCGAGCACCTTGCGGACGAACAGTCGGCTGTCCTTGCCGCTGAGGATGTCGTCCTCGATGCTCTCGAGGAGGTTGCTGCCGATGAAGGGCGAGATGTAGCCGGTGATCGGCGCGTACATCGGGCCGAACTCGTACTTGCGCAGGTACTCGTACTGCCGGTCGTCGGTCTTGACCGAGCTGGTGATCGGCTTGCCCTCGACCAGGAAGTCGCCGCGCGGGTGCGAGTACTTCTCGTAGGCCGCGCGTCTGTTGTTCTTGTTGTCCGCGTAGTCGTCGGCCTTGACGACCTGGACCCAGTTGGCCCGCAGCATCAGCGCCGCGATCAGGATCAGGCAGAAGACGGAGACCCGCCTCAAAGGCTTGTTCACGGTATGTCCCTCCCCTGGGCGTGCGTTGCGGCGGCGGTCACGGGTTCTGCCCGCCGGTGCCGCTCTGGCCCGGTGGGCCGTATGGTGTTCCGCCGCCGGGGCTCGGCGGCGGAACGAATGGTCTGGGTGGCGTCGGGGATCCGCCCGAGGGTGCCGGTCCGCCGGGTGCGCTCGGCACTCCGCCCGCGACCGTCAGCGCCTCGGGGGAGGCGGAGCCTTCGGCCGGCGTCGAACTCGGCGGCGGGGTGGAGCCGGCGGCGGGGGTGTCGCCCCGGCCCGAGGCATGCGAGCCGCGCCTGGGTGCGACGCCCTCGCTCGGGTCGAACGCGCCGGGCGGTGGCGCCGGTCGGCGGGCCGTATCGCTGATCCGGATCAGGACCGCCACCAGGGCCCAGTTGGTGATCACGGACGAACCACCCTGCGCCAGGAAGGGCATCGTCATACCGGTGAGCGGGATCAGTCCGGTGACACCGCCGGCCACGATGAAGACCTGGAGCGCGAGCGCGATCGACAGGCCCGCCGCGAGCAGTTTGCCGAACGGATCGCGAGCGGCCAACGCGGTACGCAGGCCGCGTTCGATCAGCAGGGCGTACACCATGAAGATGGCCATCATTCCGGCGAGACCCAGCTCTTCACCGACCGTGGTGAGGATGAAGTCGCTGCGCGCCGCGAAACCGATCTCGGTGGGGTGTCCCTGGTTGAGACCGGTGCCGAGCAGGCCGCCGGTGCCGTAGCCGAACAGTGCCTGGGCCAGCTGCTGCGACTTGCCCGGGGCAGGGTTCGCGTACGCGTCCATCGGGTCCATCCAGGCCGCGACCCGGTCGTGCACGTGCGGTTCGAGCGTGCCGACCACCACCGCGCCGGCAACGGCCATCACGACACCGAACAGCAGCCAACTGGTGCGCTCCGTGGCGACGTAGAGCATCACCACGAAGACGCCGAAGAACAGCAGCGAGGTACCGAGGTCGCGTTCGAAGACCAGGATCAGGATGCTGAGCAACCAGACCACGATGATCGGGCCCATGTCCCGGCCACGCGGGAAGTACAGGCCCATCACCTTGCGGCTGGCCAGCGCCAGCGCGTCGCGCTTGGCCATCAGGTAGCCCGCGAAGAAGATGGTGATCACGATCTTGGTGAACTCGCCGGGCTGGATCGAGAACGGTCCGAGTCGGATCCAGATCTTGGCGCCGTACGTGTCACCCGGGAACGGGATGGGGGACACCAGCAGTACCAGGGCCAACGCCATGAACGTGTAGGTGTAGCGCTGCAGCAGACGGTGGTCGCGCAAGGCGACCACCACGACGGCGAACAGTGCGACGCCGATCGCCGAGTACATCAGCTGGGATCCGGCCGCCGCGGTGCCCTTGAGGTTGCCGGGGAGGCCGACCCCCTTGACGATGTCCAGGTCGAGCCGATTGATGAACATCAGGCCCATGCCGTTGAGGAAGGTGGCCAACGGCAGCAGCAGCGGGTCGGCGTACGGCGCGAACTTGCGCACCAACAGGTGCGCGAGGCCCGCGAAGACGCCGAGGCCGAGCCCGTACTTGACCAGGCTCCCCACCGGCAGTGACCCGTCCCCCGCCAGTCCCACGTTGGCATAAGCCAGCATCGGCACCAGAACCGCGAAGCCGAGCATCATCAACTCGGTGTTGCGGCGATTCGGTGCGGCTTGGGGGGTGATCGTCGTGTTGCTCACGGCGCTCCCCTCAGTTCGTTCCGGTGGTTCCGGGCAGTCGCGGATAGCACTGCTTGGCCAGGTCGGCCTCTTCGGCGGAGAGTCCCGATCCGGGCGCCTCCGGCACCGCGGCCGGCGGTGCCGAACTCGGTGGCGCCGAACTCGCCGGTGCGGTCGGGCTGGTCGCCGTGGCACCGCGGCCCTTGGATCCCGGGTCGGCCGTGGAGGAGCTTCGAGTGCTTCGCGATGCGGTGGTCGGGGTGTGCTTGGCGGCCGGCGCGTTGGTCTGCAGCGCGGCCGGCAAGCCCGGGTTCTGCTGCGGGAACGTGTCCACGCTGCCCGCGGGTTGGGCGCCCGGGTTGCCCTCGACCGCCTTCTTCGCGTCGTCCGCCGCATACGCCCTGCGACACACGTCGGCCTGCCGCTTGAGCCGGTCGATGGTGTGCCGGGCCTCGGTCAGGCTGGCCGCGTCGAGCGTGCTGTTGACCGCGTCCCGGTTGGTCTGGCCGATCATCGTGAGCTTCAGCTCGTCGTAGCTCTGGTAGGTGCTCGCGAGGTTGAGGCCCAGGATCTTGGAGTCGATCCCCCGGTAGATCGCGACGTGGTCTCCTTTGTCGGCCACGAAGTACTGCGTCTGCGTCCAGTAGTACGCGCCGCCGAGTGCGGCCACGAGCACCGCGACCCCGCCCCAGATCGGCAGTGTCCGACGCAGTGTGGACTTCGGCTTGGGCTTGCGCCGACTGCCCGGCTCGGAGACCAGGGCCTCGGTCTCGTACTCGCCGGCGGTCAACTCGCGGGCCCGGGACGCGGGTGTGGTCGGCAGTGTCGTGGTGTCGTCCACGACGCTGGCCACCGCGCCGACCACGATCGGGCTGTCGGAGGGCTGATCGGCCGGGTCCACCACATCGGCGACGATGCAGGTGATGTTGTCGGGGCCGCCGCCGCGCAGCGCGAGCTGGATCAGCTCCTGCACCGCGTCGCCGGGGTTGGCGTAGGTCAGGAGGGTGGCCTCCATGGTCTCCCGGCTGACCACCCCCGACAGGCCGTCGCTGCAGATCAGATAACGATCGCCGGGGCGGGCCTCGCGCACCGACAGGTCCGGCTCGACGTGGCCGCGCCCGTCCAGGGCACGCATCAACAGCGAGCGCTGCGGATGATGGTCGGCTTCCTCCTCGGTGATGCGGCCCTCGTCGACCAGGCGCTGCACCCAGGTGTGGTCCTGGGTGATCTGTTCCAGGGCGCCGTCACGCAGGAGGTAGGCACGGGAGTCGCCGATGTGGGCGAGGCCGAGTCGGCTACCCGTCCACAGCAGCGCGGTCAACGTGGTCCCCATGCCCTCGAGCTGGGGGTCGTCGTCGACCATCACACGCAGTCGGTCGTTGGCGCGATCGACCGCCGAACGCAGCGCGTCCAGCAGATCGGCTCCGGGCACGTCCTCGTCGAGTTCGACGATGGTGGACAGGACTTCGGAGCTGGCGACTTCGCCCGCTGCCTGCCCGCCCATGCCGTCGGCGACCGCGAGCAGGCGAGGGCCGGCGTAGCCGGAGTCCTCGTTGCCTTCTCGGATCATGCCCTTGTGGGATCCGGCGGCGAAGCGGAGAGAGAGGCTCATTCAGGCTACCTGCGCAGCTCGATAACGGTCTTGCCGATACGGATCGGCGCTCCGAGCGGCACGGGGGTCGGACCGGTCAGGCGCGTACGGTCCAAGTAGGTACCGTTCGTCGACCCGAGGTCTTCGACCACCCAGCTGCCGTCGGGCGCAGGGTAGATGCGGGCGTGCCGACTCGACGCGTAGTCGTCGTCGAGCACGATGGTCGAGTCGTGCGCCCGGCCGATGGTGATCTGCTGATCCGTCAGATTTATCGTCGTGCCGGTCAGCGAGCCCTCGGTGATCACCAACTTGCTGGGATTGTTGCGCTGGCCGCGGCGGGGCCGGGCCTGTTGCCGCTGCGGGGGCGGGGCCTGCTGCGCCTGCTGAGGCGGAGCGGCACCTCCTCCACCGGCGGCGGGCGCGGCGGTTCTGCGCCGCGCGGGGCGTTGGGTCACGCGTGTGCCGAAGAGGTCGCTACGGATCACCTGTACGGCGACGATCACGAACAACCACAGCACAGCGAGGAAACCCAACCGCATAACGGTGAGGGTCAGCTCAGACATGCGCCCGTTGTCACCCCTCGGCTTGGCGGAACACGACAGTGGTGCTGCCGAGCACGATGCGCGATCCGTCCCGCAGACCGGCACGCTGACAGTGCTGGCCGTCGACGACGATCCCGTTGGTCGAACCGAGGTCCGTGATCGACGCCGGAGCGCCGATGCGGATCTCGGCGTGGTGCCGCGAGACGCTCGGATCGTCCACGCGAACTTCCACATCGGTGCTGCGGCCCAACTTCACGACCGGGGCAGTGAGCTCGTGACGTACCCCGTTGACCTCCAGCCAGGTACGCAGCCGTGGTGCAGGCTGCGCATTCTGGCCGTAGGCGGCCTGCTCCCCCGGCTGCGGCCGGGGAGGCGTCGGCGTTCCCGGGGTCCCGGGCGGACCGAAGGGCGGTGGTGCGGGCACCCCGGGCGGGGGTGGCCCGCCGGGTCGACCGTATCCGTAACCCTGTGGTGGCTGCTCCGGTTGCGGCCCCCCGCCCGGGAAGGGCGGTTGTTGTGGGGGCTGCTGTAGTTCGTGCGACTGACTGCCCGCGAGCGCCTGACTGCGCACACGGTACAGACCCGTGTCCAAGTCGTCGGCATGCTCGAAGTGGACCTCGACCGGACCGATGAAGGAATAGCGCTGTTGTTGCGCGTAGTCCCGCACCACGGTCGCCAGCTCGCCGCCGAGTTGCTGCACGTACGGGCTCAGGCGCTCATAGTCGTGTTGGCCGAGCTCGACGACGAAGTCGTTCGGGACCATGGTTCGGTCGCGGTTCCAGATCGTCGCGTTGTTGTCGCACTCGCGCTTGAGCGCGCTGGCGATCTCGACGGGCTGGACATCCGACTTGAACGCCTTGGCGAAGGCGCCGTTGACCAGGCCCTCAAGCCGTTGCTCGAACTTCTTCAGGGGACCCACGGGCACCTCCTTCCGTACGCGATCGGCCGGTCCGGTCCTACAGTCTGCTCACTGATCGTATCCACGCGTGGGAAACGGGCGCGGTTCCCTACCGTGGCCACTGTAAGGAGTGTTGGCTTTCACAGGGATTCCTACACCCTGTTGCCCCCTCCGTGGCTCGCTTGCAGTAGTTGTGCCGCGACCGTGTGCGTGGCCGGGGTCGAAGCCCGTTCACCGTACGGTGCAGGGCAAGCATGCCGGAGAGGTGGGGGTCGTGGGGATCCCGGTCCACAAAGATGAACCGTTGGTTGCTGTGGGTGTCCATACGGATGCTCATGGTGTGAGCGGTGGGGCCTGCGGGTATGGATTCGTATCGGGCCTGGAGCCCGTGCTAATCTTTGATTGCTCGCGCGGGTGGCGGAATAGGCAGACGCGCTGGATTCAGGTTCCAGTGCCCGAAAGGGCGTGGGGGTTCAACTCCCCCCTCGCGCACCGAGCAAAGGCCCCAGGTCATCGACCTGGGGCCTTTCTGTATCTCCGGCCGGGTGAGCCGGCTGGGTGTCGGCGGTGGGCCGTGCGCTTGATCCGGGGAGGATCGGTACATGTCGGGGACTTCGGTGGGGCGGGAATTCATCGTTCCGGGTTTTCGGGACAGGTCGGATGTGGCGTCGAAGGCGCTGGGCAAGGGGCTGCGCGAGCGGGTGTCGCGGGCCGCGCACGCGAGCTTCGAACCCGCGGTGGATCGGCCCGACGTGGTGGAGAGCGTCGAGCGGGCCAACCTCGGGCGGCTCGAACACCTGGTGCCGCTGCGGATCGGCCGCATGGCGGCCTCGCCGTTCGCATTCCTGCGCGGCTCGGCCGGGTTGATGGCGGCCGATCTCGCGGCGCAGCCGGTCACCGGATTGACCGGGCAGATCTGCGGTGACGCGCACGCCGGGAACTTCGGGGTGTTCGGCACCGCCGAGGGCCGGCTGGTGATGGACCTCAACGACTTCGACGAGACCGTACAGGGCCCGTGGGAGTGGGACCTGAAACGACTGACCGCCTCGCTCGTGGTGGCCGGCCGGGTCGGCGGTCTGGATGCGGACGCGTGTCACCGGGCGGCCTACGACGCCGCGGCCTCCTATCGCAAGACGATGAAGGTGCTGGCGAAGCTGCCGGTGTTGCAGGCGTGGCACGCGATCGCGGACGAGTCGCTGGTGGCGCATGCGGACGCGGCCGAACTGTCCGGTCTGTTGGCCCAGGTCACCGCGAAGGCCCGGCGCAACACCAGCGCGCGGTTCGCGGCCAAGGCGACCCGGCGGCGCTCCGACGGCACCTGGCACTTCGTGCCGGAGCCGCCGGTGCTCACCTCGGTGGACGACGCGCTCGCCCACGCGGTGGCGGCCGGCCTGGAGAGCTATGTGGACACGCTCTCCACCGAACGCCGGCCGTTGTTGGCCCGGTTCGCGATCGAGGACGTGGCATTTCGGGTGGTGGGCACGGGCAGTGTCGGTACCCGGGCCTACGTGGTGCTGCTGCTGGGCAACGGCGACGAGCCGCTGGTGCTCCAGGTGAAGGAGGCCCGGCCCTCGGCGCTCGCGCCGTATCTGCCGCCCGCGCACGTCGAGCACGAGGGGCGCCGGGTCGTGGTGGGCCAGAAATGGATGCAGGCCGGTACCGACTCGCTGCTCGGGTGGACCTCGATCGACGGGCGCGCGTACATGGTGCGCCGGTTCCGCAACATGAAGGGGAGCATCGACCCGAGCGCGTTGGCCGCGCACGAGATAGACGACTACGCCCGGATGACCGGCGCGCTGCTGGCCCGCGCGCACAGCCACTCGGTGGACCCCAAGGTGCTCGCGGGCTACTGCGGCAAGAGCGATCGGCTGGACGACGCGTTCGCGCGGTTCGCGGTGCGCTACGCGGATCGCACCGAAGCCGACCACGAACAACTGCTCGCGGCCGTGCGATCGGGGCGGCTGCCGGCCGAGACCGGGGTCTGACCCCGGGTCACGGGCGGCCGGCGAACAGCCGTGCCGCCGGTGCGGGATCCCGCACCGGGTGCGGAGTCGGGTCGCGAAGGCGCGGATACCGGCCGGGAAGTTCGTGGGCCGCCCGCCGGCGCTCCGGCGAACCGGCCGGGCTCGTGCCACGGGCCGGCGGGGCCGCGTCCGGGGCGGCGTAGTGCGCCGCGGCGATGGTGCGGCGGTCCCCGATCGTGGGGCGCGCGGTGCACCGCCTCGTGCGCGTCGCCGCGCACGAGGGCTTCGTGGTCCACCCGCGCCACCGGGATCCCCGACGCGAGCGCGGCCGTTGCCTCGGGGACGAAGTGCGGGTCGGTGCGACGGGGGTTCAGGGGATCCGCGGGGACGAGCAGGACCTCGGGTGCGCCTTCCCCGGGGGATGCGGTGCCGGGAAGGACGGTATTGCGTGGGCATGCCGGATGAAGGGTGGACCCTTCATCCGGCCGTGCGCCCTATGACTGCTTCATCGACGCGATGGACGCTCGCGTGAACTCGATGAGGTGCTTGCGCCGGTTCGCCCGGGCCTCCTCGGATTCCGAGTCGGCCCCCAGCAGTACCCGCGACATCTGCGGCATCGTCTGTTGCCAGGCGGCGACGCCGATGAGCGAGAAGAGCAGCTGGGCGACCTCCGGCGAGGGCTTCACGCCGAGATGATCGGCGAACTCCTGAAGTTTCGCGGCGTAGCTCGTGACTCGCCGCTCCTCGTCCGGAACCGGGTCGTGGCCGTAGTACAACGCCTCCCACACCAGCAACCGGAGCAGCTCCGGGCGGGCGCAGTAGAAGTCGTAGACCTGGGCGATGTACTCGGCCGGGTCGTCGTTGGGCATCGTGACGACCGTGTTGAGCTCCTGGAGCGACTCCGTCAGCACGTGCTGGAAGAGCTGCTCCTTGTTGCCGAAGTACGCGTAGATGCGCTCCTTGTTCACCCCGGCGCGCAGGGCGATGCGGTCGACGCGGGCGCCGGCGATGCCGTGCTCGGCGAACTCCGCGCGGGCGGCGTCGAGAAGTTTGGCTCGGGTGCGTGCGGTGTCGGGCGGCATGGCTGGATCTTATCCCCTCTAGCCAACTGCTTTGTTGGATCGACTGGCCAGGGACGGCCTGACCATGCTGCCCTACCACATAGGCTGCTGGGGGGTGTTGCGAGTGATTTGATCTTCAAAGTCCGGCAGACGCGCCCGCCGGCCGGTGTCGCGCGGGAACAGAACAGCACACAAGGGACGTGATGGACGAGGTCAGCGCGCCGACCCCCTGGTCGGACCCCGAAATCGCCGAGTTGGAACGACAGGTCGCCGCCGCAGAGACCGCGCTGCTCGACGACGAAGTGGATGTGACGACCCTTCAGGTCGAGCTGGACAACCTGGCGATCGTGCACCACCGCCGACTGGGACCGCTGTACGAGCGACTCGACGAGCTGGACGCGCTGATCGCCGAGGCGATCGCGGCGCACACCGGCGATCCCACGGACATCCGGCGCGCGGTCGAATTGCGTGGTGTGGTCACGGACATGCCGGACCTGGACTCGCTGCTGGGCGCCCTCGACGGCGCGGGCGGGGGGTCGGGCGGGGCGGCGGGCGGCGCCGGCGAGGCGGCCGACGAGCCGATGCCGGTGCCGGAGGTGCACCGGGTCAGCCCCGGTGCCGAGGCGCGCAAGCTCTTTCGCGAGCTGGCCCGGCGGGCCCACCCGGACCTGGTCCAGGATCCCGAGGAGAAGCAGCGCCGAGGCACCTTCATCGCCCGGGTGAACGCCGCCTACGCGCGCGGCGACGTGACCGAGCTGCTGGCTCTCGGTACGGAATGGGCCACCTCCCCGGAGGGTGCGATCGGTCCGGACGCGGAGAGTCGGGGGCAGTGGCTGCGCAGCCGACTGGCCTGGCTCACCCACCGGCGGGCCGAGCTGGCGGGCCTGCGCGATCAGCTGATGGAGGGCGCGATGGGGCAGCTGCTCCAGCTCGCGCCGAACGACCCCGACGGGCTGCTGGAGCACCTGGCCGATCAGCTCCTGCACGACATCGCGGAGAAGGAGAAGGTGCTCGGCACGCTGGTCGATCCCTGACCGCGGGCCCGGGCCCGTCCGGCGGCTTCCGGCGGGGGCCGAGCGGATCGCGGCGCGCCGGCGACCCTCCCGGGCCGGCCGGATGGGCGTCGGTCGGCCCGGGAGGATTGCGGCCATCGCCGCTCGCCCATCCTGCTCGCTCGGTGGCACACAGCCGTCATTTCGGCCGCGTGTCGTGCGCGTGGGCGGGGTGGTTCGCTCTTTCGAGGCACGTGTGCACGGCGCCGATGGCCGACAATGTGCGATGAGCGCGGCCGGACGGGTTCCGGACGCCTGACCTCCCGGAGATTCGATGCACCTGTCGCCCCCGCCGGCCGTGCCCGCCGCCGCGGTCCCTGACGACGCCTTCGTCCTGGACGTACGGGAGGTGCACGAATGGGACGCCGGTCATGTCGCCGGTGCCCGGCACCTCCCGATGAGCACGCTCCTGGAGCGGATCGACGAGGTGCCGCACGACACGCGTGTGTACGTGATGTGCCGCGTCGGCGGCCGGTCCGCCCAGGTCACCCACTATCTGGGACAGCAGGGCTGGGACGCGGTCAACGTCGACGGCGGCATGCTGGCGTGGGAGGCCGCCGGACGGCCCATGGTGAGCGAGACGCAGGCCGCCCCTGTGGTGGTGTGAACCCGGGACCGACCGCAGGCCCGGTCAGGACCGGCGTTCCGCGATGAACACCGCGGTCGCCTCGGCGGTCAACTCGCCGTCGGCGCGGATCTCACCGGTCGCGAAGCTCTTGCGCCCTTCGCGACCGGTCCAGCGACCGGTCAGCTCCAGCGGCACGTCGTAGGGCGTGGCCCGGCGGTAGCGGATGTCCAGCCCGGCGGTCAGCCCGGGCGCCCCCGCCGCGGACGCGGCGACGCCCAGCAACTGGTCGAGCAGGACCGCCACGATCCCGCCGTGCGCCCGGGCGGGCGGCCCGCCGTGCGCCGCGGTCAGCGTGCAGTGCGCGCGGATCTCCACCGATTCCGGGTCGGCCGTGGGGTCCGGCCTCGGCTCGACCTCCTCGAAGATCAGCCTGGGCGCCTGCGGGTTGAGCCGACCCGAGCCCATCTGGGTCAGATGCTCCAGCCGGCCGTTCGGATGCCGGATCAGCGACACCGCCTGCGAGCGCCGGGCGGCATTCAGCAGCGCGGTCAGTTCGGCGACCCGGCGGGCCGCGTCCGCGCGCACCGCCGCGTCCACGTCCGTCCACACCACCGCCTCGACCAGGTCGCGTACCCGGTCGGCGAGGTCCAGCGCCTCCGCGGTCACGTCGTCGGGGCCGGGAAGCGTGCCGGCCATCAGCTCGGCGAGCGCGGTGGCCGAGGCCGGCGGCAGCGGCCTGGTGTTCGAGTTCATACCCGTACCTCCGTGACACTTTTCTTGATCTTGCCAAGAATGCGGGCAAAGAATATGACGGTGCATCAGATCTAACGGTCTATCAGATCCGGCTCGACCGGATCTCGGTGAGGGAGTGCGGCATGGTGACGATCGCGGAACTCGTCCATCACCAGTGGGGCGACCAACGGACCGGGCTGTACTTCGAGGATCGGACCTGGACGCACCACGAACTCGCCCGAGCCGCCGCCGCCCGGGCGGCGCTGCTCACCGACCTGCTCCCGAGCGGGGCCGAGCCGCACGTGGGCGTCCTGCTCGACAACGTGCCTGAGTTCCCGCACTGGCTCTCCGGCGCGGCGGTGGCGGGCGCCACCCTCGTGGGGGTGAACTCCACGCGGCGCGGCGCGGAACTGGCGCGCGATATCACGCACGCCGAGTGCCGGGTGATCGTCACCGAGCGCGCCCACCTGCCCCTGCTCGAAGGGCTCGACCTGGGGATCCCGGCGGAGCGGATCCTGGTGGTCGACGATCCCGCGTACGACGACCTGCTGCGCCCGTACGAGGACGCCGCGCTGCCCGCCCTGGTCGCGGATCCCGCCGATCGCCTGCTGATCGTGTTCACCTCCGGGTCCACCGGCGCGCCCAAGGGCGTGGTCTGCTCGCAGGGCCGGTTGGCCGGTGCCGGGACCGTGTTGTCCGAGCAGTTCGGCTTCGGGCCGGACGACGTCAACTACATCTGCATGCCGATGTTCCACGGCAACGCGTTGATGGCCAACTGGTCGCCGGCGCTGCGGGCGGGCGGTGCGGTCGCGTTGCGCCGGCGGTTCTCGGCGTCCGCGTTCCTGCCCGACATCCGCCGCTACAACGCGTCCTACTTCACCTACGTGGGCCGGGCGATCTCCTATCTGCTGGCCACCCCGGAGCGGCCGGACGACCGGGACAACCCGCTGCGCGCCGGGTTCGGCACCGAGGCGGGTGCGGTGGACATGGCGCGCTTCGAGGCCCGGTTCGGGTGCGCGCTGACCGAGGGGTACGGCTCCTCGGAGGGCGGCATGAGCGTCAACTGGCGGCCCGGTACGCCCGCGGGCGCCGTCGGGCCGTGTCCCGAGCACGGCGCGGTGCTCGATCCGGCGACCGGCCTGGAGTGCGCCCGGGCCGAGTTCGACGCGGCGGGTCGACTCGTCAACGGGGACGCGGCGATCGGGGAGCTGGTCAACACCGGGCGCAACGGGTTCGAGGGGTACTGGCGCAACGAGGAGGCGTCGGCGGCCCGGGCGCGCGACGGGCAGTACTGGACGGGCGACCACTTCTACCGGGACGCGGCCGGATACCTCTACTTCGCCGCCCGCGCCGACGACAAGTTGCGGGTGGACGGAGAGAACCTGGCGGTGGCCGGCATCGAGGGCATCCTCGCCCGCTTCGCGCCGTTCGAGGTCGTGGTCGTGTACGGGGTTCCGGACCCGGTGACCGGGGACCAGGTGATGGCGTGCGTGCAGGTGCGCGAGGGCGCGGAGTTCGACCCGGGGGAGTTCGCCGCCTTCATGGCCGAGCAGCCGGACCTGGGCACCAAGATGGCGCCGATGTTCGTGCGGGTGGTGGACGAGGTGCCGACCACCGCGACCAACAAGGTGCACAAGGTCGGCCTGCGGCGGGCGGGCTTCCGGGCGGCGGGGCAGGTGTGGTGGCGGCCCGAGCGGGGCGCGGCGTACCGGCTGCTCGACGACGCGGGGCGGGAGGAACTGCTCGGCCGCTACCGGGCGCACGACCGCGAGGGCGTGCTGGACCTGTGAGCAGGTGAGCCGACGAGTCGGCCGTGAGGGGTGCGACCCCGGCCCGGTATGCCCGCACCCCCGTGCCGGACATCGTCGTCGGGCCGGGGTCGCACCGGCGCCCAGAGTAGAACACGTTCTATGGTCACGGAAACCGTCTCGACCGAGTGGTTGGCAACGGTTTCGGTACGACCGGCGGATCGGACCCGGTAGCGTGCCGGCAGCACGGGTCCGGACCGGTGGGCCCATCGACCACGGGAGAGGCATGCAGTCGCCTGACGACGCGACGCCCGGGCAACCGGCGGATCGGTCGAAGCCCGGACTCGAGGCGGGTGCGGCGGCGGTGGGCACCTCGACCGCCGACACGACGACGGACCCGGGCCCGGCGCCGGATCCGGACCGGCCGCCGGCTCGGATCCCGGCACAGGCGGGGGAACGCGCCCCCGTGGACACACCGATCGAGACGGCGGTGCCCTCGGACGAACAGCGCTCGACCGCGGTGCGTTCGATCTCCGCGCTGTTCGCCGTGCTCGCGATCCTGGTGACCCTGGTTCACGTGTTCTTCGTCTTCCTGCACGTCGCGCCGAGCAACACGCTGAGCCAGGAGTACCGCAAACCGACCGGCACCTGGATCTACCCGTACTTCGAGCAGAACTGGGCGCTGTTCGCGCCCAATCCGATGTCGGAGAACTTCCGCCTCCAGGCCCAGTCGCGGATACGCGGCGCGGACGGCAGCGTCGTCGAGTCCGACTGGTCCGACCTGACCGGAAACGACCTGGAGCACATCCGGGGCAACCCCTATCCCAGCAAGGCCGACCAGAACATGATCCGACGCGCGTGGTCGAGCTATGCCGACGCGCACGAGGCCAAGGACGAGTCGGCGATCGGCACGCGCGGCCCGCTGACCCAGCGCTACCTGCGCCGAATCGTGGTGCACCGCTTCCAGGACGCGGGAGCCGACCGCAGACTCGAATCCGTCCGGATCCGGGTCGCGACCACGCCGATCGGCAAGCCGGACGCGAAGGTCGGGCCGGAAACCTCGTACCGCACGCTCGGCTGGTGGGAGACGAAGCCCGATGACTTCCGCTGAGCCGCAGCCGCGCGGCGCGGCAAGTGCGTACCGCCGGGTCGAGGACGCCGTCGGCGGATGGCTGGTGCACGCCCTCGACACCGTCAGCACCCGGACCTTCGCCGTGCACCAGGCGGCCCTGCTGCGGATCGGCTACGGCCTGGTCTTCCTGGTCGGCCTGATCCGCGAGTACTTCAACCGCCGGGAGATCTGGGGCGACCAGTCGGCCTGGTCGCCGGACATGGCCCGGGAGTTGCTGGGCGGCATCGGCGGGGTGAGCCTGCTCCTGGAGAGCGACTCGCGGATGTGGTTCGAAGGCGTCTACATCGCGGCGATCGTGATCAGCGCGCTGTTCGTGCTCGGATGGCACACCCGGGCGATGAGCATCCTGTTCGCGATCATGGTCGTGTCCTTCAACAGCCGGTCCATCCTGATGACCGACGGTGGCGACACCGTCCTGCTGCTGATGTCGATCTACCTCGCCTTCACCGCCTGCGGACGGGTCTGGTCGCTGGACGCGCGCCGGGCCAGGCGCACCGGGATCCGCCCCGGCACCGGACCCGGACACGAGATCGGCGTGCTGGTCGCGCTGATCGCGATGGTCGCGCTCGGCACCACCTGTCGAGGCGACTCGTGGGCCTTGGACCCGGAGTTCTCCTTCGCGTTCGTCTGCCGCTGGATCTGGATCCCCGGGATCGCGATCGCCTTCGGCGCGCTGTGGCGGCTGCCCCGCCAGGTCGAGCAGGTACGGGCCGGCCTGGTGACCGCCGTGCACAACTGCGCGCTGTTCGTGATCGCCGCCGAGGTCTGCTTCATCTACGGCGCGGCCGGGCTGTACAAGGTGCAGGGCTCGTACTGGCAGGACGGCACGGCGATGCACTACGTGCTCAACCTGGAGTACTTCGCGCCGTGGCCCGGGCTCAGCCACATGCTCGGCGAGAACGCCGAGATGGGCGTGCTGATCAGCTACCTCACGGTGTTCATCCAGGTCGGCTTCGTGTTCATGCTGTTCGCCAAGCGGGTCAAGTACGTCGCGATCGTGATCCTGCTCGGCATGCACTTCGGCATCGCGATCATGCTGGGCCTGCCCGCGTTCTCCGCGTCCATGTCCGTGGGCGACGCGCTGTTCCTGCCCACCGCGTTCCTGATCTGGACCCGATCGCGAGTACTCACCCGGCTGACGGCTCGGCTGCGCCGCGGACGGGCCGCGGCGAAACCGGCGCCGCTGGTCGACACGGAGCCGGCCGCGCCGGATACGTCCGACGGACTCGAAGGAGTGGCCTCGGCGTCGAGCCGGGCCTGATCCGATCGTGCCCGGAGGGTCCCGGTGCCGGGCGGCGCACGCTGCCGCCGCGCGTCCGGGACCCGGTTCGACAGGTCCTACGCTGCTGCCATGAACCCCCAGGAGACGCAGACCCTCGCACTGTGGCGGGCCGCCTCGCCCGGGGCGGTGCTGCTCGACGGCTTCCACGCGGTCAAGCACGCGGTGCGGTTCGGCGCCGAGATCGAACTCGTGGTGACCACCGACCGGGCGGCCGTCGTCGCCCTGGCCGACGAACTCGCGGCCGACGTGGGCGACTACCTGGAGGAGACGGCGCACGAGGTGTCCGAGCCGTTCCTGCGCGAACTGGTCCCGCGCGGCAGCCCGACCGGGGTGGTGGCACTGGCCGGTCGCCCCGAGCCCGAGCCGGGACGGGCCCGCAGCGCGCCGATCGTGCTCCTGGAGAACCCGCGCAACCTGGGCAACGTCGGGGCGGTGGTGCGGCTGGCCGCCGGATTCGGCGTCGCCGCCGTGCTGACCACCGGCGACCTGGACCCGTGGCACCCCAACGTGGTCCGCGGCAGTGCGGGGCTGCACTTCGCGACCACGGTCGCCCGGGTGGCTTCTCCGCACGCGCTGCCGGCCGGACCGGTCTTCGTGCTCGATCCCGAGGGCGCGGACCTGCGCGACATCGAGATCCCGGACGACGCGATCCTGGCGTTCGGCACCGAGCGACACGGCGTCTCGGCGGCGCTGCGCGAGCGCGCCGACCGGCTCGTGGCCATCCCGATGCGGCCGAAGGTGTCCAGCTACAACCTCGCGACCAGCGTCGCCATGACGCTCTTCCGCTGGTCCACGACCTCCGCGAACGCACCGACGTGAGCGGCTACGACGCGGTCGTCCTGGCCGGCGGCGCGGCCCGCCGGCTGGCCGGCGCCGACAAGCCGGGCCTGCTCGTGGCGGGCGTCTCGCTGCTCGACCGGGTGCTCACCGCGCTGGCCGGGGCCGAGCGGATCGTGGTCGCCGGGCCGCGCCGGGCCACCGGGCGCGAGGTGGTGTGGGTGCGCGAGGATCCGCCCGGCGGCGGCCCGGTGGCCGCGCTGGCCGCCGCACTGCCGCTGGTCCGGGCCGAGGTGGTCGTGCTGCTCGCCGCGGATCTGCCGTTCGTGCCCGCCGAGTTGATCGAGCGCCTGGTGGCCGCGCTGGACCGGGAGCCCGGTCCAGCCGGCGCGGTCGCGGTCGATGCCGACGGGCGCGATCAGATCCTGCTCGGCGCCTATCGCACCGCCGCGCTCCGGGCCGGCGTCGCGGCCCTGGCCGAACCGGCCGGGGCGGCGCTGCGCCGGGTGGTCGAGCCGCTCGCGCCGCGCCGGATCCGGGCCGACCCCGACGCCGTGTTCGACTGCGACACCTGGGCCGATGTGCGCGACGCGCGAGCACGGTCGGGGAGGATGGACACAGCCCCCAAGAGGAGAGACATGACTGGCTTGGAAGAGTGGACCGAAGCGGTCAAGCAGGAACTGGGCATCGAGCTGGACGTGGACATCGCGGCGCTGCTGGACATGACCCGGGTGGCGGCGCACAACGTACAGCGACCGGCCGCGCCGCTCACCTCCTTCCTGGTCGGTTACGCGGCGGCGAGTCGGGGCGGCGGCGCGGCGGCGGTGGCCGAGGCACTGCGCCAGGCACAGGACCTCGCCGAGCGTCGCGGCACGGGCTCCGAGCCGGGCGCCTGATGATCTCTCGGGAGAGTCGGACCATGGCGCGTTCCGAGCCGCACCCGCAGCAGGTACCGGGCTGGCCCGAGGCCCGGGCCACCGCACGCGCGGCCGGACGACCGCTGCCTGCCGTCTCGCGCACGCTGCACCACGCGCGCGATCACGTACTGGCCCGGCCCATCGTCGCGCTCACCGATCTGCCCTCCTTCGACACCTCGGCGATGGACGGGTGGGCGGTTGCCGGCCCCGGGCCGTGGCGGGTGCGCGGGCGGCTGCTCGCGGGCGACGCGGGCGCGGAGATCGGCGTGATGCGCGACGGGGACGCGGTCGAGATCGCCACCGGCGCGCGGGTCCCGCACGGGGCCACCGCCGTGCTGCGCAGCGAACAGAGCCGGGTCGAGGGCCGCACGCTGTTCGCCGACGTGCACATCCAGCAGGGCACCGACATCCGCGCGTGCGGTCAGGAGTGCCGGCGCGGCGACGAACTGTTGCCGGCCGGCACCACGGTCACCCCCGGGGTCACCGGGCTGGCCGCCGCCTCCGGCTACGACGAACTCGTGGTGGTCGACCGGCCGCGGGTGGAACTCCTGGTGTTGGGCGACGAGTTGCTCGATGCCGGGCTGCCGAGGGACGGCCGGATCCGGGACGCGCTCGGCCCGCTGATCACGCCGTGGCTGCGTACCCTCGGCGCCGACCTGCTGCGGGTTCGCCGGGTCGGGGACAACCTGGACACGCTGCGCGGACACGTGAGCGCATCCCGCGCCGACGTGGTGATCACCACCGGCGGCACCGCCGACGGCCCGCGCGATCACGTGCACCGGCTGCTCGCCGATCTGGAGGCGGACATCCTGGTGGACGGCGTCGCGGTTCGGCCCGGGCATCCGATGTTGCTCGCCCACCTGCCCGGCGAGCGCCCCGGCGCGGGCCGCTACCTGGTCGGCCTGCCCGGCAACCCGCTGGCCGCGGTGGCCGGCATGCTCACCCTCGCGGTGCCGCTGCTGCGCCGGCTCTCCGGGCGCCCGGAACCGCGCCCGCGCCGGATCAGGGTCGGCGTCGACATCGCCGGCCACCCGTGCGACACCCGCCTGGTGCCGATGCGCGGGGATCGCCCGCTGGCCTTCTCCGGCCCGGCGATGCTGCGCGGACTCGCGATCGCCGACGGCATCGCGGTGGTGCCGCCCGGCGGCGCGCGTG
Source organism: Embleya sp. NPDC008237 (assembly GCF_042956465.1). NCBI lineage: Bacteria > Bacillati > Actinomycetota > Actinomycetes > Kitasatosporales > Streptomycetaceae > Embleya > Embleya sp. NPDC008237. Next base: position 178,813 of record NZ_JBIBGL010000014.1, read on the forward strand.
CGGGCGAGCGGGTCGAGGTGCTCGGGGCACCGCGATGAAGACCGTGCGCTTTCCCGACGACCGGCCGGCCGATCGCCGCGGGCCGCGCGGCGCGCTCGCCCGGCCGCTGCCGGCGCTGAAGAAGCGCACCGACGAACCGGCGGGCCTGGCCGGACAGGCGGGCGCGACCGTACACATCCCCAAGGACCGTCCCGGTCCGCTGATGCAGGTGTTGCGCCGGTTCGGGATGGCGCTGCTGGTCCTGGCGGTCACCATCCTGGTGGTCTACCTCGATCGGGACGGCTACCGCGACGCCGTGGACGAGCGGGTCTCGCTGCTCGACGCGGTCTACTACGCGACGGTCACCCTGTCCACGACCGGCTACGGCGACGTCACCCCCGCCAGTGACGGCGCCCGTCTGGTGAACGTCGTCCTGATCACCCCGCTGCGGGTGATCTTCCTGATCATCCTGGTCGGCACGACCCTCGAGGTGCTCACCGAGCGCACGCGGGAGCAGTTGCGGCTCAACCGTTGGAGGTCCACGTTGCGCGACCACACGATCCTGGTCGGCTACGGCACGACCGGGTACAGCGCGGTGCACACGCTGATGGCACAGGGGATCTCGCGGGAGAACATCGTCATCGTCGACTCCGACCCCGAGGCGGTCACCGAGGCGAGCGACGACGACAAGCTCGTGGTGGTCTCCGGCGACGCGACCCGGGCGGAGGTGCTGCGCCGGGCCGAGGTGGAGCGGGCGCGGAACATCATCGTCTCGGTCAACCGGGACGACACCGCGGCCCTGGTCACGCTGACCGCGCGGCAGTTGAACCGGCGGGCCTGGATCGTGGTGGCGGTGCGCGAGGACGAGAACGCGCCGCTGATCCGGCAGAGCGGAGCCGACTCGGTGGTCACCACCGCGAGCGCGGCGGGCCGGCTGCTCGGGGTCTCCCTGCTCAGCCCGAACGTCGGCGAGGTGATGGAGGACCTCATGCACTACGGCGAGGGCATGGACCTGGTCGAGCGGCCGATCGACAAGCGCGAGGCGGGCAAGTCGCCGGGCGAGTGCGGCGATCTGGTGGTGGCCGTGGTGCGCGGACACCGTACGTTGCGGCACGATGACCCCGAGGCAGCGGTGCTCGGGGCGGGCGACCGACTCGTGGTGATCAAAACACACAAACCGCAGCCGAAGACGGGCGACTCATAGGCTGGATGCCATGTACGCGATCACGATTGCCGAGCCGGGCGGACCCGAGGTACTGACCTGGACCGAGGTCCCGGACGAGAAACCCGAACCCGGCGAGGTGCTGGTGGAGGTGGCCGCGTCGGCGGTCAATCGGGCCGACCTGTTGCAGCGCCAGGGGTTCTACCATCCACCCGCGGGCGCGTCCGCCCATCCCGGTCTGGAGGCGTCCGGCCGGATCGTCGAGGTCGGCGCGGGAGTGTCCGGCTGGGCGGTCGGCGACGAGGTGTGTGCGCTGCTCGCGGGCGGCGGGTACGCCGAGCGGGTCCGGGTGCCCACCGGCCAACTGCTGCCCGTGCCCGAAGGGGTCGACCTGGTCTCGGCCGCGGCACTGCCCGAGGTGGTGTGCACGGTCTGGTCGAACGTGTTCATGGTCGCCCATCTGCGCAAGGGCGAGACCTTCCTGGTGCACGGCGGCTCCAGCGGCATCGGCACGATGGCGATCCAGTTGGCCTCGGCCGCGGGTGCCCGGGTGTTCGCCACCGCGGGATCGGCGGCCAAGTTGGCCCGCTGCCGCGAACTGGGCGCCGACGTCACGATCAACTATCGGGACGAGGACTTCGTCGCCCGGGTCCGCGAGGCCACCGACGGGGCCGGGGTGGACGTGATCCTGGACAACATGGGCGCCAAGTACCTCGATCGCAACGTGGACGCGCTCGCGGTCAACGGCCGGCTCGTGGTGATCGGTCTCCAGGGTGGTGCCCGCGGCGAACTGGACCTCAACAAGCTGCTGACGAAGCGGGCCGCGATCGCCGCGACCTCGCTGCGCGGCCGCCCGACGACGGAGAAGTCCGCGATCGTGGCGGCCGTACGCGAGCACGTGTGGCCGCTCCTGGACGCGGGCCGGATCCGGCCGATCATCGATCGGGTGCTGCCGGTGGCCGACGCGGCCGAGGCGCACCGCGTGGTCGAGGCGAGCGGGCACATCGGCAAGGTGCTGCTGAAGGTGCGCTGACCCGGCGGGCGCGGGCCGTCGGGGTGTCGCGGGCCGGGCGAGACGGCGCCGCCGGGTGGGTGCCGGTGCGGCGGTCGGGCCGGCCTGCCGCCGGACGAATGAAAATCGGATGACCATCCCGGTGCGGCGAATGTCGTTGGATGGGTCTTTTGTCGATTTTCCTTAGTCTGGCGGCATGCCTACCCCCGGCGGCTTCGCACGTCGATTGGCTGCCGGGTGTGTGCTCGCGGCGGCCCTCGCCCTTTCCGGTGCCCCGGCCCTGACCGATGCGCTCGCCGGCGCACCGGCGCTTCCCGGTGCCGCGGCGCCGGCTGCCGTCCCGGTCCGCGCGAGCGCGGCGTCCGCTCCCCCGCCCGCCCCGATCGGCGGGTCGCCGCCGGCGAGCACCCCGACCGGCGACCCGGACTCGGCCGCCTCCCCACGCGGTCGGGCGCCGGCCGCGGCCGAACTGCACCCCGATCCACCGGTACACGGGCACGCGCCGGCCGAGCCCACCGGACCGCCGAAGCCGGCCCCGGTCACGGACCCGCCGACGCAACAGGAGTGGGATCGATTGCTGGACCGGCTGGCCGCACACGGCGCCCGTCCGCTGACCGACGAGTCGGGCCGGGCGGTGCTCGACGTCGAGCACGAACTCCTGCTCACCGGAGGCACCGACGGCCTGAACGAGCTTCGCTCCTGGGGGGCGGAGATCACCGAGGACGATCGGCCCGGGGTGTACGCCGTGCGCTCCGGCGGGCGAATCGTCGCACGCTATCTGATCGAGTCCGACCCGAACGCCTCCACCGACGCCTCCGCTCCTGTCACCCCTCCGGCCTTCGATGCGCCGCCCACGCTGCCCAGAACCGGTCCATCCGTTGTGAATTTGACTCCGATCGCCCTCGGAGGAGCCGGTATCGTCTGCGCCGGTGGACTGCTTGTCCGGTGTTTTCCGGCATCACGACAACGCTGAGAGTCGCGACGGGCGTCGGTCCCGCCGGGCAGACTGTGTGTCTGGCGCATCGCGGATGAAGGGTGCAGGCTCGTCGAGGATGCGGATCGTGATACGGCGGTACCTTCCGGAAACGTCCGACCGGTGGTGGGGGAAGGAGGCGTGATGTGGTCGATCGGCGGGTTTCACAGGCGGATACCGCTGGGCCCGACGATCATCGCGCTGACCCTCATCACGCTGCTCGTGCTCACGAACGTCTGCGGCTCCGGCCCCGGAATGCAGGCTCGTCACAACGGAGCCGGCCCCTCACCCGCGGACATCCCACCGCAACTGCCCGCCCAGGACCAGAGCATCGAGGCGACCCCGGGGCCCTCCGGCGCCGCGCCCACGCCCGGCGGATCGCCGACCGCGAACGGGCAGTCCGTCCCGGTGCCGACGGTCACCGTGACCGAGACGGTGACCGCACCGCCGGGGAACGCTCCGGCCTCGGGCGATCGGCCGGGAGATCCGCCCGCCACCCGGGCTCCCGGCGGGCAGCCCGGCGGCTCCGGTGGCACCACCACGACGGCCGGCCCCGGCGGCGCCTCGCCGACCACTCCGCCGCCGCTGGGCCAGCGGTTCCGGGTGAGCGACCTGCGGCTCGGCGCCGACCGGGCGAACGGCTCCTGGGTGCGCTGCAACGGGATCGACCAGGTGGAGTTCCTCGGCACCGTGGTCGTGGACGGGCCGGGCCCCGGTGACGTGATCTTCCAGTGGGTATCCGATGTGCCGTTCACGATGACACCGGACATCCTGCACTTCACCGGTAGCGGCCCGCGTCAGCAGACCATTCCGATCCCCTGGCGCATCCCGCCGCAACTCTTCGGCGAGGTGAGCGGGGTCGTGCAGTTGCTGATCCTCCAACCGGTCGCCAACGCACAGACCGAGCGGTACACGTTCAATTTCAACTGCCGCAACGGGATTTCCAACGACCGTTGACGACTGGCCCGTTCGCCGGCTGATCCGGGCCCTTCCGTAGGTCCTTCCAGCGTGTGCCGGTCCGCCGAACTCGGCCCGGTCGCGTGTTGCCGGGGTAGCCGGCCGCATGCCCCGAACCGGTGATTCCGTGGTCGCAACCGGGCCTCGCGCCGATCAGGGCTGCCGATCCTCGCGGCCCTGCTCGCGGCGCTTTCGACACGATCTCGCGCAGTGGTGCGCGGCAGGACGGCATAACCTCTCGGCGCTCCTAGGATGAGATGCATGGATACGCCGAACAACGAAGCGAATGGTGAGAACCCGCAGGTGGTGATCGTCGGGCCGGATGGCATGGCGCTCGGTGGCGGCCTCGGTGAAGAGGGCGGTGAACTCGCGGTGACCGACATGGTCGAACAGCCCGCGAAGGTCATGCGCATCGGCAGCATGATCAAGCAGCTGCTGGAGGAGGTGCGCGCGGCTCCTCTCGACGAGGCGAGCCGGGTGCGACTCAAGGAGATCCACGCCAGCTCGATCAAGGAACTGGAGAAGGGGCTCGCCCCGGAACTGGTCGAGGAGCTGGAGCGGCTCTCGCTCCCGTTCACACACGACTCGGTGCCCAGCGAATCCGAACTGCGGATCGCGCAGGCGCAGCTGGTGGGTTGGCTGGAGGGCCTGTTCCACGGCATCCAGACCGCGTTGTTCGCACAGCAGATGGCGGCGCGCGCACAGCTGGAGACGATGCGTCGGGCCCTTCCGCCGGGCGTGGTCCCCGGCGCGCAGGGCGAGCCGCCGCACACCCAGTCGGGTCCCTACCTCTAGCGTTCCGGTAGGGACGGTGCCGGTTGGCGCCGACCCGCTGCGCTCTCGTCGTGTCTCTGACAGGCTGTCGGCGATGCGACGGGAGCGCTTTCGGGTAGGTCGACGCGCACCGAGGTCGTGCGCGAGTGGTGCAGCGTGGAGGGCGGCCTGAGGGTGACCGTTTCGGGGGACCCGGCTCGGGCGAACGGGCGTGTCTTCGGCGGCGGGCGGTATCGCACCGGGCGCCGGATCGGCGGCGGTGGCATGGCCGTGGTGCACGAGGCGCACGACCTGATGCTCGATCGCATCGTCGCGGTCAAGCGGCTGCGCAGCGACCTGGCCGAGGACACCATCGCGCGTTCGCGGTTCGCCCGCGAGGCCGAGCACGCCGCCGCGCTGAACCACCCCACGATCGTCTCCGTTTTCGACACCGGTGCCGACCCCGGCGAGGACGGCGTGCTGGTGCCGTGGATCGTGATGGAGCTGATTCGGGGGTTGACCCTGCGCGACCTGCTGGAGGCACACGGCCCGGTGCCGTGGCCGCGTGCCCTGGCGATCACCGCGAAGGTGTTGGACGCGCTGGAGTACAGCCACGACCGCGGCCTGGTGCACCGCGACATCAAGCCGGTCAACGTGATGATCACGCCGAGCGGCGAGGTCAAGGTGATGGACTTCGGCATCGCCCGCGCGCTGTTCATCACCGACGGTGCGCTCACCGACCCCGGTCGGATCATGGGCACCCCGCAGTACTTCTCGCCGGAGCAGGCGTTCGGACACCCCGCGTCCACCCGCAGCGACCTGTACTCGGTGGGCTGCCTGCTGCACGAACTGCTGGTCGGCGTGCCGCCGTTCGACGGCGGTACGGCCGTGCACATCGCCTACCGGCACATGCGCGAGGAGCCGACCCCGCCGTCCGCGTACCGGCCCGACGTGCCCGCCGCGGTGGACGATCTGGTGCTGCACGCGCTGCGCAAGGATCCGCATCTGCGCTTCGACACCGCCGGGCGAATGCGCGAGTCGGTGCGCCGGATCCTGCCCGAGGACGTGTGGGACTCGGTCCTGTACGGCGCCGGCGTCCCGGCATCGCCGGCCGGATCGCCGGGCCCGGCGATGGCGGTGGGGCCGATGGGACAGCCGGGACCGGTGGGCCGGCGTCCGCAGCGCCCACCCGGTGGTCCGCCGTGGGCGCGGGTGATGTCCGGGTTCGGGCCCAGGGCCCGCTCGGCGGGCGCACACAGCGCGCCGGGCGCGTACGGCCGCAGGAGCGGCGCGGGCGCGGCGTTCGCGGCGACGGTCCTGGGCGTCCTGGCCGTGCTCGCATCGATCCTGATGTTGCGCTGAACCGGATCCGCCGCAGACGGGCCGGCCGGATCTCGCGGTGTGTGCCGGCACGCCCGGGGAAGGCATCGGCCGGGGATCCGGAATCCCGTTACGATGGGCTCTTCACCCGGGAGTACCGCTGATCCCGGTATCGTTTCGGGACTTGAAGCGAGGATGCACCACATTTCATCTGCACTTCGGCGCGGGCTCACGCCCGGACGCCACGTGAGGGGACTGTCGAGGATGATCGCCGAGTCCCCGGCCACAACCCTGACGCCCGAATCGGCGTGCCTTTGTGGCCGGCTGATCGTTGGAACCGTCGTGCTCCCCCGCTCCCGTGGTGTTTTCCGCTCCGACCTGCTCGCGGCGGACTCCACCGCCCCAGTTCGGCGGCCCCGGGCGGGCCGCCCCGACGTGCAGGGCGAGGAGCGATGACCCCGCCGCAGGGACCGGACGACCGTGAGGCGTCCGGCACACAGGTGAAGACGGTCGGATCCGGCCGCTACGAGCTCGGTCGCCAGCTCGGTCGTGGCGGCATGGCCGAGGTGTTGATGGCCCACGACGTACGGCTGGGCCGTACCGTCGCGGTCAAGACGCTGCGCCCGGACCTCGCGCAGGACCCGGTGGCCCGCTCCCGGTTCGGCCGCGAGGCGCAGAACGCGGCGTCGCTCAACCACCCCGCGATCGTGTCGGTCTACGACACGGGCGAGGACCAGGTCGGCGACGAGCTGGTGCCGTTCATCGTGATGGAGTGCGTCGAGGGTCGGACGGTGCGGGAACTGCTCGGCGAGGGCAACCCCATACCGCTGGAGCAGGCGCTTCGGGTCACCGAGGGGATCCTGGAGGCGCTGGAGTACAGCCACCGGCACGGCATCATCCACCGCGACATCAAGCCCGCGAACGTGATCATCACCAACTCGGGCGCGGTCAAGGTGATGGACTTCGGCATCGCCCGCGCGATGCACAGCGCGGCGACCACGATGACCCAGACCGGCATGGTCATGGGCACGCCGCAGTACCTGTCGCCGGAGCAGGCCCTGGGCCGGACCGTGGACGCGCGCAGCGACCTGTACTCCAGCGGTTGCCTGCTCTACGAACTGCTCGCGCTGCGTCCGCCGTTCAACGGTGACACGCCGCTGTCGGTGGTGTACCAGCACGTCCAGGACGACCCGCGGCCGCCGTCGATGATGGATCCGCGGGTGCCCCCGCACCTGGACGCGATCGCGTTGAAGGCGCTGGCGAAGAACCCCGACGACCGGTACCAGACCGCCGACGAGATGCGCATGGACATCCGCCGTGCGCTGGCCGGTCAGCCGGTCTCGGTCGCGGTTCCGCCGCGGGTGCCGACCCAGCAGGGGCAGCGGCCCGAGTTCGGTTCGTGGAGCCAGGTCGCCGCCGGTACGGCCGCGGCCTCGGCGCACACCGGCTCGGCCGAGGCCACCGCGGCGATGCCGCCGCTCGCGGGTGGCACCGGCACCGGGGCGGCGGCGCCCGGGCAGGGCGCCAACGACGGCGGCACCGGCCCGTTGCCGATCCTGCCGCAGGAGCCGCCGCACAAGCGCAGGGTGCCGCTCTACCTGATGGCCGCGATCGCGGTGATCCTGGTCGCGGTCGGAGCGGTGTTCCTGGTCAAGGGGATGCAGAAGGACGACGACAGTCCGACGACGACGGACAAGAATCCGGTTGCGCCGGTGACCAACGACGGTGGCGCACAACCCGGGGTGAGCAACCAGCCCATTCCGAGCGGCAAGGCGACGGCGACTACGATCCCGTCCAACTCGACGCCGACGTGGCGTGGTGGGTCATCGGCGACCGCCAACAACACGCGGGACCCGGGCGGGACGAGTTCGGGCCAGTCGCACGCGCCGAGCTCGCCCCCGCCGACCAAGCCGCCCGAGACGTCGCGGGCGACCAACCCGGCCACCACGCAGCCGGGTACGACCAAGGGCGGCGGCGAGACGAAGCCGGCGGACCCGGTCGGCGGCGGCGCGGGCAATCCGGGCGGCGGCAGCGGCACGACGCCCTGATCCGAGGATGCGGGAAACCCGTGTGCGCCACGATCCGTGGCGCACGCGGGTTTTCGCGTACCGGGGCCGGGTTCAGCCCAGGAACGCCTTCAGGACCTCGTCGTAGGCCATCGTCCACCACACGATCAGCGCGGCGGAGGCGGGGAACAGCGGGGCACACCGCGGGTCGTGTTCGAGGTAGTGCCGGGTGAGCATCCAGAAGTCGTTCAGCCGTTCCCACCACAGTCGGTGCACGGCGGCGGCGAGTTGGGTGGGTCCCGGATCGACCACACCGCGGTACCCGGCCACGAAGCCGCGCACCCGATCGAGGTCGAGGGTGCCCGAGATCGGGTCGGTGAAGAAGATCAGGGCGGCCCGGACGAGTTCCTCGGTGTCGGGCAGTGCGGCGAGCCGGTCCCAGTCGATGATCGCCACCGGCTCGTTGCCCCGGTACAGCAGGTTCAGCGGGTGGAAGTCGCCGTGCACGTAGCCGGTCCGCGGCGCCTCGTGGTCGCGTGGTCGCCGGTGCGCGTGCCGCAGGAGCATCGCGCGTCGTTCGATCAGGCGCAGTTCGGCGAGCCGGTCGAACGCGTCGGTCTCGGCTCGGGCCCGGATCCGAGTGAGCAGGCGTTCGACGGTGGCCAACGATTCGTGCGGGTCGGCCGTGGGCACCAGCAGCGGCTGCTGCACGGGCGGGAGCAGCTTCGGCAACGTCACGTGCACGCCGCCGAGCAGCGCGCCCACCCGGGCACAACCGCGCGGGTCGAGATCGGTGCCGCGTCGGTGGATGCCGTCCACCCAGGGATACAGCGCGAACCAGCGGCCGCGCGAGGTGAACACGGTGCGCCCGCGCCGGTCCGCCACCGGCGGGATCGCGGGTATCCCGCAGCCGGCGAGCCGTTGGGTGATGCGGTGCTGGAAGCGGATGGTGTCGGGTCGTTGGTCCAGATAGTGCTTGAGAAACCAGCGTCCCCTGGTGGTGACGACCTCGTAACCTCGGTTGAGGAGGCCCTCGGCGATGGGCCGGAACGAGAGAGCCTTGCCGACCCGGTAGCGGTCGATCGTCACAGCCAGTGGGGACCCTGGCCGAGAGGGGGAGTACACGGCGTCAATCTATGTCACGTAAAGCAATAGAGTGACTACTCTGTGCAACCTTCACGCGTACGCGTGTCTTTGATGTCACGCGTTCGGGGAGGCGGCTGGTGCGTACACCGATACCGGCCGGTGTCGGCCCGGCTCAACCGAACAACTTTTCCAGCACCTGGGCGACGCCGTCCTCCTGATTGCTCCCGGTATGCCGGGCCACCGCGGCCAGCACGTCGGGGTGCGCGTTGGCCACCGCGTACGCCTGTCCGGCCCAGGCCAACAGTGGCAGATCGTTGGGCATGTCGCCGAACGCCACCACGTCCTCGGTGCGGATGCCGCGCTGCGCGCAGAACCAGGCCAGGGTGCTGGCCTTGCTGATCCCCAGCGCGCTGATCTCCACCAGGGCGATCGCGGACGAGTGGGTGAACTCCGCGTACGCACCGGCCCGGTCGCGGGCCAGCGCGAGGAAGACGTCCGGGTCCAGGCTGTGGTGCCGGGCGAGCAACTTGAGCACCGGACCCGTGAGCAGTTCCTCGACCGGGCCGACCGCGTGCACGATCGACACGTCGCGCTCCAGCGCGGGGTAGTCCGGCTCGTGCATGAAGCCGGTCTCGGTCTCCACCGCGAAGGACACGTCCGGCACCGCCTCGCGGAGCAACCGGGTGACCTTGCGGGCCGCGGTCACATCCATCGTGTGGGTGCCCACCACACGCTCGGCCCGCAGGTCGTACACGACCGCGCCGTTGCCGCAGATGGCCAGGCCGTGGTGGCCGGTGACCTCGGCGACGCGGCTCATCCAGCGCGGCGGCCGGCCGGTCACGAAGACCACCTCCGCGCCGGCCGCCTCGACGAGTTCCAGTGCGGCGAGGGTGCGTGCGGAGATGGACCCGTCGTCGCGCACGATGGTGCCGTCGAGGTCGGTGGCCACTAGGCGTGGGCGATTCGTGATCGTCACGGGTACATCCTCGCTCAGAAACGATCCGCCGAGTCCGCGGGGCCGGGCCGAGCGCTCGGCCCGGCCGGCGGGCCGGGCCGGATCGCTCAGTCGAGTTGGCGCAGCCCCTCGGTCGCGATGCGCTCGAAGACCGCCTGGTCGGCGGCGAAGACCGAATCGGGCACCGGCCAGTGCAGCACCAGTTCGGTGATGCCCAACTCGCGGTAGCGGCCCGCGTAGTCGACGAACGCGTCCAGCGAATCCAGCGGTCGCTCCGCGGTCGAGCCCTGGAGCAGGACCTTCGCCAACTCCTCGGGCTTGCGGCCCTCGGCCGCGCAGATGTCGGAGAGCCGTGCGAGCTGTTCGGCGATCACGGCCGGGCAGTCCCGGGCCGCGGTGGTCTTGGCATCGCGGGGGTCGCCGTAGGTGATCCAGCCCTCGCCGTGCCGCGCGGTCAGCCGCATGCCGCGGGGACCGGTGGCCGCGATGTACATCGGCACCCGGGGCCGCTGCCGGCCGCCCGGGATCATCCGCACGTCGTTCGCGGTGTAGTAGGTGCCCTCCTGGGTCACCGCCGGTTCGCTGAGCAACCGGTCCAGCAGCGGGACGAACTCGGCGAGCCGGTCGGCCCGCTCGCGCGGGGACCACGGCTGCCCGCCCAGGGCGGTGGCGTCGAAGCCGGTGCCGCCGGCGCCGATGCCCGCGATCAACCGACCACAGGAGATGTCGTCGATGGCGGCGAGGTCCTTGGCGAGGGTGACCGGGTGCCGGAAGTTGGGCGAGGTGACCATCGTGCCCAGGCGCAGCCGCTCGGTGGCCGTGGCGGCCGCGGTGAGGGTGGGCACCGCGCCGAACCACGGACGTTCGCGGAAGCTGCGCCAGGACAGGTGGTCGTAGGTGTACGCGGCGTGAAAGCCGAGGTCTTCGGCCCGACGCCACACCTTCCGGCCCTCGGTCCAGCGGTGGATCGGGAGGATCACAGTGCTCAAACGCATCAGTCGACCATACGTGCCCGGGCACGGCGCTCCCGAGGACGGTTCGGCACGGCTCGGTCAGCGCACGTACGCCCCGGCCCGGGCCGCCGCGGCGGCGGCCGTCGCGGCGCGCTCCGCACTCGCCTCGTCCAGCGGATCGCCGCTCGCCAGCAGTCGGTAGTACAGCGGCGCCGACACCGCCCGGATCACCTCGTGCGGGTCCGTTCCCGCGGGCACCTCGCCGCGGGCGATCGCCGCCTCCACGCACGGCGCCCACTCCTTGATCCGGGTCGCGTAGAACGTGTGCAGCGCGGCGGAGGTACGGGGGTCGCAGGTCGCGGCCGCGATCACCGCCTTGAACAGCGCGCCCTGCCGCTCGTCGGTGAGCGTGCGGCGCACCAGGTGTGCGTTGGCCCGCAGATCGCCGAGCAGCGATCCGGTCTCGGTGCGCGACACCGAACTCTCGGCCATGTCCGCCAGCAGGTCGGCGACGAGTGCGGTGGTGCTGCCCCAGCGCCGGTAGACGGTGGTCTTGCCGACCTCGGCGCGCTGCGCGACGTCGGCCAGGTCCAGGCCGGCGAAGCCGTGCCGGGCGAGCGCGTCCCCGGCCGCGCGCAGCACCGCCTCGCGGACCCGGGCGGTGCGCCCGCCGGGGCGGACCGTGCCGGGGTCGGCCGGGCCGTCGACCGGCTCCGGGGCGTGCCCGGGGGTGTGCTCCGCGATGTGCTCGGCAGGGCCGGGAGCGGGATCGCCGGCGGGACCGTCCGACATCATAACGGGACTCCTGTTCCATTAAGTCGATCCAGCGTGTTACCTTCGAGCATCTTAACGGGAAAGCAGACCCGTTAGAGCACCTCGGGAGAGTCAGATGTCCACGCTCGAGCACGGCACCCGCCCCCTCGCGTCCCCACCCGCCGCTCCGCCCGCCGCCCCGTCCGTACCGACCGGGCATCGGATGACCGGTCGGCAGAAGCTGATCCTCACCCTCCTCCTGGGCGCCCAGTTCATGATCGCGGTGGACTTCTCGATTCTGAACGTCGCACTGCCCGTGGTCGGCGAGGGCCTCGGCTTCTCGCTGAACAACCTGCAGTGGGTGGCCACCGCCTTCGCGCTCACCGCCGCCGGCTTCACCCTGCTCTTCGGCCGGATCGCGGATCTGTTCGGCCGCAAGCGACTGTTCCTGGGCGGCATGGCCCTGCTCGGCGCCTCCTCCGCGCTCGGCGGCTTCGCCACGTCGCCCGAGATGTTGCTGACCGCCCGGGTGCTCCAGGGGCTGGCGACCGCGGCGGTGACCCCGGCCGGCCTGTCGCTGCTGACCACCGCGTTCAAGGAGGGCCCGCTGCGGGACAGGGCGCTGGGCCTGAACGGCGCGCTGATGTCGGCCGGCTTCACCGCAGGCGCGGTGCTGGGCGGCCTGCTCACCGACATGTTGTCCTGGCGCTGGGCCTTCTTCGTCAACGTGCCCGTGGCCGCGCTGGTGCTGATCCTGGCGCCGTCCGTGATCACCGACGCCCGGCCGGCCCACCGGCCCCGGCTCGACGTGCCCGGTGCGGTCGCGGTCACCGGCGGCCTGCTGGCCCTGGTCTTCGGCCTGACCCGGGCCGGCGCCGAGGGCTGGGGCGAACCCGCCACCCTCGGCGCGCTGGTCGCCGGCGCCGTGCTCCTGGTCGCCTTCTGGTTCATCGAGCAGCGCTCCGCATCGCCGCTGGTCCCGGTCGGCATCATGAAGCGCCGCTCGGTGCTCTGGGGCAACGTGTCCGGCCTGATCGCGTTCGTCACCGAGACCTCGCTGGTCTTCCTGCTCACGCTCTACCTCCAGGAGGTCCTGGACTACTCGCCGCTGGCCACGGGGCTCGCGTTCGGCGTGCTGGGCATCGGCACGGTCCTCGGCGGCACCCTCGGCGGCCGGGCGGTGAGCCGGTTCGGCACCCGCACCACGATCGTCGCGGGCGGTGTCGTCCAGGCCCTGGCCACCCTGTCGCTGGTCGCCCTCGGCAGCTCCGGCGACTGGATTTGGCTGTTGCTCGCGGCGACCTTCGTCGGCGGTGTGGGCAACATGCTGATGATCGTGGGCTTCATGGTCACCGCGACCTCCGGCCTGCCGGACGCCGAGCAGGGGCTGGCCACCGGTCTGGCCACGATGACCCAGCAGGTGGGCATCACGATGGGCATCCCGATCATGAGCGCGATCGCCACCGCGCGGATGAGCTCGCTCGGCAGCACCGGGCCCGACGCGGTCCTGTCCGGAGTCGCCGTGGCGATCCTGGTCGACTCGGCCCTGGTCCTGCTCGGCGCGCTGCTGGCGGGCCTGTTCCTGGCCCCGCGGCGGACCGGGCGGACGACGACCTGAGCGCCGCCCGACGGCGGCTGCCGGCGGGCCGCCGACAGCCCGGCGGGCGACGGCCCGAGCCGTCCGCGATCGATCGACGACGAGCAGACCGAGGAGATCCGTCATGACCGCGATCGACACCACCTTCGACACCCTGCCGCCGTCGATCACCATTCCCGGTGCCGACCACGACGTCCCGGTCCGGATCTTCGCCGGCGGCCCCGGCTCGGCCGGCCTCCTGGTCTGGGCGCACGGCGGGAGTTGGCGCTCGGGGGCCACCGCGGGCTGGGCGCCGGCGCTGACCCACCTGGCCCGGATCGGCTCGACCACGGTGGTCGGCGTCGACTACCGGTTGGCCCCCGAAGACCCGCACCCCGCCGCCCTGCTCGACGTGCTCACCGTGCTGGACTGGGCCCGGGACCGGGCCGGCGCCGAGCCGATCTCGGTCGGCGGGGACAGCGCGGGCGCCACGATCGCCGCGTCCGCCGCCCTGGCCCGGCGCGATCCGGACCGCCCGCTCACCGCGCAGGTGCTCGCCTATCCGCCGATCGATCCCGGCCGCCGGGCCGAGTCCTACCGCAGTCGACCGGGGGCCTTCCCGTCCCGGGCCGCGCTGGGCTCGGCCTGGCGGGCGTACCGGGGGCAGGCGCCCATCCACCCGGCCGCCGTCGGTGTGCGCCCCCTGTACAGCACCCCGGACGAGGCCGCCGACCTCGCCGGAGCCGCCCCCGCGATCGTCGCGGTCGGCTCGCTCGACCCGGTCGTGGACGACGTCCGCGCCTACGCCGGGCGGCTGCGCGCCGCCGGTGTCCCGGTCGACTGGCACGAACCCGCCGGCACCGGGCACGGCGCCTTCCTGACCGACCCGACCTTCCGGCACCGGCTGGGCACCGCGTACGCGGCGGCCCGGCGCGGTGCCCGACCCACCCGGAGGATGCGATGAGCACCAACGCCCTGCTTCGACACTTCGCCGACCTGCGCGACGGCACCCACGGCGACGCGGTCTCCCGACCGGACCGGGAAGAGCTGTTCCGCGCGGCCGTCGTGCTGCTCGATCCGTACGCCCACCGGGCGCTCGCGGACCTGGACACCGATCTGCTGCTGGGCACCGGCGAATACACCGCCACCGGCGTGCGACGCACCCGCGACGGCGGTCTGGAGGCCGTCTGGACGCTGTCCTGGCCGCGGCAGCGGGCGGCCGGCATCGCACCGATCATCCTGCGGGCGACCTACGGCGCCGGCTTCCACCACCCGCACCTGCGCGGCGGAACGGTCGGCGAATGGCCGCTGAACGTGTTCACCCCCGAGCAGGCCGCCGAGGAATTGCCCACGCTGCGCGCGATCGCCGCCGCCGACCTGCACAACCTGGTCTTCCTGCGGGACTTCCGGATCGTTCCGGCGACGACGGCCCGCAGCCGAGAGCACGGTGAACACCCCGGCTGAGGGGTCGTGGGTGCCGGCGTTTGCCCACCGATCGCGTGCATCGTGCAGCTACTTGTAGGATGACTGGGCAACCCCACGAATTCGGGAGAGTCCATGTCGCTCCAGGCAGCCGGTAGACGTTCCCTCGTCGACGATGCGATCGACCAGCTTCGCGCCCAACTGACCGCCGGCACCTGGCCGATCGGCGCCCGCATTCCCAGTGAGAGCGTGATCGCCGAACGGCTCCGGGTCGGCCGGAACACCGTGCGCGAGGCCATCCGCGTGCTCGTGCACGCCGGGATGCTGGAGTCGCGCCAGGGCGACGGGACCTACGTACGCTCCATCACCGACCCCGGCGACCTGGTCCGCCGGATCGAGCACGCCGACCTGCGGGACATCTTCGAGATGCGCCGCGCACTGGACGTGGAGGCCGCCCGGCTCGCCGCCCAGCGCCGCGACGCCGAGGACCTGGACCGGATCCGCCGCGCGCTGATCCGCCGCGGCGCGGCCGACGGCAGCGCGGACAGCCCCGAGCCGCACCACTTCGACCGGGGCGAGCCGGCCGAGGGCGAGCTGGACGACCTGGTCGAACAGGACGTGGCCTTCCACACCGCGATCGCCATCGCGTCGCACAACTCGGCGATGGTCTCCACCTACCGCTGGTTCAGCGACTCGTTGTGGCGCAGCATCCGCACGGTGGTCGGCGACGGCACCCTCCCGGACGCGTCGCACGCCCTGCACGTGGCGCTGGCCGACGCGATCGAGGCGGGCGATCCGGACGCGGCCGAGCGGGCCGTGCGACGAATCCTCGAACCCGCCGTGATCGCCCTCGACGCGCTGCTGCACGACCCGACGGAGCACGGGTCGACGGAGCACGGCCCCACGAAGCACCGGCCGACGGAGCACCACCCGACGGAGCACGAACCGATGGAGCACGACGCATGAGCACGACCGAGCTGCGCATACCCCCGACCGGCGGGACGGCCCGCGGCACCGCGCGGGCGACCGGCGGCGCGCTGCTGCTCGCCGGCATCGTGCTGATCGCGCTCAACATGCGGGCCGGACTCTCCAGCGTGTCCCCGCTCGTGGGCGAACTGCGCGACGTGTTCCACCTGTCCGCGACCTCCGGCAGCCTGATCACCGCGATACCGGTGCTGTTCCTGGGGCTGATCTCGCCGCTCGCGCCGATCGCGGCACGCCGGCACGGCACCGAACTCGTGCTGCTCGGCGCGCTGATCGTGATCGGCGTCGGGATCCTGCTGCGGACGATTGCGGACCTGACCGCGTTGTTCGCGGGCGGCGCGCTCGTCGGTGCCGGGATCGCGGTGCTGAACGTGCTGATGCCGGGCGTGGTCAAGCGCGAGTTCCCGCATCGGGCGGCGGCGATGATCGGCGTGTACAGCGCCGCCATGGTGTTCGGCGCCGCGGTCTCGGCGGGCGCGACGGTGCCGCTGGAGAACGCGATGGGGCACGGCTGGCAGCCGGCGCTCGGCATCTGGGCGCTGCTCGCGTTCGCGGCGGTGGCGGTCTGGCTGCCGCACGTGCGCCGTCGGCGGGGGACCGTCGCAGCGGCGATGCCGCACGTGCCCGGCCTGTGGAAGTCGCCGCCGGCCTGGCTGGTCACCGGGTTCATGGGCCTGCAGTCGCTGCTGTTCTACGTACTGCTCGCCTGGATGCCGACCATCCTCACCGACAACGGGATGAGCAAGGGCACCGCGGCGACGATCTTCGCGTTCAACACGTTCGTCCAGATCCCGGCCTCGCTCGCGGGGTCGATCATCGCCGGCCGGATGCGGAACCAGAGCCCGCTGGTGTTCGGCTCGGTCGGCCTGATCGCGACCGGCTACGTGGGGCTGATGGTGGCGCCCACGGGCGGGGCGTGGGTGTGGGCGGTGCTCCTGGGGCTCGGACAGGGCGGTGCGGTGTCGCTCGCGCTGACCCTGATCGTGCTGCGCTCGCCGGATCCGAACACCGCCGCGCAGTTGTCCGGGATGGCGCAGGCGGTCGGCTACGTGTTCGCCGCGTTCGGGCCGTTGGCCGCCGGTGCGCTCCACCAGGCCACGGACGGGTGGACGGTGCCGATCGTGCTGATGCTGGTGTTGTCCGCCTGTGCGCTCGCCTGCGGGGTGGGTGCGTCGCGGCCGGTGCACGTACGCGTGACGCGGGAGGTTGTTGCGCCCGCCCGCCCACCCGTTACGTGAGGTGGGGTTGCTGCGGATTCGGGCATCGGGGCGGGTGATCGGGGCCTCGCGGCCAGGCGACGGGCACGGGTTGTGCGGCCGGCGCCGACATCCGTTCGGATCTCCGGTTCGGTTTTCGGTTCGGATCTCCGGTTCAGATGTCGGGGAACAGGCGTTCCAGGACCACCGCGACGCCGTCGTCCATGTTGGACAGGGTCACCTCGTCCGCGACGGCGAGCAGTTCGGCGTGCGCGTTGGCCATGGCCACGCCGTGGGCGGCCCACTTGAACATGGTGACGTCGTTGGGCATGTCGCCGAACGCGATGGTGTCGGCGGCCTTGACGCCCAGCTTGCGCGCGGCCAGGGACAGGCCGATCGCCTTGCTCAGGCCCGGCGGCAGCAGTTCGACGATGCCCGTCCCGGCATGCGTGACGTCCACCAGACCGGTGCAGATCTTGCGCGCGCACGCGGTCAGCCGGTCGTCGTCGTAGTCGGCGTGGTACAGGTAGAGCTTGAGGATCGGCTCCGACCACAGCTCGTCGCGGTCCCGGACCACGTGTACCGGCAACACCGACTCGTACCGGTAGCCGCGCTCCACGACGACCTCGCCGGCCAGCCCGTCCCGGCTGACCGCGAACCGTACGTCGCCCAGTTCCTCGGTCAGCCGCTCGGTGGCCAACCTGGCCAACCCTCGGTCCAGCGTGACCGACGTGAGCAGCCGCTGCTCGCCCGCGTGGTAGACCTGCGCGCCCTGTCCGCACACCGCGAGCCCCCGGTAGCCGAGCGCCTCGAACACCGGACGCGTCCAGGCCACCGCGCGACCGGTCACTATCACGTGCTTCGCACCGGCCGCGGTGACCCGGGCCAGCGCCGCACGGTTGCGCGCCGAGATGGTGTGGTCCGCGCGCAGGAGCGTGCCGTCCAGGTCGGTGGCGACCAGGGAGAAGGTCACGCCTGCACCGGTTCCAGCACCTCACGGCCGCCGAGGAAGGGACGCAGCGCCTGCGGGACGACCACCGAGCCGTCCGACTGCTGGTGGTTCTCCAGGATCGCCACGATCGTGCGCGGCACCGCGCACAGCGTGCCGTTGAGCGTGGCCAGCGGACGGGTGCCCTGCTCGTCGCGCATCCGCACGTGGAGCCGGCGGGCCTGGAACTCGGTGCAGTTCGAGGTCGAGGTGACCTCGCGATACTTGCCCTGCGTCGGGATCCACGCCTCGATGTCGAACTTGCGCGCGGCCGAGGCGCCCAGGTCGCCGGAGGCGACGTCGATCACCCGGTAGGGGAGTTCGAGCCGGTTCAGGAACTCCTTCTCCCACGCCACCAGGCGCCGGTGCTCGGCCTCGGCCTCCTCCGGCGCGACGAAGCAGAACATCTCCACCTTGTCGAACTGGTGCACGCGGATGATGCCGCGCGTGTCCTTGCCGTACGTGCCCGCCTCGCGGCGGAAACACGGCGAGAAGCCGGCGTAGCGCAGCGGCAGTTCGGCGGCCGGGATGATCTCGTCCATGTGGTACGCCGCGAGCGGGACCTCGGCCGTGCCCACGAGGTAGTAGTCGTCCGCTTCGAGGTGGAACACGTTCTCCGCGGCCTGGCCGAGGAAGCCGGTGCCCTCCATCGCGTGCGGGCGCACCAGGGCGGGCGTCAACATCGGCGTGAAGCCGGCCTCGGTCGCCTGCGCGATCGCCATGTTGACCAGCGCGAGTTCGAGCAGCGCACCGATGCCGGTCAGGTAGTAGAAGCGCGATCCGGACACCTTCGCGGCCCGCTCGACGTCGATCGCCTTGAGGATCCGGCCCAGCTCGACGTGGTCGCGCGGCTCGAAGCCCTCGGCCGCGAAGTCGCGCGGGGTGCCGATCTCCTCGAGTGTGACGAAGTCCTCTTCGCCACCCACCGGCGCGTCCGGGTCGATCAGGTTGGCCAGCGCCTTGAGCAGCCGATCGGTCTCCACCTTGGCCTCGGCCTGCTCGGCGTCGGCGGTCTTGACCTCGGCGGCCAGCGTCTGGGCCCGGGTCAGCAGTTCCTGTCGCTCGTCGCCCTTGGCCTTGGAGACCTGCTTGCCGATCGACTTCTGCTCGTTGCGCAGCGCGTCGAACCGGGAGCCGGACGAGCGGCGGAGCTCGTCCGCCGCGAGCAGCGCATCGACGATGGTCTCGTCCTCGCCGCGGGCGCGCTGCGAAGCGCGGACACGGTCGGGATCCTCACGGAGCAGTCGCAGGTCGATCACGACCAAAGACTACCGGGGCCCCGCCAACGGATTTCGCGAGTGCGGCGAACCCGACGGCACGCAATCGGATGTGCCGGCCGGAATCCGGGCTAAGAATGAGAGATGACCTCCACTCCCACCTGGACCAGGAAGCGCCTCGACCCGGACCGGCGATTCGGCCTCAGGCTGACCCTGGTCGCACTTGCGCTGCTGGTGGGCGCCCTTCCGTTCGGACTGCTCGCGCTGTTGGTGGAGACCAAGTGGTCGCCGCTGCTCGACCTGGACAAGGACGTGGCGACCGGCCTCAACGACTGGGTCCGCGAGCACCCCGGGTGGCAACACGCGCTGCGGATTCTCAGCGACTGGATCTGGGATCCGAACATGTACCGCCTCCTGGTGGCGATCATGTGCGGATGGCTCTGGTGGCGCGGCGCCCGCCGACTGGTGGTGTGGGCGGTGGTCACCGTGGTGGTCGGTGGCCTGCTCGGCGCGGGGTTCAAGCTCGTGTTCACCCGGTCCCGGCCGAATCTGCCCAATCCGGTCGACCACGCCGGCGGCTGGTCCTTCCCGTCCGGGCACGCGCTGATGGGTGTGATCGGCCCGGGTGTGCTGCTGCTGGCGCTGTTGCCGCTGATACCGCGGGTGTGGCGACCGTTCGCCTGGGTGGTCGCGATCGTCTCGGCGGTCGGCGTCGGGTTCACCCGGGTCGCGCTCGGCGTGCATTACGTCACGGACGTGGTCGGCGGCTGGGTGCTCGGCCTGATAGTGCTCGCCGCGACCTCGGCGGTCTTCGAATGGTGGCGCCGTGACGCCGGACTGCGGGACGTGGACGCGACCGAGGAGGGCCTCGAACCGGAGATCGAAGGGCACGATCTGGATCCGGAGATTTCGCACATTCGACCCGCAACCGACGGGGACTCCTCGGATCGGCGGAACTGAAGGATCGGCGGCCGGGTAAGAATGTCGGTCATGCTGACCGAAGCAGGACGGTTCCTGCGCCGTATCGTCCTGCCCCTTGCCATATTGACCTTCGTCATGGTCGGCCTCGGTCTGCTGATCACCAAGTCCCTCGACGGTGTCTGGCCGTTCACGATCGAGGACGACCTGGACCGCACCTTCGCCGACCATCGCTCGGGCGGCTGGAACGACGTCACCGACGTGTTCTCCACGCTGGCCGACACCCGTGTGATCATCGCCACCACGCTGCTCGCGGCCGTGGTGGCCCGGATCGTCGGCCACTCCTGGCGCGGCCCGATGTTCCTGGCCTGCGCCGTGGCCGGCCAGGCGCTGGTGTTCTTCCTCGTGCAACTCTTCGTCTCGCGCGATCGCCCGGACGTCCCGCGCCTGGACGCGGCGGCCGCGACGTCGAGCTTCCCGTCCGGGCACACCGGCGCCGCGTTCGCGCTGTACGGCGGGCTGGCGGTGCTGCTCACGGTCCGGCTGCGCGGGCGCTGGCCGGCCGTCCTGGTGTGGGTGCTGCTCGGCGCGATACCGCTCGCGGTGGCCGGGAGCCGGATGTACCGCGGCATGCACCACCCCAGCGACGTGCTGATGTCGATGTTGTACGCGAGCGTCGTGCTGGTGGTGATGAACCGCGCACTGCTGTCCCCGAAGTCGGTCTGGGGGTACGGGTTCCGGCGGCGCGAGGCGCCGCAGGGGGCGGACGGCGGGTTGCCGCGCGCGGCACTGGTGGTCAACCCGATCAAGCTCGACGTCGCCGAGTCGCGCACCCGAATCGACCGGATCATGCACGACGCCGGGTGGGCCCCGCCGCTGTGGCTGGAGACGACGGTGCTCGATCCGGGCGCCGGGGTGACCGCGAAGGCACTGGCCGAGGGCGTCGACCTGGTCATAGCGGCGGGCGGCGACGGCACGATCCGCGAGTGCGCGGGCGCACTGGCCGGTACGGACACCCCGCTCGCGGTGATCCCGGCGGGCACCGGCAACCTGCTCGCGCGCAACCTCGGTCTGCCGATCGACATCGCCGACGCGTTGCACGTGGCGATGCACGGGCGGGACCGGCGGATCGACCTGGGCACGGTGGACCCGGACGACGAACTCGCCGCCACGGCGGGCGCCGAACCGCGCTGCTTCACCGCGATGGCCGGCATCGGCCTGGACGCGGCGATGGTCGCGGACGCGCCGGACGCGCTGAAGAAGAAGGTCGGATGGCCCGCGTACGTGGTCTCCGCTGCCCGCCACCTGCGCGACCGGCGGATGCAGGTGACGCTGACCGTGGACGACGGCGAGCCGATCCGGCGCCGGGCCCGGATGGTGCTGGTGGGCAACGTCGGCGCGCTCCAGGCCGGCATGCAGTTGTTGCCGGGAGCGGTGCCGGACGACGGGCTGCTGGACGTGGTGGTGTTCGCGCCGTACGGGATGACCGGTTGGGCGCACGCCACGGTCCGGGTGATAGGCCGGCGCCGCGATCAGGAGCCGGCCGTGGTGCCGGTCAAGCAGCAACGACTGCGCCCGATCGAGCACTTCACCGGCCGACGGGTGCTGATCGAGACCGATCGGCCGGAGCCGCGCGAGTTGGACGGCGATCCGATCGGACCCGGCACGCGGCTCGCGGTGCGGATCCGACCGGGCTCGCTCACGGTGCGTGTGCCCTGAGGGCTCGCGCGGGGCGTGCCCCGGAGGCTCACGGTGGGTCGGGCCGGGGGCTGCCGGTGGGTGGGTGCCGAAGGCTCGTGGTGCGGGTGCCCTCGGGAGTCGCCGGCGCCGTACCGACTCAGATGCCGCCGCGCGCGCGGGCCAGCCATTCGCTCGCGTTGGCGAATTCGGCGTCCGAGGTGCCGCGGCGCAGTTGCGGGCGGACCCGGTCGGCGCGCGGATAGGACCCCAGGAAGCGCACCGCCGCGCACACCCGCCGCAGCCCCATCAGCGCCTCGCCGACCCGGGCGTCGGCGACATGACCCTCGGCGTCGATCGAGAAGAAGTAGTGCCCGAGCCCGTCCCCGGTCGGCCGCGACTCGATCCGGGTCAGGTTGACGCCGCGAACCGCGAACTCCTGGAGGATCTCCAGAAGCGCGCCCGGGTGGTCGTCGACGATGTACGCCACCACGGTGGTGCGGTCGGCGCCGGTGGGCGTGGTGGGGCGGTCCGGGCGCTCGACCAGGACGAAGCGGGTGACCGCGCCCTCGACGTCGTGGATGTCGGTGACCAGCGGCACCAGGCCGTACGGCCCGGCCGCGAACTCGCCGGCCAGGGCCGCGTCGTAGCGACCCTCCTGGACCAGACGGGCGGCGTCGGCGTTGGACGCGGACGAGAACCAGTGCGCGTCGGGCAGGTTGGTCGAGAGCCAGTTGCGCACCTGCGGCTGCGCGTGCGAGTGGCTGGAGATGGTCTTGATGTCCGCCAGGGTCACCCCGGGACGCACCAGCAGCGCGAACGCGATCGGCAACAGGACCTCGGCGGTGATCACGAGCGGGGCACCCGTGGCCAGTTCGTCCAGCGTGATGGACACGGCACCTTCGACCGAGTTCTCCAGCGCGACCACCGCGCCGTCGGCGTCGCCGCGGCGGACCGCGTCCAAGGCGGCGGGCACCGACTCCATCGGGGTGACCTCGGCGTGCTCCGCGCCCGGCAGTATGCGCAGGGCGGCCTCGGTGAAGGTGCCCGGGGGGCCGAGGTAGGTCCAGCGGGGCGCGGCGGCGGGCGTGCGGGCGTCGGACATGTCGTCACTGTACTGAGCCGGCGGCGTGCTTCGGTGGTGTTCCGTGTTGTGGACGGTCGCGGTGCGCGGTACCGCCGGGAGGGTGAGGCTGGGCCTGTGGAAAACGCCGCGACGCTGCTGCCGGTGACCCCCACCCTGGGGATTGTCGCCGTGCTGCTCCTGCTTGCCGCGACGGCGGTCGCGGGCGCGGCGAGACTGGGCCACGGCCGGGCGGTCGTGGTGTCCGGGCTCCGGGCGGCGGGGCAGTTGCTCGCCGTGTCGTTCGTCATCACACACGTGGTGGATCGGCTCGGCTTCGCGGCCCTGTTCGTGGTGATGATGTACACCGTCGCGGCCCTGACGGCGGCCGGACGGGTGACCGCGAACCGACGGTTGTTCTGGCCCGCGGTGCCGATCGTGACGGCGACGGGGCCGACCCTGGGGCTGCTGTGGGCGACGGGTCTGCTGCCGGCCAAAGGCATCGTGCTGATCCCGATCGCGGGCATCCTGATCGGCGGCGCGATGACCGCGACGGTGCTGGCGGGACGGCGGGCGCTGGAGGAGTTGGCGCAGCGCCGTGGTGAGGTCGAAGCCGCTCTGACCTTGGGTTTCACCGATCGCGACGCGGCGATGGAGATCTGCCGGCCGGCCGCGTCCGGGGCGATGATCCCGGCCCTGGACCAGACCAGGACGGTGGGGCTGGTGACCCTGCCGGGGGCCTTCGTGGGCATGCTGCTCGGCGGGGCGACACCGCTGCAGGCGGGGGCGGTGCAGCTGTTCGTGTTGATCGCGCTGCTTCAGGTCCAGGCGGTTGCGGTGGCCCTGACCATCGAGTTGGCGGCGCGGGGGCGGCTGGTGCGGACGGAACCGGGTCAGGGGCGCGCGGGCGGCTCGGGCACGTAGCGGTAGGTCTGGCCGCGCACCGCCGAGCGCATGGTGGAATCGCTCACGTCGTGCTCGCGGGCGAGCCGGTACACGGACACCCCGTCCCGGGCCCGACGCCGACACGCGGCCACGACCTCGGGGGTGAGCCGACGTCGATCACCGGCTGTGGGTTGATCCACCGGCCTGTGGATAACCCTGTGGAAATCGCTGTGGAGAACTTGGGCGGGGCTGTGGGTTTCCGAGGTGGGAGGGGTGTCTGTGGAGATAAGGGGAGCGTCTGTGGACAAGGGATCGAAGCCGGCAGTGAGGCGGGAGACGGCCATCGTGTTGATCTCGATCGCCTTGGTGAGGTCGCCGGTGCGGGCTGCGAGATCGGTGATCGAGTCGATCGCCCGGGAGAGCAACGCATCCACATTTTCGCTGGTGGCGGGGGCGGCGGGAGTGTAGCGGCCGGTGCGGCGGATGCTGGGGAGGACCTCGTGGGTGACCCAGCGTCGGAAGACTTTGGCCTTCGGCTTGTTGCTGCGCAGGATCAGTGCGTAGAGACCGGACTCGTTGATGAAGGTCATGTTCGGATTGCCCGGGTGACCGTAAGAGTTCCTTACAAGGGCCTCGTGACCTGCTGTTTTATCGATACGGATCAGGGTCTTCTCGGCTTGGTCCAGGTTCGCCACGGCCATGCGGGAGTTGCTGTGTCCCAACACCGTGCACACGTCCAGGGCGCAGAACCATGGGGCGTCGCCGAACATGACGACACGCACCTCGTTTGCGTTCGCGAAAGTGAAGATCTCGACCCTCTTGGTGCCGTCCATCCCCAACTCCTTCACTGGTTTGGGTCAGATGCGCGGTTTGCGCAGATCGATACCGTAAGGATTCGACACGGTATTGGCTTGACCTGCGGCTTTGTTGATTGGTGCGGGCGATTCCGCTGCCGGAACGAGATCCTGCGAGTGGATCGTGTCCCCCGAATGGCTCACCGTGTTCGCCCGTATGTATGAACGAGGATCGGCGTGTCGGGTTACGCCCCGGTTGGTGGGTCTGTTCGCCCTTGGGGGATTCGCGGGGTCGGGCGGCCATGTGCTGGTTTTCGGTGGGTATCGTTTGATTCCAGTGCGTGATCAAACGGCCACGGGGAGGGATCTTGGCTGGTGGTGGCGGTGCCGGTGGGGGTGGCTCGGCGGGGGTTCGGGTCGAGACGGGGGCGTTGCGGCAGGGGGCGGCGGCGGCTCGTGAGGTGGCGGGGGCGCTTAGGCAGGCGGCGGGGAAGCCGAGCGCCGCGGTCGTCGGGTGTCCGGGTTTCGCGGTTGCGGCGGCGGCCGGTGCGGTGGCGGTGGCGTGGGCGGATCACCTGCGGGCGCTCGGAGATGGGTACGACGCGGCCGGCGATGTGCTGTGGACGAACGCCGACGTGCACGATCGCACCGATCAGGCGGCGGCGGGGGCGTTCGCCGGGGCTCGGCCCTGATGGTGACGCTGACGCAGCTGCGCGACGCCGCGTTGGGTGGGCTGGATCGGGCGGTGGCCGAGTGGACCGACCTGGCGGGCGCGCTGGACGGGTTGGTCGGGCGGGCGACGACCGGTGTGGGCGGGCCGCTGCGGGCCTCGCACTGGGACGGCGCGGATGCGAATGCGGCGGAGCGATCTTTGGCCGCGCGGGGTGAACAGGTCAGGGTCGCGGCGCAGGAGGCCCGGTGCGTGCTGACCGTGCTGGATGCGGCGGCCGACCAACTCCGCAACGCCCGGCACGATTTGTTGGCGGGATTGGCGGAGGCCGCGGCCGCGGGGTTCACCGTGTTCGAGGACGGGCGGATGGAGCCGGCCGATCCGACGCGCGGCGTCGACGCGGCGATGGTCTCGCGGCGACACGAGTTGGAGCAGCGGTTGGCCGTGCCGGTCCGGAAGGCGACCGAGGTCGACACGCACTGTGCGGAGGCGCTGGCCCGGCTGTATCCGACGGCGGCGGCCGACTGGGCCGACACCGCCGCCGACGGCGCGTGCGTGATGGCGTTGGCGGGGTTGGACCTCGCCGCCATTCCGAAGGGTGATCCGGTCGCGGCGGCCAAGTGGTGGGCGGGGCTGAATCCGTCGGAGCAGGCGATGTATCTGGCCGGCTATCCGGCAGTGCTGGGGGCGATGGACGGGTTGCCGACGGAGGTCCGCGACCGCGCCAATCGGGTCGCGCTGGCCGAGACGAAGGTCGCGCTGCTTGCGGAGCTGGCCGCCGCGCGGGCCAAGCGGGATGCGGCGGTGCGCACCGACGACGCGAAGTGGCGATTCCGCGTCACGGCGCTCAAGGAACGCCTGGCGGCGATCGAGGGCTTGGAGGCGACACTGCGCTCCGGCGACGACCTGTACCTGATGGGCTTCAGCGCCAAGGACGACGGCCGCGCAATCGTCGCCATCGGCAACCCGGACCGGGCCGCCCACACGGCGGTCTATGTGCCGGGGACGGGGGCGAGCCTCGCGGAGACGCGGGACTATGTGGTGCGAATGCAGAAGCTTGCAGCGGCAACCCACCGCTATCTCAATGGAGAAGAGGCGGCGATGATTGCTTGGGTCGGATATGATGCACCGGACACTTTATTGCATGCCATGGATTCTTCGAATGCCGAGTCGGCGGCACCCAAACTTCGAACCTTTGTGCGTGGCGTCGGTGTGGCGCAGGGAGTCGACTCGAACCGTCATATTACTGTAATTGCCCACAGTTATGGCTCGGTCGTTGTAGGCGAAGCGGCTCGTTCGGAAAACGGATTGCCGGCAAAGGATATCGTGGTTGCGGGAAGCCCGGGGATGCATGTCGAGCGGGCCGCAGAGCTTAATGTGAGCCCACATCACGTGTGGGTGGCCGCCGCAAGCGGAGATGTGGTCCCAACACTGGGATCTGGTGCGCATGCGCCTGTTTCCTCCGGATCCCATACGCACCATAGAGCCACACCGGACCAGCGTTCATTCGGTGCGAATCGAATTCGAACCGACGGTGCACGGGGGCATAGTGAGTACTGGGAGAGCAGCGACCCTGTGAGCCTTGACAATCAAGCTGCCATTGTCGCAGGACGTTATCAGGAAGTCTCACTTGTGTGGGGAATCGCCCCATGAAGATCTGGCGATATTGTCTCAGTATCTTTTTTGCGGCAATCATGCTCTCATCCTGTGGGGGTGATGCAAAGATGTCAGCCTCAAGCGTTGCCGGACGTGAAACAGTGAAGGCGCAAATTGACGGCTATTCGAGTCGAGTACTGGATGCGATTGCGCTACCGGATCATCGAATTACGAACGATCGAAGAGTGGACCAAGCTTGTGGTGGATCAGAGGCCTACGGGGTGGATCACTTTTGGCAGCTCGAACTCGAAGGCGTAGAGGCTCCTCAGTTGACCCAGGCCATTGAACGTCTGCACGGCTACCTCCTGGCTGAGGGGTGGGAGATCTCGACCTACACCTTGCCGCCGGCCACAACGTCTGCCGCGATCAGCGCCACCAATCCCCGCGACGGATATGTCGTTTGGGCCAAAGGCATCGACGGACTCAACCGCGTCGCGGTGCAGGTTTCCTCTCCTTGCGTCAGGTTGTCCTAGGAGGCCGGAGGCGGAAGATGGCCCAGAAGGTGAGGGACGCGAGTGCGGCGGTGGTGAAGAGGATGGTGGAGCGGAGCCACATGGCTCGGGTGATGCCGTCGGCGGCGCCCGTCGGGTCGAGGAGGGCCAGGATGAACAGGAACACGGCCAGGGCGTAGATGGCCGCCCAGGCCCAGCGGTTCCATTGCCACAGGGCGTGGCCGTCCATGAACCGCATCGGCAGCAGGCCGAAGACCAGGCCCACCACCGCGGCCACGAAGCATTGGGTGAGCACGTCCTCGGCGAAGACCCAGCCGAAGGGGGCTCCGTCGGACTCGTTCAGGACGTGGGTCACCGGGATGCGCCACACCCACGCGACCACCGCGAGGCCCGCCAGGGACCACGAGCCGAGGGCGATCGCGCGGCCCTCGTCGGCCGGTGACATCCGCCGCAGCCCGGCCGAGGTGAAAGCCAGGAACAGGCCGTACACGTAGCCGGGCGTCAGATGCAGCATGCGCGAGGCCGCGGCCAGGACCAGGGCGACGCCGAGTGCCCCGGGCAGCAGTCGAGGCAGCGCGCGGATGCGCGAGACGCGGCGTCGGTAGGCCTCCGCCGAGCCTTCGTACACCAGTACGCCCAGCGGGACCGCCGCCACCAGGGCCAGGGCGAGTGCGGCCGTGCCCGCGTTCCAGCCGGTACCCGGTTCGACCGCGACGCAGAACGCGGCCGAGAGAAGCACGAAGGTCAGCACCTGCAACTCGGGTAGCCGGGGTTGCGATCGAGGCCGCGCCGCTCCCGGGCGCAGCCGGCGCCGGATCCGCAGGTGGTTCTGCTCCCAGGTCTTGTTGAACAGTTCGGCCGAGAAGCCCAGTACGGGCAGTGCCACCACCGCCGTCGCGCCGGCCAGCAGCACCGGCCGGGGCTCGTCGAACAGCGCGTTCGGGCTCGGCAAGTTAACCGCCGCCTCGGACCGGTCCGTCGCCGGCGCCGCGGTTCGGGCCGCGCCGAGCACCGCGACCCGTACCGAGAAGTCGCCGTCGTACCCCGCGCCCGTCGCGCACGCGACCGTCAACGTTCCGTCTCCGCCCGGAAGTTCACGCGGGACTCGGAGTTCGCCCGCGAACCGCCCGTCGCCGGCCACCGGCACCGTCCCCAGCACAGTGGTGCCATGACGTACCGTCAGCGAGCCGGCCCCGCCGTCGACCGGTCGGCCGCACGCGACGAATCCACTGCCCGCGATTCGCAATGGTCGTCCGGCGGTCGGCTGCGTGGGGGTCAGCGTCAACTCCGGTTGGGCGACAAGGAAGTCGGTGCGCAGCGTGACCCCGTTGTCGGGCATCCCGGCCCCCTGCGCGAAGCAGCTCACGGTGACCGGCTGTGGGCCGCGATCGGGTCCGTCCGGCACGGTGAAGCGGTAGGACTCGCCCTTGCTCCCGGTGCTCTGCACGCTGAGCTTGGTCAGGTCCCGCCCACCCCAGGTCACCCGCGCGTCGTCGCTCGCGTTCGCGTTTCCGCAGTGCAGGTCGGTCCACAGCGTGACCTCCGTGCCCGGTGCTCCGGCGGCCGGCTCCAGGATCAGCCGCTTCGCGGACAGGTCGGCCGGCTGCTTCCGGGTCTCCTGGGGTCGAAACGAGTCGATCTCGATCGGGGTCTGCGCGAGGGCGCGTTCCTCCTCGCCGTTGCATCGCACGGCGATCCGGTTCACCGGCCCGGGGATGCTGCCCTCCGCGTTCGAGCTGTAGACCGGGGCCGGAATCTCGTGCCGGAACGCGATCGAGTTGCCGTGCGCGGTGTCCACCGGCAGGTCGGCGGCGAGCAGATCCTGGTACTCCCCGGAACTGCCCCCGTTGGCCGACAGCAGGTACACGTCCACCTTGTTCAACGCGCAGCCGGTCAGCCCGGAGCCCCGGATCGCCACCACGTCCCCGGGCTTCGCCGTTCCGGGCGTCACGGTCACCGAGGGACCGGTGGCCCCCGTTGCCGGAGCCGCGAGCGCGATGGGCGCCAGCGTGAGCGCCACCGCCCCGATCCCCGTGCCGAACGCCACCCGCACCCGCGTCTGCGCCCGTCCCGACGTCCGCACCCGCGTCTGCGTTCGTGCCCGCGTCCACAGCAGTTTTCCGTACATGGTCCCCGTTCCCCGTAGCCGAGCACCGAAGATGATGCCGGCCGGTTCCGCTTCCGGGGGCCTTGTCCGTCGAATCCGACATCCGGCGTGATCGAGCGTCAGGTTCGGCGGTCGATGAACGTCTCCAGGCCGTCGAGCAGGCGTTGCAGGCCGAACTCGAACGCTGCCTCGCCGTCCTGGGTGAAGCTGTCCTCGGCGAGCGCGGCCAGTTTCGGGTAGCGCCCGCTCGCCATCGCCGCGTTCAGCAGCGGGGCCTGGGCGGCCCAGAACTGCTCGTCGCTGACGCCGGTGCGCTGCGCCGCGCGCACGGTGTTGAAGTGGGTGCGCGCCATACCGCTGACGTAGCCGCCGTCGATGATCGACAGGACCGTCAGCTTCTCCCGGTCCGACAACCTCGCGTCCCCGATCGCGGCCAGCGTGAACTCCAGGGCCTGCAACGAGTTGGGGCCCAGGACCGGCCGGGCCTGATCGACGCCGAGCAACCACGGGTGGCGGTTGTACATCCGCCAGATACCGCGAGCGACCTGCTCCAGCGCGCCACGCCAGCCGAGTCCGGGGGAAAATTCGGCGCCGTCGCCGGGCGCGTTGACCCTGTCGACCATCAGGTCGATCAACTCGGCCTTGCCCGGGACGTAGCGATAGAGCGACATCGTGCCGGAGCCGATCTCGGCGGCCACGCGACGCATCGAGACCGCGTCCAGCCCCTCTGCGTCGGCGACGGCGATCGCGGCCGTGACGATCCCGTCCAGGGTCAGCGCCGGCTTGGGGCCTCGGGCCGGTTTCCGGTCCACGCCCCACAGCAGTTCGAGGCTGCGGGTGAGGTCGCCGCTGCCGGTGTGGTCGGTGCTCGTCATGGTGTCCCCATCGTAGGAGTCCGGTTCGGTTGCCCGAGGACGGTGCGTCGATGCCTCACGGCCCCGGCGCAGCGGCGCCGACCCGTCGATCCGAACTGGGTACGCCGTACGCGCAATCGGGTACGGTGTACTCGGTTTGGCGGAGGTCGAGAAGGAGACCGATGGGAACGTCGATGCGAGCGCCGATGGAAACGTCACCGGAAACCACGAGCCACGCGGTCCTCGCGCAGGGCCTGACCAAGCGCTACGGCACCACCCGCGCACTCGACGATTTCGACCTGACCGTGCCGCGCGGCACCGTACAGGGACTGCTCGGCCCCAACGGGGCGGGCAAGACCACGGCGGTCCGGATCCTGTCCACACTGCTGCGCCCGGACGGTGGCCGGGCCCTGGTCGCCGGCCACGACGTGACCGGAGATCCCCGGCGGGTGCGCCGACACATCGGACTGGTCGGCCAACACCCGGCAGTCGACGAAGTGGTGACGGGGCGGCGCAACCTGATCCTGTTCGGACGCCTGTTCCATCTGGACCGACGCCGGGCGGCACGCCGGGCCGACGAACTGCTGGAGCAGTTCGGCCTGGTCGAGGCCGCGGACCGGGGGGTCCGGCAGTACAGCGGCGGCATGCGCCGGCGGCTCGACCTGGCCGTGAGCATGATCCTCGCCCCGGACGTGCTCTTCCTGGACGAGCCGACCACCGGCCTCGATCCGCGCGGGCGCAACGAGGTCTGGGAAGCGGTGCGTTCGTTGCTCGCGGGCGGCACCGCGGTGTTGCTGACCACGCAATACCTGGACGAGGCGGACAAGTTGGCGGACCGGATCGCGGTGCTCGACCGTGGCCGCAAGATCGCCGACGACACCCCGGATCGGCTCAAGCGCGAACTGGGCGGCGATCGCATCGAGATCGTCGTACGCGATGCGGTCGACCTGCCGCGCGTGGTCGAGGTGCTGGCCCGGGTGGCCGACTCGGCCGGCGAGCCGGTGCTCGACCGCGAGGAACGACGGGTGACCGCGCCGGTCGACGATCGGGTCGCGGCGCTCACCAACGTGGCCCGGACCTGTCAGGACGAGGGGATCGCGATCGAGGACATCGGGGTGCGCCGGCCGACCCTGGACGAGGTCTTCCTGCGGCTGACCGGCCGAAGTGCCCGGGAGCCGAACCGACCGGGGGCCGGCTCCGACCGCCCGCACCCGTCGAGCCGGACGTCGGCCGCACCCGTCGAGGAGGGGATCCGTCCGTGAGCGCGACCACCGTGCCCCCGGCCGAGGTGCCCGAACGCCGGTTGTACTGGGCGATCGCGGACTGTCTGACCGTCGTGCGCAACGAACTGGTGCACATCGCCCGACAACCGAGCGCTCTGGCCTGGCAGTTGGGCTTCCCGATCGTGTCCGTACTGCTGTTCGTGTACGTCTTCGGCAGCGCGATGGATGTGGGCGGCTCGGTCGACTACCGGGACTACGCGCTGCCCGGGATGTTCGCGATGACCATGGCGCAGGGGTTCATGAGCACCGCGACGATCGTCGCGTTCACCCGCGGGCTCGGCGTGATGGACCGCTACCGCTCGATGCCGATGGCGCCCTCGGCGGTGGTCACCGGGCGAGGGGTCGCCGATGTGCTCGGCGCGAGCGTCGACCTCGCCGTGCTCGCGGCGATCGCGCTCGTCGTCGGATGGCGCCCGGACGGCACCCTGCCGGAAGCCCTGGCCGCCTTCGGGTTGTTGCTGCTGTTGCGCTTCTCGCTGACCTGGGTCGGCGTGTACCTGGGGCTGCTGGTGCCCGACGCGGAGACGGCGGGCAGCCTGTTCGCCGTGGCCTTCCCGTTCGGCATCGTCTCCAGCGTCTTCACGCCGCCGTCGATGATGCCGCAGTGGCTGGGCACGGTGGCGATGTGGAATCCGGTCTCGTCCACCGCGAACGCGATCCGCGACCTGTTCGGCAATCCGGCTCCACACGGGGACGGCTGGATCGAGGAGCACGCGTTGGCGATGGCGATGGTTTGGCCGGTGCTGATCACCGCGCTCTTCCTGCCGCTCGCGGTGCGGCGCTTCCGGGCACTCGGCCGCTGATCGATGCTCGACCGGTCACGGATGACGCCGACGCGGCGACCGGGCGACCATAGATCCGCTACGGAACAATCTATTGGCTTACCTATCTTGTTACGCTGCCTGTATGACTACCGAGAGCCTGGCCCCGACCGTCCTGGACATGACCGGCATGTTCGTGCACGCCGGGCACGTGATGAACACCCGGATGGCGGCCGCACTCGCGGCGATCGACGTCACGCCGCGCAGCTTCTGCGTGCTTGCGCACGCGGTCGATCAGGACCTGACCCAGGCCCAGGTGGCCGAGCTGGCCGATCTGGACAAGACCACGATGGTGGTCACCATGGACGAGCTGGAGCAGGCCGGGCTGGCCGAGCGGCGGCCCGCACCGACCGACCGACGGGCGCGGATCATCGTGGTGACCGACGCCGGGCGCGACCTGATCCGAGCGGGACGCGGGATCGTCGACGGCGTGCATCGCGAGGTGCTGGAGGCGCTGCCCGAGGACGAGCGCACGGTGTTCATGTCCGCGCTGACCCGCCTGGTCGGCGGAGTGCTCGCGAAGCCGGTCGAGTCCGAGGTGACGGTACGGCGGGCCAGGACGCCGAAGCGGTAGGCCCTCGGGTGGTCGGGTCCCCGGGCGGCCGGCCCCGCGCGAGGGCGTGCCCGCGCGCGAGGGGCCGGCCGCCCGAGCCACGGAAGGATCCGGCCAAGAAGAGTCCGTAGAAGAATGGTCTATAGAAGAAGAGTCCGAGAGAGATCGTCTACAACAAAACTATCTGCTAATGTCACTCCTGTGAGTCGGTCGTCCGCCGACCGGTCGTCCAGGGGAGATGAGCAGATATGTCACGCATGGCCGTATCGACGGACAGGTCACGCTGGTCGGCGCTCGCGGTGCTGTGTGCCGGGGTGTTGATGGTGGTCCTCGACGGCACGATCGTCACCGTGGCGTTGCCCGCCATCCAGAGCGACCTGGACTTTTCCCAGTCGGGCCTGGCCTGGGTGGTCAACGCGTACGGGATCGCCTTCGGCGGCCTGCTGCTCCTCGCCGGTCGGCTCGGCGACCTGATCGGGCGGCGCCGGATGTTCATCGCCGGCATGGTCGTCTTCACCGCCGCGTCGCTGCTGTGCGGTGTGGCGACCGGGCCCGAACTGCTGATCGCCGCCCGCTTCCTCCAGGGCATCGGCGGCGCGATGTCGTCGGCGGTGGCGATCGGGATGATCGTCACGCTGTTCCCGGATCCGCGCGAGCGGGCCAAGGCGATCGGCGCGTTCAGCTTCGTCGGCGCGGCGGGTGCCTCGATCGGCCTCGTGCTCGGCGGGCTGCTCACCGAGACCTTCACGTGGCACTGGATCTTCTTCGTCAACGTGCCGATCGGCGTCGCGGCCACCGTGCTCGCCTTCCGCCTGCTGGTCGCCGACCGGGGGCTCGGGCGGTCCGCGGGGGCGGATCTGTGGGGCGCGCTGCTGATCACGTCCGGTCTGATGGTGCTCGTCCACACGATCGTGGAGGCCGACGCGCAGGGCTGGGCCTCGGTGCGCACGCTCGGCATGGGTGCGGTCTCGCTGCTGCTGATCCTCGGCTTCGTGGTCCGCCAGGGCAGGGCGCGGACGCCGCTGTTGCCGCTGCGGGTGTTCCGGTCGGCGCGGGTGTCGGGAGCCAACGCGATCCAGATGCTGATGGTCGGCGCGCTGTTCGCCTTCCAGTTGATGATCGCGCTGTACCTCCAGCACGTGCTCGGCTACGGCGCGGCCCGCACGGGTGTTGCGATGTTGCCGTCGGCGGTCGTCATCGGCATCGTCACGCTCGGCTTCTCGGCCCGGATCAACGCCCGCTTCGGCGAGCGCAACGTCGTGATCGCCGGCCTGGCTCTGCTCCTGGTCGGGCTGCTGTTCCTGGCCCGGGTGCCGGCCGACGGCGACTACGTCACCGACGTGCTGCCCGCGATGCTGTTGCTGGCCGGCTTCGGTCTGGCCATCCCGGCGCTCACCACGCTGGGCATGTCCGGGGCCACCGCCGAGGACGCCGGGGTGGTCGGCGGTCTGTTCAACACCACCCAGCAGGTCGGCGGCGCACTCGGGCTGGCCGTCCTGAACACGCTCGCCGGCGCCAAGGCGGAACGGCTGCTCGCCGAGGGCAGGTCCACTGCCGACGCGCTGACCGGCGGCTACACCCTCGCCTTCGGCATCGGCGCCGGCCTGATCGCCGCCGCGATCGTCCTCACCCTGCTGGTTCTGCGCTCCCCGAACCGGGACGGGGAGTCGACCGTGATTGCGGAAAACGCGGAGGAGGACACCAAGGCGCCGGCCGAGTTGCCAGTACACGCCCTCTGATCGTCGACCGTCCCGAGGCCCTTGCCGCTCCTGCGGCGGGGGCCTTCGGCATCCGCCCGGAGCGCCCGAGAACTCGCCCGATGAGTGCGTAAGTTGCGGCATATAGACCCGTTTGGGTGAATCCTATGGGATTTGGATCTTCCGGAGGATTGGTCACCCTAGGCTCACGCTACGTAAGAAGCTTGCTGAGCCGGTTTCGGCCCCAGCGCGGTGTGCTACCACCGCACCAGGGGCCTACCCGATACGAGATGAAAGCCAAATCCCGTATGGATGTTTTCCACCGTACCCAAAACCCCTACGCCGCAAGGCCCAACCGCGCATATCCCACCCCTTCGGGTGCGGCCCGATGACCATCGTCCGGGCCGAGCACAAGCGCGACTTCGTTCAGGTGACCAACTCCCTCGCCCGCGACGACCGGTTGGAGTACGGCGCTCGCGGACTGGCCGAGGAACTGCTCTCCCGGCGGCATGTCGCCACCTACGACTCGCGCGCGATCGCCGCCAAGTGCCGTCGTGAAGGCCGGAGTACCATCCGCCGCTACTTCGCCCAGCTCCAGGAGCACGGCTACCTGCGTCGGCGGACCATCCGGGACGAGCGCGGGCGCCTGATCACCCAGACCGTGCTGTGCGAGGACCCCAACGCCGCCGACCCCTTCGCCGAACTCGACGCCGCCGCGCGGGAAGGGGAGAAGTGCCTGGTCGTACCGACGGCCAGGGTCCCGGCAACCGGCCGGCCGACGGCCCCGCGGTCGGTCGGTAAACCCCCCGATACGAACAAGACGAATACGTGTGGGGGCTCCCTTCCCACCCCCCACCCC
The DNA here is from genome assembly GCF_042956465.1 of Embleya sp. NPDC008237. Taxonomy (NCBI): domain Bacteria; kingdom Bacillati; phylum Actinomycetota; class Actinomycetes; order Kitasatosporales; family Streptomycetaceae; genus Embleya; species Embleya sp. NPDC008237. The sequence continues at coordinate 214,394 of NZ_JBIBGL010000014.1, forward strand.
ACGACCGAGACGTGCGCGCGCGAAGCGCGTGCACGCGCGTCCCCGGCCGGCCACGAGTCGCTCGACTCGTTCGTGTTTCCCGAACACATCGAGCAGGCCGGACAATTGCTGGTCGAACTCCGCCTCGATGCCCCCCGCCTGACCCTGGGCACGCGCGAGATCGATTTCCTCACGCCCCTGGCCGCGCAGTGGCTCGCACGCGGAGTCCCTTACCACCGGGTCCTGTTCGCCCTCACCTGCGGCCTGCCCGATCGGATCGCCGCCCCCGCGCGGTTGGTCGAACATCGGCTGCGGAGCAAGATGCCGCCGGCGGACCCCGGCTACATCCCGCCGTGGCCGCTCGCTCCCGCGCCGTCCCCGAGGATTCGCACCCGCGCACCGCTTCCGAAGATTCCTGCGCAAGCCCCGGCACCGCCGTCCGAACGCCTCGACGCGCGGTGCGGAACGTGCGCAGGCGACGCGGCCGGCGGGGCACCGGGTACGCCCGGCGACCGGATGATCTGCGTCGACTGCCGAAGCGACAACTATGCCCACACGGCCGACACCGGCGTGGCCAAGCTCCGAGCGGCACTTCGCGAAGCGCGTGACCGGCGCTGATCCGCGCGGAACCTGTCCTGACCCGTGGGGGACCCGCGCCCGCGTCGACTCGTGCCGGGTTCGTCAGACCGCGGCCGTTCGGGTCGTCGCTGCTTCCTCGTAGGCCAGTTGTGCTGCTGCGATCTCCTCGATGTGGCTTTCCGACCAGACCCGGATCGCCTCCATCAGGCCGCTCACGCTGTCGCCGAGTTCGGTCAGCGAGTACTCGACCTGGGGCGGCACGGTCGGATGGACCGTGCGCCGGACCAGGCCGTTGCGTTCCAGATCGCGCAGGGTCTGGGTGAGCATCTTCTTGGTGATGCCGCCCAGTCGGCGGCGCAGTTCCGCGTACCGCAGCGTGCCCGGGTGCAGCGCCCCGACGACGAGGGCCACCCACTTGTTCGCGATCAGGTGCAGCACGGCCCGGGACGCGCAGTCGCTGAGATATACGTCGGCGCCGCCGAAAGGACGCAGGTCGGGAGGGGTATGCATGAGGTACCCAGGTACCAGGAAAGTGCCTTCTTCACAAATACATACCGGAACGCCGAAGCTTGCCCGCATGACGACGAACACGCAGACGAACCCGCAGACGGACTCGCACACGAACATGATCACCGTGCATCAGGACAGGCTCGGCGGCCCGGAGGTCCTCCGGCTGATCGAGACCGCGATACCCACGCCAGGACCCGGCGAGGTACTGGTCGAAGTGCGCGCCGCGGGGGTCAACCCGATCGACACCAAGATCCGGGCCGGCGGGATGTGGCTGGTGCCGCCGTTCACCCTCGGCTGGGACGTCTCCGGTGTCGTGGCGGGGGTCGGTGAGGGAGTGCGGCGCTTCGCGGTCGGCGACGAGGTGTACGGCATCCCGGACTTCCCGCACCTGGCGGGTGGCTACGCGGAGTTCGTGGTGGCCTCGGAGTCGTCGTTCGCGCCGAAGCCGACCTCGCTCGACCACGTGCACGCCGCGGCGCTGCCGCTGTCCGCGTCCATCGCATGGCAGGCCTTGGTCGAGGGCGCCGGGGTGGGGCCCGGCCAACGGGTGCTGATCCACGCGGCTGCGGGCGGCGTCGGACACCTGGCGGTGCAGATCGCCAAGTCCCGGGGCGCGTACGTGATCGGCACGGCGAGCGCGGCCAAGCACGAACTGCTGCGCGAGCTGGGGGTGGACGAGATCGTGGACTACACGACCACCGACTTCGGCACGGCGGTCCGGGACGTGGACGTCGTCCTCGACCTGATCGGCGGCGACTACGAGGACCGCTCGCTGCCCACGCTCCGCCCCGGCGGCCTCCTGCTCAACATCACCAACCCGCCCGCCGCCGACGCCACCGCGGCCAAGGCCGAGGCGGCGGGCCGGCGCGGGCTCACCTTCGACCTGGACCCCAATCCCGAGCGCCTGGCTCTGATCGGCGAGTCGGCGGACGCCGGCGAGCTGCGCCCGATCGTCAGCGAGACCTTCCCGCTGGCCGAGGTGGTCAAGGCACACGAGACGGCCGAGGCGAACCGCACCACCGGCAAGATCGTGCTGATCCCCTGAGCCCGGCGGCGAACCTCGCGCCCGGTCCGCAGCACCGCACGCACCACCCGCACCGAAATGTGCGGTCGGGGCGCAGGCGAAGCCCGGCACTCCCGCCGCCGCAGCCGGCCGGAGTGCCGGGCTTCGACCACACGCGTCCCGCCCGGTCGCGCCCACCCCGCCCCACGGCACCCAGCCCATGCCGCCCTACTCGGTGATCTCGATCGTGCCCGCCATCCCGGTGCCCACGTGATACATGCAGTTGAACGTGTACGAGCCCGGCCGGCCGAAACTCAGCTTGATGTCCTGGGACTTGCCGCCCTCGGACGGCGCGACCGGCGCACCGCCGGGCAGGATCATCTGGTGCGGCGTGATCCCGGTGTCCGCCAGCGTGATCACCAGCGGGCCGGTCCGGGCGCGGATCACCGACGGCGAGAAGCGCAGCTTGTCGTCCACCCGCAACTCGATCCGCTGCACCCCGTCCGTGCCCAGTGCCGCGACGCCCTCGGACGCCGCGGCGGTCGCCTCGGCCTCGCCCATGTACGAACCGGGGCCGCCCTCCGCCCCCCAACTCCCGCAGCCGGTGAGCAGCAGCGGCAGGGCCAGTGCCCCGACCAACCATCGACGCCGCATCGGACTCAGCCCTCCAGCAGGGATTGACCGACATACCCGCCCGGGGCGCACCCCGGCGGAATCACGAACAGCGCGCTCGCCTCGTGCCGCAGGAACGGGGAGAGCGCGTCGCCGCGGGCCAGCTTGCGCTGGATCGGCACGAAGCCGTCGTCGGGATCGTGCTGCCACGCGACGAACAGCAGCCCGGCGTCCGGCGCGCCGTCCGTGCCGAACCCGTCGTGGTAGGAGTAGCCGCGCCGCAACATCGTCGCCCCCCGGTTGAACTCAGGTGCCGCGACCCGCATGTGGGCGTTCGCGGTGATCACCAGTTCGCCGTCGGGACCGCGCTTGCCGAAGTCGGCGGCGCTGTGCTCGCCGCCGCCGGTCAGCGGTGCGCCGGTGTCCTTGCTCCGGCCGATCACCCGCTCCTGGTGGCCCTTGTCGAGGCCGTCCCAGGCGTCGAGCAACATCCGGATCCGGCGGAAGACCACGTACGTGCCGCCGGTCGTCCAGGCCTGTTCGGGACCCGCGGCCGTGGTGACGAAGATCTTCTCGTCGAACTTGGGGTCGGCCGGCTTCGGATTGTTGCTGCCGTCGATCTGGCCCATCAGGTTCCGATGCGTCATCGGCTTGGCCGTGGCGCCCGGCGAGCGGGCGAAGCCGTTCATCTGCCAGCGGATCCGGGCCACCCCCTTGGCCAGCTTCTGCAATGCGCGGACCGCGCCGAAGGCGACCAGACCGTCGTCCGCGCACACCTGGACGAACAGGTCGCCGTCGCTGCGGGCGGGGTCGAGTGCGTCGTCCGGGAACGGCGGAAGCGGCTTGAGTGCGGCGGGCCGCTTCGCGGCGAGCCCCACCTTGTCGAACAGGGCGGCGCCGAAGCCGAAGGTGACCGTCAACGAGCAGGCCCCGGCGTCCGCCGCGACCTGGTCGTCGCCCGCCACCGGTCGGCCCGAGGTCAGCTGTGCGGCCGCGTCCGACCAGCGCCGCATCAGCGCGGCGACCGCGGCCCGGTCCGCACCGGGCTCCAGGTCCCAGCCCAGGAAGACGCCCTTGGCCTGGGCCGGCGTGGTGATGCCGGCCTGATGTTTCCCGTGAAACGGCACGCTGGTCGCGCCGACGCGGGTCAGCGCCGGGCCGCCCTCGCCGTCGGACTCGCCCGCGAACGCGACCGCGCCGCCGGTGGCACCGACCACCAGGCCGCCCGCGCCGGCCGCGCCCGCGACACCGACGAAGCGGCGGCGCGAGACGGCCGAACCGCTGCTCGCTCGATCGGGGGATTCCGGGCTGCTCATCACGTCGTCCTTCGCAGGTTCCAGCGGCTCGCGGGCGCCCTCGGCGCTGCGCTCCCCGTCCATCACATTCGGCACGTCGACCGGGTCCACCGCGTCGGCCGCCACCGCCGGCGACGGCCCTCGGCGCACCACCACGACCAGCGCGAGCGCCGTACCCAGGCCCGCACCGAGCACCAGCACGGTCAGCGCCCGGTCCGGCACCAGCCCGCCCACGAACGGCGACGACGAGCGCCACAACACCGGCAGGTCGTAACCGGCCACCCGCAGCGCCAGCACACCGAGCGCCGGCGCGGCCAACCACGCGCCGCCCACCCGACCCCGGACCAGCAGCACCGCGCCCGCGAACGCGACCGCCGCGGACAACAGTTGCAGCAGATTGCCGGCCAGGAACGCGCCCGCCCAGGCACCGAGACCGCCGGCCCGGGCCGCCGCGACCAGGGCCAGGTGCAGCACGCTCGCCGCCGCGACCACGCCCGCGAGTACGCCGTACCCGCGCAGGGCCCGACGGCGGACCGGCGGCAACCACACCGCGGCGAGCACCACCGACGCGAGTGCGATCGACCCGGCGATGCCCGGCCACGGGCTGGGTCCGGGCACCCAGCGCAGTTCGCCGGTGGCGGCCAGTTCACGGTCGCCGACGCGCATCGGCACGGTCCAGGTGGAGATCCGCTGCGCGCGGTCGGGATCGGCCATCACCCTCGGTGGCAGCCGCTGTTGCACGATCCAGTGCACCCGCTGGTCGTACCAGCGGGCCACCGGCTCGGTGGAGATCCGGTGCCACTGCGGGGCGCCGGTCGGTTGCAGGTTCGACTTCTCGTCGACCGAGCCCCATCGCTCGCTGCTGAGTTGTACGGCTGGCGACTGACGGTTCTCGAACACCCCGCCCCGGCCGATCCGCAGGAACGGCTCGCTCATGTACCCGAGCACGATCACGTCCTGCGGGCCGGTGTTGCGCAGTTCCATCCGCGCGCCGTTCTCGATCACCTTGACCGTCAGGCCCGGGTCGAGCCTGCTCGGCGAGGTCATCACGGTGTGGAAGTTGCTCGGCCCCTGACCGGACAACTCCTGCGCGAACGCGCTGTTCGTCGGGGTCAGGCAGGCCAGCACCGCGACGAACAGCACCACGAGGCGACGTACGTGCCTCACTTGACCTCCACGGGCACCGTCACGGTGACGCGATCGACGTCGGAGGTACGGATCGCGAAGGACAACTCCCAGCGCCCCGCCATCGGCATCGACAGATCGCCGAGCCAGTGTCCGGGACCACCCCGGCGCACCTGCACGTCCGCGCCGTCGATGCCCTTGCCCGGGAGCGCCATCGACACGGTCAGCTCCTCCACCTCACGGATCTGCCCGATCGGATCGGAGAAGTAGAGGTGCAGTTCATTGGGCCCCACCCGGGCCGGGTCGACCGTGACGTCGAGCCTGCCCTTGCCCGCCGCGCCACCGGCGTCGAACGGGACGGTGCGACTGAACGGGCCCGCCGCCTCGGCCTGCTCGCGCTCGTGCGCGGTGCGGCCGGGTTCGGTGTCGGTGAGCACCGTGGTGACCCCCAGCACCGCGATCGCCAGGGCGGCCTCGATCGCGACCGCCTTGCGCAGCACGGCCCATCTCGGGCCGCCCGACGTGCTCTTGCCGGCCGTGCCCTTTCCGAGCGGGGCCTTGCCGGTCGCCTCCAACTGCCGCATCAGCCAGCGCCGGGAGACCCACGCACCGGCCAGCATCAGCAGCACCAGGTCGACCTTGAAGACCAGCAGGAGGCCGAACGTGGTGTCGAACAGCGCTGCGAAGGAACCCACCTGCCGCCAGGCCGCGTACAACCCGGTCGCCACCAGCACGCACACCGAGGCGAACGCGGTCCGGGAGAAGATCCGCACCGTCGGCACGTCCAGGCCCGCCTCCGGCGCCGGGTCGCCCGGGCGCAGGATCAGCGTGACCACGATCGCGAGCCCGCCGAGCCACGTCGACATCGCGAGCAGGTGCAGCGTGTCCGCGGCCATCGCCAGTTCGACCTGTCGGCCCACCGACGCATGGTCGGCGATCGGCCAGGTGACGGCGATCGCGGTGCACAGCACGGCCCAGACGCCGGCCAGGATGTGCCGGGTACGGTCGGCCGCCTGGGCGAGCGAGGCGATCAGCCAGCCGAGCAGTGCGCCGGCCGCGCCGAGCAGCAGCACTCGCACCGCGATCGCCTTGCCCAGCTTGGTGTCCAGCGTCGCGCGCAGCACTTCCGCGTCGAACGCCGAGGACAGGCCCAGGCCGGAGGCGTTCGGACCGTGCAGCATCAGCACCGCGAGCGAGGCCAGCAGCAGCCCGCCCCACGCACCGGACAGCAGCAGCCAGACCCGGAATCGGCCGACCGCGGCCGGCCGGGCGATCAGCAGGAACAGCACCGCGCCGCCGAGCACCGCGAAGGACAGATAGGCGACCCCGGTGGCGGCCTGCTCCGACACGTCGGTCGCGGTGGAACCCTGGTCGGTCAGGTCGGAGACCCGCACACCGCCGGAGGCCTGGCCGATGTTGAAGGTGAACGCGCCCGAGATCGGGTGCGAGTCGGCCGAGACCGCACGCCAGGCGACCGTGTAGGTACCGGTGGGCAGGCCACCGCGCAGTGGGGTGACCACGCTGGTGTCGCCGTCCGGCCCGTGCTTGGTCTGATTGTTGTCGACCCGGGTGCCGGCCGGGTCGAAGACCTTCACTCCGCCGAGGCCGATCTCCACACCCTCGCTGAACCTCAGCGTGACCGTCGCGGGCGCGGTCGACAGGGTCGAACCGGACGCCGGGTTGGACGACTCCAGGACGGCATGCGCCGACGCCGCCCCGGCCCCGCCGAGCACGAGCGCGGCGAGCAGCAGGGGCAGCGCGAGCAGCCACGCGAGCGCACGGCGGCCGGCCCCGCGAACGGCGCGGGCCGCGGCCGGGGGCGGCGCCGAGGCGGCCGCCGGGTCAGTGACCCGCATGGCCCGTGTGGTCCGCGGCGGGGGCGGCCGACGAGGTTTCCGAGCCCGGCGCGGTCCCGCCCGGCGCGGCTGTCCCCGGTGCGGTCGCCGCGGGCGCGCCCGCGGTCGGTGCGTCTCCCGGGCGTTCGGTCACCCCGAGCACGGGCACCTGTACGGTGACCGGCCCGGTGTGCTGGAAGGTCAGCGTCAGCGGCACGGTGTCCCCCTTCTTCACGGCCTTGTTCGGGTTCATGAACATGATGTGGTTGCCGCCGCGGGCCAGCACGCCCTTGCCGTGTGCGGGCACGTCCAGACCCGGAATGTGCTGCATCGAGTTGCCGCCGGTCCGGTGCAGCATCACCTCGCCGGACAGCGGGCTGGTCACCGAGAGCAGCCGGTCGGCGGTGTCGCCGTCGTTCTGCACGATCAGGTAGCCCGCCGCGACGTCCGCCGACGAGGGCTGCGGAATGTACGGGTCGACGATGCGCAGTTGCGGGACGCCCTGGGCGGCGCCCGCGTTCGCCGGCGCGGCGGCCCTGCGGTCGCCGGCGTCGGAGGAGCCGGAGTCGGCGCATGCCACCAGCACGCCGCCGATCCCGAGCGCCAGCACGCCGCCGACGGCGAGCGGTACGGCCTTGCGGGGGAGGGGGAAGAGCTTCACTTCTTGGCGTCCTCGGGGTGGATCAGCAGCGGCAGGTCATGGGCGAAGTCGTCGGAGGAGTTCCCGTTCGGGGTGCCGTCCGGCAGCAGTCCGCTGCTCGCGCTGTACATGACCGGTCCCTCGTTGTTGGGGGCGAAGGCGATCACCTGGGTGCCGTGGGTGCTCACGACCTTGCCGTCCGGGCCGGTGGTCGGCGGCTCGATGGAGACCCCGACCTGGCGCGCGGCGGCCTGGATCCGGTCGAACGGGCCGGTCAGGCCGACGAAGGACTTGTCCAGCGAGTCCAGCCACTCGCGCAGCGCCGCCTGGGTGTCGCGCTCGGGGTCGGTGGTCACGAAGACCACGTCCACGGTGGCCCGGTCCTGCGCGGGCAGCTTGCCGAGCGCCCGGACGATGTCGCCCATGACCGTGGGGCACGCGTCCGGGCAGTGGGTGTAGCCGAAGTACAACAGCGTGGTGCGCCCGGCCGTTTTGGCCCGGAAGTCGTACGGCTGCCCGGAGGTGTCGGTCAGGGTCAGTTCCGGCTTGCTCCACGGCGGGTCGACGGCGATGCCCTTGTACTTGGAGTTCGCCTCGCGCACCTTCACCGGCGAGCCGTTGTCGGACTTGTCGGAGTCACCGCACCCGGTGGCCACGAGCAGCCCGGCCGCGACCAGCGCGGCGAGGCGAAGGCCGGTGCGGCGGGTCCGGCCGAGGGACTGCGTTGCGTTGCTCATCGTTCTCCAGGTCGTTGCTGCCGAGGGCTCGTTCCCGACGCGTTCGGCGTCGGCGCGGGCCCGGTGGCCCGGGTGCGGGCACCGATGGGATCGGTGCGCGCACCCGGGCCGGGAAGTTCGCGCCCGGAGCCGGGGTGAGGGCCCCGGCCCGAAGCGGGACACGAGGATCAGGCGGAGGTGCCCCGACGCGACGCGCGCAGGACGGCGAACACGCCGGCGCCCAGGCCCAGTACGCCGACCACGATGCCGACCACGCCGAGGGTGCGGGCGGTCGAGTCGTCGCTCTTGTCCTCGGCGACCGCGGCGACGGACGCCTTGGCGTCGGTCGAGGGCTTGGCCGACGCGGTGGTCGGCGTCGTGCCGGCGCCCGCCTTGGCGGTGAGCTTGAGGGTCGGCGCCGGGTACTGCGGCTCCTTGCCGTCCGGACCGGCCAGGTCGATCCAGCGCACGACCTCGCCGCTGTCGTAGGTCTGCACGGCCTTGAAGACGAGCTTGTCGGTGTCGGTGGGCAGCTTGCCCATGGACACCTCGAAGTCCTCGAACGTGCCCGGGTTCACCCGGGTGCCGGCGTCCGCGGTCCAGGTGATCTTGGAGACCACCTCGGTGAGCGGCTTGCCGTGGTTGTCGATCGGCGTGGCCAGCTTGGTCTTCTCGACCTCCGCCTTCCAGCCCGGCATCGCCCGGGTCTGCACCGACGTGAGCGGCTTGTCGGCGGGCAGGGTGATCTCGAGCTTGGTGGTCCCCGCGTCGTCGCGCTCGTTGGGGACCCGGAAGGCGACCTTGGCGTAGGAGCCCTGGTCGGCGGTGCCCGGCTGCACGCTCACGTGCGCGGAGGCCGAGCCCGCGAAGAAGAGGATGCCGGCGCCGGCCGTGGCGGCTGCCACGGACAGCCGGCGGCGCGTGGTGGACAGGGTCATGGGGTGTCTGCTCCATGGGTGATCCGGCCGAGGGCACACTGGGTCGGCCTCGGTCCGGGAGGGGACGGCAGGAGGGCGGACACGCGCCACCGCCGATCCGGCACCCGGTCGAGCGGGATCATCCGGGATCAGCAGGCGAGCGCGTACTCCACCGGCGGGCCGCGCCGGGTCACCGCATGCCGAAGCAGCGTCTGATGGGTGGTCAGGTCCGGCTCCGCGCCGGTCCGCCGGGCTCGGCCCGCCGGCTCGGCGACCGGGACCACCACGCCGCACAACACCGCGAGCACCACGCGCAGCGGTGCCGAGGCCAGTTCGATCAGGGCGAACAGCGCGGCTTCGCCGCGCCGCAGCCACCAGCCGGTGAGCAGGGCCGCCACCAGGTGTGCGCACACCATCGCGGTGCCGCCGTCCAGCAGCATCGGCCCGGAGCCGGACATGTGGTGGTGCCCGCTCGGCGCCGGAGCCGGGAACAGCGCGGGGTCCACCCGCGCGCTGCGCACGATCTGCTCGGACGTCCAGCCCGGAGGCAGCAGGATGTGCCCGGCCGAGTCGCGCGGGCCGCACAGCAGTCGGTCCAGCAGGGTGCTCGCCCCCGAGCCGGCGGGGCGGGCCGAGCCGGTGGGCGCGGCGGCGCTCGCGGCCGTGGCGAACAGGGAGTGCAGCGCGAGTTGGCCCATCGCGAGCAGCGCGGTGATCGAGCCGAGGGAGCGCTGCCGACCGGCGCCGGCGAAGGCCGAGACGAACACCACACCGAAACCGGCGACGGGCGCCCACAGCGGCAGCGGCGCGCTCGACATCCAGGCGTGACCGCATGCCGCGAGCGCGGCGCAGACCGCCGCGAACACGGCGGCGCGCACAGCGCGGAAAGGTACGGACACGGCCTGCATGACGCCCCATCGTCTCATCGCACGACGGTCCCCTGTGCCCGGGGCCGGCAATGCCCGCTCGCCGTCCGTCGTCGCCGCCCGCCGGCGTTCCGACACCGCGGGGCGGGCCAGGTGGTGTCCCCGGGATGCGGCCGAACGAATCGTCTTCACGGACTATTGACGACCGATCAAGTGATGTGCGCATACCGAGACCGACCGGCGGCAATAAAACCAGGTGTGTCTCCCCGCCAATGGGGAGAGACCGCCGGATAGAGCCGGACTCCCAGAGAAGTCGAAAGGCCGCTCATGGACATGAGGTGGACTGTCCACCTGCCACGGGATACGGCGAGCGTACCGATGGCGCGCAGGCTTTTGGTCGGCGCCATGGAGACCGCGGGGGTGGATCGAGAGATCGCGATGGAGATCGGCCTCGCGCTGTCCGAGGCGTGCGCGAATGTGGTGGAGCACGCCCGGGGCGGGCCGTATTCGGAATATCAGATTCGTGCCGGTATTACCGGTGATTGTTGTCGGGTCGAGATCATCGACGGCGGCCCGGGTTTTCCCCCCGATCGGCTGCGCGGATCGGCGGTCGCGGTCGGTCCGGGTGCGGAGAACGGCCGAGGATTGATGCTGATCCGGGCGATGACCGACCACGTGCAGCTCAGCAACCATCCCAGGCGCGGTGCGGTGTTGCGCTTCGAGAAGACGCTGCGCTGGCGCAAGGACGCGCTGGTCCCGGTGTCGTAGCCGGTGCGCGAGGGTCCCGGTCGGGGTGCCGGCCGGGCCCGGGCCGAACGGCCTTGCCGGACGGGCTCGTTCCGGCGTAAGGCTACGATCGTGGCAGTGGACCGGGCCGAGGTACGGGAATTGCTCGACCGCGTGGCCGCCGGCGAGGCGGGCGTGGCCGAGGCGCTCGACGCCCTCGTCCGCGGGCCCGCGGCGGGCTTCGCGGACCTGGGATTCGCCCGGGTGGACACCCATCGGGAACTGCGCACCGGAGATCCCGAGGTGGTCTTCGCGGCCGGCAAGACCCCCGAACAGACCGTCGCGCTCTTCCGCCGATTGCGCGAGACGAGTCGCCGGCCCGCACTCGCCACCCGGGCCTCGGCGGCCGTGGTCGAGGCGGTGTACGCGGCGTTTCCCGGCGAGGCCTACACCGACGACGGCGGCACGTGCGTTGCGGTGGGCGCGCCGCCGGCGACCCGCGGCCTGGTCCGGGTGGTCTCCGCGGGCACCTCGGACGTGGCGGTGGCGGGAGAGGCCGCGTTCACCGCGCGCCTGTTCGGCGCCCGGGTGGAGCGGATCGAGGACGTGGGCGTGGCCGGCATCCATCGGCTGCTCGCGGTGCACGCCGAACTCGACGCGGCGGACTGTCTGATCGTGGTCGCCGGTATGGAGGGCGCACTGCCCAGTGTCGTGGCGGGCCTGGTGTCGGTGCCGGTGCTCGCGGTGCCCACCAGCGTGGGCTACGGCGCGTCCTTCGGCGGCCTCGCGGCGCTGCTGGCGATGCTCAACTCGTGCGCGCCCGGAGTCGCGGTGTGCAACATCGACAACGGCTTCGGGGCGGGCGTGTTCGCGGCCCGGGTGGCGCGGCGCGCTCGGTCGGACCGGACCGACGCGACGCCCGATGCCGTAACGCCCGACTCCGTAACGCCTTAACCGACCGAGCGCCGAAGCACGGGAACAGCCAAACGCAAGAATGCGGTCGGTTTCGGTCGCTTCGTCGGTTTCCCGGCAGGACCCCCCGTCGGCTGCGACAGTGGCCGCGACGGGAGGTATCCGCTTGGCCATCGCATGGTTCCAGTGCCAGGCCGGTGCGAGCGGCGACATGCTGCTCGGGGCCCTGATCGACGCCGGCGCCCCGCTGGAGGCCGTCCAGCAAGCCGTCGACGCGGTGGGCGTCGAACCGATTCTGATCACCGTCGAACGCACCGACCGACACGGGATCGCCGCGACCCGTGCCATCGTCAAGACCGTGCACAGCCATGTGCATCGCACCTGGCACGACGTCCGCGACCTGCTCGACCGGGCCGATCTGCCCGAACCCGTGCATGCCCGGGCGCACGACGTGTTCGGCCGACTCGCGCACGCCGAGGCCCGCGCGCACGGATGTCTGCCCGAGGAGGTGCACTTCCACGAGGTCGGCGCGCTGGACGCGATCGCCGACGTGGTCGGCACCTGCACGGCGCTGCACACACTGGGCATCGAGGAGGCGGTCGGCTCGCCGGTCGCGCTGGGCAGCGGCAGCGTCCGGGCCGCGCACGGCGTGTTGCCGGTGCCGGTGCCGGCCGTGCTCGAACTGATGCGGGTGGCCGCCGCCCCGGTGTACGCGGGCCCGGCCCCGTACGAGATGTGCACGCCCACCGGTGCGGCCCTGCTCACCTCGGTGTGCCGGACCTGGGGGCCGATGCCGGCCCTGCGGATCACCGCGGACGGGGCCGGCGCGGGCAGCCGTCGGGTCGAGGAGGTGCCCAACATCGTGCGGGTCGTGCTCGGCGAGCCGTGCGAAGCGCAGCGGATCCAACCGACCGGCGAGGACGTACTGATCGAGACCAACGTGGACGACCTCGACCCGCGTCTGTGGCCGGCGGTGCTGGGCAAACTGCTCGCGATCGGCGCGGGCGACGCGTGGTTGGTGCCGATCCTGATGAAGAAGGGCCGCCCGGCCCACACGCTGTGCGTGCTGGTCCCGGCGGACCGGGTGGACGCCGCGCTGCACACGGTGTTCGTGGAGACCTCGACGATAGGGGCGCGGATCGTGCCGGTGGCCAAGCGAGCGCTGGCCCGCGAGTTCGGCACCGTACGGGTGGAGGGTCTGCCGGTGCGGGTCAAGACCGCGATGTTCGACGGCAGGGTGGTCAACGCCCAGCCGGAGTACGAGGACGTGGCCGCCGTGGCCACGTCGCTGGGCCGACCGGTGAAGGTGGTGATGGGCGCGGCGACCGCGGCGGCGTACGCGGCCGGATTGCTGCCCTGAACATGGCAGCGCGGCGCGCCGCATAGCCTGGGGCGATCATTCGTCCCCGTGTTGGCCGCGTACGTCGAGGAGCAGGCACCCGTGATCGCTCGTCCCCTCCGGTTGCTGCTCGCGCTGCTCACGGCCGTGGTCGCGGTGTCGGCGCTGCCCGGGTCGGCCGGCGCCGCGCCCGCCCGCGACGCCGCCGCCGACCATGTCGTGCTGCTCGGGATCCCGGGCCTGACCTGGGCCGACATCGATGCCGAAGGCACTCCGGGCCTGGCCGCGCTGGCCGGGCACGCGACCTCGGCCGCGATGTCGGTGCGCACCGTGCATGCGCGTGCGTGTCCCGTCGACGGGTGGCTCACCACGGGCGCGGGTGCCCGCTCGACGGATGCCCGGACCGGTGCGCGGAGCGCCGAGCCGTGCGCCGAGCCGGTGCCGCCGACCCTGGCCCCGGACGGCTCGGCGACGGTGCCGAACATGCGCGCGATCGTCGAGCGCAACGAGGACTTCGGCTACAACCCCAGATACGGGCAACTGGCCGGCTCGGTCGCCGAGCACGGGGGGGCGGTCACCTCGGTCGGCCCCGGCGCGGCCTATGCGAGCGCCGACCCGAGCGGTCGGGTGCGCGGTGCCTACCTGTCGGATCCGGCCGCCGTGGACACCGCGCTGATCGAGCGTTCCGCCCTGACCCTGGTCGACCTCGGCGGGCTGACCGGCCCCGGCGTCGACCGCGCCGACCGGCTGCGGGTGGTGGACGCGCAGGTGGCCCGGATCGCCGCCGCGCTGCCGCCGCGCACGCAACTCGTGGTGGCCGGCCTCGCCGACGACACCGGCACCCCGCACCTGCGCGCGCTCCTGGTGAGCGGCCCCGGCACCGCGTCCGGAACGACCTTCGGCTCCGGCTACCTGACCGCCACCTCGACTCGCAACGACGGCCTGGTCCAGCTCACCGACCTGGCCCCGAGCCTGCTTGCGCCGCTGGGCATCGACGCGCCGAGCGCGCTGGTCGGCGCGGTGTACACCCGGGCGGCGGGCCCGTCCGGCGGAGCCGCGATCGACGAGCTGCGCCTGTTCGACGCGGGTGCCCAGGCGTCGCGCACGGTGCGCGAGGCCTGGTACTTCTTCACTTGGCTGACCCTGTTGCCGATCGTCTGCGCGGCGATCGCGCTGTGGCTCGCCGTGCGGTTCGCGCGCGGCGGCCGGACCCGGGCCCGGCGCACGGTGATACGCACCGCGACCGTGATCGGGGTGTTCTTCGGGGCGGTCCCCGGCGGGTCCTTCCTGGTCGGCCTGGTGCCGTGGGAACAGGCCGGCGACCCGGCCTGGACGCTGCTCGGACTCACCGTCGCGTTCGCCGCCGTGCTCGCGGCCCTCGCCCTGCTCGGCCCCTGGCGCAGGCACCCGTACGGCCCGGCGGGCGTGGTCGCCGCGGCCACCGCGGTGATCCTGGCCGGCGACGTGATGGTCGGCTCGCCGCTCCAGATGAACACCCTGTTCGGCTTGTCCCCGCTGGTCGCGGGCCGGTTCTACGGCTTCGGCAACGTCGCCTGGACGATCTTCGCGATGGCCGTGCTGCTCGCCGTCGGGTGGCCGGTGGGCCGGCTGCTCGCCGCCGATCGCCGGCGGGCGGCGATCGTGGTGCTCTCGGCGGTGGGCGCGGTCGCGGTGGTGGCCGACGGATGGCCGGCCTTCGGCAGCGACTTCGGTGGCGTACTGGCGCTGATCCCGGGCCTGGCGGTGCTCGGCCTGCTCCTGACCGGCACCCGGATCTCGTGGGCCAAGGTCGGCTTGGTCGGCCTGGGCGCGGTCGTGGTGATCGGCACCATCGCCGTGCTGGACTGGCGCCGCCCGGCGGCGAGCCGCTCGCACCTGGGCCGGTTCGTCCAGGAGATCCTCGACGGCGACGCGGGCGACACGCTGCACCGCAAGATCATGGGCAACCTGCACTCGTTCACCACGCCGTTCACGCTGATCATCCCGGTCGTGTTCGTGCTGCTCATCCTCGCCGTGCGCGATCCGTCGAAGTGGCGGGCGCCGGCCCTGGCCCGGTCCTTCGAGGCGGTGCCGTGGCTGCGCTCGACGCTGATCGCGTGCTGGCTGACCGCGGTGGTCGGCTACGCGGTGAACGACTCCGGCATCCAGATCCCGGCGGTCGCGCTCACGATCGCGGCGCCGCTGGCGATCGCGGTGATCGCAGCCGTGGCGGCGCCGCGGCCTATCCGGCGGGGGTTCGAGAGTTCGCCGCGGGCGGCCCGCCCGCGCGCCGACTGACCAGCACCACCGCGACCAGGATCGCCGCGCCCGCCCACGGGCCGACGGTGCCGCGCAGGGTGCGCTGGAGGGTGTCCACCGCGTCCGGCAGCGGGATCACCCGGCCGGGGACGTACGCGCACACCAGGAGCGTGCTGCGGGCCAGCAGCAGCCCGTCGAGCGCGGACGGCGCGAGCAGCACGAGCGGCGCCCAGGCCGCGACGTCGTACCAGGGCAGGCTGTACGGCGTGGTCAGCAGCCAGGCCAGGGACAACAGCGCGGCCGCCGCGGCGCTGTCGCGCAGTACGTGTGCCATCGCCGGGGGCCGGGCCCGGGCGGCGGTCCGGGCCAGCAGCCACACCACCAGCGCGGCGAGCAGCCAGCCGAGCAGGCCGATCAGCGAGCGTGCCCCGTCGTGCCCGACGGCCGAGTCCAGCGGACCCAGCACCAGCCGCAGCGGCACCGCGAGCGAGACCAGCCTGGCGTTCTCCCGGAGCTGATCGAACGCGCCGAAGCCGACCGGCAGATAGGCCGCGACGCCGACCACGAGCCCCGCCCCGAGCATCGCGCCGAGCGCGCGCGGCCGCCCGCGCAGGCCCCACGCCAGGGCCAGGACGTACAGCCCGAGGGAGACCTTCGCCGCGCAGGCCAGACCGACCAGGACACCCGCGAGCACGGGGGAGCGGCGCACCGCGACCAGCGCGCCCACCGCGAACACCAGCGCGAACGCGTCCAGATGGCCGGCGCCCACCGCCACGAACAGCAGCAGCGGATTGAGCGACCACAGGATCGCCACCCGGGCCCGGGCGACCCGATCCGGGCCGGCCGCACGCTGGAGCAGCAGCCCGGTGAGCACGAACGCGGCTGCTCCGAGCAGGGTCAGCACCAGCACGATCTGGTGCACCGAGGTGCCGCCGAGCCGGGCCGCGAGCCACTGCTCCGCGGTGGCCACCGGCCCGTACACCGACGGCACGTCGGTCCACGGCGCCTCGACCGCGATGCCGACCGGATCCCCGTCCCGCACCAGGGCCGCGGCGGTGTCCCGGTAGGGGTCGCCGCCGGTGGCCGCCAGGCGCCCGTAGGCGGCGTAGACGAGGTGGTCGGCCGAGCCCATCGGCGGCACGCACACCACCGCGAGCGCGGCGAGTGCGCCGCCGAGGGTGAGCCGACCCGGATCCGGGGCCCAGCCTCGACCCAGTTCGCGCAGCGCCAGCGCGAGGCCGATCGCGCCCACCAGGGCCGCCGCGAGCAGCAGGCCGGTCACCAACCCCGCGGCGGGGTGGGCCGTGAAGTGATACGGCGGCAACCAGGACGGCCCGCCCGGCAACGGCGGCTGGGCGGCCGAGGGCCCGAGCAGGCCGGTCAGCACGACCAGGGCGATCGCCAGCGCGCACAGGCCGAGCGCGAGCGTCCCAAACGGATGTTCCACGTGAAACATCGACGGGCGACGCGCCGCGGCGGGCCGGACCGCCACCGGTTCAGCCACGCCCACGGATCGCCCCGGGCAGCGCCCCGGCCGCGCCTCGCTCGGCCAGGGCCCGGGCCACATGCGCGTACTGCCGGGCCCGATGGCGCTGCGCGGCGAAGTCCGTGCCGGTCACCCGGTGGTGCAATGCGACCTCGACCTCCTCGACCGGGAAACCCTGGCGGACCAGGTCGATGGTCAGCCCGGTCTCCACGCCGAAGCCGGCCGCGAGCGGCAGTGCCGCCTCGAACGCGGCGCGGGTCAGACAGCGCTGGCCGGAAAGCGGCTGCGTCGCGGTGAAGCCGGAGGCCCGGGCGATGCCGTCCCGGGCGGCCCGGACCACGAACCCGTGTCCGCCACCGGCACGCAGCTGGGGCGGCAACACCGCGATGGTCATCGCCGCCGTCCCGGACCGTACCGGGTCGATCAGCGGCGCCGCGGCGGTGGCGGTGTGCTCCAGGTCGGCGTCCAGGAACAGCAGGTGGCGCGGTTGTTCCCGGCCCTCGCGCAGGTCGATCGCGGCGACCACGGCGGCGCCGGTCTCCATCGCGCCGGCCTTGCCGCGATTGCGCCCGTGGCGCACCGGCACCGCACCCGCCGCCCGTGCCGCGGCGGCGGTGTCGTCCCGCGAACCGTCGTCCACCACCACCACGAGGTCCACGCCGGCGATCGATCGCGCCGCCTCGACCGTGGCCGAAATTCGTTGTGCTTCGTCGTATGCCGGGATCACCACGGCCGTGTCGCCGGTCGGTGTGCCGGTCGTGTGCTCCGCCATGGCGTGATCCTACGAGCCGATCGAGGTGCCTCGAATGCCGCCGGGTTCCACCCGTCCTGCCCAACGGCGCGGCGCGGCGGCGTGAAGGTCACCGGCGTTGGGGGTACAACGGAAGGGAGCCACATCGCGGGTATGCTCCAGGATCCTGTGATCGCGGTCTCGTGAGATCTGCGGAACCTCCGAGGGCCGGCCGTTCGTCGTCCTCGGTGAGGAGTGCTGGAATAGGCGCGGCGTCGCATCGGACGCGGTGTCGCCCCAGGCAGAGACCAACAGACCCAACCGCAGCGCAAACCGCAGCAATGGATGGCACAACGGTCCGCTCGGGAGCCCCCATCTCCCGCCCGAGGCCCGATTCGCGAGGGCAACACCCGTACCGGGCGCCGTAATTCGCCACCCCTGCGCCACCTCGCGCCATGTGCCGCCAAGCGGCCTCGTCATGGTCGGCTGCGGAGTACCTGAGTATCACGCATAGTGCTTCCACGTTCACGGAAAGGAACGAGCGCATGCTGCGCGAGATCCTCGGAAGACGACGGAGGGAACGCACCGCATTGATGTCGGCTGTGCTGACGTGTGCGAGATGGCGCTGGCCGGTGGTTCCCGGCGTCGGATACGACCGCTGGTCGGGCGTGTGTCGTTGTGGTGCTACCGAATGTCGCGTGCCGGGCGCCCATCCGGGTGAACCTCCCCTGCTCGCGGCCACATGTGACGAACGCATGGCGCGCTGGTGGTGGCAACAGACCCCCGACGCGTCGGTGATCCTGGCGACGGGTGGGCGGGTGGCGGCATTGAGCGTGCCGTCGGAAGCCGGTGCCCGCTCGCTCGACCAACTCGCCCGGCTCGGTGTGCGTACCGGTCCGGTCGTCGCCGCGCCGGGCCGCTACGCGTTCCTGGTCGAGCCATACGAGTTGGGCGAACTGGGTGAGTTGCTGGACCGATACGGCCTCGATCGGTACGGCACGGTGCCCTCGACCCTGCGCTTCCACGGCGACGGCGGCTATCTCGCGCTGCCGCCGTCCCGGGTGCAGGGCGGTCTGCTGCGCTGGGCCAGGCCACCGGCGCCCTCCGGGGATCCGACGGCCGGCGGGCCGTGGTTGCCGGGCGTGGCCGACCTGGTCCGCACGCTCGTGGACACCTGCCAACACGCCGAGCCCAGAGCCTGATCGAGGCGCGCCGTCACGCGATGGAGTGATCGTTGTGGCGTAACCGCAACATGTGGTGATCGCTGCACGTAGTGGCGGCGCGATAGGCTCGGCGAGCCGATCATTCCGGCCCCGTTCCGCACCCGAATCCCGCTCGTCGGGACGCGTGTGGAAGGGGGCTTCGCGCGCTAGGAGACACCATGCAGCGCCCACGCACGGGTCACGTCCGCACGGTGGCTCTGGGCGCGGTCGTGGGTCTGTGCCTGATCGTTCCGCTCGCCGCCGCCTCCGCGGACTCGGCGGGTTCGGACAAGGGCCGCCACACCGCCGACTCGGGGCCGACCACCCGCCCGAGCGCCGCCAAGGCGGCCGAGTTCGGAAACGGTGTCGGCGACGGCGATCGGGCGGATTCGGCCAAGCTGCTCGAACTGATCGGCGGCAAGCCTGCCGCGAAGTCCTCGGCGGGGA
This sequence comes from Embleya sp. NPDC008237, assembly GCF_042956465.1. NCBI lineage: Bacteria > Bacillati > Actinomycetota > Actinomycetes > Kitasatosporales > Streptomycetaceae > Embleya > Embleya sp. NPDC008237. Next base: position 233,551 of record NZ_JBIBGL010000014.1, read on the forward strand.
GCGCCACTTCGCCGGCCGCAGGCACGGAGAGCGTGTGCGGCAAGGCGATCGACGGCCCCAAGGGGGTCCGGGCGCAGACCTGTGTCGAGCGCGACGGTTCGGAGGTCTGGGGCCGCGTCTACTACCGAAACCCCACGCCCGAGCCGCTGTTGCTGGTGATGAGCGTGCTGCAGCCCGGCGGCGGCACGCTGCGGGTGAGCTGCTCGGTCGAGCCCAAGGAGACCGAGGGGCGCTGCGACACCCCGCGGGTGCGGGCGCCCAAGGGTCTCGACGGCTGGTCCGCGGTGGCCGAGCTGGCCTCCAAGGACGGTCTGACCAAGCTGCTCCGGTCCGGGTCGGCGACCGCTCAGCGCTGAGCCCGCACCACCCCGAGGCGCGCGCGAATCCGGGCGACACACCGGCCGGCGAATGCGGCGAATTCTCGTCGAACCCGTCGAGGAATCGCGGTGTCGGAAGACCCGGAAAGAGCACGGGACAAATTCGGGAAAAGACCCCGAAAAAGTGAAGGGCCCGGCCGCTGAAGACGGGGGATGCATCAGCGACCGAGCTGGGTCAAAGGTAACAACAAGCCGGCGGATCTCCAATCCGGGGCCGGTTGTCGACCGTTCACGACCGCTCCCGCACGCCCGTTGCCGGGCGCGCGGGCGATCGTCGTCCGTGCGACCTCGCGTCCCGTATGCCTACCGGCTGGGCGTCAACACCTTCTCCGGGGTGCCCTCGGCGGGGCCGGCCGGGTCGTCGGCGGGCCGGTCGGGCGGGTCCACCGCCAGGTGCGGCAGCACCCTGTCGAGCCATGCGGGCAACCACCAGTTGGCACGCCCGAGGAGGTGCATCATGGCGGGAACGAGCAGCATGCGCAGGATGAACGCGTCCAGCGCGACCGCGCCCGCCAGGCCGAGGCCGGCCATCATCGCGCCGCGGTCGCCGCTGAGGACGAACGAGGCGAACACGAAGATCATGATGAGCGCGGCCGAGTTGATCACGCGCCCGGTCCCGGCCTGACCCACGCGTACCGCACGGGCGTTGTCGCCGGTGCGCAGCCATTCCTCGTGCATGCGGCTGACCAGGAAGACCTGGTAGTCCATCGAGAGCCCGAACAGCAGCGGCAGCATGATGACCGGCAGGAAGGAGATGATCGGCCCCTCCTTGCCCAGCCCCAGCAGGTCCATGCCCCAGCCCCACTGGAAGATCGCGACCAGCATGCCGAACGACGCGCACGCGGCGATCAGGTTCATCAGCGCGGCGGTCAGCGGTACCAGCAGGCTGCGGAACGCGACCAGCATGAGCAGCGCGCCCAGCCCCACGATGAGGGCGATGAAGCCCGGCATACGATCGCCGACCACGGCCGCGAAGTCCTTCTGCAGCGCGGTCTCGCCGCCGATGTGGACCTTCAGTGTGCTGCCCTCGGCGGCGGCGGGCACGATCTCGTCACGCAGCGTGTCGATCAGCCGGTCGGTGGCCGCGGCCTGCGGGGACGTCGTGGGTACGACCTGGACGACCCGGGTGGCGGCGGCGAGTCCCCGGGCGTCGGCGGGCACCGGAGCCTCGACCACGCGCACGACGCCGGGAGTGCGGCGCAATTCGGTGATCAGGGAGTCCAGCGCCTGCCGGTCCTGCGGACCGTCGAGCTCGGCGACCATGAGCAACGGGCCGTTGAAGCCTGGGCCGAAGCCCTCGGCGAGCAGGTCGTACGCCTGCCGGACGGTCTGCGAAGTCGGCTGATTGCCCTGGTCGTTGGCGCCCAGGCGAAGCGAGAGGGCCGGCACGGACAGGGCCGCCATGACGACCAGTGCGACCAGGCCGAGGGTTCGGGGCCGGCGTTGCACCAGGCGCGCCCAGCGCATGGCTGCGCTCCCGGCCTCCGCGCTCTGCGGGGCGGCGCCCGCAGCGGACTGTACGGCCAGTGCCCGGCGTTCGCGACGGCTGAGCGCGCGCATGCCGAGCATGCCGAGCAGTGCGGGCAGCAGGGTGGCGGAGGCAAACACGCTCAGCACCACGACGAGTGTGGTGCTGATCGCGATCCCGTCGAACAGGGCGATGTCGACGGTGAACAGCGCCAGCAGCGCGACGCACACCGTGCCGCCGGCGAACACGACGGCCCGGCCGGAGGTGTTCAGGGCCCGTACCGCCGCCTCTTCGGGAGTGAGCCCGGCCCTGAGGCCGTTGCGGTGCCGCGTCACGATGAACAGGGCGTAGTCGATGCCCACGCCGAGCCCGATCAGGCTGCCCAGCAGCGTCGCGGTCTCGGGGATGTCGGTGACGTGGCTGAGCAGGATGACCGTCGAGATGCCGGTGCCGACCGCGAACACCCCGCTGACCAGCGGGAGCAGCATCGCGAACAACGATCCGAAGGCCAGGAAGAGGATGATGCCCGCCGCGACGATGCCCACGCCCTCGGCCAGCCCCGCCGGGGGCTCCTGGGCGGCCTCGATCGCGGGTCCGCCGAGTTCGACGTGCAGCCCGGGCGCACGTGCCTCCTCGGCGCGCTCGATCAGGTGCTTGAGATCCTCGGTGTCCAGCTCGAACTGCTGCTTGACGAAGGTCACCTGGGCAAACGCGATGCGGCCGTCCGCGCTGACCTGCGCGGCACCGTCCGGGTCGTACGGGCCGACCACGCGGCCGACGTCGGGCATGCGCGCGATGTCGGCGAGCAGCGCGGCCATCCGGTCGCGTACCGCGGGGTCGTGCACGGTGCCGTGCTCGGTCCGCCACACCACGTTGTCCACATCGCCGGCCGCGTCGGGGAAGGCCTTCTCCAGGCGTTCGTACGCGGTCGACGACTCGGTTCCGGGGATCTTGAACACATTGGAGTACGCACTGCCCAGCGTCACGCTCGCCGCGACGGTTCCGAACAGCGCGGCCACCCAGAGCAGGAGCACCGCCAACCGATGATCGAGACACCAGCGCGCCCAGGCCGCCATAGCCGTTTCCTTCCTCGTGCGGGCCTCGCGGCCCGGTTGTGCCTGCTCGGGCCAGATTCGGTCGATCCGGGAGCGGCACGGCCGGCCGGCGGCGGACTCACAGGAAGCTCACAATCAGTCCCCCGAAGTTCCGCAAACTTCGGCCGGATACTGGGGGCATGAGCAGCAGTCAGCCGCGTGCGGGCGCCAAGGTCCTGGTTGTCGAGGACGAGCCGAGCATCACCGACGTCCTCGCCATCACCCTGCGTTTCCACGGTTTCGAGGTGGTCACGGCGGACGGGGTGCATGCGGCGCTCGCCGTCGCGCGCAGGGAGCGGCCGGACGTGGTGCTCCTCGACATCACCCTCCCGGACGGCGACGGACGCCAGGTGTGCCGGGTGCTGCGGGCCGAACGCCCGGACATCGCGGTCGTGTTCCTCACCGCCCGCGATGCCCCCGCGGACGTCGTCAAGGGACTCACCCTCGGCGGCGACGACTACATCACCAAGCCGTTCAATGTGGACGAATTGGTCGCGCGTACCCGCGCGGTGCTGCGGCGCACCCGCCCGACGCCGGACGAGAGCGCGCAGCCGGTCCCGCGTCCGCCCGTACTGCGGCACGGCGACCTGGAGTTGGACGAGGCGACGTACACGGCGCGCCGGGGCGGACGCGGCGTGGAACTGACCCCGACCGAGTTCGCGCTCCTGCGCCACCTGATCCGGCACGGCGACCGGATCGTGCCGAAGGAGCAACTGCTGCGCGAGGTGTGGAAGTACGAGCACGTCGTGGAGTCGACGGTGGTCGAGACGTACATCAGCTACCTGCGCCGCAAGCTCGATCCGCTGGCGCCGGACGGGCCGCCGCTGATCACCACCCGGCGAGGCGTGGGGTACGGACTGCGACCGGCGGACTTCGGCGCATGACCGGCGAGTTCGAGGAGCGCGGTGACACGGGCGACGGGGTGGACGGGCGACCGGGCAAACGACCGGGCGGGCCACTGCGTCTGCGCCGGGGCGGGAAGCCGGGCGGGTCCGGGGGCGGCGGCGAGGGCGCGCGGACGGGGCGGGTCCGCCCGGGGATCGTGCTGCGGCGGGTGCGGAAGCGTCCGCACATCGTCGCCATGCGGGCGACGCTGGCGCTGAGCAGCATTGCGGTGCTCGCGATCGGGCTGGCACTGCTGATCGGGTTCAGCATGATGGGGGTTCGGCACTATCTGGAGTCGGGTGTCGACGAGGACTTGGCCACGGGCCGGGCGGGCATCGAGCGGACCGGCATCACCCGGGCGCAGTTGTCCGAACCGGGCCCGACCGCGGGCCTGCGCGACGTACTGATGTCGGCCGGGCTGCACGGCAAGGTCTTCGTGCTGGTCGACGAGTTCGGCACGGCCATGCCGATCGCCGACCGGGCACCCGACGCCCTGCAACGCGCACTGGCGGCGCAGTTCCGGGACCCACGCGGCATGGCGCCGCACGCCGAGCCGCGTGGCATCTCCCTCGCGGGAGAGGACTACCGGGCGGCGGCGGTGCGCCTCGGCGACGGCCATTACATCCTGCTCGCCCGCTCGACCCAGGACATCGCCGGTGTGGTCGACCGGGTCGTGCACTTCGAACTGTTGGTCGGCGGAACCCTGCTGGTGCTGCTGGGCGGGTCCATCTACTTCGTCGCATGGTGGCGGTTGCGGCCCTTGGAGGACATGGTCGAGACGGCGTCGGGCATCGCCGAGGGCGGTCCGGACCGACCCGATCTCTCCGCGCGGGTGGCGCCGCGCAAGCGGTCGTTCAGCGAGGTCGAGCAGTTGCGGACCGCGTTGAACGCGATGTTGCAGCAGGTCGAGTCGGCGTTCGAGATCCGCGAACACGCGGCGACCCACCTCAAGCGGTTCGTGGCCGACGCGTCGCACGAGCTGCGGACGCCGTTGGCGGCGATTCGCGGCTATCTGCAGTTGTACGAGAAGGGAATGCTGGCGTCGGAGGACGAGCGCATCCGAGCGCTGGACCGGATGGGTGTCGAGGCCGAGCGGATGGACCGGCTGGTCGACGAGTTGTTGGCGCTGGCGCGGCTGGACCAGCGTCCGCAGTTGCGGCCGCGCCCCATCGACCTGGTGTGCGTGGTGCGCGGGGCGGTCGCCGACCTGGGTGCCCAGCAGCCGGCTCGGCGGGTGCATACGGACGTGCCGGATACCTGCGTGGTGCTGGCCGACGGGGCGACGCTGAGCCAGATCGTCGGCAATCTGCTGACCAATGTGCGGGCGCACACGCCGGTGTCCGCGGATGTGCACGTGTCGGTGTCCGAGGCTGCGGGCGACGACGGGGAGCGGCGGGCCGTGTTGCGCGTGCGCGACGAGGGCCCGGGCATGCGACCGCAGGATGCCGAGCGCATTTTCGACCGCTTCTTCCGGGCCGCGCGCGAACGTGGCGGGAACGGGGCGGCGGGCGCCGACTCGGGGAGCGGGCTGGGCATGGCCATCGTGTGGGCTGGAGTGGCCGCGAACCGGGGCACCGTGCGGGTCGAGACCGAACCGGGGGCGGGCCTGACCGTCATCGTCGAACTGCCGGCCGCGGCCGAGGATGCCGACGCGCCCCGGCACGACGACGCGGCGTTGCCGGCCGGTGTCGCGGAAGCCGACGCGCCTCGGCGGGACGGTGCGACGGACGGGACGAAGAGCCGGGCTCCCGGCCCGCAGCCGCCGGCACTCGTGTCGCCGACCGCGGAGTCCCACCGGGTCCCGTCCGGTGGACCGGCCATGGTCCACCGGACGGGGTCGGGCCCTGGTTCGGCGTGATCGCGACCGTCGGATCGGCGTGATCCGACGGTCGGTTCAGCTCGGCGTGATCCGACGGTCGGTACGGCGTGATCGCACGGTCAGTTCAGCGTGATCTGACGGTTCAGCAGACCGTTGCGGGCGCTGCGCTGACGCGGCGTCAGCGGGCTGGTGTCCGCCATCGCGGCGGCGAGGCGCTCACCGAACTCGCGGGCCGGCTTCTCCACGTCCTCGGCGGTCATGGTGGTCGGCAGATCCCACACCGGGACGAGCAGCCCGTGCGCGCGGAACGAGCCGACGAAGCGGGTGCCCTCGCCCAGGCTCGACTCGCCGGCCGCGTGCAGCCGCGCGATGGCGTCGAGCAGTTCCTCCTCCGCGTGCGGCATGACCCAGCGCAGGTGGTTCTTCTCGGTGGTGCCGCACCAGTACGCGGCGTCCACCGAGGACAGCCGGACGGTCGGCATGGCCGCCGCGTTCGCCCGCTCCAGCGACGCGCTCACCTCGGCGTTCATCGCGGCCGGATCGTCCACCCAGAAGTCGAAACCCGGGTGCACGGTGATCTCCAGCGGCTTGGACAGGTCGAGCAGGTCCTGCAGCCGGTCGCCGGACTCGGGCAGCGGGCCGGGGGCGACCGACGTGCCGTCTTCCTGGGCGAGCGCGCGCTCCAGGGCGTGCGCGAGGTCCCGGCTGACGTCGCCCGAGCTGGTGTGGGTCTGCAGACCCACCAGGATCGCGCCGTCCGCGCGCCGCAGTGCGGGCCAGGCCATCGGCAACACGGTCGCGAGGGTGACCACCTGGTCGGCGTGCTCGCCGGTCAGGGTCAACCGCGCGGTCGCGGCCGGGACCAGTTCGCGCAGCGCGATCCAGTCGCACTCGTTCGGCAGCCCCTGGAAGGGACGCAGGACGAGCGTCTCGGCGGCGGAGGCCGCCTCGCGCCCGTGACATGCCTTGTACCGGCGGCCCGAGTTGCACGGGCACGGTTCGCGACCGCCGACGACCGGGACGGATCCCGTGGCGGCTGCGGTCTGGGTCTTGTTGCCGGTGTGGCCCTTCAGCGCGGCCTTCTTGCCCATGCTGCGGTCTCTCCGCCTCGGTGTCGGGGGGATGGTGGTCGACGACTCACCAGGTCCGAGGGTACTGAGTTCCGCGGGCATGGGTTGACGCTCGAACGCGTGCGCAACGTGGGTGCGGCGGGGTACGGCGGGGCCAGGTCCCGGAGTCGGAGCCCGGGTTTCAGTCGAGCGGCTCCACTGCGTCCACATCGAATTCGTCCCACAGGCGGTCGGCGGTCCGGGCCCGGACCGGGACCAGCGCCCACACGGTGACCTCGTCCGGCGTGCCGCGCACGCCCCAGTCGGCCGCGAGCGTGCCGATGATGGACAGGCCACGACCGCCGTGTGCGCTCAGTGACGGGCTGGCCTGTCGGGGACGGGTGGAACTGCCGCCGTCGGTGACCTCGATCGCCAGCAGTCCGTCGGGACGCACCCACCAGGCGGCGCGGACGTTACCGGACGGCAGGGCCCGGGCGTGGCGTAGCGCGTTGCTCAACAGTTCGGACAGGATCAGCACCGCGTCGTCCACGACGTCCCCGGCGATGCCGCGTTTGTCGAGATCGGTGGCCAGGCGGTGCCGAGCCGCGGACACACCGACCGGAGCGTGCGGTACCAACACCGCCGCGGAATCGGGCACCCCACGGGCCACGACCATTGCCACCCCCGGCCTCCTCAGTGCACTCACACGACTGCCTCGCACGCATGTCTCGCGCGTCGGGCTTGAGATGCCCGATGCCGGCGGACGGGAAACGGCGGGGCGCCGCGCGCTCCGACTCGCCCAGGGGCGTATAGGGGTATGCGATCCTGCCAAGACGGATATAACGCCCCGAAAGGCTACCAGCGTACGCCCCCTAATTGGGGCTAACCGGACACTTGGGCCAGTACCTGTCGTGGCCGATTCGTGATGATGGCATCCACGCCGAGCCGCAGGCACAACTCGACGTCCTCGGGAGTGTCCACGGTCCACACGTGCACCCGGTGCCCGGCCCGATGCAGGCGGGCGACGTAGCGCGGGTGGGCCCGCACGATGTCGATGCTGGGGCCGGCGATGCGCACGTCCCGGGGCAGCGTGCCGTCCCGGAACAGCAGCGGCACGTGCTCCATCAGGAACACGGTGGGCAACTCGGGTGCCATCAGTCGCATCCGACGCAGGGACAACTGGGAGAAGCTCATCACCCGGATCGGTGACGGGTCCTCGGCGGCCGGCCGGGTAAGCCCGAACCGCTCCAGCAGATCGACGAGGCGACGCTCGACCAGTCCCGCGTACCGGGTGGGGTGCTTGGTCTCGATGGCCAGGCGCACCGGGCGGGGCGCGTCCACGACCAGTTCGAGCAGGCGTTCCAGGGTGAGCACCGAGCGGCGGTCCCAGTCGGGGGCCTCGGGTTCCTCGGGGCGTTCGCGTTCGACGCCGGATTCCTTCCAGGAGCCGAAGTCGAGCGCGGACAGGTCCGCGAGCTCCAGCGTCGAGACGATGCCGCTGCCATTGGAGGTGCGGTCGACCTTGCGGTCGTGCACGCACACCAGATGGCCGTCGGCGGTCAGGCGGACATCGCATTCCAGGGCATCGGCGCCGTCCTCGATGGCCTGGAGATAGGCCGCGAGCGTGTGCTCGGGGACGGTGTCGGACGCACCGCGGTGGGCGACGACCTGCACGTTGGCGCGCAGCGGGCGCGCCCCGATGGTTGACACGGAACAATCGTGCCATCCCGAGGTGAGCGCTCGGTGACGGGCAGGTGTCGGGCGGCGGTGTCCCGGTTCGGTACGGGAGTTATGCGCTGATGTGTACCGATATGCGCATGCGTGCGTCGACATGTGTGGGCGTGTGTGGGTGATTGCGCGTTGTGTACGGCCGGGGTTGGCGGGTCGGCGGAGGTGAGCGCGAGTCGCGAACGGCCGGGCGGCGGGGCCGGCGGGGTGGGGATACGGCCTCGCCGAGGTCGCGGCGGGCGGGTGATGGCGTCCCCGGGGCCTCGTGGGCCGGGTCGCGGGGCGTTTTCGGGGCCGATCTTCGGTGATTCCTCCGAGATTTACACCCCTGTGCGACCGGCTCCACCTGCGCGGATAACCCCGGGATAAGAGGGACGAGCGGCCGGGACGTCCGGCGCTTACGGTGTTCAGACAGGGCGTCGGGAAGTCTGTGGGCATCAAACATTCCGAATGTGTGTGGGAGGAAGACCGTGAGCGACGACCGCGACGTGACCGGCGGCGAAGTCGGTTCACCGGTGCCAGGGGAGGGCCACGGATCGTCCTCCGCCACACCATTGCCGGCGGAGCCGGGGATCGGGTCCGCGGCGGCGGAGCCGGAGTTCCGCTCCGAGGTGCCGGCCAAGCCGGTCGGGGCGCCCACCGTGGGGCAGCCGCACGGGGAGGCCGGGCCGTCCACCGCGGCGCTGCCGCCGGTGGGTGAGCCGACGGCCGAGGTGCCCGCCGCGTTCGCCGCCGCACCCGCAGCGGGTGCGGCGGGCGGCGCGGGGGTTCCGCCGTTCGGGACGACCGGTGCCTACCCCGGCTACCCGGGCTACCCCGGTTTCGGCGCGCCGCCCAAGCCCAAGCGCCGGCCGTCCGGGATCCTGGTCGCCGCCGTGGTGGCCGCGCTGCTCGCCGGCGGTGTCGGCGGCGGGGTGGGCGCGTGGATCGCGGAGCGGGACGACAAGCCGGCCTCGGCGGGCGTCGGCCCGTCCTCCTCGCCGGTGGACCCGGCCTCGCTGAACCGCTCGCCCACGAGCGTGGCGGGCATCGCCAAGCAGGCGGTGCCGAGCACGGTGACGATCAAGACCAAGGGCAAGGTGTCCGGCCAGGGCACCGAGAGCGGCACCGGCGCGGGCTTCGTGTACGACAAGCAGGGCCACATCCTGACCAACAACCACGTGGTGTCGCTGGCCGCCGCCGGTGGCGAGCTGAGCGTGACCTTCTCCGACGGCACCACCAAGCCGGCGAAGATCGTCGGTCGCGCCGAGGGCTACGACCTCGCGGTGATCAAGGTCGACGACATGCCCACCAACATCCAGCCGCTGCCGCTGGGCGACAACGACAAGGTCGCGGTCGGCGACCCGGTGATCGCGATCGGCGCACCGTTCACCCTCTCCAACACGGTGACCACGGGCATCGTGAGCGCCAAGGACCGCCCGGTCGCCTCCGGCGACCAGCAAAAGGTCTCGTACATGAACGCGATCCAGACCGACGCGGCGATCAACCCCGGCAACTCCGGCGGTCCGCTCCTGAACGCGGCCGGCGAGGTGATCGGAATCAACTCGGCGATCCGCTCGACCGGCGGCGGCGGGCAGTCCCCGTTCGGCCAGCAGCAGGAGTCCGGCAGCATCGGCCTGGGCTTCGCGATCCCGATCAACCAGGCCCGGTGGGTCGCGGACACCCTGATCCAGGGCAACAAGCCGGTCTACGCCCAGATGGGCATCCTGCCCGACTCGCGCTACACCGGCACCGGCGCGCAGATCGTGGCGCAGAGCACCAACGGCCAGGACCCGGTCACCGCGAACGGCCCGGCGGCAAAGGCCGGCCTGAAGGCCGGCGACGTGATCACCAGGCTCAACAACCGGGCGATCGGTTCCTACGAGGACCTGTTCAGCGAGATCTGGAGCCACCGCCCGGGCGACAAGGTCAAGGTCACCTACCAGCGCGACGGCAAGGAAGCCACCACCGAGGTCACCCTGGGCCAGCGCGTGGGCGACAACTGACCCCCGCCCCCGGCCACCCATGGGCCCACCCGGAATCCCCAGTGATCCGAGCCATCGCTCATGAGAGACTGATCCCGCCCGCACCCCCACCAGGTCGCGGCGCTGGAGGACTCGCCTAGTGGCCGATGGCGGCAGTCTTGAAAACTGCTAGCAGGGGTGACTCTGCTCGTGGGTTCGAATCCCACGTCCTCCGCAGGAAGCAGCGGGATGGCGGAAACGCGCAGGTCGGCGGCACTTTCGAGGAGACTCGAACGAGTGCCGCCGACCTTTGTGTGTGACCGGTGAAGGCCGGGGTCGGCGGGCGGCTGCGGTGTATACGTGGTTGAGGCCCGGTGGGTTTCGGGTGTGCTTGGAGGTTGGGGCCGGGGGTGGCCTTGCTTGCGTGGCTTGGGAGCCGGCGTGGGATCGGGCGGCGGGGTGTGGGTTCTCGGGCTTCTTCGCCCGGCTCAGGTCAGTTCGGCCTCGAAGCCCTGGCGCCAGGACGGGTAGCGCAGTTGCCAGCCGAGTTCTCGTTTGGCCTTGGCGTTGGAGAAGGCGCGGCCCTCGGTCATCATGATTACCGCCACCTCGCCGGCCAGCAGGCGGGCCGGCCACTTGGGGATCCGCATCGGGGGCTTTGCTCCCGCGCAGGCGGCCAGGTGGGGCAACCACTCGCTTGCCGGGGCCGGTTCGTCGTCGACGATGTTGAACACGCCCTGCGCCTGTTGCTCCACGGCCAGGACGGTGGCGCTCGCCGCGTCGTCCAGGTGCACCCAGGAGCCGTAGCCGGTCGCGCGCCCCACCAGTGGGAACTGTCGTTTGCGTACGAGCTCGACCTGGTCGTCGGTGGCGCCCGGCCCGTAGAACGCTCCGTACCGCATGACGGCGCCGCCGGCCTTGCCGACCGCGTCCTCCACGTGGCGGAGCGCTGCCATCGACGTGTGCGCCGCCGTCCCCGTCATCAGGTCCAGCGGGTCCTCCTCGGTCTTCACCCATCCGCCCGTACGGATGCCGTTCCAGTTGGCGTAGCCCTGGGCGACGAAGTGGGACACGCCAGCCGCCTCGGCCGCGGCCAGCAGGTGGTCCGTTCCCTCGGTGCGCAGCCGGATGGTGGGGACCGCCCACCGGTCGAAGTGCTTCAGATCGGGCTTGCCGGCGTGTGTCATGGAGATGCCCGTCATCTGGTGCACGATCGTGTCCGGCTGGGCCTCGGCCACCGCCGCGCCGACCGACACCGCATCCAGCCCGTCCATCACGACGGCATCCGCGCCCAGCTTCTCGAGTGAGCCCAATTTGGCCGCACTCGTCGTCGTCGCCGTCACCTGGTGGCCCCGCGCCACCAGTTGCGGCACCAACCGCCGTCCCAACACCCCGGTCCCGCCTGCCACGAACACCCGCATGACCATCACCTTCCTGATCGGAACCTGCCTCGGCACCCGAGATGAGACGGCCTGTCCGGCCATCCGCGTCGAGGCCCTTTTCGAATCGCCGCGCAAGCCGGCGTACCGCTGCCGCCGACCGCTGCCGCCGTACCGCTACCGGCGTCCTGCCGCCGTACCGCTATCCGCGCCCGCTCCCGCCGTTTACGCCGCCGCCCGTTCGTCAACCCGCCCGGCCGGAAAGCCGCCCGCCGCAAGCCGAGGCCACCGTCACCACGGCACCCGGCCGTCCTCGCCGAAGAACCCGGCGGTCGGTCTCCGTGCTTCTTCGAGCCCCGAGACGAGACAGCCCGACGACATGTGACATGTGGGCTCCCGTGCTCCCCTGCTGCCGTGCTCCGGTGCTCCGGTGCTCCGGTGCTCGGGTGCTCCGGTGCTCCGGGTGTCCGGCAACCCGGGTTGCCGGACACCCAGCGACCCGGTGCTCCAAGGCGCCTGCTCCCCTGCGTCGTGGCGTGTTCGGTGGGGGCCGCCATAATCGGTGTCCGCACTCGATTCGGCCGTCGGTTTCACGGGGCCGGGATCGGGCTCGGTCGAACGGGGGACTGTGCATGATCGATCCGTTGCTGCCCGGCGATCCTCGGGAGGTTGCCGGATATCGGTTGCGGGGCAGGCTCGGCCAGGGCGGGATGGGCAGCGTCTACCTGTCGTACACGCGCGGTGGACAACCCGTCGCGCTCAAGGTGGTACGGCCCGAACTGGCCCAGGATCCCGAGTTCCGCAGGCGGTTCGAGCGCGAAGTGCAGGCCGCGCGGAGGGTGTACGGGCCGTACACGGCGCCGGTGCTGGACAGCAACACCGACGGCCCGCTGCCGTGGCTGGCCGGTGCGTATGTCGCCGGGCCGGCGCTGTCGGAGGCCGTCCGGGTGCACGGCCCGCTGCCCGTCGAGACGGTGCTGCTGCTGGTCGCCGGTGTGGCCGATGCGCTCGCGTCGGTGCATGCGGCGGGTGTCATCCATCGTGATCTCAAGCCGTCCAACGTGCTGCTGGCCGCGGACGGGCCGCGCGTCATCGACTTCGGCATCGCCCGCGCGGCGGACACCACCGCGCTCACCGGTACCGATGTCGTGGTCGGCACACCGGCGTTCATGTCTCCGGAACAGGTGCTGGGCAAGCCGGTCGGTTTCCCCAGCGACGTGTTCTCGCTCGCGCTGGTCGGCCACTACGCCGCGACCGGCGACCATCCTTTCGGGCAGGGTCACGCACAGGCCCTGATGTATCGGATCGTCAGCGAGGCACCGGAGTTGGGCGCGTGCCCGGAGCCGCTGCGGAGCCTGCTCGGCGCGTGTCTCGCCAAGGAGCCCGCCGACCGCCCCTCGCTCGCGGACGTGATCGAGGGTTGCCGGCGCGGCGCCGAGGCGAGCCCGCTCGTATCCGGAACGGGCTGGCTGCCGGCGGCGATCGCCCGGGACGCCGCCGGGCGCGAGGCGGCCCCGTCGACGGCGACCGGTGACCCGGAAGCGGACGAGGCCGCGCCCGGCCCGCCGATCCCGCCGCCGCCGATGCCGTCCGCCCCGCCCGCCGTGTCGGCCGCGGCGGCCGTGTCGCCCGCACCGCCCCCGCCGGCCCCACCGACGCCCCCGCGACCTCCGATCGTGGGCATGGCGACGCCCCCGCCCCTGCTCCCGCCCCCGGCCGCCGCCCCGGCCTTCGCGCCGGCGAAGCCCGTCCCCGGCGGTGCGACCCGCCGACGACCGTGGGCCCGCATCGCGGTGGCCGCCGTGGCCGCCGTCGTGGTGATCGTCGCGGGAGTGTTCGTCATCCCCTCCCTGATCGACGGGGACGGCGACGGCGGCGGGACCGGCAACACCGGGTCCGGCCACGGCGGCGGTGACGGTTCCACGCCGAACCGGTCGAAGGTCCCCCTGGTGATCGGTGCGCCGGTGGTGCCCCCGCTCTCGTACCTCGACGACGGGATCTGCAACGGAGGCTTCGCCACGTACGTCGACCTGGAGAACCTGACGGTCAAGCTCGGGCAGAAGGACGTCGCGGACGACGCGGTGCCGCCGCTGGTCACGCTCAAGTACATGGCGTGTCACCAGGATTCGCGCGGCGACGAGCACGGCCCCGTGACGGCCGAGCTGCGGTTCCTGGACACCGGAGCCGTCGCGGGTCTCGTCGCCAAGCCGGATGCGACCCTCGAGGAGTGCCGCAGCGCCGCCCGGGTCGCGTCCCTGCCGAGTTCGGTGCCGTTCACCGCGCTCAATTCGAACCTCGTGGGGCGCGATACGGGGCTATGCATCGAGACGAGTCGCAAGACCGTGGTGCTGGTGTGGGTGACCGACGTCCGGGAGGCCCCGGGCAGCGGGGGATTGCGGACGTTCTCCGTCGTCGCCACCCAGTGGAAGGCGGGATCCGGCACGGGGTCCTGACCGGCGCATCCGCGGTGCGCGCGGAAGCCGGAGCGACCGGCTTCCGAACCCCGGTCGAGCGCGGCTTCTCCGTCCTTGTCCACCGATCGGTGGACGGCGGGTTCCATCGGTCGAGCCTGTCCGGGCCCCGGGCCCGAAGACCAGGATTTCGGGCATGACGAAACTTCCTGTTCGGATGGCGCGGTGGAGCGCCGGACACCCCTGGCGGGCCATCGCCGGCTGGGTTCTCTTTGTCGCGTTGTGCCTCGGCGGCGGCATCGCCGTCGGGACCAACGCAGCCACGGCCGACGACTTCCGGGTCGGCGAGGCCGGCCGCGGCGAGGCGATGGCCACCGAGGGTGGACTGCAACAACGCCCGGTGGAGCGGGTGTTGATCACCGCGCAGGCCGGGGGCCGGCTGGACGCGGGCGCCGCGGGCGCCGCTGCCGGCGAGATCGCGGACCGCATGCGGAAGTTGCCCGAGGTGCTGTCCGTGGCCGCGCCGGTGCGCTCGGCGGACGGTACGGCCGTCCGGGTGGACGTCACCCTGAAGGGCGCGGAGCTGGACGGGAAGAACCACGTCGACCCGCTGCTGGCGCAGACCGCGAAGGTGCAGGCCGGCCATCCCGGGTTGCGGATCGCGGAGAGCGGTGGTCCGTCGATCAGCAAGGACGTCCAGGGCCAGCGTGGCGAGGACCTCTCGCGTACCGAACTGATCGCCCTGCCGATCACCCTGCTCACGCTGCTGATCGTGTTCCGCTCGGCGGCGATGGCCACCGTGCCGCTGATGCTGGCAATGTCCGCGATCGCGGCGGCCATCGGGCTGTCGATGCTCGCCTCGCACGTGATACCGGATGCCGGGGTCGGCACCAACGTCATCCTGCTGATCGGCCTGGCGGTCGGCGTCGACTACGCGCTCTTCTACCTCAAGCGCGAACGCGAGGAACGGGCCCGATCCGGTGGCCGGCTCGACACCCGGGCCCTGGTGGAACTGGCCGCGGCCACCTCCGGACACGCCGTCGTGGTGTCAGGGCTCGCCGTCGCCGCCTCCAGCGCCACCCTCTACCTCGCGGACGACGTCATCTTCTCCTCCATCGCCACCGGCGCGATCCTGGTCAGCCTGGTCGCGGTGCTCGGCTCGTTGACCGTGTTGCCCGCGCTGCTGGTCAAGCTCGGCGTCCGGGCGGAGCGCCGCGCGGTCCGTCGGGCCGAACGGGCGGCCCGCCGCGGCGAGACACCGGCGGCGAAGCCGCAGCGCACCGGCGCCGGTCGGCTCACCACCGCCGTGTTGCGGATCACCAGCCGGCGTCCCGCCGCAACGCTCGCCGTCGCCGTGCTCGCCATGCTGGCCCTGACCGCCCCGCTGGCGAACCTGAAGCTGACCGACATCGGCCGGGAGACTTACTCCCGCGACCTGCCCGCGATGCAGACCTGGCATCGGCAGAACCAGGCGTTCCCTGAGCTGAAGTCGATGCACCAGATCGTGGTCCGGGCCGAGGCGGGTCGCGCCGACGAGGTGGCCGGTGCGCTGCGCGAGCTGGAAGGACGCGCGCACGGCGACCCGGATCTCGCCGGCATCGCCGAGCTGCGGACGTCCCCCGACCACCGGATCACCCTGCTGGAGCTGCGGGTACCGCACTTCGTCAGCGCCGCCGCGGCGCAGGACTCGCTCGACCGGGTCCGTGCGCACTACGTGCCGGCGACCGTGGGCAGGCTGCCCGGCGTCGACGTCGCGGTGACCGGCGACGTCGCCCGGTACGCGGACTACCCCGAGCACCAGAAGGGCAAGCTGCCGCTGATCATCGCGACGCTGCTCCTGGTGACCTTCGTGATCACCGTGTTCGCGTTCGGCTCCGTGGTGCTGGGCCTGGTCGGCGTGGTGTTGAACCTGCTCTCGGCCGGTGCCGCGCTCGGGTTGCTGGTCGTGGTCTTCCAGGGAACCTGGGCAGAGGGGCTGCTCGCTTTCGACTCGACCGGCTCGATCGGCTCGCGTGTCCCGCTGTTCCTGTTCGTGATCCTGTTCGGGTTGTCGATGGACTACCAGGTGTTCGTGATCAGTCGGATCCGCGAGGCCGCGCTGCGCGGGGTGCCGACCAGGCAGGCGGTACTCGACGGGATCGGCAGTTCGGCCGGGGTGGTGACCAGCGCCGCGTTCGTGATGGTCACGGTGTTCGCCAGTTTCATCGGGCTGCATCTGATCGAGATGAAGCAGTTCGGCTTCAGCCTCGCGGTGGCCGTACTCCTGGACGCGTTCGTGATCCGGATCATGATCCTGCCCGCCGCGATGCTGCTGCTGGGCGAGCGCAGCTGGTGGCCGTCGATCGGGACGCGTCGGACCCGGGAGCAAACCCCCGCCGCCGTTGTCCACCCGGCCGCAAAAGTAGGCTGATCCGCATGTCCGAACGGCCGCAGTTCATCGACCGGTTCCGGACGTGGACGCCACACCGCTGGTACATCCTGTTCTGGATGCTGCTGGGCCTGGCCCCGATGGTCGTCGCCGGCAAGGACGACCCCGGGGCGAGCAGGTACTGGTCGATGGGGCTGCCGGTCGTGCTCGGCCTGTGCTACCTGATCACCCGGGTGTTTCCCGGCAATCCGGTGCTGCGGCCGAACGCCTTCCCGGGCGTGCTGATCGTCGGCCTGGGTGCGATGGCCTACACCCGCGACGGCGGTGCCACGGCGTACGCGGCGAGCCTGCCGCACTTCTGGTTCCCGGCCAGGGACCCCGGCTCCGCGATCGTGTTCGGCGGGCTCGCCGCCGTCGCCACCGTGCTCGGCGGCGTCGCCCCGCAGGGCTGGAGCCCGGACCTGCTCACCGGCAACACCCTCGCGACCGTGATCGCCTACGCGGTGAGCGTGCCGATCGGGCTGTCGGTACATCGGTTCGTCGAGCAGAGCGGTGAGCGTGAGCGTGTCCTGGGCAGCGAACTGGCCAGTGCCCAGGAGCGGTTGGCCGAGGCCAATCAGCGCCGGGGCGCGGCGGAGGAGCGGGAACGGCTGGCCCGGGAGATCCACGACACGCTCGCCCAGGGATTCGCGTCCATCATCGTGCTGGCCGAGGCGGCGCGTTCGGGCATCGCGACCGACCCCGCGACCAGTGGTCGGCAGTTGCTCTCGATCGAGCACACCGCCCGGGAGAACCTGGCCGAGGCCCGGGTGCTGGTCGGCTCGGCGCCGCAGAGCGGAGTGGTTCCCGGCTCGGTCGCCCGGGCCCTGCGTCGCACGCTGGACCGGTTCGCCGAGGACACCGGGCTCACCGTGGAGGCGGAACTGCCCGACGTCGAGTGCGACCAGCAGACCCGAATCGCGCTGCTGCGCTGTACCCAGGAGTCGCTGGCGAATGTGCGCAAGCACGCGAGCGCCGGCACGGTCGGTGTCGTGCTCGCCCGGTACGCCCACGGCGTCGAATTGGAGATCACCGACGACGGTCGGGGGTTCGTGGTCGACGAGGCCCGCGGCTTCGGTCTCGACGGCATGCGCAGGCGACTGGCCGAACTCGGCGGCGAGTTCACCGTCACCAGCTCGGTCGGTGACGGGACCCGGATCCTGGCGATGATTCCCACCGACGGTCAGGAGTGCACGACATGACACAGGACACGCTGCGGGTCGTCGTGGTGGACGACCACTCGGTGATGCGGGCCGGGGTGGTTGCGCTGCTGGCCTCGGCGGCCGGCATCGAGATCGTCGGCGAGGCGGGCGACGGGCTCGCCGCCGTCGAGCTGGTCGAGCGGTTGGAGCCCGATGTGGCGCTGATCGACCTGCGGATGCCGGTCCTGGACGGGGTGGCCGCCACCGCCCGGATCGTCGGCCTCGGCGGCCGCACCCGGGTGTTGATCGTGACCACCTACGACACCGACGTCGAGATCGAGCGCGCGGTCGAGGCCGGTGCCATCGGCTACCTGCTCAAGGACACCACCCGCGAGCAACTCGTCGAGGCCATTCGCTCGGCGGCCCGGGGCCAGACCGTGCTGGCCCCGAGGGTGGCCGAACGGCTGGTCGCCCGAATGCGCCGGCCCACTCCGGTGGTGTTGACCACACGCGAGGTGCAGGTGCTGGACGCGGTGGCCGACGGGCTCTCCAACGCGGACATCGGCAAGCGCCTGGTGATCGCCGAGGCGACGGTGAAGACGCATCTGCTGCGGGTCTTCGCCAAGCTCGACGTCAGCGACCGCACGCACGCGGTGGTCACGGCGATCGAGAGCGGGTTGCTGCCGCGGTCCAAGGACGGCATCCGCGATTGAGGCCGGGCGGGCCGGCGAAGCGGTGCCGGGTCGCGGGTCCTTGGGCCCGGGTGGCCGAGCCCGACGGCGCCCGGGCGCGCCGCGGTGGATCCGGCGACCCCCGGCGCCCCCGGCGGGCCTCGATCCGCGCCGGGCACGCATTAGCCCGTACCGGGGCCGCTCGACCCCGGAAGAGCGCTCCTATATATAGGGGATGCGCCCGGCGCGACTTTCGGCGCGCGGAATCCGCTTTCCCGATGCCACTCGTCGTGATATCGGGCGCGCTTTCCCGGCGCCCGTGCTTCCGGAGGGTCGCGTTCCGCGTCGGGATCCCTCGAAAGGGGCGGGAATAGGTCCCCGCACGGGTGAAAGTGGCGCGGGTCACAGTTCCCGATGTGGCCCGGATCGCATTCGGCATACTTTTCCGGCCGGTGGCGGCGTGCTCTCGCAGCGTGAATACGCGCAGGCCGGGAAGGGTCTGCCGGCCCATGGCCGGCCGGTTATACCCGGTGCCCGTACGGACCACCATCGGCGGAATTGTGATGCCGCTCACGCGGAGCGCGTAAGCCGGACATAAAGGCATTTAAGGCTCGCGCGAAATGCGGCTTTTGCGCCGCGAGGACGCGTGATCACTCGATCGCCTTCGGTGATGATTCGACAATGTGTCACAGCTCCACTGCGCTCTGTGTATGAGCGGAGGTCAAAAGGGGCAAAAGGTTCCCTGGTTTGGACTCCGGTAAACGCGAATCCGGTCCGGAGGGCCACCGTTCGGGGCTCGGTAGGCATTTCTAATACCTATCCTGACCTGCGTAAATGCCCGAGCGGGTTGATAAGGGCCGGATAACCTGTTTATGGTCCTGGCGATGTGCAAATCGCACCTCCTGGGTTCCCGCCGGCACGGCATGGCGGAACTCGCGGTCTGGGAGGGCCGCGGGGTTGCGGCATCGGACATCACGTCTTGGACGTGGCCGTTCGGTTCCGGGCGGGGGTGATCCGCAAGGATCGCGCCGGTCCATCCGCCCCAGGGGAATTCCGAGAGGAATGTATGTCTCTCCGCAACGCTTTCGGTCGCACCAACACGCACCGCGGCATGGGTCGTACCCAGCGCCGCCTGCGCACCGCGACCATTGTCGGCGTCGTCGCCGCCACCCCGCTCGTCGGGCTCGCGACCGCGACCTCGGCCGGCGCTGCCACGACTTCGACGTGGGACAAGGTCGCCCAGTGCGAGAGCGGCGGCAACTGGTCCATCAACACCGGCAACGGCTTCTACGGCGGTCTGCAGTTCACGCAGAGCACGTGGCGCGCCAACGGCGGTACCGGCAGCCCGCAGAACGCCTCGAAGGCCGAGCAGATCCGGGTCGCCGAGAACGTGCTCAAGACCCAGGGCCCCGGCGCCTGGCCGGTGTGCTCGGTCAAGGCCGGCCTGACCCGCGGTGGCGGCAGCCCGTCCACGGACTCCGGCAGCACCACCCCGAAGAAGGCGACTCCGAAGAAGGAGTCGACCCCCAAGAGCAGCACCCCCAAGAAGGTCGCCGTCGCGCCCAAGAGCGAGACGCCGAAGAAGGCCGCTCCGGCGAGCAAGCCGGCCGCGGCTCCGGTCGCCGAGACCACGTCGACCACCTCGACCACCTCGACCACGGGCAACTACGTCGTCAAGGCCGGTGACACGCTCAGCGGCATCGCCGCGGCGAACAACGTCAGCGGTGGCTGGCAGGCGCTGTACGCGAAGAACCAGGGTGTGGTCGGTACCAACCCCGACCTGATCCTCCCGGGCCAGCAGCTGGTCCTGCGCTAGAACTCCCCGGGGCCGGTCCGGTCCCGAGTGTTCGGCGCGCGCCGTGTGGTGCCCGCGACGCGGTGCACGGCGTCGAGTGAGTGATGTGTGCGACAAGCAGTGCGCGGGGCGGGTCCCGCGCGTTCGGTCGGGGGCGGCCGTATCTCCTGTGTGAACACCGGGAGATGCGGTCGCCTTCGGTCGTTTCATCCGTTTCGGTCGGCGTGGTGCGGCTGCGAGCACCGCGACGACGGCGGTACCACGACGCGCCGTGGAGGGGACGGGGCGTCGCGAGGGGTCCCACGGGCCGCTCGACCGGCCCGGGTGGCACCGTCAGGTGCGGCCCGGGCCGCGCTGCGTCGCGGCCGCCTCCGCGGCGCACAGCGACTCCAGGCGGCGGGCGATCGAGGCCGCGCGCTCGATCAGCAACCGGGCACGTTCGTGCTCGACCTCGCTCCACTCGCCGGGGTCCGCGCGAGATCCGCCCGAATGATGACCGTTGTTGCCCATAACCGCTTGGTTCCCACCGGATGGGGGCGATCATTCACGATGTGACGGCCCATCACTCGTGATGCCGATCACGTCGGTCTCCCGGTCGCCGGCCACATCTCTGCGGCGGGTGGTCGATTCGGGCCACACTGACGACCATGACGACTCTGATCGCCGGGGCCAATGTCCCGGTTCCCGCGGGCCCGCTGACCCTGGTGATCCGCCGCGCGGCGGACGCACCGATCGCGGACGCCTCGGCGCTGCTGCTCGGATCGCAGGGCAAGGTGCGCTCGGACGAGGACTTCGTGTTCTACAACCAGCCGGCCGCGGCCGACGGCGCGGTGCGCCACATCGGCCCGACGGCCGGCGGCGAGGCGGTCGTGGTGGACCCCGCCGGGTTGCCCGCCGACGTGGATCGGGTGGTGCTGGCCGCGTCGGTGCACGAGGGTACGTTCGCCCGGGTGGGCGGCCTCGCGCTGGCGGTCCTGGACGCCTCGGGCGCGGCCGTCGCGACGTTCCCGGTCGAGGCCGCGGGCAGCGAGACGGTGATGGTGCTCGGCGAGTTGTATCGGCGCCAGGGCGGCTGGAAGTTGCGGGCGATCGGACAGGGTTACGACACCGGGCTGGCCGGACTCGCGAGCGACTACGGCGTGGACGTCGGCGAGGAGGACGAGGCACCCGCCGACGCCGGGGCCGGGGTCGACGCCGCCCGGC
This sequence comes from Embleya sp. NPDC008237, assembly GCF_042956465.1. Taxonomy (NCBI): domain Bacteria; kingdom Bacillati; phylum Actinomycetota; class Actinomycetes; order Kitasatosporales; family Streptomycetaceae; genus Embleya; species Embleya sp. NPDC008237. The sequence goes on from NZ_JBIBGL010000014.1 coordinate 254,922, forward strand.
CGGCCGGGACGCTGCCGGTGGCGCCGGTGGGCGCGACACCCGGGTGGGCGCCGCCGCCGTACAGCGACGAGCCGACCATGCGGCTGCCCGCGCCCTCGGAGGACCCGCAACTGGCCGGGCTGCCGCCGGAGGTGGGCGCGCGGATCTCGCTGCGCAAGGAGGCGGTGCGGATCACGCTGGAGAAGAAGGGCCTGCGCGAGGTGCGCGCCCGGGTGGCGATCGTGCTGGACCGCTCCGGCTCGATGCGGGAGTTGTACGGAAACGGCGCGGTGGGGCGCCTGGTCGAGCGGATGGCGCCGATCGCGGCCCGGCTCGACGACGACGGCGAGTTGGACGCGTGGATCTTCGCCGACGAGTTCGCGCCGCTGGACCCGGTCCGGATCCCCGAACTGCCGCGCTGGATCGCGGACAACGTGTACATCGACGGACGCAACAACCGCCCGCAGTCGCCGCCGCTGCCGAACGGCGGGCAGCGCGTGCCCGACCACCTGGCCGGCGTGTTCGGCGGAAACAACGAACCGGCGGTGATCGAGGACATCATCGCGCGCTACCGGCGCGAGCCGGGCGCGCCGGTGCTGGTGCTGTTCTACTCGGACGGCGGGGTCAACCGCAGCAAGCAGATCCAGCGGCTGTTGACCGATGCGGCCGGACTGCCGATCTTCTGGCAGTTCGTCGGTCTGGGCCGGTCGAACTACGGGATTTTGGAGCGCATCGACACGATGCCCGGCCGACTGGTGGACAACGCCGGGTTCTTCCAGGTCGACGACATCGACCGGATCTCCGACGTCGAGCTGTACGAGCGGATCCTGGCCGAGTTCCCGCAGTGGTTGACCGCCGCGCGGGCGGCGGGCATCGTGCGCTGACCCGGCGCCCGCGCGGTCGGGGTCGGCGGTCCCCCGAGGCCGAGGGGCGGCCGAGCCGGCGACGGCGGTCGATCCGGCCCGCTCCCGGCCGTCCGATACGCCTACCCGATGTCGCCTTCCGCCGTGGGCCGACCCCGGCCGCCGCGGAAGGCGGCGCGGTAGTCCCTGGGGGCGACGCCGACATGGCGGGTGAAGTGTTGGCGCAGGGTCAGCGGCGAGCCGAAGCCGCATTGACGGGCGATGGCGGCGATCGAGAGGTCGCCGATCTCCAGGAGGCGCTGCGCGGCCAGGACGCGTTGGGCGGACAACCAGCGGAGCGGTGAGGTGCCGGTACTGCGGACGAAGTGGCGGGCGAAGCTGCGCTCGGACATGCCGGCGAACGCGGCCAGTTCGGCGACGGTCCAGGGGTGGCGCAGGTCGTCGAGGACGTGGCCGCGCAGCCGGCCGAGGGCGTCGTCCTGGTCCGTGGGCGAGGCCGGCACCGGGTTGCTGATGAACTGGGCCTGTCCGCCGGAGCGGAACGGCGCGGTCACCATCGTGCGGGCGATCTCGGTGGCGGCCGCGGCGCCGTGGTCGAGCCGGACCAGATGCAGACACAGGTCGATGCCGGCCGCCGAGCCGGCCGAGGTCCAGATCGAACCGTCGCCGACGAACAGGACGTTGGCGTCCACGGTGACCTGCGGGTGGCGGGCGGCCAGGTCCTCGGTGTCCAGCCAGTGGGCCGTCGCCCGGCGCCCGTCCAACAGTCCCGCGGCGGCGAGCACGAAGGCACCCGAGCACAACGACGCGATCGTGGCGCCCCGCCGGTGGGCGGACCGCAGGGCTTCGAGCACGTCGTCGGGGAACACGTCCCGGCGCGGCTCGGTCCGGTGTTCGTTGCCCGGGACGATCACGAGATCGCACCCGTCGAGGCCGTCCAGGTCGTGGTCGGGGAAGCAGACGACGCCGGCTCCCAGTTCCACACCGACGCGCCGGGGTCCGCACACGCGCACCTCGAACGCGGGTACACCCCGGTCCGTGCGATCGACTCCCCAGATCTCGAAGGCCACCGCGTATTCGAACACCCGTACCGGGTCGAACAGGAGGATCCCCACACGACGCATGGCGGCAACCTATCCCCGGACCGCGTCGGCGCCGGCCGGGACCCGGTCCGCGATCCGCCGGCCTCCGGACCGGGCCGTGCGCGGCACGAGGCCCGGGGGCGGGTCGTCCTCGTTCCCGACCGTCCCTGCCGGCGGCGCCGTACCCGCTGCTGCCCGCGCCCATCGGCCCCGTGACCGATGGGATCGAGCGACCGGATCGGCGTACCTCGCGCACCATCCCGGGACGAGCCTCGGGGTTCGGGATGTGCGCGGGGGCTTCCGGTGCGCCTTCGATCCTGCTCGCCGACATCGGGTCGCCGTGAGTGGCAGAAACGCCAACCATGAATGGATTCCTGCCAGGCATCGCGCCGGCACTCCCGCGCGATGCCGTGCCGAGGATGTGCATAAGTTATCCACAGGCTGTGGAAACCTTTGGGGGCTGCTGGGGATTCCTGTGGACAATGCGGGTCCCATGGTGGGCCGAGCCCGCCTCACCGCCTTGGTGACACGCCGTCAGACCCCCTTGCGGGCGGGCACCTCATCCGGGTCGAGGCGGCGCATGTCGGCGAAGCCGTCACCCGTGGAATAGCTGTCCTCGCACAGCACGAGCGCGTCCGCGTCGAAGCCCCACACGATCGCCATCTGCGTCTCGTACAGGTAGAACGCGTCCACGTCCGGTACCGACCGACCCATCCCGGCCAGGACCCGACCCGGATAGGCGATCCGCAGCAACCCCTCGGTCACCACCGTGTCCTGATCCACCGTCAGCCGATCGATGTGGTGTGCGAGTCGGCCGCAGTCGTTCTCGACCACGGCACGATAGAACTCGCGGACCTCGGCGTGACTCTTGGGGGCCCGATCCACCGGGGACGCCCCCCACTGGTGGTAGACCGCATGCGGCGACACGGTGGCCATCAGCGCGTCCAGGTCGCCCTCGTGCTCGGCGCGCATGTGCGCGACCAGCGTGGTCAGGATCGCGTGCCGGCGCGGATCGGTCTCCGCGGCCAGGCGCTTCTCGGCGAGTTCCCACGTGCGTCGCGCGTCGATGAGCCCGGTCATGTGTGCACCCTCCGCCGGTCGTTGCATCGCTCGACACCTTGCACCGAAGTAGTTGACTGTGCAATACAAATCTCCACACGTGTCGCACCGGCGCACCCCCGAGTGGCATGCCGGCGGGTTCGCCCGGCGCGGCGCACCGTGTTCCGGACGACGAGGTGGCAACGGATGAGCGACGCAGGCGCAGTACGGGACGCGAACGCGATGTTCGACCTGAGCGGTCGAGTGGCGATCGTGACCGGTGGCAGCCGGGGAATCGGCCGGGCGATCGCGCACGCCTATGCGGCGGCGGGCGCCTCGGTGGTGATCGCGAGTCGCAAGGCGGACGCGTGCGAGGCGGTGGCGAAGGAGATCACCGAGGCCGGCGGCCGGGCGCTCGCGGTGCCCACCCACTGCGGCGACCTCGACCGACTGGCCGCCCTGGTCGACGCGACCGTCGCCCACTTCGGCGGTATCGACATCGTGGTCAACAACGCGGCGAACGAACTCGCCCAACCCGTGGGCGAGATCACCGCACAGGCGTGGGACAAGTCGTTCGCGGTGAACCTGCGCGGGCCGGTGTTCCTGGTGCAGTACGCGCTGCCGCACCTGATCGCCTCCGGGCGGGCGTCGGTGCTGAACGTGGTCAGCGCGGCGGTGTTCACCCGGGCCGAGGGCAAGGGCCTGTACGCCGCGGGCAAGGCCGGACTGGTCGCCTTCACCCGCACGATGGCGGGCGAACTCGCCGAGCACGGCATCCGGGTCAACGCGATGGCCCCGGGTGCGGTGGAGACCGACATGGTCCGCAAGACCGGCCCCGAGGCGATGGCCCGGATGAAGGGTGCCGCGCCGCTGAAGCGGATCGCCGCGCCGGAGGAGATGACCGGCCTGGCGCTGCTGCTCGCGTCCGACGCGGGCAGCTTCATGACCGGACAGATCGTCAGCATCGACGGCGGGCTGACCGTGCACTGAGCCGAGCACCCGAACCGGACACGCCCTATGCCGGGGCCGGCGGGGTGGCGCCGATCACCGGGACCAGCGAGTCCGGGAGCGGGTAGACCCGTTCGACCGGGACCGCCTCGGCCGCGGCGGCCGGGTCGCCGGCGCGGACCAGGTCGTGCACCCGATGCGCGAGCGCGGTCACGTCGGTGATCCGCCGCGTCCACTCGTCGGCGTAGGCACGCGTCGCCCATCCGGCCAGTCCGAGTTGCAACGAGCGGTGCGCCAACGGCCGCAGGTTCAGGTCGCGTTCGGGGTCCCATTGGATCCGCACCGTGGTCGCGTGCAGCCGCCGGCCCCAGGCGTCGCGATCCGGATACGTGGGGTGCTCGTAGTGGCTCAGACATGCCCCGGCGAGTGCCGCCTCGAAGCCCTCGCGGCTGATCTCCAGGGCCAGCACCCGCTCCTGCCGCGGCTTGGTGGCCCAGCCGCAGCGGTACATCATCCAGGTGAAGCTCGGCTTGACCCAGGTCATCCGCTCCCGGCTCCAGGTGTCCGGAAATCGCTGGTCGCGAACGGCCGCGTCGGCGATCTGCGGCTTGTACGCCTGGTACACCGTGACGGTGTCGTCGGTGTACGCGGCGCGGATTTGGCGGTTCGGGATCTCCATGCCCCGCAGTGTGTCGGCGCCGGCCGGCCCGGACCACCCGTTTTCGGCGATCCGTACGAGGCGTCGGAGAAGGGGTCAAAGGGTGTGACCCCGGTTTCCAAAAAATGCTTGATATTGACAAGCGATCCCGAGTCGGAGAGATTCGATGTTGCCGGGCGACACGCGTTCCCGGTCCATATCGATGTGCAGCGCGGGGCAGACCCGACCGCGACCCTTCCGTGCCCGGCGGGCGTCGACCCGCGTCGCGACCCACGCGATCCACGCACGTGAAGGAGCAGCGACGTGCATCTCGCCCCGACCCCAGCGCAGGACGCTCTACGGGCAGAGCTGCGGGACTATTTCACCCGCCTGATCACCCCCGACGTCCGGGCGGAACTCGACCGCGAGGGCGAGGCCGGCGGCCCCACCACCCGACGGGTACGCCGGCAACTGGGCTCCGACGGCTGGCTCGGCATCGGGTGGCCGACCGAATACGGCGGCCAGGGCAAGGGCCCGGAGATGCAGTTCATCTTCTTCGACGAGGCGTACCGCGCCGGCGCGCCCGTCTCCATGGTCACCCTGAACACCGTCGGCCCGACCCTGATGAAGTTCGGCACCGAGGCGCAGAAGAGCTACTACCTGCCGAAGATCCTCACGGGCGAGATCATCTTCGCGATCGGCTACAGCGAGCCCTCGGCCGGCACCGACCTGGCGTCGCTGCGCACCCGCGCGGTGCGCGAGGGCGACGAGTGGGTGATCAACGGGCAGAAGATCTTCACCTCGACCGCCCAGGGCGCCGACTGGATCTGGCTCGCCTGCCGCACCGACGTGGACGCGCCCAAGCACAAGGGCATCACGATGATTTTGGTGCCGACCAGCGACCCGGGCTTCTCCTGGACCCCGATCGTCACCGTCGGCGGGATGACCACGACGGCCACGTACTACGACAACATCCGGGTGCCCTACGACAACCTGGTGTTCGAGGAGAACTCGGGCTGGAAGCTGCTCACCAACCAGCTCAACCACGAGCGGGTCGCGCTCGCGGCGCTGGGCATGCAGGCCGAGGACTTCTTCGCCGAGGTCCTGGAATGGGCCCGCGAGACCGAGATCGAGCCGGGCGTCAAGGTGGTCGACCAGCCGTGGGTCCAGCTGAAGTTCGCCGAGACCTACGCGCGCCTGTCCGCCGTGCGGATGTTCAGCTGGCGGCTCGTGCACGACGTCGGCAACAACACGCTCAACGCGGGTGACGCGTCCGGCGTGAAGTTCTTCGGCACCGAGGGTGCCATCGAGGTGTATCGCAACCTGATGGAGATCGTCGGCCCGGACGCGACGCTGCGACCGAAGTCGCCCGGCGCGTTCAGCGACGGCCTCCTGGAGGCGATGAACCGCCGCGCGCAGATCAACACCTTCGGCGGCGGCGTCAGCGAGGTCCAGCGGGAGATCGTCGCCATGGTTCGCCTTGGCATGACCCGAGTGAAGCGGTGAAGGACGACATGACCGACCCCATCAGCCAGGACAAGGCCGCCTTCCTCGCGGTCGTCAAGAAGTACGAGGGCAGGCACGACGTCTCCGGCGTGCTCGCGCTCGACCCGGTCAACGGGCCGATGATCCGGCACTGGGCCGAGGCCATGGGCGACACCAACCCGGTGTACACCGACCCGGAGGCCGCGGCCCGGACCCACTTCGGCGAGGTGGTCGCGCCCGCGGCCATGCTCCAGGTGTGGATCATGCGTGGCATGCAGGGCGGCGCCCCGGCGAACTCGGCGACCGGCGAGTTGTACAAGCACTTCACCGACAACGGCTTCGGCTCGGTGGTCGCCACCAACTGCGAGCAGGAGTACATGCGCCCGCTGCGGCTGGGCGAGTTGGTGCAGTACGACCAGTTGATCGAGACCGTGTCCGAGGAGAAGACCACCGGCCTGGGCACCGGCCACTTCATCACCACGCTGACCAACATCTACGTCACGGGCGAGAGCGGCCGCGAGCTGGTCGGCACGCACCGCTTCCGGATCCTGCGCTACACCCCGCACAAGAAGAAGGCCGAGGCCGCGCCGCCCGCCGAGCGGCCGCTGCGCCCGCGCAAGGTGGTCAACAAGGACAACCAGGCGTTCTGGGACGGTGTGGCCGCCGGGAAGCTGCTGTTCCAGAAGTGTCTGGACTGCGCCACCCCGCGCTTCCCGTTCGCCCCGGGCTGCAACAAGTGCGCGTCGCTCGAATGGGAGACCGTCGAGTCCACCGGCAAGGGCGTCGTGTACTCGCACGTCACCATGCACTACCCGAAGTTCCCGGCGTTCGACATGCCGTACGCGGTCGGCCTGATCGAGCTGGAGGAGGGTGTGCGGATGCTCGGCAACGTGCTGGGCGTCCCGCACGACGAGGTCCGCATCGGGATGCCGGTCGAGCTGGAATTCGTCACCCACGACGCCGAGCTGACCGTGCCCGCGTTCCGAGCGGTTGGGGAGAACTGATGGACTTCAACCTCACCGAGGACCAGCGGGAGCTGTCCTCGCTGGCCGAGCGGATCTTCGCCGACCAGTCCACCGACGAGCGGCTGAAGAAGCTCGCCCAGTCCGACGCGGACCTGGACGCCGAGCTGTGGGGCAAGGTCGCCGAAGCCGGTCTGGTCGGCGCGTTGATCGAGGAGCGGCACGGTGGTGGCGACCTGGGCCTGGTGGGCCTGGCGCTGCTGCTGGAGCAGCAGGGTCGGTTCACCGCGCAGATCCCGCTGCTCGACACGGTCGTGTACGGGCTGCTGCCGCTGCTGCGCTTCGGTTCGGACGAGCTGATCGAGGCCGAACTGCCCGCGCTCCTGGACGGTTCGCGGATCGTGGCCGGTGCGCTCGCCGAGGTCGGCGCGGGGCTGCCCGCCGTCCCGAAGGTGACCGCCCGGCGAGACGGTGCCGGCTATCGCCTGGACGGCGACAAGCGCGCGGTGGCCTGGCTCACCGTCGCGCACCGCGTCCTGGTCACCGCCTCGCTCGACGGCGCGCTCGCGGTGTTCACCGTGGACGCCGGCGCCGCCGGAGTGGCGATCGAGGCCGCGCCGACCACCGCGCCGTGGGCCTCGGGCAACCTGCGGCTGACCGACGCACCGGCCCGGCTGGTCGGTGACACCGGGGCCGGCCCCGAGGTCGCCGCCTGGATCGTCGACCGCGCGCGCGTCGCACTGGCCGCGCAGCAGGTGGGCGTGTGCGCGCGCGGCCTGGCCCGCACGGTCGAACACGTGAACGCCCGCGAGCAGTTCGGCAAGCCGCTGTCCACCAAGCAGGGCGTGATGTTGCGCGCCGCCGAGGCGTACATGGACACCGAGGCCATCCGGGTCACCACGCTGGAGGCCGCGTGGCGCATGGACCAGGGCGAGCAGGCCACCGAACAGGCTCTGGTCGCCCGCTGGTTCGCCTCCGAGGCGGGCAAGCGGGTGGTACACGCGTGCCAGCACCTGCACGGCGGCACCGGTTCCGACATCGACCACCCGATCCACCGCCACTTCCTGTGGGGCCGTCAGATCGACGTGACCCTGGGCAGCGGCATCCAACAGCTTGCCGCGCTCGGCAGGCTGCTCGCCCACGCGCCCGCCCAGGGAGGCAACCGATGACCACCGAGGACCTCGTGAGCCGGACCCACGCGGAGGTGTCCGTCGGCGACGAACTGCCGCCGCTGGCCATCCCGCTGACCCGCACGCTGATCGTGGCGACCGCGCTGGCGACCCGCGACTTCCAGGACGTGCACCACGATCCGCAGCTCGCCGCGGACAAAGGCTCGCCGGACATCTTCATGAACATCCTGACCAGCAACGGCCTCGTCGGCCGCTACATCACCGACTGGGCGGGCCCCGAGACCGAGCTGCGCAAGGTCGCGATCCGGCTCGGCGCCCCGAACTACCCCGGCGACACCATGACCCTGACCGGCACGGTGACCGCCAAGACCACCGCCGAGGACGGCACCCCGCTCGTGGAGATCGCCGTCGTCGGAGCCAACAAGCTCGGCAACCACGTCACCGGCACGGTCACGGTGAAGCTGCCGGAAGGAGCCGAAGCGTGAGCCTCAAGCACGCCGACAACCTGCGCGGCAAGGCCGCCATCGCCGGGATCGGCGCGACCGAGTTCTCCAAGGAGTCCGGTCGCAGCGAACTGCGGCTGGCCGTCGAGGCGGTGGGCGCGGCCCTGGACGACGCCGGGATCGCGCCGTCCGAGGTGGACGGCCTGGTCAGCTTCACGATGGACACCAACCCCGAGATCGCGGTCGCCGCCGCGGCCGGGATCGGCGACCTGACCTTCTTCAGCCGGATCCACTACGGCGGCGGCGCGGCCTGCGCCACCGTCGCGCAGGCCGCGATGGCCGTCGCCAGTGGGGTGGCCGACGTGGTGGTCTGCTACCGCGCGTTCAACGAGCGCTCCGGCCGCCGGTTCGGCTCCGGCGTGCTCCAGCGCGATCCCACCGTCGAGGGCGTGGGCCTGGGCTGGAACATGCCGCACGGGCTGCTCACGCCGGCCTCGTGGGTGGCCATGTTCGCGCAGCGCTACCTGCACGTGTACGGCGCGACCACCGAGGCGTTCGGCCACGTCGCGGTCGCCGACCGCAAGCACGCGGCGAACAACCCGAAGGCGTACTTCCACGGCAAGCCGATCACGCTGGAGGACCACCGGAACTCGCGCTGGATCGTCGAGCCGATGCGGCTGCTCGACTGCTGCCAGGAGACCGACGGCGCCCAGGCGATCGTGGTGGTGAGCGCCGAACGGGCCAAGGACCTGAAGCAGAAGCCCGCGATCATCAACGCGGCAGCGCAGGGCGCGGGTCGCCTCCAGGACCAGATGACCAGCTTCTACCGGGACGAGATGACCGGTCTGGCCGAGATGGGCGTGGTCGCCAAGCAGCTGTGGCAGACCTCGGGACTGACTCCCGACGACATCCAGACCGCGGTGCTCTACGACCACTTCACCCCGTTCGTGCTGATGCAGCTGGAGGAGTTCGGCTTCTGCGGGCGCGGCGAGGCGCCGGCGTTCGTCGCGAACGGCGGCCTGGAGCTGGGCGGCAAGCTGCCCACGAACACGCACGGCGGCCAACTGGGCGAGGCGTACCTGCACGGGATGAACGGCATCGCCGAGGGCGTGCGGCAGATCCGCGGCAGCTCGGTCAACCAGGTCGAGAACGTGCACAACGTGCTGGTGACGGCCGGCACCGGGGTGCCGACGTCGGGGCTGGTGCTGGGCGTCGAGTAGGCGGGATACCGGTGTCGATGGGGTGAGGCGCGCGCGCCGACGGGGATGCGGACACCCCCGCCCCGGTGCGCTCGTTGGGCCGCTCGGGTGACGCGTCGGCGCGTCGCCCGGGCGGTCCGCAGGCCGGGCCGGACGTGGTGCGCAGCGTGGTGGGAGGCCCGTTCCCACCACGTCGGGAGATCTCGTGCGTTTGCTGACCACTCGTCGGATCGCCTCGACCGTGTTGCTCACCGCCGTGCTCGGCCTGCTGCCGGCCGGGCTCGCCGAAGGTGCCGGGGCACGTCCGGAACGATCCAGGAGCGTGAACGCGCCGGGCTTCGACACGTGCGAGACACCCACCGTGGAGACCATGCGGGCCTGGCGGGAGTCGCCGTACAAGGTGGTCGGGATCTACGTCGCGGGCGACAACCGTGCCTGCAAGAGCACCCGGCTGACCTTCGACTGGGTCAAGGCCGTACACCGCCAGGGCTGGGACTTCCTGCCCATCCAGGTGGGCCTGCAGGCGCCCTGCTCGCAGTCCGGCAAGCCCGGCCGGATCGACCCGGCGCGGGCGGCGGAGCAGGGCATCGCCGAGGCGAACGACGTGGTGGACCGCAGTGCCACGCTCGGCTTCCGGCCGGGCAGCGCGGTCTGGTACGACATGGAGGCGTACGACAACACCGACGCCGGTTGCCGCGCCGCCGTGCTGGATTTCGTGTCCGCGTGGTCCGACCGGGTTCGCGAACGCGGCTACGTGGCGGGTTATTACAGCAGTCTCAGCTCCGGCATCGCCGACCTGATCGAGGCGGTCGACAAGCGTTCGATCCCGGACGCGGTCTGGTATGCCCGCTGGGACGGTCACGCGGCCACCACCGGCGACGGCGCGCTGCCCGACGGGTACTGGCGCGGCCGACGGGTGCACCAGTACGCCGGCAACGTCTCGGAGACCCACGGCGGACAACGGATCGTCATCGACCGCAACGCGGTCGACGGGCCGGTCGGGGTGCTCTGACCGCGGCCGGCGCCACGCGCGGGGCCCGTCCGACCCGCCGGTCGGACCGGAAGCGGCCCGACCGGCGACGTCCGGCCGGCTCAGCCCCGGTCGAGCTCGCTGACCTCCAGTTCGCCCTCCGCGTACCGGCGCCGGATCACCTTCTTGTCGAACTTGCCCACGCTGGTCTTGGGCACGGCGGTGATCAGGCTCCACCGCTCGGGCACCTGCCAGCGGGCCACCCGACCCGCGAGGTAGTCGCGCAGTTGCTCGACCGTGGTCGTGGCCCCTTCGCGCAGCACGATCGTGGCCAGCGGGCGTTCGCCCCACTTGTCGTCGGGCACGCCCACCACGGCCGCCTCGACCACGTCCTCGTGACCCATCAGGGTGTTCTCCAACTCGACCGACGAGATCCACTCGCCGCCCGACTTGATCACGTCCTTGGCCCGGTCGGTCAGCCGCAGGAAGCCGTCGGCGGTGATCGTGCCGACGTCGCCGGTACACAACCAGCCGTCCTGGAACCGGCCGCCGCCACTGGCGTCCACCGAGCCCTCGTCGCCGATGTACGCGCCCGCGATCCACGGCCCGCGCACCAGCAGTTCGCCGACCGACTCGCCGTCGAGCGGGACGTCGGCACCGTCCGGGCCGACCAGCCGGGCCTGCACCGAGGCGGGCAGGCGCCCCTGCGAGATCCGGTACGCGAACGCCTCGTCGTCGGTCAGCCCGGCCGGCGGGCGGGCCACCGAACCCAGCGGCGAGGTCTCGGTCATCCCCCACGCGTGCACGATCCGCACCCCGTGCCGCTCCTCGAACGCCTGCATCAGGCCGGGCGGGCAGGCCGAGCCGCCCACCACGACCTCCTTGAGCGAGGACACGTCGGTCTTGTGCACGTCGAGATAGTCCAGCAGCCCGGACCAGATGGTCGGCACCGCGGCGCCGAACGTCGGCTTCTCCGCGGCGATCATCGCGGCCAGCGGCTCCGACTGGAGGAAGCGGTCGGGCATCAGGATCGAGGCGCCGCACATCATCGCCGCGTACGGCAGACCCCACGCGTTCACGTGGAACATCGGCACCACCGCCAGCACCATGTCCGCGGTGCCCAGGCCGAAGGCCTCCGCCGCGCACACCTGCATGCTGTGCAGATAGGTCGACCGGTGGCTGTACACGACCCCCTTGGGGTTGCCCGTGGTGCCGGAGGTGTAACACATCGCGGCGCCCTGGCGCTCGTCGATGTCCTCGGCCCAGTCGAACTCGGTCGGCCGGCCGGCGAGCAGGTCGTCGTAGCGGTGCACGTGCTTGCCGGAATCGGCGAGCGGAGCCAGATCGGTGTCGGCGCCGGTGACCACGACGTGCTCGACGGTCTTCAGGTGGGTCAGCAGCGGGGCGGCGAGCGCGGCCAGCGAGCCGTCCAGGATCAGCACCCGGTCGTCCGCGTGGTTCGCGATGTAGATCAACTGCTCCGGGGGCAGCCGCAGGTTGAGCGTGTGCAGCACCGCACCCATCGACGGGATCGCCAGGTAGGACTCCAGGTGCTCCTGGTTGTTCCACAAGAACGTGGCGACCCGCTCGTCGCCGGTGATCCCGAGTTCGCGCAGACCGTGGGCGAGTTGTGCCGACCGGCGACCGACCTCCGCGTAGGTGGCCCGCCGGGGCGCGCCACCGGTCCAGGTCACCACCTCCGAAGCACCGTGCACCGTGGTTCCGTGTCGCATGATGCGAGCGATCGTCAAGGGCACGTCCTGCATCGTGCTCAGCACTGTGTGACCTCCCTGCATTCGCCGGACGGGGACCGGTCGAGGTGAGGGGATTCTTTCTCGCCGATCGGGTCGTTGTCAGCCCCCACGGCCTCGGCTTTCGCTCCGGTGTCGAGCGCCGACCCGCGCGCCCGGCACGACCCGCCGTGCGCCCGTACGGGTGAACCAGGCGTGGCGATCGGCTGATCGGGACGGCCGGGCGGAAGAATGCGACGGTGTCCCGGTTGCTCCGGATGGCACATCGTTTTCGGCACAAGGCCTCAAGCGTCCGGTAGTTCCCGCTTTTCCGCTCTTCCGGAGGGGGACCGGCGAGTCCTCGACTTCCCCTTGGAAGGCGCTCCATGTACCCGTTGGAGGTGCGATCCGAACCGCACCGGCCGTACGACGTCGTGTTGCCGGACGCACTCGGCCATCCCGTGCTCGGCTTCCGGGACGGCTACTGGTTCCGGCTCGATCGGGACGGACCGCCGCGTCCGTTGTGCGCGCGCACCGCGATCATCGGACATCCGGAGTCCGCCGGGCCTATCGTGCAGGTCATGTGTTGGTGGATGCGCGAACACCACGACCACCCTCAGGCGATGGACCTCGCCACCGAACTGGCGCTGACCGTCGGCGAGATGAGCCGTCGGCTGCACGCCCAGGGGCCGGCGGCATGGTGAGGCGTTGTGGTTCGGTGCGGATACGGCGGGTGCCGTGCGGGCCTCGGGTGCCCGCGGTCCGGGTGCGTACGTGTGCGATTCCCCGCTGCCGGAGCGGGCCGCGGCGTCGGTGCGGGTGACCGGGGCGCGGGCGGCCCGCGTCGCCCGCGGGGTGGTCCGCTCGTCCGAGTGACCCGCGCGGGTCACTCGGACTCGGTCTAGGAGGGCGACGCGATCTTGCCGAGCAGGTCGACGATGCGCTGCTGTACGTCCTCGCGGGTCGAACGCTCGGCCAGGAACAGCACGGTCTCTCCGGTCTGCAGCCGATGCAGGTCGTGTTCGACCAGGTCGAGCGTGGTGTAGACGACGATCGGCGTCGAGTGCAGGCGGGCGTTGTTGCGCAGCCAGTCGACCACGCCCATCCGGCGCCGACGCACCAGCATCAGGTCGAGCACCACGAGATTGGGCTCGACGCTGGACGCCTTGGACACCGCCTCGCTCTCCGAGGCCGCGTGCACCACGTCCATGCCACGCCGCTCCAGGGACGCGGTGAACGCCGTCGCGATGTCCGGGTTGCCCTCCACCAGGAGCACGCGCGAGGCGTGCCCGGCGCTGTCCGCCGGCGCCAGCGAACGCAGCAGCACGGCCGGGTCGGCGCCGAACGCCGCGTCCCGGGTGGCCTGCATCAATCCCGCGGTGACCAGCACCGGGATCTGCGCGGCGGTCGCGGCGGTGCGCAACGACTGGAGCGCGGTACGGGTGATCGGGCCGGTCAGCGGATCCACGAACAGCGCGGCCGGCTGCACCGGGACGCTCGCGTCCACCTCCTCGCGCGAACGCACCAGCAGCGGACTCCAGCCACGCGCGGTCAGCGCGCCCGCCGTCGCGGTGTCCGGCTCGGGCCAGACCAACAACCGGCGCGGCTGCCCGTCCGGTGCGGGCGTGACCATGGTCGGCAGGTCGGCCCCGGACATCGTCTCGGCGTCACCGGGCGGCCCGCCCGGGAAACCGGGCCGCCGGCCCTGGACCGGAATCGGCTGATCCGGCGCGGCCGGGATCGGCGGCAACAACTCGGTGGGCATGTCGGCGGCGGCGGGTCGGCCGGGCCGATCCTGCACGCTGGTGCTGCGCGCCGAAGCGTCCGACGCGCGACCCTGCGCCGGGATCGGCGCCGGCGGCGTGGACAACCGGCGACGCGCCTGCGCGCCCTGCGGGGTGTGCGCGCCGTTCAGCCGGCCACCGGCCGCGGGTGCCTGGGCGGGCGGGCCGGCGGCGGGTCGTTGCGGCAGCGCGGTCGGTTCGGCCCGCTCGACCTCGGAGCCGCCGTGGTGGGCGACTCCGCGGTGCGAACCGGAGGGCCCGGAGGCGGACTCGCCGGCGTCGTGCGCGTCGCGCGAGGGCCGACCGCGACGCGAGCGCGGCGGGTAGACCGCCTCGAACGCGCCGCTGTTGTTGCGCGCGGCCTCCTCGGCCTCGTCGTATCCGTCGGCGTCCGGTCGCTCGTGCTGCCCCTCGGCGGAACCCGGGTTCGCGGGCACCAGCGGCACCGGTGCGACCGTGCCGGCGGGCAACGCGAACGGACCCTGCGGCGCGGCGGCCACCGAACCGGGCGGCGGCGGGGCGGGCACCGGCGGCGTGGAGGACCCGGCCGGCTCCAGACGGGCCCGCGGCGGTTGTGCGCCGCGTCCGCGCACGGCGAGTTCGACTCCGCTGCCGGGCGCGGGGGGCGCCTCGGCGGCGTCCTTCGTGGGCGCGGCGCCCGAACGCGGCTTCGGGTCGGTGCCGGTTCCGCTCCCGGGCTCGGCGGCCTCGGTCTCGTCGGCCGCCTTCGGGTCGGTCGCCTCGGCCGGTGCGGCCTCGTCCTCGTCGGCCTTCGGGTCGGCCGCGTCGGCGTCGGGTTTGCCGTCCTCGGCCTTGGCGTCCTTGCCCGGCCCGGCGTCCTTCCCGGCCTTGCCGTTCTTCTCGGCGGCCGGGTCCGGTCGGCCCGTCTGGCGGGCCCGGCGACCCTTGGCCGCGCGGTGTTCGCCGGAACTCTCGGCCTGTTCGGCGGCCTCGGCGTCGGCGGGCAACTCGACCACGTACGTGCTGCCTCGGCCGGGCATGGTGTGCGACTCGACGGTGCCGCCGTGCGCCTCGACGACCGCGCGCGCGAGCGGGACCCGGACGGCGCTGCCTCGGCTCTCCGGGCCACGCACCTCGATCCGGGCCACGTTGCCGCGCTGGGCCGCCGCGACCACGACGGTGGATCCCTCGGGGCCGGCCGCGACGACGTCCGCGAGCAGGTGTCCCAGGGCCCGGGTCATCGCGTCCACGTCCACCCGCACCCCGACCGGGGACGCGTTGACCGCGAACTCCACGCCCGCGCCGCGCGCGAGGTAGGTCACGGTCTCCATGGCCCGATCGACGAGATCGTCCACCGTGGTCGGCACCCGCTCCGGCTCGGTCGCGGCGTCGGCGTCCGTCGGCTCGGCGGCTTCGGTGCCGGCCGCCTGATGGGCGAGCACCTCGCCCGCGAGTTCCTCCAGGCTCTCCAGCTCGCCCGCGACCTGACGCACCATCCGCCGGGCGCCGTGGCCGACCTCGCCGGCCGCGCCGTCGGCCACCTTCTTCAGCCGACCGCGCACCGCCGCGAGCCGGCCCAGTATCTCGGCGTCGACCAACTCGGCGAGCTGGGACCGCCGTTCGTTGAGCAACTTTTCCCGGCCGGTGTCGCTGAAGGTCATCACGGCGCCGACCACGGCGCCGCCGAGCAGGATCGGCGCGGTGATCATGTCCACCGTCACGTAGCCCTCGTCGCCGCGCCACAACACCTGGTCGCGCAGCCGCTGCCGGCGGCCGTTGCCCAGGGTCACCAGCGGCGGGCACTCCTGGGCGGGCAGCGGCGTGCCGTCGGCCCGGGCGTGCATGAGCAGTTCGTGCACGCTCTTGCCGCCGAGGTCGCTCGCGCGATGGCGCAGGATCCGGGCGGCGGCGGGGTTGGCCAGCACGATGTGGCCCTCGGCGTCGATGCCGATGATGCCCTCGCAGGCCGCGCGCAGGATCATCTCGGTCTGCCGCTGCTGGCGTGCCAGTTCGGCCTCGACGTCGACCTTGCCGGTCAGGTCGCGCACGACGATCATCAGCAACTCGTCGTCGTAACCGGCGGGCAGGTTCGCGCTGGTCACCTCGACCGGGAAGACGCCGCCGTCGGTACGGTGCGCGGACATCCGGGTCGGCTTGGTCCGGGTGTCGCGCGTGTCGTTGGCCCGCACGGAGCCCGGGATGCGCCGATGGTCGAACGAGGGCAGCAGGTCCAGGAGACCGCGCCCGACCACGGGAGTGCCCGGCGCCTCCAGAACCTCCAGTGCCATGGCGTTCGCATTGACGACGGTGCCGTTGCGATTCACCAGCAGGAGAGCATCCGGCAGGGCGTCGAGTATGGCTGCGAGGCGAGCAGCGCCTCGGGATGGCCTGCTGCTCACGAAGCGCGTACCTCCTCCGGTCCTCGGACTGCGCGACGGCCATCTTGCCCGTCGCCGCCGGGGCATGTCACGACCGACTATCCCATTGTTTTTGCAGTCACGTTGACGAGCCTAGTAATCTGTTCCTCGTCGGCAAACACCGATGGAGGCTTCGCCTAGTCCGGTCTATGGCGCCGCACTGCTAATGCGGTTTGGGTTCATCCCCATCCCGGGTTCAAATCCCGGAGCCTCCGCTTCCCGAACAGCCCGTCTGGTCCCACCAGGCGGGCTGTTTCGTGCTCATGACGATGATGTTTCGGTGAGCATCCGACGACCCCGGGTCACGACGCGGGCCGCGATGTCCGGTATACGGCTCTTTTTCGTAGCCGCCACCCGATGCTCCGCCCGTCCGCCGCGATCACCTCCGCCGGCGCGCCGCCGACCCGATCCGGGTGACGCGCATGCCGTGACCGAATGCCCGCCGATTCGCCCACCGGCCGACATGTCCGAAAAGGTGGTTTCAGCTCACAGCGAACGAGCCGGCCCTACCCCGCGCGCGTCGCCACTCCCGCCGACCGGGATCACCCCGACCGCCCTCCACCACCCGCTCGCCGGGCCCACCTCGACCCGACGACCAACCCTCGGAGGCCGCCCACCGACCCGCCCGCCGGAGCCCCGCGCCCCCGCGCCGCGGTCACCCGTTCAGCCGCCGAACACCGGCAAAATGAAGGCGCTTGATCACTGATTGCCCGAGTTTGGGGCACCCTCGAACAATGGATTTCACCCCCGGCCGGGGAGCATGTATTGTTGACCTCGGTCAAAGCGACCAAGCGCTCGTAGCTCAACGGATAGAGCATCTGACTACGGATCAGAAGGTTGCAGGTTCGAATCCTGCCGAGCGCACAGCAGATGAGAGGCCCTTTCCGGGACACCGGAAAGGGCCTCTTACGTACCCGCTGTAGCAGTGGATGCAGCCACCGGCCGGCCACGTCACGGGTGGACGCCGTGCAGGCGATCGGCTAACCGACGGACGGCAACTCGGCGCTTGCGCGCCGTCGTACGTGGCCGGTCGGAAGCCGGTGGGGAAGACGGGTATCGCCACCCGCGCACGTCCTTCGAATGCCGCGGCACCGGCGACTGCGAACCCTCCGCCGGGCGTTCCGGCCAACGCACCCGCCCGGCAGGGTAGTCGTGGCAATCGGTGCGGACCGCGTCGCGCCCCGTCGTCCTGATCGGCCGTCGTCCTGCCTCGACGCCGCGAGCCGCCGAGTGGCGGGCCCGCCGCCGAACCGGTCCGAATGGCTGAAGGACCGTTCGATACCCGGCCGGCGGGGCACCCGTTCCTCCTCGGAACATGTTCTCCAGGGAGGCCGGATTGCCCGCCAGCCACGTCGTACCCCGGTCGCGCCGGGGGGTGCTGCGGACGAAACCCGTGGACGCGATCCTCGAGGAGAGCTCCGGCGGAGGGGAGGAGGAGGGACCCGCGCTCCGGCGCACCATGGGGTTGCTCGAACTGACCTTCTTCAGCGTCGGCGCGACCCTGGGCACCGGCATCTTCGTGATCCTGGGCGAAGCGGTGCCCAAGGCCGGTCCGGCCGTGGTGATCTCGTTCGTGCTCGCGGCGGTCACCGCACTGTTCTCGGCGCTGTCCTACGCCGAACTCGCCGGGACCATCCCGGTGTCCGGCTCGTCCTACTCCTACGCCTACGCCACGCTCGGCGAAGGCATCGCCTGGGTGTGCGGCTGGTGCCTGCTGCTGGAGTACGGCGTGTCGATCTCCGCCGTCGCGGTCGGCTGGGGGCAGTACGTCAACGAACTGCTCGACTCCGCCCTGGGCGTGAGCCTGCCGGCCGCGATCAGCCAACCGCCGGGCGACGGCGGCAGGTTCAACGTCCCGGCCGTGATCGTCGTACTGCTCGCGGTGATCCTGCTCGTGCGCGGCGTCTCGGAGAGTGCCGTGGCCAACACGATCATGGTCTTCATCAAGCTGATCACCCTCGTGTTCTTCTGCGCCATCGCGTTCACCGCGTTCGAGGCCGGCAACCTGTCCCCGTTCGCGCCGCTCGGCGTGGCCGGGATCAGCGCGGGCGCGTCCCAGGTGTTCTTCTCCTATATCGGCTTCGACGCCGCCTCCACGGCGGGCGAGGAGGCCAAGAACCCGCGCCGGGACCTGCCGTTGGCCATCCTGATCTCGCTCGCGATCGTCACGGTCGTCTACGTCGCGGTCGCCCTCGCCGCGCTCGGCGCACTGCCCTGGCAGGAGTTCGAGGGCAGCGAGGCGACACTGGCGAAGATCGTCACCGACGTGACCGGTGGCTCGTGGGCGTCCACGATCCTGTCCGCCGGCGCGATCATCTCGATCGCCAGCGTCGTGCTGACCGTGCTGTACGGGCAGACCCGGATCCTGTTCGCGATGTCCCGCGACGGCCTGATCCCGCCGATCTTCGCGAAGGTGAACCGGCGCACCCAGAGCCCGGTGGCGAACACGCTGATCACCGGCGCATGGGTGGCCCTGCTCGCCGCGCTGGTCCCGCTCGGCCAACTCACCGAGGCGACCAGCATCGGCACCCTGTTCGCGTTCGCGCTGGTCAACATCGGGGTGATCGTGCTGCGCCGGACCCGACCCGACCTGCCGCGCGGCTTCACCGCCCCGTTCTTCCCGCTCACCCCGCTCCTGGGCGTCGGCTTCTGCATCTACCTGATGGCCCGGCTCTCCGGGACCACATGGAAGGTCTTCCTGGTCTGGATGGCGGTCGGCGTGGCGATCTACTTCCTGTACGGCTACCGGCACTCGCGCTGGCGCGCCGAGGTCGAGGGTGTCGAGGTGGACCGGTGAGCGGCGAGGGCACGCGGATGCGGGTCGTGGTGGGGTGCCGGCCGGAGCCGCGTGCCCGGGACGCGCTGGTGCTGGGCATGCTGCTCGCCCGGCAACTGGGCGCGGGAGTCGTGCTCGCGCACGTGCGCCCGCCCGCGCTGCCCGGTGCCGGGGTCGGCGCCGTGGACGCGGAGTGGCGCGCGTTCCTGCGCGAGGAGAGCGATCGGCTGCTGGACGACGCGCAGGCCCGACTTCGGGATTGGGCACCGGAGTTGCCGGTGGAGCGGGCGATCGACGACCACCGCGGCAGCGGCCGGGGGCTGGCCCGGATCGCCGAGCGACACCGCGCCGCGCTCGTGGTGATCGGCCCGGCCCCGGGCGGGCGGACCGCGCGCGTGGCCGTCGGCAGCACCGCCGACCAACTCCTGCACGGCTCACCCGTGCCGGTGGCACTCGCCCCGCGCGGCTTCGCCGACCACCCGCCGCCCGGTATCGCCCGATGCACGATCGCCTACCAACGCGAGTCGCAACCGAGCGGAGTACTCACCTGCGGCGTGGAGTTCGCCCGCCGACTGCACGCGGACGTGCGGCTGCTCACGTTGGTGCTGCGACCGGTGCGGCTGTACTCCGGCAAACAACACCGGGCCGCCGAACACCAGGTGCTGCGCACGGCGCGCGAGCAGGCCCGGCAGGACCTCGCGGCGGCGATGCACGAGATCCAGGTGCCGGCCGACGGCGAGACCGCCGAGGGCGACGACGTCCGCACCGCGCTGGACGCGGTCACCTGGGCCGACGATCTGCTGATCTGCGCATCCGGCAGGGTCGGCCCGGTCAAGCGGGTCTTCGTCGGCGACGCCTCGCACAAGATCGTCCGCAACGCCCGCACCCCGGTCATGGTCCTGCCACGCGGCGTCCGCGCCGACCTCTGGGACGTCTCCTGATCCATCGGCGACCACGACTCCCGGGCCGCTCCGCCCGCCGGGCCGGGCCGACCCACGAACCCGCCCGGCTCCGGCGCCGCACCGATCCGCCAGGCCCGACCAGGACCCGCCGAGCCCCGCGCAGCCGGACTTCACCGAGGCCCACCCACACCCACCAGCCCCGCCGACCCGCCCTCAGGCCGCCGGCACCGCCGTGACCCGTTCCGCCTTCTCCGCGGCCGCGTCGCCCACCCACCGCGACGGCTCCGCGGCCACCTCACGCCACCACGGCTCCACCGCGCTGCCGTCCACCAGCGCCGGCTCGAACAGCGCACCGGGCCGCGGGATCACCAGGTCCGTGCCCATCGCCCGGGCCGCCGCCACCGACCGCTCGGCCGGCTCCTCCCACGCATGCGGCGCCAGATCGAACGTGCCCCAATGGATGGGCAACATCAACCCGCCACCGAGATCCGCATGCGCCTGCACCGCGCCCTCCGGGTGCAGGTGCACCTCCGGCCACGCCTCCGCGTACGCGCCGGCCTGAATCATCGTCAGATCGAACGGTCCGTGCTCGAGCCCGATCCGCGCGAAGCCCGGGAAGTAGCCGCTGTCCCCGCTGTGGAACACCCGATGCCCGGGCCCGGCCACCACCCACGAAGCCCACAGCACGGTGCCGAGCACCCGCGCGCCGCGGTTGCAGTAGTGCCGAGCCGGCGTCGCGGTGAAGGTCAGCCCGGCGACCTCGCCCGCCTCGTGCCAGTCCAACTCGGTGATCCGGTCCGCGGCGATGCCCCAGCGCTCCAGGTGTGCGCCGATGCCCAGCGGCACCACGAACGCCGTATCGCGCCTGGCCAGCGCCCGGATGGTGGGCATGTCGAGATGGTCGTAGTGGTCGTGCGAGATCACCACGACGTCCGGGTCGGGCAGGTCGGCGAAACGCACCGGCACCGCGTGCAGCCGGGCCGGGCCGAACGCCGCCGACGGCGAGCAGCGCGTGCTCCAGATCGGGTCGAACAACACTCGAACGCCGTCCATCTCGACCAGCACCGTCGCATGCCCGAGCCAGCAGGCGCGCAGCCCGGTCAGCGGCGCCCGGGCGAAGTCCGACGCGGACGCGGTGACCAGCGGAATCGCGCCGGCCGGCCGACGCAGCCCGGCTGCGGCCTTTTGCGCGCGCAACATCTTGCCGACCGCGCCGGGGCTGCCGCGGCGGGTCGGCACGGGATTTTGGAAGGCACCGTCCCGGAAGTGCGGGGATCGGCGGATGCGCGCCAACCGCTCGCCGGCGGGTCTGGCGCCGAAGACCGCGGGAGTCGAAGACGTGAAGAAGTGCCCGGCCACATGGACTCCTCGGGCAAGCGGGGCCTTCGGCCGACCGTGATGGGGCCGGACCGGCGACCGGTGATCGGGATGAGTGGAGATTAACCCGGCGTCCGAGGCTGAAACGTCGTCCCGGGGGAGGGGCCCCACCCGCACCGCTCCTCCGTTCGGAGTAGGGGAAGACCGCACACGGGAGCGCTTTGCCCGACAACGGCCCCCTCGGTCCCGGGTTGCGCCGTCCGAGTGAGCGAAGCCGCACCACACCGGCCCGGTGGCTGTCGGCTCGCGTGAGTAGGGTCTTGCCATCGCCACGGGGGATGACGGCGCATCAGTCCCCTTGTCCGGCACGGTTCCAGCGCCCCGTCGCGAGGTCCGCGACGGCAGTCCACAACAGCGGGGCCCGCAACCACGCCGTCCGCGGCGGCGGCATCCCCGCACAGCCACCACCACAGTCACCACATCCCCAACAGAGCAGCGGAGCCGAGGAGTCGTCATGTCCGAGACCCGTACCTACCTTGAGCTGTCCGAAGAGGGCGACGGCGCGCACAAGTACTACGAGGTCGTCGTCGACGGCGTCGACGTCACGGTCACGTACGGGCGGATCGGGGCCAAGGGCCAGACGAGCACGGCCACCCACGCCAGCCCGGAGAAGGCGCAGGCGGACGCGAAGAAGAAGGTCGCGGCGAAGCTGCGCAAGGGCTACGAACCGGCCGTCCAGGGCGTGCGCCAGCCGCGCTCGATCACCCGCCGCGAGATCGTGTCCCGGCCGACCACGGCCCGCAACTCGGCGCCGGTGTTGTGGCGCTACCGCACCGGCTCCTCCGCGTTCGGCATCTTCGTGGACGCCGAGCGGGTGCTGGTCGGCAACCAGCGCGGCGACGTGTGGTTCCTCGACCACAGCGGCGAGGTGACCGGCCGCTACCAGCTGCCCAACGGCGTCAAGTGCATCGTCGCGGACGACTCGTGGATCTACGCCGGGTGCGACAACGGCAACGTGTACGACGTCGGCGGCAAGGCCCCGCGGGTGGCCTACGAGATCACCGACAACATCGACATCTACTGGCTCGACATCCACGACGGCGTGCTGGGTGTGTCCGACTCCAACGGCGGCTGCACCACCATCGACCACGAGGACGAGTCGTTGTGGGCCGCGGCGACCAACGGCACCGGCGCCTGGATGGTGCGCTGCGACGAGAACGCGATCTACCACGGACACAGCGCCGGGGTGCAGGCGTTCGCCGCCGCCGACGGCAAGGAGATGTGGCGGGCCAAGACGAAGGGCAGCGTGCTCTTCGGCTGGCAGGAGAAGGACGACGTGTACGCCGGCACCTCCGGCAACAAGGTGCACCGGATCGCGAAGTCGGACGGCACGATCCGCACCACCTACGACTGCGACGCGTCGGTGTTCTCCTGCGCGACCGCCGAGAACGGCAAGTACGTGTTCGCCGGCGACAGCTCCTCGACGGTGTACTGCTTCGCCGAGGACGGCAAGCGGTTGTGGAAGCTGGGCACCACGTGCGGCTCGGCCTACTCGATGCAGTACCGCGACGAGCGGCTGTACATCGTCACCACGGACGGCTCGCTGGCCTGCATCGACGTGAGCGAGGCGGCCATCGAGGCGGCCCAGGGCGGCACCGTCCCGCAGGTGCGCGACGTCAAGGCGGCCACGATCGAGGCCGTGGTGCCGACCACCGAGGTGGCCACCACCACCGACGCGGGCACCGGCGTCGTGGTCGAGTGCGTCGACCAGGGCGGCGGCCGGCTGCGGGTGCACGTGGTCACCGCGGGCTACGAGAGCGGCTGGAACGTGCAGTTCCCGAAGAACGTGCGGGTCGCCGGTGCGCGCTACGTGGTGGACGCGGTGCGTCCGGCCGAACGCGGCGGCTTCTACCGCGTGCGCGGTGAGATCCGCCGACTCGTCTGAGCCGATCGCGCGCCCGCCGCGACGGCGGGCCCGGACCGTGACGCCGAAGGGCGGCGCCCCCGTGGGGAGCGCCGCCCTTCGGCGTGGTCGAGCCGGCGAACCGGACGATCAGGGCTGCTTGTGCTCGGCCGGCTCGCGCTGCTCGGCGGCCCACCCGGTGAGTGGCGGAGTCGCATCCCCCGCCTTGCGCTTGGCCATCGCCGCGACCCGCTGCTCGTGCCGGGCGCCGAACAGCTGGGGCAGCGTGGGTGTGGTCAAAAAGCCCTCGGCCCGGGCCGCCGCGATGCCGATCCGGGGCAACTCGCTGGCCTTGCGGAAGCAGATGTAGCGCGGCTCCCAGATCGGCCGGTACTTCTCGTTGGCCCGGTACAGCGACTCGATCTGCCACCAGCGTGAGAAGAACACCAGGACGGTGCGCCACAGCCGCAGTACCGGACCGGCGCCGAGCTTGTTGCCGCGCTCGAAGACCGAGCGGAACATCGCGAAGTTGAGCGAGATCCGCTCGATGTCGATCGGCGAGGACTGCTCGGGAGCGGCCTCGGCGTCCGGCTCCGGCGTGCGGCCCTTCCCCTTGCCCTTGGCGGGCTTGGCGTTGGCCGCGGCGTACGCCTTCGCACCCTCTATCACGTCGAGCACCATGAACTCGATCAGACCGTTGTCCGAGTCCCGGTCACGGCGCATCAGGTCCAGCGAGACGCCCTTGCAGCCCCACGGCACGAAGCTGAGCACCGCGCGCAGCCGGCCCTCGTCGTCCATGCACTCGACCATCAGGCAGCGCCCGTCGTCGGGGTCGCCCAGCCGGCCCAGCGCCATCGAGAAGCCGCGCTCGGTCTGCCCGTCCCGCCAGTGGTCGGCGAGGTCGAGCAGCTCGCGCATCTCGCCCTCGGGAATGTCCTCGTGCCGGCGCACCCGGGTGGTGTACCCGGCCCGCTTGACCCGGTTGTACGCCTGCCGGACACCGCGCATCGCGCGACCCTCCAGGCTGAACTCGGCCACCTCGACGATCGCCTCGTCGCCCAACTCCAGGGCGTCCAGACCGTGTCGGGCGAAGATCGTGCCGGCTTCCTCGCTGGCGCCCATCACGGCCGGCACCCAGGCACGGTCCTCGGCCTCGGCCAGCCAGCGGTCGATCGCGCCGGGCCAGGCCTCGGGGTCGCCGATCGGGTCGCCGGACGCGAGCGAGACGCCGCCCACGACCCGGTAGGCGACCGCCGCCTTGCCGCTCGGCGACCACATGACCGCCTTGTCCCGACGCAGCGCGAAGTAGCCCAGCGAGTCGCGCTCGCCCTGCTTGTCGAGCAGCTCGCGCAGCAGCACCTCGTCGTCGGGGGTGAGCAGTTCACGGCCCTTGGGCGCGCGGAACAGCACGAACAGCACCAGCAGGAACAGCGCCACACCGGCCACGTTGATCACGATGTCGACCCAGCGCGGTACCGAGACCGAGCCCAGGTCGCTGTCCGGCGCGAGGGTGAAGATGCGCAGCACCGCGTACAGGATCCGGTCGCCCATGCTCGACGTGGAGATCCGGTCGGTGGCGTTGACCAGGGTCGAGCCCAGAACCACGCCGACCACCGCGCCGCCCGCCAGCACCAGGCCGGCCTTGAGCACGTTGCCCCGGTCACCCTTGGCGCCGAACTCCGCGAAGCTCAGCAGCAGTGCGACGCACACCAGGAGGGTGATGATCGTCGAGGACCAGTTGAACGGGTGTTGGCGCAGGTCGTCGAACCACAGCGCCCAGATGTACACGGCGGTGGACGGGACCAGCAGGATCGCCGTGAACGCCCAGGCGGCCCGCTTGCGCCGGCCGAGCATGATCGCGAGGAAGGCGGCGAGCGCTGCCGACGTGAAACCGGACGTGACCAGGAACGGGGTGTAGTACTCACCGGTGTCGTGGTGACGCACCCGGTCGCGCAGCGGAACCGAGACCGCCGACACGAAGTCCAGCGCCGCCACGATCCGCAGGTACCAGATCAACACCCCTGCCGAGATCCCGCGCACGCGCTCGGCAGCCGGGGTGCCGGTGCCGTTCTTGTTGTGGCCGTTCGCGGCGGCCCGCGTCGTGGCAGACACCGTGCTCCTCGATTGTGGGGTGGTGGAAGGGTCTCCTGTGTCTTATGTCCAGGATTGCGACTCTTCGTAACGCTCGCACAACAGCGTAGACATGCACCAAGAGATTTGGATGCGCACGACGGCCCTTTGTACGTCATCCCACGGAGGGATACCCGATCGTTTGCTACTCCCCATGGTGGAGAAGCTCGGTTCGGACGCGCGGCGGGGCCGGTGCGGCATCAATGGACACGCCGCACCGGCCCCGCCGGTTTCACTGGGATTCCAACCGAATGAATCAGCCGCCCAGCGGGAGTCCGCCGAGGGAGGGCACGGCGGGCAGGGACGGAGCCGCGGGCACGCCGCCGGCGGCGAGCTGACCGGCGGCGGGAGCTGCCTGTGCGACCGCCTGGCCGGCGGCGGGAGCGGCCACGGCGGCGCTCTCGCCGACCGTCCTGTTCGCGTTGGTGGCGGTGGTGGCGGCCGCCTGACCTGCGGTCTTCGAGGCCGCCGGCAGGGTCTTCGAGGCCGTCCCACCGGCCACGTCGCCCGCGCCCTCGGTGGCCGTGGGGACCTTGTCGGCGAGGCCGCCGACGTCGGGCTGGGTCAGCGCGCCGAGGCCACCCGTGGGCAGGTCCGCCGCCTGCGCGGTCGAGGCGCCGAGGATCGGGGCGGCGCCCGCGGCGATGAGCAGCGCGGCCTGGGCTACGCGGCGCGAGATGTGCGTCATGGTGCTCCTCGTGGTGTCACTGAAGGTCGGGCCCCTCCGGCACCGACCACAGTGACTACCGCTCGAAGCACGATCGAGTTGCGGGCATTGTTGGCAAAGTATTGGTAATGGCAAGGAGTGTCGTCACTATTTGCGGCTGACCGGCTGTTTGTCCGGATCGTCGCGTGGATCGGAATCATCCTGCTTTGACTCCAATGAACGGGTGATCACCACCGACTCGCCGGCCTGAAGCGGTATCGCCGTGTCAACCGCTTCGCCGGGGCCGGAACCGGAGCCGGAGCCGGAACCGGAGCCGGAACCGGACGCGGAACCCGACCCCGTCCCGGCGTCGGCCGACACCGGGACCGGGGCCGGCACGGCGGGCGGCTCGACCGAGAACGCCGAGCGACCGGTGAGCAGGTACTGGACCGCGAAGCCGAGGGTGACCACCGCGGCGCCGCCGACCGCGTCCATGATCCAGTGGTTGGCGGTGCCCATCACCACCAGCGTGGTGGACAACGGATAGAGCAGGCCCAGCCAGCGCCAACCCTTGGGCGCGATGGCCAGGATCATCAGGCCGCACCACAGCGACCAGCCCACGTGCAGCGAGGGCATCGCCGCGTACTGGTTGGAGATCTTGGTGAGGGCGCCGAAGTCCGGATTGTTCAGGTCCTGCACGCCGTGCACGGTGTCGATGTAGTCGTAGCCGGGCATCAGCCGCGGCGGCGCGAGCGGGTAGAGCCAGAAACCGACCAGGCCGGTGATCGTGGCCACGCTCAGCACGGTGCGGGCCGAGCGGTACGCGGCGGGCTTGCGCACGTACAGGATCGCCAGGATGGTCAGCGGCACGATGAAGTGGAACGTCTCGTAGAAGAAGTTCATGCCGTTCTCCAGCCAGCCGATCCTCGCCACGAAGTGGTTCAGACTCCGCTCGACGTCGACGTGCAGGAACTTCTCCATGTCGATGATCTGTTGCCCGTGCGTCTCGGCGACCCGGCGCTGGTCGGGCACCGACGCCCGGATGAACGAGTACACCTGGTAGCCGACCCGGATCATCAGCAGTTCGAGCAGCAGGTTCGGCCGGGACAGCGGACGCCAGCCGAACGGCAGCGCCGGGATCCAGGAGAACCGGCTCTGCGCGGCGGCTCCCTGCGGCATCGCCCGCGGGGTCCACTTGTCCGAGGTCTTGGTGATGAACGGCACCGCGCAGGCCGAGGCGATCGCGAGCAGCAGCGGCCCGTTGTCGGCGACCACCCGGACGGCGGACAACTTGCCCCAGATCAGCGTCTTGCTGTCGAACGTCATGATCATGAAGACCGCGACCGGCCACACCATGCGGTCGGTCTGCCGGGCGCCGAGGCGACCGGCGGCGGCGAGCAGGATCCACAACTGCTGATGCTGCCACGACACCGGAGCCACCGCGACCATCACACAGCCGGCCAGCGCGACGCCGAGCAGAGCCTGTCCGTCCTTGGCGTAGGCCACCGCGCGCGGCAGGCCGAACCACAACACCGCCGCGGACAGCACCACCACGAGCACTATCTCCAGCGGCCCGGAGAGCCCGATCCGCAACAACAGGCCGTGCAGCGACTGATTCGACAACGCGTCGGCGTCGCCGCCCAGACCCGCGCCCGCGACGTGGTGCACCCAGTAGGTGAACGAGTCGCGCGGCATGGTGATCCAGGCGAGGGCCGTGCAGGCCAGGAAGGTGGCGGTGGTGTTCGCGGCGGCACGCTGCTTGCCGGTCATCCACAGGTAGACGGCGAACAACAACATCGCCGGGTGCAGCGCGGTGGCGACGCCGGCGGCGATCGAGACGAGCCTGCCCGGAGCGGGTCGGAGCATCACGGGCAGCACGAGCAGCACCGGGAGCAGGCTCATCTGGCCGAGCGACAGGTTGCCCCGGACCGGCAGCGACAACACCAGGAGGCTGATGATCAGCGGGGCCGCGAGCAGCCGCGCACGACGTGTGCGAAACGCCGGAAGGGCATACGCGACCAGCACCCCGATCGCGGCCACGATCAGCAACGTGACGATCGTCCACGCGACGCCCAACGCGTTCTCCGCCGCCTTGGTCAGCGGGCGCAGCACCCAGCCCGCGAACGGCGTGCCGGTGAACGTGGAGCCGCGCGAATCGGTGTCGTAGAGCGAGCCGGGCAGGTGCAGGACACCCTCCGGGCCGAGCCAGGCGTCCAGTTCCGGCAGCCTGCGGTCATGGGGTCGGTCGAGTACCTCGTTGGCCTGTCGGATGGCGACGCATGCGGCGAGCAGCCACAGACCCACCAGGGCCAGAGAGATCCTGGTCCTTCGTATGTCCAGCAGCCGGCGAACGCCTGCCCTCACCATGTGCGACTTCTCCCGTTTTCCGTGTCTTGTCGCCCGATGGCCCTCGATCCGTGGCGAGGCCATCCGGTTGCCACGCTTCGGACACCTTGTCACCGCCCGAGTGTGACCGAAAGCGGAGGGGCCCTCGCCGGACCCGCGCCGTACGCTCGTGGGCGGCATGGAACACATCGCCGAATCGACGAGGGGCGAGAAACAACAATGGTGCCGCAGGACGCGTCGACGCGGACGCACAAGTCCCCCGAGGGGCTCATCCCCGTCTCCTTCCGCCAGGCCGGACCAACCGACATCCCTGCCCTGGTGGAGCTGATCGAGTCCGCCTATCGCGGAGACGAGAGCCGACAGGGCTGGACCACGGAGGCACACCTGTTGGAGGGGCAGCGCACCGACGTCGACGGCGTCGCGGCGGTGGTCGAGGGGGCCGACAGTGTGATGTGGATCGCCGAGCGCGACGGCGTGCTGCTGGGTTGTTGCCAGTTGGAGTGCCGTGCGGACTCGGTCGTCTACTTCGGCATGTTCGCGATACGACCGGGTCGGCAGGGCGGTGGCCTGGGCCGGTCGTTGCTGGGCGAGGCCGAGCGGGTCGCGGTGGAGCGGTGGGGCGCCAAGCGCATGCAGATGACCGTGATTCGCCAACGCGACGAGCTGATCGCCTGGTACGAGCGGTGCGGCTTCGCCCGAACCGGTGTGTTGTCCCCGTTCCCGTACGGCAACGAGCGGTTCGGCAGGCCACTGCGCGACGACCTGGAGTTCGAGCTGCTGTCCAAGGACCTGTGCTGACCCGGGACCTGCGCGGAACGAGGCCCGTACGACCGCGGATGCGAGCCGAACCGGGGCTCCGGGCGGGCGTTGCACCGCGTCGGGCCTCCGGCAGCGGGACCGGCACCGGTCGGCCCGGGCCGGGCCGGTTCGGGATTCCCCTCGATTCGGTGATCGCCGTGCCCGGACTTCGGTAGATCGGCGCCTGGGCGTCCCGATCGTGACAGCATGGGTGTTCGGGGATAGTTCGGCCCCGGCACCGGTCGCTTGGGGGAGTCGAAGCCGTGTCGCACCACGAACCGCCACCGCCGTACCCGCAACAACCCGGGCAGCCGCCCCCGCCGCCACAACGCGGCGGCCGGCGCGGCAACCCGTTGATCACGCTGGTGATCGCGCTCGTGGTGGTGGCGGCCGTGGTCACCGCGATCATCCTGGTCGCCCGCGGGGACGACGGCGAGGACGGCCCGGGCAAGTCCCCCGCGACCCGGGCACCCCGGCAACCGGGCGTGCCCTCGGGCCTGTTGCCGTCCGGACTGATTCCCTCGGGGCTGGACATCCCCTCCGACCTGCTGCCGGACCTCGGTTAGGACCCGTCCGACGTCGGGTCCCCGTCCGCCGGACAGGGCCCGGGGCTCGGCTCCCGGGCCGACCCGTGCCGACTCCGGGAAATCGGCGTCGCTCCGCGCGGGCCGTGCCCGGATGCGAGGGCGCCCGCGTTGGGGCACCCGGGTGATTCATCGGCCCGGCCGCGGTCCGGTCACCCGATTCGGGGCGTTCGCTGCCTACTGTCGGCTGGCATGGCCAAGCCGATGATCGGATCGTCCGTCCTGTTACTGCTCGCCGGCGTCGTGGGCGCCGGGCTGATCGTGCTGCCCGCGGCACCCGCCGGGGCGGTCGAGGAGCGCATCTGGGACCGGATCGCGGACTGCGAGAGCAGCGGTCGCTGGGACCTGGACTCGGGTAACGGCTACTACGGCGGGCTGCAGATCCTGCCGAGCACCTGGGACGAGGCGGGCGGGCAGGAGTACGCCACCCGCCCGGACCGGGCCACCCGCGAGGAGCAGATCGCCATCGCCGAGGAGATCCTGCTGATGCAGGGCTGGGAGGCGTGGCCGCAGTGTGCCCGACAGGTCGGGCTGCTCGGGGCGACCTACACGGTCAAGGCGGGCGACACCCTGTCCTCGATCGCTCGCGACCTCGGCGTGATCGGCGGGTGGCAGGCGCTGTACGCAGCGAACATCGACGTGATCGGCCCGGACCCGGACCGCCTGGTGCCGGGCACCGTCCTGGACGTGCCGAAGGCCGCTCGCAGGAGCGGCCCTCGATTGAAGCGAACCGATGTGGATCATCGGATGTTCGGTGCTCACGACTGGGATCGAACCAGTGACTTCCTCGGTGTGAACGAGGCGCTCTCCCGCTGAGCTACGCGAGCCTGCGTAGGTTTCGTGCACATCCTAACCAGTAGTGCGCGAGTGGGTCGCCCCCTCCCCGTGACGGGGCGGCCCGCTCGTACCCACCGCCTTTCGGCGGAGCCTCCACAGTGCCGCCGAATGCCGGTCGGGTTCAACCGGTTTTCCGCCGCCCGGACGGGCGCGCAGTGCCACCAGCAGACCGCAGACGCCGAACACCAGGGTGAGTGGCGGCGCGGGCCGGCGCAGCAGTCCGATCAGGTCCAGGTCGGCGGAGAACCCGTCCCGGTGGGCGGCCGCCAGACACAGGATCGCGCCGGCCACCGCACAGACCGCGCAGGCGGCGAGAGCGGTCGGGACCGACCGGCTCCGGTCGGTGTGGCGAACTGTCACGGTGGCTCCAGGACGGATGTGCAGCGTTTCCTCCAGCCTGGCCGGGAGGCCGCCCGCGAACCAGGTAGGTGCCTGGCGGATCGGGGGTGGGGCCAGCCCCACCTTTGCCGGACGGGCCGAAACGCCTGCCCTGTCGGTGCCGTGTGCCTATCCTGGGCTGCCCGTGTGACCGCCGACCGGAGGCGCCCCGCTCGATGAAGCTGCTGCACGCCGCCGACCTGCACATCGACAGCCCGCTGCGGGGACTCTCCGGCTACGAGGGAGCGCCCGCGACCCGGATTCGCGGGGCGGCCCGCCGGGCGGTGGTCAATCTGGTGGACCTGGCCCTGGCCGAGGCGGTCGACGCGGTGTTGCTCGCGGGCGACATCTACGACGGCGACTGGAAGGACTACCACACCGGACTGTTCTTCACCGTGCAGATGCGCCGCCTGGCCGAGGCGGACATCCCGGTCCTGCTGGTCGCGGGCAATCACGACGCGGACAGCCGGATCACCCGCGAACTGCGCCTGCCCGCCAACGTGCACCGGTTCTCCACCATGCGTCCCGAGACCGTGACGTTCGAGGATCTCGGTCTGGCCGTGCACGGCCAGGGCTTCGCCGTCCGGGACGTGACCGACAACCTCGCGGTGAGCTACCCGGCGCCGCGCGGCGGGATGTTCAACGTCGGGCTGCTGCACACCGCGTTGACCGGCGCCGAAGGGCACGCCAACTACGCGCCGTGCAGCGTCGGCGATCTGGTCTCGCGCGGCTACGACTACTGGGCGCTCGGCCACGTGCACACGCGCGAGGTGGTGCACGAGGCCGAGCCGTGGATCGTCTTCCCGGGCAACGTGCAGGGCCGGCACGCCCGGGAGACCGGGCCCAAGGGCGCCACGCTGATCACCGTCGACGGCGACCGGGGCCGGGCCGTGATCGAGCACCGCGACCTGGACGTGGTGCGGTGGGCGCGGCTGGACGTGGACGCGACGGGGGCGAGCGACATCGAGGACGTGCTGGACGCGGTCCGCCGGCACCTGGCCGAGGAGCGGGCCGCGGCCGGCGACCGGTTGCTGGCCACCCGGGTCCGGATCGTCGGTGCCAGTGACGCACACGAGGCGCTGTGGCGGGACGAACGCCGGTTCGTGTTCGAGACCCGTGCCCTGGCCGCCGAGTTCTCCGGGGTGTGGCTGGAGAAGGTCCGGCTGGAGACCCGGCACCGCGACCTGGGCGACGCGGGCGTCGAGTTGCCGACACTGGTGGAGGATCTGGCGCGCACCGCCCGGGCGCTGCGCGCCGATCCCACCGCACTGGAACAACTGGTCCGGGCGGTGCCGGGGCTGCGCACCCTCGACCCCAAGGTGGCCGAGGAGGGCATCGCGCCCGCGGATCCGACCTGGCGCGCGGACATCTTCGACCAGGCCGTCGACCTGCTCACCGCGCTGGTCACCGGGAGCGACGGGGAGTCCGGATGAGAATCGACCGGCTCGACCTGATCGCGTTCGGCTGCTTCACCGACCGGCACATCGAGCTCGGCGCGCCGGGCGTCCACGTGATCTGCGGCCCGAACGAGGCCGGAAAGTCCACCGTGCGGCACGCCCTGGACCAACTCCTGTACGGGATGGACCGGCAGACCTCGTACGACTTCGTGCACGCGATGCGCGACCTCAAGCTCGGCGCCCTGGTGCGCGACGAGCACGGGAGCGTGCTGGACGTGGTGCGGCACAAGCGGGACAAGAACCCGCTCACCCGCGCGGACGGCACGGTGCTCGCCGAGACCGAGCTGACCCGGGTGCTCGCGGGCGTGGGCCGGGACGACTTCCGGCATGTGTTCGCGCTGGACCACGCCGGGCTGCGCGAGGGCGGGGCCGAATTGCTCCGGGGCGAGGGGGACATCGGGCGGGCACTGTTCGAGTCGCGCTCCTCGGCCCGGCTCGGCGAGGTGCTCACCCGCCTGGAGGAGCGCGCCGACGAGCTGTACAAGACGCGCGGGAAGAACCAGCGGATCAACGCCGGACTGACCGAACTGGGCCGGCTGCGCAAGCGGGTCCAGGACGACGGCCTGGCCCCCTCGGTGTTCGGCGAGGCGGTCAAGGAGGCCCGGCGCGCCGAGGAGGAGCGCGATCGGCTCGGCCGGGACCGCAGCGATGCGCGGGCCGCGGCGAACCGGCTGGATCGCATCCGGCAGGCGCTTCCGGTGCTGGCCCGCAGGAGCGCGCTGGATGCCGAGCGGGCCGAGCTGCTCGCCGAGGGCCCGCCGGTCGCCGCCGAACTCACGGCCGAACTCGAGGCTTTGGACGAGCGCGCCCGCGAGGCCGCGGCGGACGTCACGCGCGCCGCCCGAGACCTCGCCGAGGCCCGCGTCGAGGCGGCCGACGTGGTGGTGGACGGGGTGTTGTCGGCGCACGCCGCCGAGGTGGAGGCGCTGCACGCGGACGTCGCGGCCGTGCGCGACGCGGTCGACCTGGCCGCCGACGCCGACGCCGAGGCGTCGCAGACCCGGGCGGGCGCCGCCGAACTGCTCTTCCGGGTGCGTCCGGACCGCGCCCTCGACGATCCCACCGCGTACGACGTGCCGGCCGGCGTGGGCGAACGGGTGACCGAGCTGCGCGACCGGCTCAAGATGTGCGAGGCCCGGCTCGCCGGCGCCGCCGAGCAGGTCGCGCATCGTCGCGCCCGGCTGGACGCGGCCCGTGCGGCCTGCGACCTGACCCCCGAGCCCGGCGACCCGGCCGCGTTGCGCGCGCTGCGTCGGGCGGTGCCGGGCAGCCTGGTCGAGGACATCGTGCGCGACGAGCAGCGGGTGGCCGAGCTCGAACGCGAAGCGGAGGATCTGCGCGCCCGGCACGGTCTGCACGACCCGGCCCTGTTCGCCGACGACCACGCGGCGCGGCTGCCGCTGCCCGGCCGGGAGCGGGTCGCCGACCACGTGGAGCAGACGACCCGGGTCCTGGACGAACTGCACACGATCACGACGGCCCGGGACGCGGCGGTGGCCGAACACGACGCGCGGCGCCGCGAATTCGCCATGCTCTCGCTCGCCGATCCGCCGCCCGTGCCTGCGGACTGGGCCGCCGCCCGCGCCGAGCGGGACCGGCTGTGGACGCAGATCTGCGCGAGCCCGCCGCTGACCGACGACCGGATCGACGCGTTCGAGCACGCGGTTCGGGCCGCGGACGAGATCGCCGAGCGGATCGCCCGCCGGGCCGAGGACGCGGTCCGGCGCGGCCGGCTCCGGGTGGACCTCGAACACGACGAACGCACGCTGGCCCGACTGGCCGAGCGGTGGCAGGAGGCGAGCGCGCGCCGGGACGAGCTCGCGGCGCAGTGGACGCGGACCTGGGCGGCCTGCGGGCTGCCCGCGCCGGACCCGCACGACGCCGCCGCGTTGCTGGACGCGATCCGGGACTTGGCCCGGGTCGAGGTCGAGGCGCGCACGGTGCGGGCCCGACTGGCCGCCGGCCGCGAGCGGGCCGCCGAGCTGGTGGCCGCGTTTCGCACCGCACTGGCCGAATCCGGCGCACCGACCACGACGAGCACCCTGGCCGCGCTGATCGAACAGGCCGACGCACGCCGCGACGCGCTCGCCGACGCGGCGCGGCTGCGCGAGAGCGCGCTGGCGGCCGTGCGCGAGGCCGAGGCCGAACTCGCCGAGGCGGGCGCGGAGTCGGACCGGGCCCGGGAGGAGCGCGCCGCGTGGGAGCGGCGCTGGCACGACCTGGTGCACGGCCTGGACCTGCCCGAGGGCGACCCCGACACGGTCGCCGCCGCGGTGGGCACGCTGGCCCAGGTGGCGGCAGCGGTCGGCCACGCGGCCGAGGCGGAGCTGCGTCGGGCCCGCGCCGCCGACCGGGTGGCCGGATTCGGCGCGCGGGTGGCCGAGGTGTTCGCCGCCTGCGGGCGCCCGGTGCCGACCGAGGTCGACGGCCGACCGGCGTTCGCGGCCGTGCTCGCGCTGCACGAGGAACTGACCTCGGCCCGCAGCGCCGAAGCGGCCCGCGATCGGCTCGCCGAGCGGATCGACCGGCTGGAGCGCACGGTCGCGGCCGGGCGGGAGGCGGTCGAGCACGTCGACGGCGAGCTCGCCGCGCTGGTCGCCGGGGCCGGCGCCGCCGATGCCGACGAACTGCGCCGCGCGGTGCGGCGATCCGACCGGATACGGGAGATCGAGGGCACGCTCGCCGACCATCGCGAGCTGCTGTCGCCGGAGGTCGAACAGGAAGCCGCGCGCTACACGCCCGAGGAACTCGACGTGGAGATCGAGGACGCCGCGCGCCGTGTCGAGGAGGCCGAGGCGGCGTACGCCGCGGCCGGTGAGGCGCTGGGTCGGCGCCGGCAGATCGTGCTGGACCTGGAGCGCGAGTCGACGGCCGCCGCCCGGGCGCAGGAGGAGGCCGCCGGCACGGTCGCGGCGATCGCCGAGGACACCGAGGAGTTCGTCCGGTTGCGGCTGGCCCGCGAGGTGTTGCTGCGCTGCATGGAGGACTACCGCAAGCAGAACCAGGCCCCGGTGCTGGCCCGGGCGGAGGAGGTCTTCACCGCGCTGACCGCGGGCCGCTTCGATCGGCTGCTCGTGGAGACCGACGGCCGCAAGGGTGCCCCGGTGCTGCGTGCGCGCCGCGCCGGCTCCTCGTCGCCGGGTGCACAAGGCTCCGGCGCGTTCGCGGCCGGGTCGATCGGCGTGGACGAGATGAGCGAGGGCACCCGCGATCAGCTGTATCTGGCGCTGCGGCTGGCCTCGTTGGACGCGTACGCGGATGCCGGCCGGGCGATGCCGATCGTGCTCGACGACATCGCGATGACCTTCGACGACGGACGCACGCGGGCGATGCTGGCGGTGCTGGACGCGATGGCCGACCGGTTCCAGGTGGTGCTGTTCACCCACCACCCGCACCTGGGTCGGCTCGCCGTGGACACGCTTGCGCCCGGCCGCGCCCACGTGCACGAACTGCCGGTCTACGTGGCCCGCTCGCCGGCGGGCGAGCCGGTGGCGGGGTGAGCCCGAGGGCGCGCCGGTCGAGGAGGCCGGCGCCGGCCGCCCGGGTGGGCGGGTCAGGCGGTCATCGCGAGTCGGAAGCGCACACACTTGCCGCCGGGTTCGGGGACCGACTCCCAGCCGTCCGAGAGTGATTCGACCAGCAGCAGGCCGCGGCCGGTGGTGTCGTCGTCGGCGGCCTCGACCACCTGTGGTGCCCGGGTGTCGGTGTCGTGCACCTCGATCCATACGCAGGCGGCGCCGTCCGGGGTGCGATCTCGACGGACCACGACGCTGAACGGGCGTCCCAGGCCCGCGTGACGTACGGCATTGGTCGCCAGTTCGGAGGCGAGAAGTACGGCGATGTCGGACAAAGAGTCGAGGTCCCAGACCGTCAGTGCCACGCGGACATGCTCCCGCACGGCGGACACGCATGCGGGCATCGCCGGCAGCGTGATGGTCGGGCTGACCTCGTCCTCTGCATCCGCCACTTCCGGATCGGCCAGGGTGGTCATGCAGCTACCTCCTGTTGCGTGGGCTGCGTTTGCCCCCGCAAGCGGCCCCGCCCCGTCCCGTCGCTTTAAGTGATCTTGCAAGCGCGTAAAGTGAGGGTGCTCGGTAGGATGCTCCACGAAACCCGGTGGTGCAACTCTCGCCGCCACTTCGGTGTCCGCGTGTACACGGTTCACCCGATCGGGCGATGTCCCCGGCCCTCACATGGAGGCAGCGGGTTCTGGTCGCCCGTCGGCGTGGCCTCGACAAGTCAGGGGTGACGGGCCGATGGCGACCTTGTCGCGGGAAACCCACGCACCGACGTGGCGACGGAGCTCGTACAGCAGCGTGCAGGGGAACTGCGTCGAAGTGGTGAATCGGCACCCCTGCGAGGTGGTGGTGCGTGATTCCAAGCAACGTGCTTGCGCGGTCCTGCGGTTCACCGGTCGGGAGTGGACGCACCTGTTGGTTGCCCTTGTCGGGCACCGGAATTGACGATCAGTCAGAATCGGCTGCGGTGAGCACCGGCGGGTCGCTGTGCCGAAAGACGTGCGCCAGGCCCGGTTCGACGATCGACCCGGGCACCTCGCCGTCGAACCAGCGGTCCACGTGCGCCCAGTGATAGGGATTCAGCAGATACTCGCCGGTCAGGCCCTCGATCGTGGCGTATTCCTGCTCCCACACATGTGTCCACGGCGACGCCCGCCCGGCCCGCTGCGCCACCCGGGACAGCGCCCACGAGCGGATGGTCGCGATGTGGTCCGGCATGGCGATCAGATCCGACTCGAACTCCGCGAGCACGTCGGCGGAGGTGCCGGTACGCACGGTCAACAGCAGCGTGCGCTTGATCCGCGGTCCGGTCGTCGGCACGAACGCGGCGCGTACCGGGCGCAGCGCGACCGCCTCGGCGTGCGCGGGAAGTTCGGGCGCCGCGCCGGCGTCGAGATCCCACGAGAAGCCGTGCCCGCCGACACTGCCGGGCAGATCCGGTCCGGCCGAGCGCACCCCGGCGAGTCCGGCCCCGGGCATGGTTGCGGCCAGCACCACCCAACGTGTCATGAGTGTGCTCCGCTGCGGTGTGCCGTGCGGTCCGCCCCGGAGGGGGCCGCCACGGTGGGATTCGTTCCGGGTGCACCCGTCTCGGCGGGAGCCGTCCCGGTGGTGTCGGCCGCGCCCGGGGTCGCGGGGGCCGGGGCCGGTGCGTCGGCGGGTTCGGGCATCGCCGGTTGCAGCGCACGACGTTGCCGCTCCAGCGCATGGCTGTCGGTGGCCGCCCAGAACGCCGCGACCTCCGGATCCGCCGCCGCGGCACCGCGCATCGCGTAGAAGGCACGGATCCCGGGCAGCACCCACAGGATGTGCACGGTGGTCGCGTCGCGGCCCGCCGGCGAGCGCCACACCCGTTCCAGTCGCATGCCGCGCCGCTGCGCGCCGGGCAGGTAGTGATCATGGAACCGGCCCAGCCACGGCGCCACCTGATCATTCGTCAGGGTGATCTGGTCGAGAATGTTCACCACCCCGGTGGCGGGGTCGACGGCGCTGCTCACAGCTTGTCCAGCACTCTCTCGCGGTACTGCGCGATGCGCTCACGCAACGTGTCCAGCCCATTCGGACCGGCCAGTTCGGCCGGATCGGGCGCGAACACCAGGCGGCTCGCACCCGCGTCGGTGAAGCGACGGACCCAGGTCGGATCGTGCTGGAGATCGCGGTCGCACGAGCCGGGCCACGCGGTGATCTCGACCGCGTCCTCGGCCCGACCGGCCGAGAGTGCCGAAGCGCGCAACAGCTCGGCGCGCGCCTCGAACTCCTCCGCGCCGATCGTGTACGGGAACCAGCCGTTGCCGATTCGACCGGCCCGGCGCACGGCGGGCTCGCTGTTGCCGCCCAGGATCACCGGTACCGCGCCGCGTTCGGGCCGGGGCAGGCAGTGCACCCGGTCGAAGGTGGTGAACCGGCCGTGGAAGGTGGCGGGAGCGTCGGCCCACAGCGCGCGCATCGCGCCGACGCACTCCTCCAGTCGGGCCCCGCGCTCGGCGAAGGACGCGCCGACGGCGGCGTATTCCTCCTTCTGCCATCCGATGCCCAGGCCCAGCA
Source organism: Embleya sp. NPDC008237 (assembly GCF_042956465.1). Classification (NCBI taxonomy): domain Bacteria; kingdom Bacillati; phylum Actinomycetota; class Actinomycetes; order Kitasatosporales; family Streptomycetaceae; genus Embleya; species Embleya sp. NPDC008237. Next base: position 293,686 of record NZ_JBIBGL010000014.1, read on the forward strand.
TCAGTCGGCCGGCCGAGTGCCGGTCGATGGTGGCGACCCGCTTGGCCAGCACCACCGGGCTGTGCAGCGGGGCGACCACCATCGCCGTGCCGAACCGCAACGTGCGCGAGGCGCCCGCCAGGAAGGCGATGGTCTCCAGCGGATCGGGCATCGGTACGACGCCGGCGGCGCTGGGCGTGCGACCGGAATCCGAGTACGGGTAGAGGGGTTCGTAATCCTCGGCGACCACGACGTGCTCGACGGTCCATACGGATTCGACGCCGCACTCCTCCAGCGTCCCGGCGAAGTCGCGCAGGAAGCCGCCGGAGGTGATCAGACCGTCCGCGAAGGGCGCCATCACGCCCAGCTTCTTCGTCATTCTGACGCCCTTTCAGATCCCGTGCCCGCACCCTGCCTCGGCAGGCGTGCGAGCGCAAGGCCCGACCGACGGTGTCGTTGGACACGCGGCCGAAGGGCTCCTCGACCTCGCCTGGCGCGGTACCAGGACCCGTCTCGTGCCGCATGGGCACGGCATGCCGCGTGCGCCCGCCATCGGGGCGCGGGCGCACGCGGTCTGGAGAGGGCCGGCCCGACAGGGGCCGAAGGGACGGGTCGGGGGCAGTCCCCTAGGAGAGCTCGACCAGCTCGACCAGTTCGACCAGCTCGTCGTGGCGATACAGCGGGCGCAGACCGTCGGCGAAACGCACCGTGTACCACTGATACGGGGACAGCGGCGGCCGATGCGCGTCCGCGAACACCTCGCACACCTCGCCGATGTCGCCCGTGCTCAGGCCCACCTGCACGCGCACGCGGGTACCGACCTCGAATCCCTGCCAGCGGGTGGCCCCGCCGCGAACATGCTCCTGGGTCCTCGTCGTCGCGTCGCCCATGACGGGCACCGCCCTTCTGCCGATGGGTAGTTCACTACAACTGTCGAGAACGGCTCCCATACCCGATATCGGGCCGCGCGCGCACGCTCTTGACCCGAGGACTCCGTTCGCGCGCGGACTTCACCCGGAAGGAGCGCCCGAGTGGCGCGGGCGAGCCGGCAGGCTTCCGATGTGGACGTCTTGTTGTGGATCACCGCCGTGTCCGGTCTCGCCTGGCTCTACCTGACGCTGTGCCACGGCTGGTTCTGGCGCACCGACGTGCGCCTGACGGGCTCGCCCGGGCCGGTGGCCGACGCCGTGTCGGTGGCGGTGATCGTGCCCGCCCGGGACGAGGCGGCCGTGCTCGGGGACAGCCTGCCCACCCTGCTCGCGCAGGATTTTCCCGGCCGGGCCGAGGTGCTCGTGGTCGACGACGGCAGCACCGACGGGACCGGCGAGCTGGCCCGACGGCTGGGAGCGGCCGGCCGGGTACCGCTGACCGTGACCTCGCCGGGCGAGCCGCCCGCGGGCTGGACCGGCAAGCTGTGGGCGCTGCGGCACGGCGTCGAGTCGGTGGGCGAGGTGGACTGGATCCTGTTCACCGACGCGGACATCGCGCACGCGCCGGATTCGCTCGCCCGCCTGGTCGGCGAGGCCGAGCGGGATCGGCTCGACCTGTTGTCGGTGATGGCCCGGCTGCGCACGCACACCCGGTGGGAGAAGCTGATCGTGCCCGCCTTCGTGTACTTCTTCGGCAAGCTCTTCCCGTTCCGCCGGGTGAATCGGCCGCACTCGCGGGTCGCCGCCGCGGCGGGCGGCTGTGTGCTGGTCCGGCGCACCGCCCTGGCCCGGGCCGGCGGCGTGGCGGCGATCCGGGACGCGGTGATCGACGACGTGTCGCTGGGCACCGCGGTCAAGCGGGCCGGCGGCCGGATCCGACTGGTGCTCGCGGATCCCGCGCACCACGTGGACAGCGTGCGGCCCTACCCGGCACTGGCCGATCTGTGGAACATGGTCGCGCGCAGTGCCTTCGCCCAGCTGCGGCACTCCTGGTTGTTGCTCGCGGGCACGGTGCTGGGGCTGGCGCTGATCTATCTGGCCGCGCCCGTGGCCCTGTGCGCCGGGATCATCGGTGCGGATGCCCCGCTCGCGCTGCTCGGGCTCGCCGTGTGGGCGCTGATGACCGCGACCTATGTGCCGATGGTGCGCTACTACGGCCGGCCGGCCGCGGCGGCGGTGTTGTTGCCGTTCGCGGCCACGCTGTACCTGGGGATGACCGTGCACTCGGCGGTCCGGCACGCCCGCGGGCGGGGGGCGGCGTGGAAGGGTCGTACGTACCCGGCGCCGGCCGAATAGGCTCCGTGGGTGCCCAGCCCAGACTCCACGGCCCGTCCCTATCGCGACGGCGTCCCCGAACACGGCCGCGTCCCCAAGTCGTACACGGTGAAGATGAGCCTGCTCCAACTCATGGACGAGTTGGGCGAGGACGCGTTGTTGCCCTCCGAACGCGAACTCGCCGCGAACTACGGCGTCGCCCGCAGCACCCTGCGATCGGCGATCGGCGAGCTGGTGATGGAGGGCCGACTGCGCTCCGCCCGCGGGCGGGGCACCTACGTCGCGCCGCCCAAGCTCATGCAGCCGGTCAGCCTCGGCAGCTACACCGAGGCGGTGCGCTCGATGGGCCTGACCCCCGGCCGCCGCGTGGTCACCCTCGAACACCACGTCGCGCAGCCCGACCTGGCCGACCGGCTGCGGATCCGGACCGGCGACCTGACCGTGCACCTGGAGCGGGTGCTGCTCGCCGACGACGAACCGATCGGCCTGGAAAGCACCTATCTGCCGCTGGACCGCTTTCCCACCCTGCTGGAGGTCCTGCGCCCGGAGGGCTCGCTGTACCTGTGCCTGCAAAAGGACCTGGGCGTGGTGTTCGCGGAGATGGACGAGACCGTGGAGACCGTGTTGGCCGCGCCGCGCGAGGCGCTGCTCCTGGAGACCAACCCGGCGCTGCCGATGTTGCTGGTGATGCGCACGTCCTACGACCCGGAGGGGGTGCCCATCGAGCGGGTCCGGGCGCTGTTCCGGGGGGACCGGATGGGTTTCGCCACGCGCCTGCGGGCGTAGGCCCCATCCGGCTTTCATAACGGGAAGGTAACAGGTTCGGACCTTAACGGACTGTTCACCGGGGCGACACACCGCCTCCGCATGCTCGGCATCGACCGCTCCCAAGCTGGTCGCATTCGCCCCCGAGAACGTGGAGGAAGCCGGTGCGAGTCATCGTCGTCGGAGGTGGCGTGCTGGGCACCATGCATGCCTGGCAGGCCATCGAGCGCGGGCACGAGGTCGTGCACATCGAGCGCGAGCGTGAGGCGCGCGGTGCTTCGGTGCGCAACTTCGGCCTGGTGTGGATCGGCGGCCGGGCCGGCGGCGACGAACTGGACACCGCCCTGCGGGCCCGCGAGCTGTGGGAGCGGATCGGCGCCGACGTGCCCGGCACCGGCTTTCGGCCCAACGGCTCGCTGACCGTGTGTCGAGGCGCCGAGGAGGTCGCGGTGGCCGAAGCGGCCCTCGCCCGCCCCGACGCCGCCGAGCGCGGCCTGAAGCTGCTCACCCCGAACGAGGCCCGAGAGCACAACCCGGCGCTGCGCGGCACCTTCGACGCGGCGCTGTGGTGCGAGCGGGACGGCGCGGTCGAGTCCCGGGTCGCGCTGCCCGCGCTGCGCGCGCACCTCGCGGCCGGCGGCCGCTACACCTGGCTGCCCGGCCGCGAGGTGCGCGACCTGTTGCCGAGCGGCACCGGCGTGCGCGACGACCACGGACACACCCACGAGGGCGACCTGGTGCTGCTGTGCACCGGCGCCTGGCTGACCGGCCTGGTCCGCGAGCTGGCCCCGGAACTGCCGGTGCGCCGGGTGCGCCTGCAGATGATGCAGACCGACCCGCTCGACGAGCGGCTGACCACCTCGGTCGCCGACGGCGACAGCTTCCGCTACTACCCCGCCTACGCCGGCACCGCGCTGGACGCGCTGAAGAGCGCCCACCCGCAGGCACCGGTGCCCGCCGAGCACCGCATGCAGCTGCTGATGGTCCAGCGCCTGGACGGCGGCCTGACCATCGGCGACACCCACGAATACGACGAGCCGTTCACGTTCGATGTGGACTCCGCGCCCTACGAGCACCTGGTCGAGGTCGCCGAGGGGCTGCTCGGCCGCCCGCTGCCCGCCGTGCGCCGCCGCTGGGCCGGGGTGTACGCGCAGACCACCGACACGACCCGCGTCGTACACCGCGAGCAGGTCGCCCCGGCGACCTGGCTGGTGACCGGCCCCGGCGGACGCGGGATGACCTGTTCACCCGCCATCGCCGAACGCACCGCGCACCTCGCCGGCCTCTAGTGCCGCGCCGTCGCGCCACCCCGAACCCGCCACCCTTCGCCGAAAGCCCACCGGAGCACCACTGATGACGCACTGTCAACTCGCCGTCCTGGACATGGCCGGCACCACCGTCGCCGACGACGGTCTCGTCGTCGAGGCGTTCACCCGGGCGATCGGCGCGGTCGGCGTCGAGGTCGGCTCCGCCGACTTCGAGCGCAAGCTCGACTACGTCGAGGCCACCATGGGCGAGAGCAAGATCACCGTTTTCCGCGCCCTGCTCGACGGCGACGAGGAGCGCGCCCGAGCCGCCAACCTCGCCTTCGAGGCCGCCTACGCCGACCTGGTCGCCCGGGGCCGCTGCGCGCCGATCGACGGCGCCGAGGACGCCATCCGCGCACTGCGCGCGGCCGGCGTCGCCGTCGCCCTGACCACCGGCTTCGGCCGACCCACCCAGGACGCGATCCTGGCCGCGCTCGGCTGGTCCGACCTCGCCGATCTGACCCTGTGCCCGGCCGACGCCGGACGCGGCCGGCCGTACCCGGACATGGTGCTCACCGCGGTGCTGCGTCTGGGCGTCGAGGACCTGCGCGCGGTCGCCGTGGTCGGCGACACCGCGTACGACGTGCTCACCGGGCTGCGCTCCGGCGCCTCGATCGCCGCCGGTGTGCTCACCGGCGCCCACGACCGCGCCGCGCTCGAAGCGGCCGGCGCCACCCACGTGCTCGGCTCCATCCGCGACCTCCCCGCCCTGCTCCAGGGCTGATTCGTCTTTTCGAAAGGGCGATTTCCCATGCGACGCATCCTCGGCCTCACCGCCGCCGCCACCGTGGTGGTCCTCACCGCGACCGCCTGCGGCGGGACCGGCGGGAGCGGCTCGGACGACACCGGTCCCGCCGCGAAGGCCGCCCCCGGCGGTGCCCCGGCCAAGGGCTCGGGCAGCGTGACCGTCTACTCCGTGGACGGGCTCGCCGACTGGTACACCAAGCGCTTCGCGGACTTCGAGAAGAAGACCGGGATCAAGGTCAACCTGGTGGAGTCCGGCTCCGGCGAGGTGGTCACGCGCATGGAGAAGGAGAAGGGCAACCCGCAGGCCGACGTGGCGATCACGCTGCCGCCGTTCATCCAGCGCGCGGCCCAGGCGAGCCTGCTCACCGCGTACACGCCGGCCGGCGCCGACAAGGTGCCCGCGACCTCGAAGGACGCGCAGGGCCGCTATGTGGCCGTGGTCGACAACTACGCGTCCTGGATCTACAACCCCGATCAGGCCAAGCCTGCGCCGACCAAGTTCCGAGAGCTGACCGACGGCCGGTTCAAGTCCAAGCTCCAGTACTCCACGCCCGGCCAGGCCGGTGACGGCACCGCCGTGCTGATCCAGCTCCAGCACCTGTACGGCAAGCAGGGCGCGCTCGACTACCTCAAGCGGCTCGAATCGAACAACGTCGGCCCGTCCTCCTCCACCGGCAAGCTCCAGCCCAAGGTCGGCAAGGGCGAACTCAGCGTGGCCAACGGCGACCTGCAGATGAACCTGGCGTCGATCCACAACGACAAGTCCAACTTCAAGGTCTGGTTCCCGGCCGACGACGCGGGCAAGGCCTCGACGTTCGCGCTGCCGTACTTCATGGGCCTGTCCTCGGGCGCCCCGCACGCCGACAACGGCCGCAAGCTGATGGACTACCTGCTCTCCCCGGAGGCGCAGACCTCGGTCTCCGCCGACGCGCTCGGCCTGCCCGTCCGCGAGGACGTCAAGCCGACCGACGCGAACGCCGCCGAGATCGCCAAGGCCCTGGAGGGCGTGGAGATCTGGACGCCGGAATGGGACACGGTCCTCAAGGAGTTGGACGCCGACCTGGCCGACTACAACAAGGCCGTCGGTCGCTGACCCGACCGGTCCGGACACCCCGAGAGAACCGCGGACAGGGAGGGAACCCGCATGACCGCACCAGCCATCGAGCGCACCGAGGCGACCACCGTGCACGCAGCGCCGACCGCAGCGGCGATCGGCATCCAGGATCTGACGGTCCGGTACGGATCCGTCGTGGCCCTGGAGGGGCTGAGCCTGGAGGTCGCCCGAGGCGAGACGGTCGCGCTGCTCGGACCGTCCGGCTCGGGCAAGTCCACGGCACTCAAGGCGGTCGCGGGTTTCCTCCGGCCCGCCTCCGGACGGATCACCCTGGCCGGGCGCGACGTGACGTACGAGCCGCCGAACAAGCGCGGAATCGGCGTCGTCGTGCAGAACTACGCGCTGTTCCCGCACATGCGGGTCGCGGACAACGTCGCGTTCGGCCTCAAGGCCCGCCGGGTGCCGCGTGCCGAGGTGGCCCGCCGGGTCACCGAGGCGCTGGACATGGTGGGCATGGCGAGCTACGCCCGGCGCTACCCCCGCGAGTTGTCCGGCGGTCAGCAGCAACGGGTGGCGATCGCCCGCGCGTTGGCAATCCGTCCGCCCGTACTGCTGCTCGACGAACCGCTGTCCGCGCTGGACGCGACGCTGCGCGCCGACCTGCTCGGCGAGTTGCAGCGGTTGCGGGCCGACCTGCCGGACGTGGCGATCATGTACGTCACGCACGACCAGACCGAGGCGCTCGCGCTCGCCGATCGGATCGCGGTGATGCGGGATGCGCGCCTGGTGGACCTGGACGCCACGGATCGGCTGTATCGGCGTCCGCCCAGCGAGTTCACCGCATCCTTCCTGGGCGCGGCCAACCTGCTCGGCGCGCGGGTGCTCGCCGCGTGCACGGCCGGGGACGACGCGGTCGAGGTCGCGGTGGGCGGACTGACCGTCGCCGCCGATCCCACCCGGGCGTTCGCCGAGGGCGAGCGGGCGATGCTGGTGGCCCGCCCGCACACCCTGGGGGCGACCGCGGTCGACCACCCGGACACGCTGCCCGCGACGCTCACCGCGATCCAGTGGCGCGGCGCCGACTACCGGCTGACCTGCGTGCTCGACGAAGCGACGGGCCCGGCGGGGAAGCCGGGTGAGCGGGAGCGGCCGGAGCAGTCGGAGCAGTCGGGGCGGTCGGGCCGGGAGATCCGGATCGATGTCGCCGACCTGGCCCGGGTGCCGGCGCTCGGCGAGCGGCTCGGCGTGGCGTTGCCCGCCGAGCCGTGCGTCCTGGTTCCGGCGGGAGCGGCCGGATGACCGCGACCCTGACCGAATCGCCGCCCGCGGCCGAACCGACCGCGGCCCCGACGCCCGTGAGCAAGGCCCGCGGCGGCGCGTCCCGGGCGTTGTGGGTGCTCCCGCCGCTCGTGCTCGCCGCCGGATTCTTCCTCTATCCGCTCGCACTCGTGGTCAAGCAGTCCTTCGTCGACAAGAACGAACACGTCGGCCTGGACGTCTGGCGCGACGTGCTGAACTCGCCCTCGTTCGGCGACGCGCTGTGGAACACGGTGAAGATCGCCGTGTTGTCCACCCTCGGTTGCCTGGTCGTCGGCTTCTTCCTGGCCCTGGTGTTGTCCTTCGTCCCGTTCCCCGGTGCCCGGGCGGTCGGGCGGATCGTGGACACCGTGCTCGCCTTCCCGTCCTTCCTGATCGCGCTGGCCTTCACCTTCCTGTACGGCACGGCGGGCGTGGTCAACGCGGCGGCGGACAAGCTCGGCCTGGGCGAACCACTCGTCGGCTTCCTGTACTCGCCGTGGTGCGTGGTGCTGGCCGAGATCACCTTCTACACCCCGTTCGTGATGCGCCCGCTGCTCGCCGCCTTCGCACTGGTGCCCCGGGACCGGCTGGACGTCGCGGCCTCGCTCGGCGCGGGACCACTGCGGGTGATCCGCCAGGTGCTGCTGCCCGAGGCGTGGCCCGCACTCGCGGCCGGCGGCAGCCTGACCCTGCTGCTCACGCTCAACGAGTTCGGGATCGTGCTGTTCATCGGCGCCAAGGACGTCACCACGCTGCCGATGCTCGTTCACGCCAAGGGCGCGGTCACCTTCGACTACCCGGGCGCGTGTGTGGTCGCGGTGGTCGAGGTCGCGCTGTCGCTCACGCTCTACGCGGTCTACCGATTCGTCTTCTCCCGGACAGGAGCCGGCCGTGCTGGTCTGGTCGCGTAGCGGACGTGCCCTCGTCTGGGCGCTCTTCGCACTCGTCTTCGCCCCCCTCGTGCTCGCCCCGCTGGCGATCCTGGGCATCGCCGCCTTCGCCGGCGACTGGAACAGCGTGCTGCCGGCGTCCTGGACGAGCGAGAACATCCGCGAGGCCACGGCGGGCACCAACCACGACAGCCTCGTGGTCAGCATCGAGACAGCGCTGGGCGCATCGCTGATCGCGATCGTGGTCGGTACGTGGGCGGCGATCGCCGCCCGGACCGCGCCGCGCTTCATTCGCCGGCTCACCGACGCGGTCTTCCACCTGCCGGTCGCGGTGCCCTCGGTGGTGGTCGGTCTGGGCATGCTGGTGGCCTTCAGCGACGGCCCGATCCTGCTCAACGGGACCAAGTGGATCGTCATCGCGGCACACGCGGTGCTGGTGGTGACATTCGCGTACTCCACGGTGTCGGCCGGCCTCGACCGAACCGACGCGGCCTTCGCGGACGTGGCCGCGTCGCTCGGTGCGAGCGCCGCCCGGGTGCTGCTGCGGGTACGGCTGCCGATGCTGCTCCCGTCGATCACCGCGGCGGCGAGCCTGGCGATCGCGCTGTCGATGGGCGAAGTCGGCGCGACGATCATGGTCTACCCGGCCGAGTGGCGGACGCTGCCGGTCTCGGTCTTCACCCTGACCGACCGGGGCAAGGTGCTGCTCGGCTCCGCGGTCACGGTGGTGCTGTTGGTCGCGACGCTGATCGTGCTCCTGGTCGTCGGCCTGCTCAAGGGCCGGGTGGAGGAGCGCAAGCGGCGGCGGTAGCGGTTCGCCGGATAGCGCCGGCGCTGCGCCGGTCGGCTCAGTTGCGGCCGAAGGTGCGCGCGGGCGGAGCCGGCGACGCGACCGCCGTGGCGTCGTGCACCACGGCCGCCCCACCGGGGAAGTCGGCCAACGCGGCGCCGTGCTCGACCCGTCCCGGGAACGGGTCGGCGGCCGTACGCCGGGCCAGCTCTCCAATCGGCAACTCGCCGTGCGAGGCGACCAGGACGACATTGCCGAACCGCCGCCCGCGCAACACCGCGGGGTCGGCGATCAGCAGCAGATTCGGGAACACCGAGCGCACCGTCGCCACCTGCGAGCGGACGAAATCGAGCCGACCGCCGTCGGCCAGATTCACCGCGTACACCCCGCCGGGGGCCAGTGTCCTGGCCACCTCGCCGACGAACTCGGCCGACGTCAGATGCGCGGGCACCCGCGAATCGGCGAACACGTCGACCACGGCGAGATCGAACGCGGCGTCCGGCGCCTTGCCCACCACCTCGCGGGCATCGCCGGTGCGTACCCGGATCTGCCAGTTCTTCTCCCACGGCAGTTCCCGGCGGACGAACTCCACCAACCCCGCGTCCAACTCGGCCACCTGCTGCCGCGACCGGGGCCGAGTGGCCGCCACGTAGCGGGCCAGGGTGAGCCCGCCGCCGCCGAGGTGGAAGGCCCGCAGCGGCTTGCCGGCGTCCGCGATCAGGTCGACCACATGGCCGAGCCGACGCACGTACTCGAACTCCAACCACGTCGGGTCGCCCAGATCCACGTGCGACTGCGGCGACCCGTGCAGGCGCAGCGTCCACGCCCCGGCCCGGTCCGGATCGGGCTCCAACTCGACGCTGCCGGAGCCCACGTCGGCCCGGATCGGCTCGGGGGCGCGACCGCGTCGACGCTGCTTGTCTGCCATCCGACCAGTATCGAGCCGGTCGGCGCCCGACGCGGACCGACTCGATCCCGGCTCGGACCGAGACGGTCTCGGGGCCCGGATCGGGACGGTCCGTGCGCTGCGGCGAGCGATCAGCGGCCGGTTCGGACGAAGCGCTCCAGCCTGTCGTCCGCGCCACCGCGCAGGGTGCGGTCACCGGTCACCGCGGAGACCGTGATGTTCCCCTTGTTCAGCTCGGTCCAGTCGGCATGCCGCTTGGTCTCCGGGCGACAGAACGTGCCGGGCACCGCACAGTCGCCCTGACCGATGGCGAAGGTGTCGCCGTCGGGCGAGGCCGAATACCGGATCGCGACCACGGTCTCGGTACCGATCTCGGTCCACACCGGCCGGCCGGGCTGCTTCCCCGGCACCGTGTTCGGGTGGTTGATGCTGATCACGTATTCGTCCGACAGCGCCTTGCGGTCCTTGAGCTGTGCCACATACGAGGGCAGGAAGTCGGCGAACGCCCGGTAGGTGGCCGGGGTCACCTTGAACGAGGCCATGTCGAAGCCGCCGCTGAGCGCGATGGCCGGCTTGCCGTTGTCGATCGCGGCGATGGCGGCGCCCAGGGTGCCCGAGTCGTTGGTGACCGAGGCGACGTTGGGCCCGGAGTTGATCCCGGTGAGCACCAGGTCGGGGCCGTTCTGCCAGCCGACCTTGGCGGCGAGCCCGCCGCGCAGGGCGAGCCGCACGGTGTCCACGGGGGTGGCACTCGGCGTGGTCGGGCCGCACGGGGCGTCGCCCTTGCACACCCCGAAGACGGCTCCCTTGCTCGGGGCCTGGGCACAGTTGCCCTCGAAGCCAGCGGGCAGCGCGGTGCGCCTGGACACGGTGAGTGCGCCGCCGCCGGTGGCCGCGGTCCCGAACCCGCTCATGAACTGCCACGGCGCCATCACCACGACGTCGGCCCCGGCGGCACACAGCGCCCGGCGCACCTCGTAGATGCCCCGGCCGTCGGCACCGTCGGGCTTGGCGTTCTGCATCGAGTCGTCGTTGCTCAACAGGATTCGCATCCCGGCTACGGACGGGCGGTGGTCGCCGTGGCCGGGAGCCGCGTCGGCACTTCCGGTCAGGGCCAAGAGCAGGGCGCCGGCACCGAGGGTGGCGGGCAGGGCGGCGAAGCGCTTCCGCTGAAGCTTCATGATTCCTCGACTCGACTTCGTACCGAATACGGAGGAATCGACGATCAAGCGTTCACGACTCGAACACTCGCGGCCGATTCCGGTGCGAGTGAACGTAGAAGCTGAACCTAGTGAGTGAAAGGTTTGAGACCTAAGCGTTACCAATGAGTCGGAGCCGGGGACTCTCCGTGGGCGGCAGGGCACGCCACGAGCAGCTCTCGGCGGCGAAGAAGCACTGGGACCGGCCGACGACGTCGCCGGCGTCGACGGGCTCGTACGCCCCGGGTCCGTCCACCGGATCGAAGTCCAGATAGAAGAGATCGCCGTACGTCTCATCGGTGAAACACGACAGCACCGGGTCGAAATAGAGCATTCCGGAGAATCCCTTGCCGTGTTCGACCCGGTAGTCGCGAAGTCCCGTGAGCGTGAACTCGACGGGAATCCACGGCCAGCCGTGCTCCCGGTCCCGAGCGTCGACCAGGACGCGAGCCGTGGCCCCACCCGGGCTGAACGGGTCGTCGATCCGTACGCGGGTGACACACCCGTTCCCGAAATCGAACAAGCCCAGGAGATCGCCCAGGCTGTCCGGGGTGAGCAGGGACATGGGGCCCTCCGGTCGGCGGCGGTGCAGTTCGGTACTCCACCCCAATCATTACGACTGGTGCGCCGCCACCGTACGGAACTATCGGGCCGATTGCGCTCGCGCCCGGACGCGCCCTCAGACCCGGCTGACCAGCCGGGAGATCAGCGCACCGGCGGCCAGGTAGACCACCGCGGCCAGCCCCTGGTTCACCGCGACCCGCGCCTTGACGTTGTCGGGGGTGAAGAGGTCCCGCGACCAGCGGGTCAGCCAGTCCGCCCAGTCGGCGATGGTCTCCACCGCGCCGTTGGAGGGATTGGCCTCGAAAACGAACAGAATGATGTGCAGGACGATGATCACTGCGATCGCGGCGGCCACGACACTGACGACCGTTGCGATCGGGTTCACTCGCCGTGCAGTTGAGGTAACCATGCCCGGAGTCTGCTCGGGTTCGAACACCCGAAACGGAGCCCGCGTGTGCCGGTTTGCAGTCGGCCCCGGGCCCCCGGTAAGGTCCTCCAAGTTGCCCGACAGGGAGACCTGAGACAGACGCGTGCCTAGGCGCACACGCTGGCTGGTCCCGGGGTGGCCAATCCGATCACATGAAGCCGGGTGTGCTGCGCATGCGCATCACACGCGTCGTTCCGTGTCCGGGTGCCCCCGCAGATTCACCGGAACGCGAATTGCTGCCGATTAGACGGTGGGAAATGCGATCCGCTAATGTTCGGGGCGTCGCAGAAAGCAGCGGGAAGAACAAATTTCCGAAGCCGAAGCGGTGAGCGAAGCGGGTCGAAAGACCTGGTAAGCTCGAAGAGCCGGAAGCCAAGGAAACGAAAGTTTCGAAGGCGGAAAGCAGCGGACGAAAAGCGGGTCGCAAGATCTGCTAGAGTCCGGGAG